>CAZEBA010000019.1:7229-45096 GCA_964510615.1 uncultured Gemmatimonadota bacterium
TCTCGCCGTCACCGGTCTCGCCGTCGCTCCCGCCGGTGCTCGCCGGCTGCGGGGCGGCGCTGGCATCGGCTACCCGCGCGTGTTCCTCCAGCTCGCCGAGAGCGACGAGATTCTGGGGATCGAGCTCGAGCACTCGGCGCCATGCGCTCATCGCCTCCTCGGCGCGAGCGAGTTCCATCAGGCACCGCGCGTGTACGATCCGGGCGCTCAGGTACTCGGGGTGCCGCTCGAGGCCCGACTCGAGGATCTCGAGCGCCCGCCTCGGATTGCCGGATTTTCGGTAGGCATCCGCCAGTCGCGCGAACACGAAGCTCTCGGGATGCTCCGCGAACTGCTGCTCGAACTTTCGAATCTCTTCGGCTTCGATCCGGTCGGACGGCATGGCCCGGCGCGCGAGTGTCGGTGGCAGACCCGTCGGCGCCACTGGGGCGCCGAACATCGGCCTGCAAGGTACCCGACGGGTTCCGGTGAAGTCAACGAAAACCGGGCGGATTCTGTTGCCGGCCACCGGCTCCGGCGCTAGGTTCTTCGCGCTTTCTGAGGTTCGATCGTCGGCAGGGGATTCGCGGCCTTCAGGGGCCGTTTCTCTTTTCGGCTCTCGTTGGCCGTTGTTGGTTCGCAGGGGGCGGTTCGCGATGGTAATGCGTGCGATGCGGGACAGCGCCAAGTGGGTGATGCTCATCCTCTCGGTCGCGTTCGTGGGTTGGCTGGTGCTGGACTGGGTTCAGAGCCGACAGTCGTCGGCCGCCACCGGCCCGAATCCCGTCGTGCTCACCGTGAACGGGCAGGAGATCCGCCTGGCCCAGTGGAGCCAGCTGCTCGAGGCTCGCCTCGACATCGCCCGCGCCCAGTCCGATGCCCCCCTCACGGACGAAGAGGCGCGCCGAATCCGCGAGGCCGCCTGGGAGACGATGATCTCGCAGGCACTTCTCGAGCAGGAGCTCGAGCGGCTCTCGATTCGAATCAGCGACAGCGAGATCCAGGAGGCGTTCCGGACGGCGCCTCCCCCCGACCTCCTGGGCCACCCGGCGTTCCAGACCGATGGCCGGTTCGACTACGACAAGTACCGCGAGTTCTTCGCGAACCCGATCGTGGACGAGACCCTGTTGCTGCAAATCGAATCGTACTACCGCAGCATCCTGCCCCGGCAGAAGCTGGCCGAGCAGATCCAATCTTCCGTGTTCGTCAGCGATGATGATGTCTGGCAGACCTTCCGGGACGGCAGCCAGACGGCACGGGTGAGGTTCATCACCATCGATCCGATGTCCGACGTCGACGAGGCGGAGGTCGCCGTCTCCGAGGATGAGATCCGGGCCTACTACCGGGAGAACCAGGAAAGCTACCAGAGACCGGCCACGGCCATCGTCAACATCGTCAGCCTGTCGGCCGCGCCCTCGGCCGCCGATACGGCGGCGGCCGCCGCCAGGGCCGATTCGCTGCGCCGACTCATCGAGTCGGGGGAAGCGGGGTTCCGGCAGCTGGCTGCCACCGAGTCCGCAGACCAGGCGACCGCAGCCGACAGCGGGAGCCTCGGCCGCTTCGCCCGCGGCGATCTTGCCGGTCCGCTCGGGGATGCAGCGTTTGCGACGCCCATCGGCGCGGTCTCCGAACCCGTGCTCTCCCCGCGCGGCTATCATCTGCTGCGGGTGGATGCGCGCGACGGGGACACGGCGACCGCGAGCCACATTCTGGTGCCGATCCAGCTCTCCGATGAAACCGAGGACGAGCTGTTCGACCGACTGGACGCCCTGGAGGGCATCGCCCTCGACTCGAATCTCGAGACCGCGGCCGACTCGCTCGGGATACCGATCCGAGAAGGGGTCACGTTGACGCAGGAGACCGAGTTCGTGCCCGGCGCCGGCGCGCTGGGCGTCGGTGTGGACTGGGCCTTCGAGCCGGTGCGGGCTCCCGGCGACATCAGCCAGTTCTTCGAGAACGCGAGCGGTTTCCACATTCTCGAGCTCGAGGAACTCCGCCCGGGCGGGACGTTCGAGTTGAGCGACGTCGAGGTCGGCATCGAGGAGCTCCTTCTCCTCCGGAAGAGGAAGGAGGCGGCCATGCGGAAGGCGAGCGAAGCGCTGGCGGCCGAGGCCACCCTCGCCGAGATCAGCGAGCGCACGGGCTGGCCGCTCGAGACCACCCAGCCGTTCACCCGCCTGCAGTTCGTCCCCGGTCTGGGGCGTGACACGGAGGCTTTGGGAGCGGCGTTCGGACTTCCGGTGGGCGAGATCGGGGGTCCGGTGGACGCGGGGGAAACGGTGGTCCTGCTGGAAGTGCTGGAACGGACCGAACCGTCGGTCGAGACGTTCCGAGCCGCCAAGGAGAGCATTCGGGCCCAGCTCACCCTGCAGCAGCAGCAGCAACAGCTCGGCGTATGGCTCCAGGGGCTACGCGACCAAGCCGACGTGCGTGACCTGCGGGACCGTCTGGTGCAGGCCAGCCCGGATTCGGAGACTTCCTAGGCCACCAGCCGACCCCACGCCCTACGAGCCCGGGGTCGCTCCCCCGGGGGCCGGCTCAGGCGTCGCCCGGCGTCTTGGGAGGCGGAGCGTTCTCCTTTGGGCCGGTGATCTCGCCGCCTTCCCCGCCCTCGATCTCCTTCACGGAGTCCTTGAACTCGCGGATTCCCTTCCCCAGCGAGCTGCCGATCTCGGGCAGCCGTCGAGCCCCGAAGAACAGGAGGATGATGAAGAAGATGAGGAGAAGCTCCCACATCCCGAGTCCACCAAACATGCCAACCCTCCGGTCGAGATAGAAACAGAAAGACCGGGATCAGACGGGGCCGCGCCCACTCGGAACCTCTCGGTCGGGCCGGACTAGAGTAGCGACCTCGCGAACCACGCCACCAGTAGTATCCCGATGACGCTCAGAATGTTCAAGCGCAGGATCAGGGGACCCAGCGTAATCGCCACCACGTGAAGGTCGACGGAAAGCGGCCCGAGAGTCGCGGCCACGGTCGTGATGAAGAACTGCCTCGCCGCGCTGGCCGGCAGCGCGAGGATCAGGAGCTCCGTGGCCAGGCCACCGAGGATCAATCCACCGGCAACGATCAGCGCGATCCTCCGAGCGGTCGCCCGTCGGCGTCCATACTCCATCTGTCAGCTCTGCCTCTGGGTGACGAAGTCCACCGCTGCTTGCAGGGCGTCCAGGCACTCCCCCTCCGGCAGCCCGCGAAGGCATTCGCGGGCGCGATCTCCGAACTCCTCGCCCCGCGTTCGCGCGTACTCCAGTCCCCCGTTGCGGCCGACGGCCTCTACCACCGCACGTACGGCTGTGTCCGGTGGGTCGGACTCGGCGAACAGCTCGCGGACCGCCGCACGGTCGGCAGCGCTCATGTCACGCAGCGCCGCGATGAGCGGCAGGGTCACCTTGTGCTCCCTCAGGTCCTGGCCGCTCGGCTTGCCGGTTACGTCGGCCGGGACCGTGTAGTCCAGGACGTCGTCCGTTATCTGGAAGGCCATGCCGAGGTTGAAGCCGAAGTCCCGCAGCGGCTCGCGGGTGAAGCCGGCCCCGTACATCCCGCCGAGTTCGGAGGCGGCTGCCATCAGCGCCGCGGTCTTGCACTCGCAGAGGCGGAAGTAATCCTCCTCCGAGAACAGCAAGGTGTCATGTGACATGAGTTGCCGCATCTCACCGACTGTCATGCGGTTAGCCGCAGAGCCAAGCATGTAGATCGGCTCCACATCACCGAGCTGCGCCACCTCCATCACGGCCCGCGAGTACAGGTAGTCTCCCATGATGATCGCGACTTGATGGCTGAAGCGCGCGTTCACCGTCGGTAGCCCGCGGCGCCGAACCGAGTGGTCGACCGCATCATCGTGGACCAGGGTCGCTACGTGGATCAACTCCACGACAGCCGCCAACCGAATGGCCTTCTCGGACGGCTGATCGCCGACGCCGTTGGCCAGGAGGAGTAGGGTGGGGCGAAACAGCTTGCCGCGCAGTGACAGGATGTACTCGTTCACCTCGTCCGTCGCGTCGTAGTCGGCCGGCACCATGCTTGCCATGGCGGCTTCAACCTCCTCAAGACGCTGGACAACCGGCTCCTTGACGATCTGGAGGGTGGGGGGAGCGGCTTCGAACATCCTCTGTTCCGCGGGAATGAGCGTCTGGGACATCCAGAATCCGAATTCGGGCGGCCTCGAGCAGCCTCGAGTGCGCCGCCCGGGCCGGCTGGAGCGCGGCCCAATGTAGAGAGCCCGCGTCGTCATTGTCAAAGGCCGAAAGTGCCCTGCCCTGCCCCGGATCGTGCAGACTGGCTGCCATCAGGGAAAGCCCTGCAGCCCCTGCTGATCGTACCCGAACTGGAGCTCGGGAGCGTCCTTCAAGCCGACGGAAAAGTTGAAGATCAGGTTTCCGTTCGGCGACTTGCTGAACCCGAAGATGGCCTGCCAGCGGTGGAGATCGCGCTCGAGGGTCACGATCTGGGCCCCGAACTGGCCCTGCGTGATGTTGTACTGGGTCGTCCACCTCATTCGCCAGTTGGGCGTCGGCCGGAGGGATATCGTGCCGCCGACGGATTGGCTCTCCTCGCCCCCCTCCTCGGGCCGGGCCCGCAGGAGCGAGTAGTTGAACTGCACGTTCCACGGGCCCGAGCTCCCTCCGTCGAAGCGGTCGTCCGGATCGAAGCTCCGCAGGCGCCCTCGGGAATCGAGGCGCTGGGTGGAGTTGGCGAGTGCCAGGGGCTGGTCCCGCCCGCTTTGCCCGAGGCCGAACATCGAACTGATGCTCCGGGAGGAGCCGAAGCCGAAGCTGGCGCCTACCGCCGAGAGGAACATGCTGAACTCCCGCTCCTCCCCGCTGCCACGAAACAGATCGAACTCGATGTTGGTGGCCACGCCGCGCAGCAGATCCGATGTGATGTTCGTACGCCAGCGCTCGGTCACCAGCTTTGGCTGGTTCTTGCGCTCGAAGTCGAACACCAGCGGGCTGGAGTTGAGCGACAGCAGCACCACGCTCTGCTCGGTTACAGACCTGCGGCGCGAGACCTGCCCCGTTCTCCTGCCCCCATCACCGGGTCCGGCCGTGTCGGCCTGCGCCACGGCCGCCTCCGCATCCTCCTGCACGCTCGGCGTCACGGCAGTGGAATCGACGGCGGCTGCCGAGTCCGTTGCGGCACCGGCGGGCAGCGCACCGGACGGTACCTGCCCCTCCGACACGGAATCCGGCTCCGCCGGCTGCCCCCCCTGCTGCTGGCGGACCTCGGGAGCCTCCATCGGACCGAGCACGCTCAGCTCCTGCCGCTCCGCCTCCTCCTGCACGCTGCGCTTCAGCTTCGCCTCGAACGTCTGGTTGAAGTTGATCTGCAGGCGGTTCTGTGCCGCGCCGGTCTGAAGAGGAAAGCCCGGGATCTCGGCAACCGAATCCGCCACCGTTACGGCCGGAGCGTACGCCCAGGTGATCTGCGGGGAGATCTTGTGACGGATGCGCTGAAACGGCCCGAAACCGGGCCAGAATCCGAAGATGTCGGTGGTGAGGGTTACCCCGACATTGAAGCGGGTCGGCACGTTGATGAACGACCGTCCGGTGCTGTCGGAGCGGAAAAGGCCTCCATCGACGTCGACGCGCGGGCGCAGGGTCGTCGACCCTACGAGCTCGAGCCGATAGTTGGCGCCGACGTTCCATCGCCCGGTGCCGCGCAGCTCCTCGCTCAGGTCGTTGCCGAGCGAATCGGAAGGCACGGTGATGCGCTCGTCGTAGTTGGCGGCCCCGCTGATGCTGAGCTCGCGGAGGGTGAAGGAGCTCGATACCCCACCCGTCGTCGCCTGCGTATCGTCCCCGAAATCCCTCGTCGTTTCCGTGCGTTGGAAGTTGAGGCCGCCGCTCCAGGTCAGGTTGTTGAACGCCCCCTGGCGGCTGACGGGGGCGCGAAACAGCGTCACGGGGGAGAAGCTCGTGTTGAACGACGGCAGGGTGAGGTCGATGCGGCCCTCCTCCTGCAGATACTGCCTCCGTCGGGCGCTCACCGACACGTTCCCGAAGCCGAAACGGTGGTTGAGGCCCAGATCGGAGGTGATGATCGCCGTTTGCTCCCGCGGATCGAAGCTCTGGTCCTCAAACACCTTCGTGTTCTGCACGAATTGGGTGTTGATCCGGAGCCGCGTCTCCGGGGTCAGCTCCTGATTGTGGCTCCATGCCAGCGAGAGGTTGTTGCCGCTCTCTCCGAAGCTGTAGCTGGTGAGCAGGCTCCCCTGCAGGAAGCTCTTCAGGAACTTGTACCGGTAGGCACCGTTCAGGCGGGTGAACTGGCCGCCGAACCAGTCGACCGTCAGCTGACCGTCCATGTAGTCGTTGATCGCCCAGTAGTAGCCGAAGTCGGTGATCTGGCGCCCGATGTCTCCCGAGCTCAGGAAGTCGTTGATCCCGAAGCGAGGCGGGATCAGGCCGCTGCGACGGCCGGGTCGGATGTCCTGGGCGAAGAAGGGCAGCCAGGCGATGGGCACGTTCCCGACGTAGAGCACGACGGGCCAGGCGACCAAGGTGTTCTCGTTCACCAGCTTGATCTGCCCTGATGCGAATCGGTAGTGCGGCGGCTCCAGCTCGCACGAGGTAAACTCGCCCGAGAGGACGAACAGCGTGTCCGTCCCTGCCGGGATCGCGTCGCCGCGCACCCGCCAGGTGGCCCCACGGTCGGCAAACTGCGTCTCGGCATCGAAGATCGTTCCCTTCAGGGTGGCGACGTCGTAGTAGAGCGGGCCCGAATCGCTCACGACCTCCGCCTGCTCGGGGCCCAGGAGGGTGATGGCGCCGAGGGCCGAGATGAACCGCGACCTCGCGAGGTAGGTGATGGAGTCGGCCCGCAGGACCGCCTCCTCGTAGTTCGCCTGTGCGTCCCCCATCAAGCGCACCGACTCCAGCTCCAGATCCAGGGCGACGCGCACTCCGCGGTACTCGAGGATCCGGAAACCCGGACGGGTCGCGAGCTGGGAGAAGATCTCATCCCGCTCCGGAAAGCCCCCTTCGCTGAGGGCCTGGCGCCGTTGCGCGGCGTCGGCAGCCCGCCGTGCGTCCACGCCGACCGAATCGGTGTCGGCCGGCAGGCCCCGACGCTGCACCTCGATGGGCGGCGGCACGCGGGCGGAATCAGGAGGAAGGGAGTCCTGGGGGGTCCGATCCTCCTGGGCGAGGCCGCCACCCGGAAACAGCGTCAGACCGGCTGCCAGCAGCGCGCAGGTTGCCAGTGACAGCCGGGTCGGCCTCATCGAGCAGGAAGCGGTCTGCTCTCCTTGGCGGCTTCAGCCTTGCGACGTACGGCCACCCGGGTGAGCCAGATCGAGAGCTCGTACAGCAGGGCCATCGGCACGAGCAACATGAGCATCGTCCCGGGATCCGCCGGCGTGAGCAGCGCCGACAGTACGGCCAGGATGACGATCGCGTGCCGTCGGTACTTCGCGAGCGTCTCGGGCGTCACGATCCCGATCATGCCGAGCACGACGAGCACCACGGGAAGCTGAAACAGCACTCCGAACGCCAGGATGACGCCGGTCGCAAACCGCAGATACTCGTCGATGGTGATGATCGGTGCCAGGCTCTCCGCCTGGAACCCGAGGAGGAAGCGGAGTCCGACGGGAAGAGCCAGGAAGTAGGCCAGGGCCACGCCGGCGGCAAAGAGGACGATGCCGCCGACAGCACCCGGCACCACGTACCGTCGCTCGTTCTCGTACAGGGCGGGAGACAGAAAGGCCCAAGCCTGGTATACGATCAGGGGGAGGGCGAGCAGGAAACCGACCGCCACTCCGAGCTTTACGCTGATGAAGAAAGGCGTCGTCGGACTGGTGAAGACGAGCTTCCTGTCCGGCAACAGCTCCCGGATGGGGCCCTCCAGCACGCCGACCACGTCCAGCTTGACCACCACCAGAAAGCCGATCACCGAACCCGCGATGATCGCGACGAGGCTCCAGATGATGCGCCACCGGAGCTCCTCCAGGTGGTCCAGGAAGGGCATTTCAGCGCTGTGGCGGGGCATCACTCCTCGTCGGATGACCGGTCGGCCGGCTTCGTCGACCCGCGGAAAAGATCCTCCTGGCCGGGCGCCTCGTAGCGCCTCCGCCGCTGCAGCTCGCGCACCTCGTGCTCGAACTCCGTCGTCTCCTGAAAGTTTCGGTACACGGACGCGAAGCGGACGTAGGCGACCTGGTCGACGGCGGAGAGGCTCTCCATCACCAGCTCCCCGATCCGTGCCGTGCTGACCTCCCGGCCATCCGAGTTCGCCAGCGCCTCCTCGATCGCGTCCACCAGGTCGTCGATCGAGTCGGCCACCGGGCGCTTTGCGCAGGCGACCTGGATGCTTCTCTTCAGCTTGGCACGCTCGAAGGGCTCGACGACGCCGCTCTGCTTGCGGACCGTGAGCGGTTCCTCCTCCACTCGCTCGTACGTCGTGAACCGATGCCCACAGGCGGCGCACTCCCGGCGGCGCCGAACCGCCCCGCCGGCACGGACGTGGCGCGAGTCGATCACCCGATCATCGAGGTTCTGGCAGCTCGGACAGCGCATGATGCTCCCTGGAGCCGAGAGAGAGCGCCTTAGGAGGTCGCTGAGGAGACCGTCCGAGCCGTGGGGCGCGGCTGCACCCGACTCCGGCGAACGGCTGCGCCGATCGCGGTTCCTTTCCGCCTAGCGGCGGAGATCGCGCAGCCGCTGCTCCGCAAGGATGGCCTCATCGCTGTTCGGGTAGCCGCGGACGACGCGCGCGAAGAAACCTGCGGCGTCCTGGGTGTTTCCACGGTCCAGCTCGATGCGGCCGCTCGCGTAGAGCGCCGACGGAGCCCGGCGAGAGTTCGGGTACAGCTCCAGCACCCGCGCGTACTCTGCCAGCGCGAGGCCCGGATCGCCGGTCTCCTCGTACGTGCGTGCCAGGTAAAACTGCGCGTCCGGCGCGAGCTCGCCCTCGGCGTACAGGCGCAGGTATTCGGCGAAACCGGTGCGCGCCGTCTCGTACGCGCCGCGATTGAACTGGTTCTGGGCGGAGTTGTACAGGGTGGCCGCGGCGTCATCGACCGGCCGCTCTCCGGCACCGACCGGTCCCGTGCCGGCATCCCCGATCGGCGCGCCGGGAACGGTCGGCATCGTCGGCTGTATGCCGCCGTAGGCGCGTCCTCGCCGCAGCTCCCTCTCGATCTGCTCCAGCAGATCGAGCACCTGCTGCAGGGATTGCTGGAGCTGATCCAGGCGCCGGCGCTGCTCGGACCCGCTCTGGAGCAGCCGCAACTCCTGGGAGCCGAGGCTGTCCATGACGACGCCGCGAAGCTCCCGGTTGAGGCTGTCCTGCCTGGCACGGATCGCGCCGATCTCCGCCAGCATGTTGGCTTCCATCTGCTGGATGTCGCCCTTGCTGGCGCAGGCCGCCGAGAGGAGCGCCAGCGGGAGGACCGCGACTCGCCGCATCGCCGTCCCACCCGCCATCGCCGCTCCGCCCCCCATCCTCAGATAGCGCCCAGGTTCTCGATCACGAACTCGTCCCGGCGGTTCAACGCCCAAGCCCGCTCGTTTTGGCCCGGATCGAGCGGTCGCTCCTTGCCGAAGCTAACCGTACGAAACCGATCCTGGGTCACCCCGAGACCGACCAGATAGTTCTTTGCCGCCTGCGCCCGCCGCATGCCGAGAGCGAAGTTGTACTCGATCGAGCCTCGCTCGTCGCAGTGGCCCTCGATGGTGATGCGGACGTCGGCATGGCGGCGCAGCACCTCGGCCTTCTGGTTGAGCACCACCACCGACTCGTCCGTGAGCTCGGCGCGGTCGAAGGCGAAGTAGATCCGTTGCTCGAGAGTCTCGATCGCGTCGATCCGGGCGATCTCGGCGCTGGCGCTTCTGGCGCAGGTGGTTCCCGCGTACTCCGACATCGCCTGGTTGTACAGCTCGCGCGCCCTCTGGTAGTCGCCGCGCAGGGCCGCCTCCTCCGCCTGCTCGCAGAGCGAGCGTGCGGCCGCCTCCGCCAGCTCGGCCGGATCGGGGCCCGGATCGGCCGCCGGCGCTTCCTCGGCCGCGGGCTCAACTTCGGGCGGGGGATTGGACCCACAGGCAACCAGTGCGAATAGGGCGATGCCGGTCAGCGTCGCCCTGCGGGCCGTACGGAGCATGCTGGTCTCCTCGAGAGGCGCTCTCGCTTCAGTGTCGGGTCGGGACAGACCGGTCGGCGACCTCACGCCGACGGATGGGAACCTAGAGCCGGCACCCGACCTTGCCAAGATGGTCGGACGGCCGGCGCGCGGGCCGCTCACTCCCCGGCGGAAAGCGCCCCCGACCAGTCCGGAAGCTGGTCGTACCGGCCGCGAACGAGGTTCCGCGTCCGGCCGGTCACCGTGTCCAGGATCCACAGCCCGCGCACCCCGCCCCGGTCCGACGCGAACACCACGTGGCGCCCGTCCGGGGCCCAGCTCGGATCATCGTTTCGTCCTTCCGACGTCAGCAGCCGCATCTCCGATCCGTCCGCGTTGACCACCACGATCTGGAACTGGCCCTGCACGCGGGACTGATAGACGATGCGATCGTCGAGCGGGTTCCAGTCGGCCGATGTCGCGTAGCTGTCCGCGCCGCGAACGAAGCGGCTGATGAGGCGGGGTCGGGAGCCGGCGCCGTCCTGGACATAGATCTGGGGAGCTCCCATCGCGCTTCCCGTGAACGCGAACCGCCGCCCGTCGGGAGCCAACGTCGGCCCGAGAGCGTCGCCGACCGTGGTGGCCGTGAGGGCGCGACCGCCCCCACCCGCGCGCTCGACCTCGTAGATCTCCGTGCCGGTGCCGGCGGAACGCGCGAACAGGATGCGGGTGCCGTCGGGAGAGTAGGTCGGCGTCAGGTGGAGCACCTCTCCGCCCACCACGTCCCGTGAGCGACCCGTCGCCAGCTCCAGCTCCTGGATCGACGACCGATCGCCGGAGTTCGACTGGTACTGATAGACCAGATGACGCCCATCGGGAGAGAAGCCCGGCGAGAAGACCAGGGCATTCCGCTGTGTGAGCCGCCGTGCTCGGTCGCCATCGCTGTCGACCGCCCAGATGTCCCACGTCCCGTCGTCGGCGCGACGCGAGAAGGCGATCCGGCTCGCTGCCATCCCCGGCTCGCCCGTCGCCCAGCGGACGATCGAGTCCGAGATCCGGTGGACCGCCATCCGGAACTCGGGGGCGGCCACCGGCGGCAGGCTGAACGCCTGCACTTCCTTCAGGGATCCGTAGACCACGTCGTGCAGCCCGACGCGGAGGATCGCCTGCTGGCCGCCCACGGTCAGCGTGCCCTCGACGAGCCAGACGGCGCCCAGCTGGTTCCACAACCCGTAGTTGACCGCACCGCCCGTTCGGAGCGAATCCGGAACGGGCAGGATCTCGAAACGATCCGAGTAGTCCAGATCGCGAGCCAGAATCGAGTCGATCGCCGCCGCCACCGGCGCGAACGGCGCCTCGGTTCGAATGTCCGCGATCGCCAGCGCCGGCACGTAGCCAGGCCGGTACGTGATGCCGAGCCTTACCCCCTCATCCTGGGCATCGGCCGGCGAGCGGCCGGTCAGCAGGGCAAGCGCCGCCACGGTGGTGACCGTCGCGTTCCGTCCGAGTCGACGGGAGAGCACGTGCACGAACATGGCGTCTCAGTTCCTCGGGTCGAAGTAGAAGGAGACGCGAAGCCGCTCGCGCGGGTACCCCGCCGGCAGAGGTCCGAAGGCCAGCGCCCGACCCGCCGCCTCCACCGCCCCCTGCGCCTCCAGGTCGAACGCGCTGACGCCGGATCTCTGCACCCATCCGATCTCGCTCACGCTGCCGTCGCGCGCGATGACAAAGACGATCTCGGCCCGCAGGTGGCGCCCGCCGGTCGGTCGTCTCCAGTACCGGTTGATCTGCCGCACGATGTTCTCGAGGTACTCCGGGAAGGCGAACACCGCCCCGTCGAGCTGTACGTTGACCGTCTCCTCCCCGCTCACCTCCGCCGCCGCGGGAGGCTCGGCCGGCTCGACCTCCGGCGTCCTCTTCGTCTCCGCCTCGGTGGGCGCGGTCCGCTGCGGGGCCGGCTCCGGTATTGTCTCGCGCCGCTCCGTCTCCGTCGGCTTCGGCGGAGAGGGCCGCTGGGCGCGCGGCGACAGCTCCGCTGCCGTCGCGACGAGCCGGACCCGATACGTGTTCAGCGGCACGGCCTCGAGAGACGAGGCCGAGCGAAAGAGCACCACGGCGGCGAGGACATGGATCGCCACCGAGCCCACGACCGCCTCGCGCGGGACGCGCCGACCGGCGATTGGCGGGCGAAACCCGAGAACGCGCCGCGGTCCGTCAGTCACGTCTCGGCTCCTCCGGCTCGGCCACCAGGCTCACGGTCTCGATCTCCGCCTCCTTGAGCTTGCCGATCACCCGCAGCACCACCCCGTACGGAACGCCAGCATCCCCCTTCACGTACACGGCTTCCGGATCGCGCCGCCGAATGACCTGCACGACCGCTGCGTCGAACTCCTCCATCGTCACCGGCGCGTCATCGAGGTAGAGGCCCCCATCACGGTCGATCGTGATCACGATGCCCTCGCTCGCCCGCAGCGGTGCCGCGGGCGCCCGCGGCACCTCGATCTCCACTCCACCCTGCAGGATCGGTGCGGTGATCATGAAGATGACCAGGAGCGTGAACGCCACATCGACCAGGCTGGTGACGTTGATCTCCGCCCGGACATCGAGGCCGAGGTGGCGGCTCGAGCGACGGTTCACAGCCGACCCTCGCGGGCGAGCGTGCCCACGAACTCCGAGGCGAAGCCCTCGAGCTCGCTGGTGAACAGCCCGAGCTTGGCCGCGTAATGGTTGTAGGCGATCACGGCCGGAATGGCGACCGCCAGTCCCACGACCGTGGTGATCAGCGCTTCGGCGATACCCGGAGCGACCGCCGCGATGTTGGCGCTGCCGCGAACCGTGATCCCGATAAACGAGTTCATCACGCCGATGACGGTCCCCATGAGACCGAGCAGCGGGCTCACCGAGCCGATGATCGCGAGCCAGGCCAGGCCGTGCGCCAGGTCATCTCTCTCCTGGGCCAGCCCCTTCTCGAGCACCAGCCACAGTGTGTCCAGCTGGGTGGGCGAGAGTCCCTCGGTCGGGTCGACGGGATCGTGGAGGGCACGAGGCCTGAGCTCGGTGAAGAAGTTCACGCCCTGCCGGAATACCCTGGTGTACGGGGACTCGTCGAGCCCGCGGAGCGCGCCGTAGACATCGGCGAGCCCGGTCGAGCTCTCCATGTCGCGGACGAAGTCGTCCCCCTCTTGTCGGACGCGCCGGAACTCGACCCACTTCCAGAAGATCAGAATCCACGACACGAGCGAAAAACCCAACAGGACCAGGAGGACGATCTTGGTCGCCGGCGTCGCGTGGATCACCATGTCCCACGGCGACTCGAGGCGCGGCCCAACCTCCTGTGCCGGTACCGGCAGCAGGATCGCGCCCGCTCTCACTCGGCACCGTCCGCGGCGGCGACCCACTCGTAGGTTTCGGCCAGTCCCCCCGCCAGGCTGAACTGCCGCGACCAGCCGGCGCTCTCCAGCTTGCTAACGTCGAGCGAGCTCCGGAGCACCTCGCCGGGCCGGGCCGGCTGCCGCTCGATCTCCACCCGTCCCGATAACTCGGCGATTCGTCCGACCAGCTCGTTCACGCTCGTCTCCGTCCCGGTTCCCACGTTGAAGGCGAAGTCGTCCACCGTCTTCCCATCCGCCATCTCCAGCGTCGAGGCCAGAAGGTTGGCCGCCGCCACGTCCTTTACGTACACGTAGTCCCTCGTCTGTTCTCCATCTCCGTAGACGATCAACGGATCGCTCTGCATCGCCCGGCGCGCGAAGATCGCCACCACGCCGGCCTCTCCGTGAGGACTCTGGCGAGGCCCGTACACATTGGCGTACCGCAACGCGAACGACTCCATCCCGTGAACGACACGGTAGTAGTGCAGGTACAGCTCGCCCGTCAGCTTGCTGACTCCGTAGGGCGACACCGGGCCCTTGGCACGGGTCTCGGAGATCGGCAGGTCATCCGACTCGCCGTACACCACCCCACCGGACGAGATGTAGACAACGCGCCGGACGCCGGACCGTCTCGCCGCCTCGAGGACGTTGAGGAGGCCGTCCACGTTGATCGAGGCATCAGCCTGCGGATGCGCCACGGAGGCGCGCACGTCGATCTGGGCCGCGTGGTGGTTCACCAGATCGAATCGCCGCTCCCGAAACAGCTCGGGTACCTCGGGAGAGCGGATGTCCAACTCCACGAACGTCACGCCCGCAGGCACGTTCTCGCGCCGCCCACTGCTCAGGTCGTCCAGGGCCGTCACCTTCCAACCCGCCGCCAGGTAGGCCTCGCAGACGTGTGAGCCGATGAACCCGGCACCGCCGGTCACCACAACGCTTGGACTCATTTCTCCCTCGCTTCGTTCGGCTGCCGGCTGGCGGACTCGACCGAGTCGTGGACCGATTCGTCGGTGTCCGCGCTCCCACCGCCGGCCCAGTCTTGCCCCCCTCCGCCTGTCTCCAACCCGGACCGGTTCGGGTCGAGACCGAGCTCCGCGCCGAGGCGGAACAGAAAATCGATCCCGCCGGGATCGCTGGCCGCGCGGCGGAGGGCGACCGTCGATGGGTGCAGCAGCTTGTTCAACAAGCGCCGCGTGGCCCGCTCGATCCGCTCTCGGTCCGCGTCGTTCAAGCTCTGGAGGCCCGCCAGCAGACGTTCCACCTCCACCGAGCGGACCGCCTCGGCGTGCTCGCGCAGACCCCGGATGAGAGGTGCGATCTCGCGTGATCGGTACCAGCGCCAGAAGCGCGTCGCGTGCTCGCGAACCAGTTGCTCCGCCGGCCCGATCTCATCCCGCCGAGCCGCCTCCGCAGCGCCGACGACCTTCTGGAGGTCGTCGATGTTGTACAGGAACACGGCGGAAAGCGAGCCGACAGCGGGTTCGACATCCCGTGGCACGGCGATGTCCAGGATGACCAGAGGCGATCCGACCCCAAGCCTCGCCCTCGCCAGCGAGGCACGGTCCACCACGGGCCGGGCGGACGCTGTCGAGGTCACGAGGATGTCGACGTCCGGGAGGGCGTCCCAGAACCCGTCCATCGAGACGGCTTCGCCACCGATCTCGGCCACGGTTTCCCGGGCGCGCTCGAGCGTCCGGTTGGCCACCCGGACGTCCGACACCCCCTCGGCGAGGAGGCAGCGCAGGGTCGCGATGCCCATCTCGCCCGCGCCCAGGACCATGGATCTTCGCCCCTCCAGCGACCCGAACACCTTGATCGCGAGCTGCACCGCGGCCGACGGAATGGAGGCGGCGCCCTGCCCGAGCCGCGTCTCGGACCGCACGGCACCTCCGACCGCTTGGGCCGACTGGAACAGCCGGTGAAGGACGGGTCCGACGCTCTCGGGCAACGCGCGGCCGGACTCGTAGGCATCGCCCACCTGCCCCAGGATCTCGGCCTCTCCCACGACGAGCGAATCCAGGCCCGCCGCGACCCGAAACAGGTGGAGCACCGTGTCGAAGCCGAAGAGGCGGTAGAGGTGCGACTCTGCGTCCTGCGGAGCGAGGCCCGCCAAGCTCGCGAGGGTGTCGATCGCGGCCGCCTGGGCAGGCTCGGGCTCGCTCGCGTTCAGGTAGAGCTCGGTCCGGTTGCAGGTGGATAGCACGACGCACTCGTAGATCGCGCGTGAGGCCAATAGCCGCTGAACGGTCCCCTCCAGGCGCTCCGAATCCACGTGCACGCGCTCGCGCAGCTCGATCGAGGCCGTGTGATGGCTGATTCCGACCAGCGCGATCGTCGCCGCGTCCACCACCCCTCCGACCCCGGACTTCCCGGCCAAGACGCGTTACAGGAAGAGGCCCGGGTCGCTCGCCGTGATCCGCAGGGCGAGGAAGGCCGCCAGCGTGACCACGAAAGCGACCGCACTCGCCACCGCTGCGTGCTCTCCGCGCGGACCCGGCCTCAGTCGGGCGGCGATCGCCGCCAGATACGCACCCCAGGTGACGATGCCGAGGATCGTGCCCGCGTTGTCGAGCGCCAGCCCGCGGCCGAACGTCAACGTCCAGCTCCAGCCGGCCAGCAGGCCGACAGTGAGAGCGGGAAACCCCACGGCCAACCCCACCCGGTTGAGTCGGTCCAGGGAGTCGAGCGCGGGAAAGAAGCGAAAGACCGACCCGAACTCCTTCCGCTTCAAGGTGCGGAACTGAAGCACGTACATGATCGCGGCTGCCGAGGCGGCGGCGAGGCCGGCGTACCCGACGAAGATCGCGGAGACGTGAAGGACGAACCACGGTCCCCGGAACGCGATCTGCCGGCCGGCGGGTTCGATCCCCACCAGCAAGGCCTCGCCGAGGAGGAGCAGGACGGGCAGGAGGAGGAACAAACCGGCAGCCCGAAGGTCCGAGCGGACGGAGGCCGCGAACACGAAGATCCCGATCGCGAGAGCCAATGAGCTGGATGCCGGCCCGAGTCCCACCAGAGGCAGGCTGCGGTACGTGTGGGCATACAGCAGGATTCCAGCGGCGTGCGCGACCAGTCCGATGCCGACGGCGGGAACCTCGAGCCTGCCGACATTCCTGCCGGCCCGGAACCCTGCCAGCTGGAGCGCCCACGCGGCGGCGTAGAGAGCGAACGCTACGAGGTGGAGCGCGAGGATCATCGACCGTGCGGAGAGGTCGTGGAATCCCTGCAGGAGCCGACCGCCGCGAGCCCGAGCGAGCTCAAGGAGCGGCGGGCGCCGCCTCGCCGACGAGCCGGACCGGAGCCCCCTCGGTCGTGCCGACGTCTCGCATCCGCACCACGACGGCGGTGGAGCTGGCGGCGCGGACCTGTACCACCCGGAGCACCGCCTGGGCAACATCGAGCGATGCCGATAAGGGGTCGGACACGGCCGCCGCGAACGCGGCGAATTCGTCCCCGAGCTCGACCCCCTGCGTCGTACCGAGGTCCACGAACGCGACCTCGCTCAGCCCGAGCAGGGGCTGCTTGGTGGCGAACGCAAGGATCCGGCCCATGACCCCGGCTTCCACGGGGACCACCGCGACCGGAGGCTGCGTCGGGTACGCCAGCGAGCGAATCACCGGATCACCCACCTCGTACGCGCCGAAGATCCGGTCGACGACGGCCCTCGCCGAGTCTCCCTCCACCGCCAGGACCTTCAGTACGGCCGACGGCTCGACGATGTGGCCGTGCCGACCGATGCGGCGCCCCCACTTGAACGCCAGCAGCTCATCGCCGACCTGCAGCGAGAGCCCGGCAGCGGCCAGCACGACCCGGTGGTTGAGGGCAACCGTGGCGGGAAGCTTCAGCCGGAGCGGGTTCGCGACCAGCTCCCGCGCGCTCGTGCCGATCGGCTCCAGCTCTTCTGGCGTGGCCAGAAACGGCGCTCGGTCAAAATCACTCGGGGAGACCAGCGGGGCATCGGCCGCCGCCTCCACCTCGAATCCGCCCAGGGTGACCACGCGCTCCGGTGACCGATCGAACAGGCTGGGGCCGCCGAACGGGTCCGCCTGGGGCGGCGGCGGCGGAGTCTCCCGCACGGCGGAGCCAGGCTCCGCCGCTGCGGCCGCGGCGATCGCGACCGCCTGCGAGGCGGCGGCCGGGAGGCGAATCGACTGACCCGGCCACAAACGGTCCGGATCCGTGATCAGCTGGCGGTTGAGATCGAAGATCTCGCGCCAGCGCTCTCCACTGTCAAGGTAGCGGACGGCGAGTCCCCAGAGCGTCTCTCCGTCCTTCACCTCGTGGACTGGACCCTGGGCGACCTGCGCCGGAAGGCGTGACACACAGAGAATCAAGCCGAGAGCCAGCGCCCGGCAGACGGCCGAACCGCCCTTCCGGAACCGAACGGCGACGGCACTCTCCGCTCCTGGCATCAGGGCATTCCCTCCGCTTGGATCCCGACCCGACTCGGCGACAAACATAACGGCAAACCGGCTCCCCCGCATTCCACGGGCGCGAGCGTCGGGCGAACTCGCCCGACCTCCCGACCCGCGTCGCAAGTTCCTGCCCTGGAAGAATTTGTGCGTCGATGTGAAAACATTGCCGATGCGGCTACCCACCCGCCGGCAGGCGGCGACACCCGAGACCCGCGCCTGCTGCGGCCGGACCCCGTCTCGCCCGGACCGCGGGCGTCGGAGAGTTCGAGAACAGGACTTGCCGGACCGCTGACGGACCCCGAGGCCGACGGACCCCGAGGCCGACGGACCGGGGCTGGAACGCAAGGAACGGGGGGAGATGAGCATCCGTGCCACATCGCTGCTGGTGGCGCTGACGGCGGCGCTGGCCGCCTCGCTGACCACGCGGCGACAGGAGAGCCCGCAGACGCTGGCGGAGGCGTTCGTCGACGCGGCCCGGGCCGGTGACCGTCAGGCTCTGGAGCGCCTGGTCCACCCGCAAGTCTCCGACTACCTGAGGAACCACGCACCGGAGCGCTGGGAGCAGGTCGTGACCGGTTGGACCGAATCCGGATTCGGAGCACAATACGAGGTCGTCATTCGCCGGGCCGCGGACGTGCATCTTTACGACCAGGCTCAACAGGCACTCATCCTCGGCGAGCGGCTCCGATTCCGATTCCCGGTCCACCCCCCGAGCCACTTCCTGATCTTCCAGATCGAACGGAGAACGGGCGGCGACGGCGATGCTTGGACGGAGGCCACGGGGTCCAACGTGGTGGAGGCGATCGCGGAGGATGGGGGACGCTGGTACCTCACCGTGCCGATCGTCGAGATCCTGCCGGACTGAGCGGCTCGGCCGACCTCAGAAGGGGAGATCGTCCTCCCCCGCCAGGGCCTCGTTGGTGAACTCCGAGTAATCGTCCTCGGGTTGCTGGCGGTTCGGTGCCGGCCGGCCGGACTCGAAGCTCGCGTCTCCACGCCCTCCCAGCATCACCATCTCACGAGCGCGAATCTCGGTCGTGTAGCGCGTCTGGCCGTCCTGGCCCTCCCACTGGCGATACTCGATCCTGCCCTCGATGTAGACGCGGTCGCCCTTCTTCAGGTAGCGCTCGCAGATCTCGGCCAACCGATCCCACGCCACGACGCGATGCCACTCCGTCTTCTCCTGCTGACTGCCGCCGCGATCGGTCCACGAACGGCTGGTGGCCACCGAAAGCGTGGCCACCCGCGTGCCGCCGGGCGTGGTCCGCACCTCCGGGTCGGCTCCGAGATTCCCGATGAGCATGGCCTTGTTGAGGCTGCGTGCCATGAGCCAATTCCGCAGGCATGAGGGGTCGTTGGTGCGTCGGGCCGCAAGATTAACGGCCGGCCGGCGAGACTGTCAACGAGAGGTGATCGATCTCGACGCGCATCACCAGCGCATCCTCGCGAGGTGAGGCGTAATAGTCCGGGCGGTGGCCGACGATCCGGAAGCCGGCGCTCTCGTAGAGCCGCCGTGCGACGGAGTTGCTCTCCCGAACCTCGAGGAAGACCCTGCGGGCTCCGCAGCCCGCCGCCTCGGAGAGGACGCTGTCGAGGAGGAGACGGCCGATCCCGCGGGCCCTGCGGCCCGGCCGCACCGCCAGGTTGCCCAGCTCGGCCTCGTCGGCCGCCAGCCAGAGGGCGGCGTAGCCGGCGACTCCCTTCGTGTCCTCGGCCACGAGAAGCACGGTGTTCGGCCGGCGAAGGAGCGCCTGGAACGTGAAGGCCGACCAGGGGAGGGAGTAGCATCGTCGCTCGATCTCCGTAACCTGCTGGACGTCCCGGCGCCGCATCGGGCGAATCATGGCCGTGGAAGCCGGCTCGTCCGGACCGCGCGACCGAAGCCAACGCCGACGTCGTCTCACGAGGATCCCGACCGGTCCGGGGCCCGGGATGCGACCAGTCGCTCGGCCGCCGGAGGGAGGAGGTACTCCGGCTGCCACGACCTCACATCTGCGACCCGGCCCTCGGGCCGCTCCCGGACCAGGTGAAGGAGGCCTTCGGCGCGCGGCCTCGAGGTCGACTCGGTGAGCGGCCGCCCGCCGGCCGCCCGGATCAGCTGCGCGTGACGGGCCGCACCGTCTCCGGCGAGAGTCCAGCTGCTGAGGGGGTCCAGCTCCGCGATCAGCTCCCGCACGTCCCACACGGCGGGTGGGGCGAGCTCATGCAGCGGTGTAGCGGCTGCGTAGGTGGCCGCGAACACGCGCCCGCCTCTCGCGTCGATCATGGCGCAAATCCGTCCCTCGATTGGGAGTCCCGCCACGATCGCCGACAGGCTGGAGTACGCGTAGAGCGGGAGACCGCGGGCGAAGCAGAGCCCCTTGGCCAGCGCCGCGCCGATCCGGAGGCCGGTGAACGATCCGGGGCCCGAGCCGACGGCGATCACCTCGACATCGCCCAGGGTGACGCCCGTCCGGTCCAGCAGGTCGCGCACGGCCGGCAGCAGGGACTCCGACCGGGCCCGGCGGGCCGGGAGCGCGCAGCGGGCCAGCACGCGCTCCCGGTTCCCCAACGCGACCGATCCGTGATCGGCGCTGGTATCGAACGCCAGAACGCAGCCACCCATCAGAGCAGCGGCTCCAACGTCGACTCCACCGACAACCCCAACGGCGACTCCATCAGACGGGCAACTCCATCAGACCGGCAGCCCCCCGTGGAGCGGCAGCTGCGGAGCCTGACCTCGGTGATACGCAGCCACTCTCCGCAGATCCGGCCGGTCGGCAAACGCCAGGTACACGTCCCAGCGGTGCGGCGGCAGCAGCGGCGCGGCCCGGTCGGCCCATTCGACGAACACGGGACCGGTTCCGGCCATGAGATCCTGCCAGCCGAGCTCCCACACCTCCTCGGCGGACCCGATCCGGTACAGGTCCACATGATACAGGTAGCTCCCGTCTCGGAGCTCGTGGCGGTTCACGAGCATGAAAGTCGGGCTCGGCACCGGACCGCGCACGCCGGCGCCACGGCAGGCAGCCCGGACGAGGGTCGACTTCCCTGATCCGAGCGGGCCGTAGAGCGCGACGACGACGGCGTCTCGAGCCGCAGCACGCCCGAGCGCCTCGGCCCAACGCTCGAGACTGGCTTCGTCCAGTACGACTTCGCGACCGCCGATGAGAGACGTCTCCATGGCGCCTCAGCTCCGTTGCCGGCGCAGGGCGCCGATCCGGCTCCGGGGCGCGCGGGATCGGCGAGGGGCCAGCTCCGCCTTGACGTCGAACAGCTCGTCGCGGATGCGCGCGGCGCGCTCGAAGTCCAGCCGCTCGGCGGCCAGTCGCATCTCGGCTTCCAGCCGCTCCACCAGCTCCTCGGGCTCCAGATCCCCGTAGGCCGACAGCACCTCCGCCACCAGCGGCTCCCTCGGCCCTCGGGCGTCCGCCACCGCGGTCGTAAACCGGATCTCCTCCACGGACTTCACGATCGAGCGGGGCTCGATGCCGTGCTCGAGGTTGTACGCCGCCTGGGCCCTCCGCCGCCTCTCCGTCTCCTCGATCGCGTACCGCATCGACTCGGTGACGCCATCCGCGTAGAGGACCGCCGTTCCGTTCACGTTGCGAGCGGCCCGCCCGATCGTCTGCACCAGCGAGCGGTTCGAGCGCAGGAATCCTTCCTTGTCCGCATCCAGCACCGCCACCAGCGAGACCTCGGGAAGGTCCAGCCCCTCCCGCAACAGGTTGATCCCCACCAATACGTCGAAGACCCCAAGCCGCAGATCCCGGAGAATCTCCACCCGCTCGATCGCGTCGATGTCGGCGTGCATGTAGCGCACGCGCACGCCGCGATCCGAGAGGAAGTCCGAGAGGTCCTCCGCCATTCGCTTCGTGAGCGTCGTGACGAGGATCCTCTCTCCGCGTGCGGTGCGTATCCGGATCTCCTCGAGCAGGTCGTCCACCTGCCCCCGGATCGGCCGCACGTGCACCTCGGGGTCGAGGAGCCCGGTGGGCCGGATGAGCTGCTCGACCACCACGCCCGTGCAGCGCTCGAGCTCGTAGTCGCCGGGCGTGGCGCTCACGAACAGAGCCCTCGGCACGAGATCCTCCCATTCCTCGAAGCTGAGCGGGCGGTTGTCGAGGGCCGAGGGAAGGCGGAACCCGTGCTCGACCAGCGTCTGCTTTCGGCTGCGGTCGCCGTTGTACATGGCCCGCAGCTGCGGCACGGAGACATGGGACTCGTCGAGGATGAACAGATACTCGTCGGGGAAGTAGTCGAGCAGGCAGTAGGGGCGCTCGCCGGGCGAGCGGCCGTCCAGGTGGCGCGAGTAGTTCTCGATCCCCGGGCAGATCCCCATCTCGCGCAGCATCTCGAGGTCGAACTTCGTCCGCGTCTCGAGGCGCTGCGCCTCCAGGAGCCTGCCGTCGTCCCGGAGCTCCGGCAGCCGCGCCCGCAGCTCTTCCCCGATGGAGGCGATCGCCGCCTGCAGCCGACCGAACCCGGTCGCGTAGTGGGTCGCCGGGTAGATGGCGGACCGGTCCAGGGTCGCGATCGTCCCGCCGGTGAGCGGGTCGATCTTCGAGATCCGCTCCAGCTCCTCCCCCCACAGCTCCAGCCGCACCGCCTGCTCCTCGTAGGCCGGAAACACCTCGATCACGTCCCCGCGCACCCGGAACGTGCCCCGCGCGAAATCGAGGTCGTTTCGGCTGTACTGGATCTGGACCAGTCCCTCGAGGATCTCCCGCCGCGAGATCCGCTGGCCCCGCTCGAGGGTCAGCATCAGCGACCGGTACTCGGCCGGGTGGCCGAGGCCGTAGATCGCCGACACCGAGGCCACCACGATCACGTCCTGCCGCTCGACCAGCGACGAGGTGGCCCGCAGCCGCAGGCGGTCGATGTCCTCGTTGATCGACGCGTCCTTCTCGATGTACGTGTCCGTCTCCGGCACGTACGCCTCGGGCTGGTAGTAGTCGTAGTACGAGATGAAGTACTCGACCGCGTTGTGCGGGAAGAAGTGCTTGAGCTCCCCGTAGAGCTGCGCCGCCAGCGTCTTGTTGTGGCTCATCACCAGGGTGGGGAGGCCCAGCTCGGCGATCATGCCCGCCATGGTGACCGTCTTGCCGCTCCCCGTCACCCCGAGCAGGGTCTGCCACCGCTCGCCGCCGGCGAATCCGCGCACCAGCTCGGCGATCGCCTGCGGCTGGTCGCCGGTCGGCTCGAACGGAAGCTGGAGGTCGAAGTGGGCGGGGCTCTGCGGCATCTCGGGCGCTGACGTTCGGTCGAGACGGAAACGACGGATTTCGCTCTGCTAGCGTACGCCCGGTAAGGGGAGAAGATCCGGGCGGGGCGAGGGCTTCAGACGTTCTCCAGCGTCAGATCGCTCTCGCCGAAGCTCTCCCGTCGCTCCACCTGCAGGACGCCCTTCACCCGCCGGACCTGCTTCATCACCTTCTTCAGGTGGGAGAGGTTCTCTACTTCGACCACGAACTGACCCTGCATCCCGCCCTCGACGGAGCGGATGTCGGCGGACTGGATGTTCGTGCCGGTGTCGGAGATCGAGCGCGCGATGTCGGCGAACAGCCCGTGCCGATCCGTCCCTTCGAGGACGAGCCGCACCAGGAAGCGCTGACTCCCGTCGGTGTCCCACTCGATGTCGACGCGCCGTTCGGGCCGATCGGCGAGGTTCAGGATGTTCGGGCAGTCGCTGCGGTGGATCGACACGCCACGGCCGCGGGTGATGTAGCCGATCACCTCGTCTCCGGGCACGGGCTGGCAGCACTGGGAGTAGCGGACCATCAGGTTGTCCATCCCCTGGATGCGGATGCCCTTCTGGCTGGTGCGCACGCGCTCGACGAGCTTGGCGAACGCGCCGGCCGCCCGGTCCCTGGCCGGACCCTCCTCCTCGGGGAACACGGAGCGGATCGCTTTGGTGAGCCCCAGGTCGCCCCGGCCGACCGCTGCGTAGAGCCCATCGGTCCCGCCCTCGATCCCGAGCTCGCGCGCCGACTCGACCAGCTGCTCCTCCTCGGGGCGTTTTCTGAGCTTCTTCCACTCCCGGCTCAGGATCTCCTTGCCGAGGCGAACCGCGGACTCGTACTCCTCGCGGCGAATCCACTGGTTGATCTTGCTCCGCGCCCGGCTCGTCCGGACGAAGCCGAGCCAGTCACGGCTCGGGGTCTGGGAATCGGAGGTGATGATCTCGACCGTGTCCCCGTTTCGCAGCGGCCGCGAGAGCGGCGCGATCCGGCCGTTCACCCGCGCTCCGGCGCACCGCGTCCCAACTTCGGTGTGGACGGCGAAGGCGAAGTCGATCGGCGTAGCCCCTTTCGGAAGCTGCTTCACATCGCCCGCGGGCGTGAAGACGAAGATCTCGTCCTGGTAGAGGTCGATCTTCAGGAACTCCATGAACTCCTCGGGCTCCCGCGTCTCCTGCTGCCACTCCAGCACCTGCCGAAACCAGGCGAGCTGCTCATCCAGCTCGTCTTCGCCTCCGACCTGTTCCTTGTACCGCCAGTGGGCCGCGATGCCGAACTCCGCCGTCCTGTGCATCTCCCGGGTCCGGATCTGGATCTCGTACAAGCGCCCGCCGGGGCCGAAGACGGTGGTGTGGAGGCTGCGATACAGGTTCGACTTGGGGCTGGCCACGTAGTCGTGGAACCGCTCGGTCAGCGGCGTCCACTTGTTGTGGATCACGCCGAGGGCGTGGTAGCAGTCCCGCACGTTGCCCACGATCACCCGCATGGCGAGCACATCGTAGATCTCGTCGTACGGCTTGTTGCGCTTCACCATCTTCCGGTAGATGGACCAGAGGTGCTTCGGCCGCCCGTACACCTCCGCCTCGAGCCCCGCCGCCTGCAGCTCCGCCCGCAGTGGCTCTTCCATGCGGGCGATCAGCTGCTCGCGCTCGCTGCGCTTGCTCGCCACCCGCCGCACGAGCTCCCGGTACTCCTCGGGCTCGAGGAACTTGAAGGCCAGATCTTCCAGCTCCCACTTCACCCGAGCCATCCCCAGCCGGTGCGCCAGGGGGGCGTAGATCTCGCGCGTCTCCAGCGCGACCCGCTGCCGCTTCTCTTCCGGCAGGTGCTCCAGCGTCCGCATGTTGTGGAGTCGGTCGGCCAGCTTGACGATGATCACGCGGGCATCCCGCGCCATCGAGAGGAGAAGCCGGCGGTAGTTCTCGACCTGCTGCTCGGCCAGGGACCCGAACCGGAAGCGGGAGATCTTGGTGAGCCCCGCCACGATCGTCGCGATCTCCTCCCCGAACTCGTCCCGGATCTCCTCGATCGGCGTGCCCGTGTCCTCCACCACATCGTGCAACAGGGAGGCCGCGATGCTCACCGAGTCGAGGTAGATCTCCGACAGGATCTTGGCGACCTCGACGCAGTGCCGGATGAACTCCTCGCCTGAGCGGCGCTTTTGACCGGCGTGCTTGTCCTTGGCGTACTGGAAGGCGAGGGCGAGGAGCTCGAGGTCGAGGCGACCCTCGTACTCACTCACCGCGGCGAGGAAGTCCTTCGGGAGGAGCGAGCGCACGCCCTCCTCGGCGGCGGTCTGGGTCGCCGCCAACTGGGAGGTGCCGGTTGCCGTCAGCTTCGGCTCGGGCTTCGCCATCGACGTCCGATAAGGGAATGATGGGGCATCGCGGCCGGGCCGCAGCAGCCTCGGGCGCGACGCGTATGGAAGAATATACCGAGTTTCGGCCGCCCGGTTGCACCCGGCCCCCCATCAGCCCGGGCCGCCCGCCTTAACGAACTGCTGGCCGCGGGCGTCCCATCAAGCACGGGAGGCCGCCGACACGCAGAGGAAGGTCCAGCATGGGCAGGCTGTATCGGATCGCAACGCCCGTTACTCGCTCCGGGATTCCTCTCCGGTAGGAACCGGGGCGTCGGGCTGCCCTCAGATCGACCGCGCGGCGCGCTCCAGGCGGCGATCCGCGGTCAGCAGCTCCAACCTGCCGATCCGGCGCCTTGCCAGCAGGTAGGTGGCCAGATGAAGCGCGTCGAGCGTACGAACGGGATGAGCGGGGGCGACCTGCATGGCCGTGTGGCATACCTCCTCGGTCAGCTCCCAGATGTCGCAGTGCGACCAGAGGTCGCCCATCGCGCGCGCGGCATCGGCGAGGCGCTCCTCGGAGACCGAGCGGCTCCAGCGCAGACGCAGCAAGGCGCGCTCGGACTCGACGAGGGAGAGCCGCGAGGTAAGGAGAGTGTCCGCGGCCTCGATCCGCTCCTCGATCTCCGGTGTTGTGCCCGCCTCCAGCACCGACCGTAGAGCCGCCGACGTTTCGACATACAGGGCGACCGTCACGAGTCGGCGTCGCGCTCTGCCCTCAGATCGTCCAGAAGGGACTCGGCCGTCCCGGGCGGAAGGCCGAGTCCGCCCGTTGTCCACCGCCAGCGATCCTTGGCCCGCTCGGCGCGTCTGATCTGGCCGGAGCGCGCCAGCGCATCGAGCGCATCATTGGACGGTGGCGGCGCGAGTCCCGTCGGCGGGCGCAGCTCGGCCACGACCTCCCCCCGCTCGGTCACCAGCACGACTTCGCCTCCCTTCACGGCGCGGACGTACTCCGAGAGACGGGCCTTGAGCTCCTTGATTCCGGCAGCCTTCATGACCGAAATGTGACTACCAGTGGTTACTTTTGTCAACGGTTGCCTTCGTAACCACTTATGCATGGGAGCCCTAGAGTGAGCGGCTCGCATGCGTCCCGCGCTCGGCCAGGCTCACGTACGAGGAGTCGCCGAGAATCACGTGATCGCGAACGGGAATGCCCAGCAGGCAGCCAGCCTCCATGAGCTGGGCCGTCACCGCGAAGTCTTCCGCCGAAGGCTCAGGATCGCCGCTGGGGTGGTTGTGGACGACGATAACGCTGGCCGCCGCGCGGGCGATCGCTGGCGCGAACACCTCGCGGGGATGCACCAGCGACGAGTTCAGCAAGCCCACCGTGAGTCGCCGCTCCAGACAGATGCGGTTCTGGGTGTTCAGGTAGATCGCCCAGAACTCCTCCTGCCGGCAGTCCCGGAGCTTCGGTCCGAGCCGGAGAAACACGTCCCGCGGACCCCGGATCCGCAGGGTCGCCCTCCCCTGCTCGCCCGCGACACGACGGCCGAGCTCCAGCGCCGCGACGATCCGCGCCGCTCGTGCTTCGCCGATCCCGCGGACCGCCGTGATCTCGCCCGGGTCCGCCCGAGCCAGGCGGCGGAGCGATCCGTCGTAGACGGTCAGCAGCTCGGCCGCCACATCGATCGACGAACGGCCCTTCGAGCCTACGCCGAGGAGGATGGCCAGAAGCTCCCGGTTGGCGAGGGCCGCGGGCTGCAGAGAGGCGAGGCGTTCACGCGGGCGTTCGTCCGCCGGCCACTCGCGGATGGTCGGGCTCATGGCCTCGGGCACCGGTCGGGCATGCCGCCAGACTCGGCCGCCGTGTCAAGACCGGCTCAAGCCTCGGGCGGCCGAGACGGGAGGCCGGGGTCACGCGTGCCGGTAGCCGGGCGCGACCAGGATCCGGCCCCGGTGTCGGAAGACGCAGACCGCGATCTCTCGCGGGGCCGCCGCCTAGCGCCGCATCGGCAGAATCAGGACCCCGGGGGCGATGTTCGCCGCACGATCGTCAGCACTGCAGCCGCTCCGAAGAGCAGGAGGAGCGCCCAGGCCGGAGGGCCTCCCACGGCCCGGATCGCCCACACCGCCATCCCCACACCGAGGATGTCGACGGTCGCTGCCGAATAGGTGAGGAACGCGTCGGTTCCACCGGCCCGCGCCGTGGCGCCGTTGAGCAGCCCGGCCGTCACCAGAAAGAGCCCCGAGCCGGCGAACCAGAGGGCCGACGTGTCGAAGCCGTCTCCGACACCCGGGGTGAAGGCGAGATGCACGACGCCGATCAGGACGATCGCGCCGGCGATGATTCCGTGTAGCCGTTTCATGAGCCAAGTATGGTCACGGATGGCTCCGGAACGAAGGGCGCTGTCCGCACGGTGGCAACCGGCCGGGCTGCTGCCGCGCCGACGACCGGCTAACGTGTGCCACGATCCTCGGGGAGCGAGACACTCCAAAAAACGGGAGCCAGGATGCACGTGGGACTTCCGCTCGCGCTGATCGGCCTTGTGATCTCCGCGAGCCCCACCGCACAGGACCGGGACGAGCCGCAGGCGAGCCTGGATGCCGACTCCCTGGTACGCCGAAACACCTACGAACTGCGCGGCGAGGAAGGACTCGGCGGACCCGCCTTCGAATTTCTCCTCGGCGAGGTCGAGAACGCCCAGTTCGTCCTTCTCGCCGAGCCGCACAACACAACCAGGTGAATCAGTTCGCCGGCATGCTCTTCGAGGCGCTCCACGGGCGGCTCGGCTTCCAGCACCTAGTTGTCGAGCAGGACGGCCTCATCATGAACCGACTCGCGGCCGCAGGAGCCGGAGGCGGTCTGGCAGCCGTCCGTTCCGAGGCCGCGAAGCACCCCGAGGCTCTCCACTTCGGCACCGATGAGGAGCTCGCGCTGATCACGGAGGTATGCCGGATCTCCGACGCGCCGGACCCTGTGTGGGGCGTCGACCGGGTTCACGACGCCACCCTGGCCCTCGAGGCGCTGCTGGAGGCCGCGGAATCCGAGGCTGATCGGGAGAAGATCCGCGCCGTGCTGGCCGAAGCGCGCAAGTCGCCGGACGCGTCCTTCATCCGCGAACCCAACGCCGCGTTCGACGAGCTCCTCGGCTCCCTTGATCCGCCGGCCGGATCGCCTGCGGCCGAGGTTTTGAGCGCGCTGACCATCAGCCGCGACGACTTTCGCGCGTACGCGACGAAGCACGAACGGGGCGATCCCTGGGGTTTCCTGGCCAACCAGCGGCGCGAGGAGCTGATGAAGTCCCGGTTCCTCGAGCATTACCGCCGTGCGACCGCGGGCGGAGAGGAGCTTCCGAAGGCGGTCGCCAAGCTCGGACACTGGCACATCATGCGCGGGCTCGGGCCCGGCAACGTCCCCACCTTCGGCGACTTCCTCGTCGATGTGACCCGGTTCAACGGGACGGACGCCGTCTCGATCAACATCCAGCCGGTGAACGAGCCGGGGCGCCACTGGTCGATCACCGACTACCCGGAGTACGCCCCGGTCACCGGCGTCGCCGACCCTGACAGGTGGATGCTGGTGGACCTTCGACCGCTCCGGGGCTACGTCCACTCGGGGGCCCTGCCGGTCTCGAGCGAACTTCGTCAGATGGTCTTCGGTTTCGACCTGCTCCTGCTCCTCGGCGGCACCGATCCGGGGCGGACGACGTGGAGGGACTAGCGGCTCAGAACGGTGCGCCCACGGATTCGAGGACGGAAAGGCCCGTGTGGTAATCCGACCCGGGGACTCTCTCGAAAGGTGCTGACCTCCTAGCGAGAGTTCCAAGTCGACACCGAACCGTAAGGCCGTACGGGTTGGTTATGCCCTGGCCGGTGAGCGACGACCGGCGCCTCTCGCTTGACGCGGTGGTGTCGTGGTGCCATGATGCGACGATGCGTACCACGCTGAACATCGAGGATGACGTGCTTCGGGCGGCGCGATCCCTAGCCAACGAGCAGCAAAGGAGTCTCGGCAAAGTGGTCTCGGACCTGTTGCGCCGCGCACTGGCACCCGAGCCACGCAGCGCCTATCGGGCAGATGTCCCCGTCTTTCGGGTCGCTGAAGGAACGGCCCCGATCACGCCGGAGATGGTACGGCAGGCCCTTGAGGAGACGTGAGCGGCGACATCCCCCTGCTCGATATCAACGTCCTCGTCGCCCTCGCCTGGCCCAACCACGTGCACCACGACCGTGCTCACGCCTGGTTTACAAACGTCCGAGCGTGGGCCACGTGCCCGGTGACCCAGAGCGGCTTCGTCCGCGTCTCGTCCAACCGGAACGCGATCCCGGACGCGAGAACGCCGGCCGAGGCGATCCGGCTCCTCGCCGAAATGGTCGCGCTCAAGAATCATCGGTTCTGGGAGGACTCGGTCTCCATCGCCCGCGCCGGCCACGGCGCGTTCGGGCGCCTGGTCAGCTATCGGCAGATCACCGACGCGCACCTCGTCGAGCTCGCCATGACCCACGAGGGACACGTGGCGACCTTCGATCGAGGGCTGCAGGAGCTCGTCCCGCCGGAGATCCGGGCCGGCGACGCGGTTCGGTTGATCCCGTGAGCGCCGGCCGCCAAAGCGCCCCGCGGAGGATTCCCGGAGCGAGTATCGGGCGGCCCGAGCGCCGCCGTGGGAGTTGGCAGCCCGGGGAGGACGGCCTCAGTGATCACCGCGACCGGCTGACGTCGGCCGCCGTCGCGCCGGGCGAGCGTTCCCGGAGCGAGCCTCGAGGCGCCCCGGACCAGCTTTCGGCCGGTGCCCGACCCCGCAGCGTAGCGAGGAGGCTCCGAGGACAGGTGCCGGAAGCGAGACGGATGGAACCTCGCCGGCTCACATCAGGCGGCCGAGAGGGGGCCCGAGAGACGGCCGCTTACGCCGTCCGCCCCCGTTTCTGCGCGCTACCGGACGAGCGAGCGCCTCAGGATGATATCTCGGGCTCCGCCTCCGTGACCTGAACCTCTCCGCTCATCACCGGAGTTACCGAGATCCCGTTGGCGTTCGCATTCACGTTCTTGAGGGAGTTTTCCGCATCGAACGTGACGAGGATGCCGGCCGTGCCCCCATCCGGGATCTCGAATGAACCGGTCTGGATGAGAATGCCCGTCTGGTCGCCGCTGGGGACGCGAATCTCGAGCGGTACATCGGTGCCGGCCTCATAGAGAACCCCGTCGATCATGGTGTCCTCGAGCAGGCTGAGCGACACCCCGTCGAAGTATAGGCGCAGCAGGTTGTACGTGCCCGTCGGCACGGCTTCGACGGCGACCTGGAAACCCGAGAAGGCGTCATCCGTCTCGGGCAGCGCCAGCATGTCCACTTCCGCCTCGCCCACCGGAGTGAGATCGATGCGGATCCAGGAATCAGCTCCCCCATCGGCTTCGCCCGAGCCCCCCTCGTCGGCTTCGACGCGGTGGACTTCCACGGCCGTGACGTTCACGCTGAAGGAGCCGACACTCTCGACCGGAACCACGTCGAAGCCGGGACGGCCGATACCGCTGGCGGCGGCGATGCTCGCAGTTGCCCGGCTCAAGGCGACCGATACGTGTCCCGCCCCCTCCGGGCCCACTCCGTTGCCACACCCGAGCAGGCCCAGAGCCAGCGCCGTCTCCAGACACAGCCGACTGATTCCCGTTCGAACGTTCATGGAACCTCCGCTACCATTCGACTTGATCGTGGCGCCGATCGATTCGTCACGCTCCCTTGCGTCCACGGTCCGTAGGAGTCTGGCCAGCAGACTCCGAGGGTCGAACGTGCTCGGCGTCGTCCTTGCCGCCTTCACGCATTCTGCCAGATCGACCCGCGTCGCCTTCGAGCAGCTCTCTCAGGATGATGGCCACAGATCCGGGAGAAGCCGGCTTGCAGAGCATCCGGTCGAAGAGCGGCTCGATACTCCGGCAGAAGCTCGACTCCAGGCTCTCGGTTGTCAGGCCGAGGAAGACAATCTCCCGTGAAGGCGGATGGGCCCTCAAACGGGCGGCCAACTCCCAACCGGACATCCCCGGCATGAGGACCTCCGTGATCACCGCATCGGGGTGGAGCGTGACGACGAGCGCCATCGCCTCTACACCGCTACGTGCCTCGAGCACGTCGAAGCCGCCCGCCTCGAGCGATACACGAAGCATCTCTCTCGCTCGTGCCGTGGAATCGGCGATCAGGATGCGCTTCGCTGTATATCCGCCTCGCGGAGAGCTGTGTCTCATGGATCGCGCCGCGGGATCCGCCAGCGAGTCGGACCCGCAGGGAAACATGCCGGTCCGACTCACGGCTTCAAGCCGCCCCCTAAGTGTGGTGAAGCAGCTCTCATCCAACCCGGGCCGCTGGACAGCCCGGGCGCGGGAGCGGGTCACTGGTCACTGGCTCCCCTCCCCTTCGCCCTGCTCCTGCGGGGCGGCTCCCACCACGCCGAGCGTGCCAGGCGCTTCCAGCACCGAGTCGATACCATGGACGACGCCGTTTTCAGCCCGATGATCGGGTTCGATCACTCTGGCGTCTGCGATTCGCAGGCTCGCAGCCAGCTCCTGGTCGGGCCGCGGCTTCTCACCGGCCTCATCCTGATCCTGGCCCGCCGGACTCCGCGGGGCCTCGAGCTCCATCTCGGTCTCAAGAGGGAGCTCAGCGCCGAGGAGGTTCTCGATTTGGCTGGCCCCTGAGAGCTCTTCCGCAGTCCACTCGCCCATGGCGATATGCGTTCGGATGAACCTCCGCAGCTCATCCCCATCCGCTCGCAGCGCCTTGAGTCGTTCGGGCGGCAGGGCCGCGAGCGCCTGGTCGGTGGGCATGAAGATCGTGAAGGGACCGCCGGCTTGAATGTCGTCCTCCAGCCCGGCCTCCTCCACCAGGTTCAGGAAGGTCGAGTACCGCTGCATCTGCGCCGCCACCTCGAGGACGTCCCCGCCACTTTGCTGAGGCTCCGCCGTGGTCACCTCGACGCTTGACGTCTGGCTCTCCTCCTCCTGTACGTCCGGGCGGTCTTGGGCCCGCAGGCTACCTTGGAAGCTCGAGGCAGCCAGCAGGAACGCGGCGAGTGTCGCGCGAACTGCCATCCGGAGTGCCCCGTCTGCTCCGCTTGTTCCAGTCATTGGTCGGCTCCTTCGTTGCGCCGTCGATCTCTCTCGCGGCTGGTTTGGTCGGGCCCGATGCCGAGCCTGGCTCCCTACGAGCGACGCGTTCCCGGCATCGAGCGCGATGCTTGCCAATCACTATGTGGCATAAGCAGGCTTCGTTCCTGGCGAGCCTGAGGCGCCAATCCACGGCGAGCAGAGGAGTTAGGGGCTCTGTCACCTGTCGTGGTCGCGGTGGACGGAACGTCTCGACCGGGAATCTTTCCCTGCTTCGGCCCTCTGACGAAGGGAGTTATTCCCCATGGTCGCGGATAGAAGCGAAGGCCCAGCGACTCCTGAAGCTCCCCTGCCGTTCCGGCGCCACGCGAGGGCGGGCCTCGGCCGGAAAGCGGCCCGCGCGACCCGCCGAACTCGAAGGCGGCTGCTCGGTGGGGCCCTGACCGCATTGGCAATCACGGCGTTTGGTTTCGTGGCCGAGGCGGGCAGCTCGGCATGGTGGGGACCTCGGAGAATCGAGCGCACGATCAACGCGGCGCTCGTCTCGACGGACTACCGGGTAGGCATACCATCTGCCGAGGTCAGCTTGTTGCGGGCCTCTCTGCGGCTGCACAACACCGTTCTCGTCTCCGCGGGTCACGATCGGGACGGCGAAGGAGCCCTCGCTGACCCGAGCCGACGCCCGCTGACGCTCCGAGCCAGCCTCCCCGAGATCGAACTCTACGGCATCGGGCGCTTGGATTGGCTCCTTGGGCGGGGGATTTCGGCTCGGTCGCTGCGGATTGACCGACCTCGCCTCGAGATCGAGCTCAGCGGTCCTCCGTCCGCGGCCACCGCCGAAGAGGACCGGACCCGAGCGCCAGGTCGCACGGGGCAGACGGCCCCCGAGATACGAGCGAAGACAAGCGCGCGGCCCCAGCTCGGTCTGCAGCGGCTCTCGGTGAATGACGGCACTCTGATCGTTCGGTGGCCTCGACTGGAGGGCCACGGCGACTTGGTGGAGGTTCGGGGCATCTTCTTGCGTGCGCTCGGACTACGCACCGATTCGACGAACTCGTGGAGTCTTCGCAGCATGGCGGCAGAGACCGAGTTTGCCGTGTCGGTCGCCGAAGTAGAGGGCCTGATCCGGGACGGCCTGGTCTCCGTGCACGCCGAGGGGTTAATGGCGTCGAGCACCGATTCCGTCGTTGAAATCGAACGCCTTCGGCTGCACCCCACCCTTGAGGACCCGGAGTTCTTTCGGCGCCTCGGGCATCGAGCCGACCGGGTCGATCTGACGGCGGGGCCGATCATCGTGAAATCCTTCGACCTTCGAGGCGCAATTGCGGGTGGAGATATCCGTGCCGGAGCGGTGACTGTGGATTCACTGGACCTGGACGTCTTTACGAACAAGCAGCTCGTACTTGCCTCGGCGCGGACGACGCCGAAGCTGCCGAACGAGCTCATGCGAAACATTAGCTCACGGCTGAGCATCGATTCGGTTTGCGTTCGAGGCCGAATACGATACACGGAGTTGGCTCCGGAGGGGTCGAATCCGGGGTCGGTCCTGTTCGATTCGGTGGAGGCCAGAATTGGCAACGTGACGAACGAAGCCGGCCGAATGACCTCCGATCGACCGCTGGTCGCGGAGATTCGTACGAGCGTCTACGGAACCCGAGTAGAGTCCCGCCTCGAGATTCCGCTCCTGGAGCCACAACTCGAGGTGAGACTGGACGGGTCTCTTTGGGACGGCGACATGGTGGCGTTCAATCCGGCCCTCGTCCCGCTCGCGGGAGTGAGGATAGAGAGCGGCGTCATGGACACCCTGTGGTTCGGCATAACGGTTTCCGGCCGCGTGGCGCGCGGCAAGGTGGGAGGCATCTACCGGGGCCTGCGGGTCAAGCTCGTGAACCGGAACAGCGGCGAGAGCGACGTGCTCGACGACATCCGATCGTTCTTCGTCAACTGGCTCGGAGTGAGGTCACAGAATCTGCCGGCCGACGACGGCACGCTTCGAGGCGGAATCGTGGATCACGAGATCCGCCGCGAGGACCCGTTCTTCGACCGTCTCTGGCGGTCCCTCCGGAGCGGCGTTCGGTCGCTCCTCGGGGCTTGAGACGAGCCCCGGCTACGGCGGCTGCCTTTCCAGGTCGATCGCCTTCAGCTGTTCGAGCTGGCGCCGGAGCGCCGCGATCTCGTTGGCCAGCGACTCGCGCTGCTGCGTCTCCTCCTCGACCCGACCGGTCAGCTCCTGTACTTCCCGTATCAGACCCAGAAGCGCAACCGCCTCAGGTGCATAGCGGGTCTCGGGATGCAGCACGAGCAGCCGGACCAGGCTGCGCTCCGCCAGCCAGGGGTCAAACAGGGTGGAGTCGGGAGTGGCATAGATCACGCCCGCCCGATACAGCGCCTCCTCATCGGTCCAGAGCGCGGAGTCTGCTTCGAAGGTGCGGGCTGCGCCCGTAAAGTCTCCGACTTCCAGCTGATTGTAAAACCGGTGCTTCGCACATGCCGTGGTCAGAACCAACATGACCACCATGCCGATCCGACCACGGCGGCACGTCGGCTGGATCAGGCGCGCGCACCGATGGGGGACGGAGCGGACACGGCGGTCGATTCGGTCGACGCGGAGGAATCCGCAAACCGGTTGGCGCTCGCGCGGCAGGGCAGCGACAGTTTGAAGGTGCTTCCGACGGGCCGATTCTCGCCAACCCATACCGCGCCTCCGTGGGCGACGGCAATCTCGCGGCAGATCGCCAGGCCAAGGCCCACGCCATCGCCGACCCGCGACGCCGCCTGGTGGAACATTTCGAATATACGTTCCCTCTCGGAGTGCGGTACACCGGGCCCCTCATCGGAGACGGAGACGATCGCCAACTCCTCCTCCGCGTCCAGCATCGAGCGGACGTGCGGGGGCACATCCGCAGGAGGCCCTTGGCAGCGCTCAACGCGGAGGTACACCGTGCCGCCAGCCGGGGAGTGCTTGATCGCGTTCTCCAAGAGGTTCTCGAGCAGCTGATAGATCTGCTTGGCATCGCAGCGAACCGGCACTTCATACGGGGGCATCGTGGTTGCGAGCCGGCACGGCGCCTCCCCCAGGCGCACTTGATACTGCTCGGCAGCCTCGGCGCACAGCGGCACCAGGTCGCGAGACTCCATCTCGTAGCGAACGGCACCCGACTGAAGCGCCGCCAGGTCGACGAGCTTCGATATCCGCTCGCTCAACCTGGCTGCACTCTTCCGCGCTAGCCTCAACAGCCGAACCTGATTCTGGCCGAGCTCGCCCGGGGTCTCCTCCAACAACAGCTCGATAACCTCGTGCACAGACGCCAGCGGCGACTTCAGATCATGGCTGACCTTGGAAAGGAACTCCCGCTTGGTCCGCTCGGCTTGCTTCAGGCGGCGACCCATCTCATTGAACCCGCGGGCCACTTCGGCGAACTCGTCGTGGCGCGAACCTTTCAGCCGCACTGAAAAGTTGCCGGCCGCCACAGCCTCCGTCGCGCCGAGCAGCCGATGGAGGGACGAGGTGATCGGCCGGAGGATCAGGCTGGAAACGGCCGCGCTGACGATGAGGGCCACGACGACCGCTCCGATCGCGACTCGGTTTGCTCGCCGATTGGCAACGATGGACGCGCGGATCCTGTCGAGCATGGCAGATGCCGAAGCTCGACGGAGGGCTTCCGTGCTCTGGATCAGCCGCTCGAGCTCCGCGTCGAGGGAGGTCGGGATCTGTGCGGTCAACGCGGCGTCGAGGTCGAGGGGAACATGGCTCGCCATGAATCGAGCCCACTCCGCGGAGAGCGAATCGACTTCGCGACTCTCGGCTCCGGTCAGCGGGAGGGATCGCAGGCGAGCCACCGAGTCGGAGAACACTCGCGCGGACTGCTCGTACCGATCGGCATACCGAGGGTCACCCGTCACGAAGTACTTGACCGCATCCTCCTCCAGCTGGTGGAGGTGCGCCCGCAAGGCCGAGGAAGTGACCGTGAGCCGGGTGCTCACCGCCGCTAGCTCCTGACTTGTTCGTACGGCCCGCTGCGTCGCCGACACATGGTAGACAAGCAGCACGACCATCAGCCCGATCAGCGCACCGAAGCCCAAGCCCAGCTTCGTCGCGACTCTCACCGTTTCTCCTCGGCCGCGTATTTCTTCAGCTTGTTCCTGACGGTTTTCACGTCGAGCTCCAGACGCCGGGCCGCCTCCGACTTGTTGTTGTTCACGAGCTCGAGGGTCTTGAGGATCAGCCGCTTCTCCGCCTCTGCCGCAGAGATCTCCAGCGGCAATACGAGCCGATCATCCTGATCCACCGCCTCCGTGACGGCTTCCGACTTGACGATGTATGGCGGAAGGCGGGCAGGCTCTATCCACCCCTCCTTGGTAAGAATCGCGGCGCGCTCGATCACGTTCCTGAGCTCACGCACGTTGCCCGGCCAGGAGTAGACCTGGAGCAGCTCCCGCGATTCATCGGCGAGTCCATCGACGGCCAGACCGTGCTTCCGGTTGCTCAGACCGATGAAGTGCTGGCCGAGAAGTGGGATGTCGTCGAGATGATGCCGGAGCGGAGGCACAATGACCGTGAACACGTTCAGGCGGTAGAAGAGATCTTCCCGCAGAGAGCCCTGCTCGACGAGCTCCTCGGGCTCGCGGTTTGTCGCGGCGAGAACGCGCACATCGAACGAGACTTCCCGGCTCCCACCGATTCGGCGAGCCCGTCGCTCCTCGAGAACTCTCAGGAGCTTCGGCTGGAGCTCCCGCGGCATCTCCCCGATCTCGTCAAGAAGCAGCGTCCCACCGTCCGCCAGCTCGAAGCAGCCCGGCCGGGTCTGCGAGGCGCCGGTGAAGGCGCCCTTCTCGTGACCGAAGATCTCGGACTCCATCAAGCCGCTCGGCACGGCGGCGGTGTTGATAGCGACGAACTCGTGCTCCGCGCGACGGCTGAGCTCGTGGATCGTCTTGGCCACCAGCTCCTTTCCGGTGCCACTCTCACCGCAGATCAGCGCCGAGGCCTCGTTCTGGGTCAGCAGGCGGACCAGATCGAACAACTCGCGCATGCGTCGGCTCCGCCCCACCAGATGACCCAGACCGGGATCCGAGCCCAGCTGGCGCACCAGCTCGCGGGCGCTGCGCCGCCTCCCGAGCTCGATTGCGGTCGAATCGAGCACCGCCTTCAGGTGGGAGTGATCGAGGGGCTTGGTCAGAAAGTCCGTCGCCCCCTTCTTCATGGCATCGACGGCCCAATCGATGCTTCCGTGCGCCGTGATCGCGATCACGGGCGGAAAGGATCCGTCTTGCTGGAGCTGATCCATCAGATCGAAACCTGACATGCCCGGAATGACGATATCGACCAGGACGATCTCGGGAGGATCAGCTCGGATGGCGTTCAGCGCCTCGGTCCCGGAGGAGACCGCCGTGCTCTCGTATCCCCAGGATTCGAGCCGGGTGGCCAGCACCTCGCGCATG
>CAZEBA010000019.1:45196-66046 GCA_964510615.1 uncultured Gemmatimonadota bacterium
ACTCACGGCGGTGTCCGATCAGCTCACTGGGTGCTCCGACAAGAGCGCCATCACGAGGAGAACCACTGCCAAGACGGGGAGCACATGCACCAGGCCGCCAAAAGTGAAGCCGGCCAGCGTGCCGATGGCCCAAACTGCGACAACCAGAGCGAACATGTACCAGAGTAGCACCATGGAGCCTCCATCCAGGCTGCGAGAAGACTTCCCGGCTCAGTCCCGGGAACCGCTCGCCTCTCAGGCAAGGGGCGGGCCGGCCGCGGCCAGGACCGCCCGCCGACGCCGGACAAGTGTTATCCCCTTACGCGGCTTGCTGATTCTTCGGGCTTTGCTCGAAACCTGGCCGAAGGAGGCCTTGCGACGGCACTCAAGCAGGCAGCAATTGTGCCCGGGTAGCTTTCCCTACCCAAACCACGGCCTGTGCTCCTTGCCCCAGCGACAATCCCATAACTTGCTGTCTATTAAAGATATAGATCGCAGTTCGCGGCGGCATGGTTCATGCTTTTGCAGCTTGCCGTTGCTGAGTTGCCGTCAAAGTTCGACGGCGACCAAGCGGTTGCGGTTCTAGAGGCAGAGGCGCTCCTCTACCGAGGAGAGGTTACCTGAACAAAGGGAGGCACGGCTTGTATACGTGCAACGTGCGGATGTCAGGCTGCACCAGCGGGCGTGGGCCCCCCGGGTCCCCACCAAACCCCTTGGCCCACGCCACCCGCCTGCCAACACGAAGAACTAGCCTCGTGCGGCCAAGATTCTCCCCCGGAGGTCCGCATGCCGGTCCGCCGCTTCCTCCTAGTTCGGATCTCCTCAGGCTAGCCGTGAATCACCCACCCATAGGAGGTAGAGATGTCTAACAAGGTGATCGTCGCGACGTTCAACAACACGAGTTCCGCCTACGATGCGGCGAAAGCGATCAAAGAGCTCAAGGACAAGGCTGTTGGCGATCTGAAGGTCAAGGCTGGTGTGCTGGTCGAGAAGGACGACCTGGGGAACGTTTCGCTCCTGAAGACTAAGGACCGGCCCCTCTGGGGAACGACGATCGGCACAGCAGGTGGCGCGCTCATCGGACTCATCGGCGGCGCACCGAGCGCGGCGATCGGCGCGGCGTTGGGCGCGACCTCCGGGCTGGCTGGCGATGCCGTGATGTCTGGGCTGGACACGGACTTCGTCGATTCCGTGACGAAGGAGGTGCGTCCCGGCATGACGGCCATCATCGTCGAAGCCGACGAGAAGAGAACGCGTGCGATCGATGACATCGTCGCGCTCGGCGGTGGACACGTGTACCGACAGGGTATGTAGAACACCGCAGTATGTAGAACCCGCACCCTCATAGGGGCGGGGCGGTGTGGGGCTACGCGTCCTCGAAACGGGCAACCTCGAGGGCCGTGAGATCCAGTTCATCCACGGCTTCTCGCAATGCAGCCTGGTATGGACTCGGCAGCTGGACGCCGATCTGGGGGATGACCACCGCCTCGTAGCGTCGGACCTGCGGGAACACGGATTGTCTGACAAACCGGTGACGCGTAGGGCGACACCGAGCTGCGGGCAGACGACGTCAACGCAGTCGGTTCGGCGGGCGGACGGCGGTAGCGCGTTGACCGCATCAGGCGCGCGCAGCGCTGAGGGACGTAGCGGTCACGACGTTCGGTTCGGTCAACCCAGAGGGGTCTGCAAACCGGTCGGTGCGCGCGCAGCTTGGCTCACTCGTGTGTGTACGCGCGACCCCGCAGAATCCTGTCGAGGTCGAGTCCGCCCGCGCGGGGCCCATCGCGCCAGGGCAGTTTTCCCTACCCCTGAAGCGGGGGCTCTGACGGACGAGCAGTCTCGGTAGCATAAGTGTAGCTGCTTCAAATCGATGCAGCCGTCATCCTCGACGGCATGGCTCCTGCCTGGGATCTTCGGACAGATCCGCCCGGCGGAACCGGAGCGGACCACGAGCCGGACAATAGAGCCTTGGAGGGCAACGTGATTACGATTCGACCAGCAGGTGTCATAGCGATCCCGCTGGCCATAACGGCGGCGGCATGCAGCGGCGCGATCGGAGAGTCCGTCAAACGAGCCGAAGTACCAGCCGGCACAGAGTTTCGCGTTCGGATAGACGAGACGCTCGACACACGCCAGACGCGCGTGGGCACTAGGTTCTCTACAACGATCGTCGAGCCGATCATGTCGGTCGACTCGAGGAACACAGTTCTCCTGCCGGAGGGCGCGAAGATCAACGGTGAAGTCACTGCCGTCCAGCAGGACCCGCCCGTGATCAAGGTCCTTCTCGATGAGATCGAGGTGCGAGGAGAGCGCTACCCGGCCGATCTTACCCTGGTCAGCGCCCAGGTTACCCAGCACTCGGAGATGAAGGACGAGGCCGCCAAGATCGCTGGAGGCGCGGCCGCAGGTGGGTTGATCGGCGGGGTGGTCGGAGGCGACGTCGAGGGCGCCCTCGTCGGCGCGGCAGTCGGCGCAGCCGCCGGGACGGGCATTGCCCTCGTTACGAAGAGGGACTACGCCCACCTCGTCGCGGGTACCAAGATGAGAGTGCGACTGGAGGAGCCCTTGGAACTCCCGGTTGCCGTTGGCCCCGCTTCTGAGAAGGATGAGGGATCGAACTCCGAGGACGACTGACGGATGCCGAGACTGAGAATGGGAATGCGGGAAAGTCTCCTCGCCGTGTTCCTAGCAGGTGTCCTCCAGCTCACCGGACCGGCCGATGCGGGCGCCCAGGTCCGGATCGGTCCTCAGCTCAGCTTCGGCAGCGAGCAGGACGTGGGGCTCGGCGGCCGAGTGACCGCGCAATTCCGGTCGCCCATGGAGCTGGGGTTCATCGGATCGTTCGACGTGTTCTTCCCGGACGAGCCTCGCGGGGAAGATCGCTCTTACTGGGAGATCAATACCAACCTGGCGTACTGGTTTCGCGTGCGCAGCACCAGCGTCCATCCGTATGCCGGCGGAGGCCTGAATATCGCGCACGCTTCCCGCGACGGGACTTCCGACACGGATCTGGGCCTCAACCTGCTCGGCGGCTCGGCGTTCGGGGCGAAGCGCGTGAGGCCATTCGCTGAACTGCGCGTCGAGCTGGCAGGCGGCGACCAGTTCGTGGTCACGGGCGGGGTCTTGTTCTAGATAGAAGCGGGACCGAGCGACCGGTCCCGCCGGCGTGGGCTATCCCCGCCCGGCCCACGCCAACCGGGACGCTTCGGACCGGCTGCCACGGAGCCGGCCGCCGAAGCCCCACGCGGAGGATTCCCGGAGCGAGTATCGGGCGGCGGGACGCGGCGATGTGCTTGGCGTACCGAGACGCCGGGACGCCGGATGGCTCGAACCGACCGACGCCCGCCGACTCGCGGAGGGAACCTCCCGGGGCGCCCTAAAGGCGGCCGGAGGGAACCTCGCCGACGCGAAGGGCGGCCGAGAGGGGGCCCGAGAGACGGCCGCTACGCCACCCTACCGTGGCACTTCTTGTACTTCCTGCCCGAGCCGCACGGACACGGATCGTTCCGCCCCGGCTCGTCCTCCACCGCCAGCGGCTTCGCCGGCCGCATGACGTCCGGCTGCGGGGAGATCATCTCCGCGCCGGCCGCCGCCGCCGTGGCCACTCCGGTCGCCGCGAACTCCGGCTGCCTGGCCGGAGCCGCCGGAACGACCTCGCGCGGCAGCGGCGCGGATCGCACTCCCGTGCCCATGGTGTCTGAAGGCCCGCTGGTGGCCGTGATCTCGGGTGGCCGGAGGCGAACCGTGGGCTCCACGTGCGCTCGGAACAGAAGGTTCGCCACGCTGCGCCGGAGGTCATCCATGAGATCCACGAACATCGAGTACGCTTCCTTCTTGTACTCGATCAGCGGATCACGCTGACCGTACGCCCGGTAGCGGATCGAGTCGCGGAGGTGGTCCAGATCGTAGAGGTGGTCCTTCCACTTCTCATCGATCACCGAGAGCACGATGAAGCTGAGCACCCTCTCCCAGTGATCGCCGAACGACTCGATCTTCTGCCGGAACGCCTGGTGAGCGAACTCGAGGACCTCGGCGACCACGTCCTCCGGCTCCTCCCAGCGGAGCTCGGTCATGTCCCCGTCGCGCGGGAGAAAGTCTGCTACCAGGAAGTAGTCGATCAGCAGGCGCTCGTGCAGTCCTTGGAGATCCCAGCTCTCGGGATGCGTGGCGGGAGGCACGTGAACCGCCGCGCGGTCGCGAAGGGCGGTCTCGATCATCTCCCATGCCTCGCCCTTGAGATCCTCTCCTCCCTCGAGGGCGAACAGGCGCAGATCGTAGATCACCTCACGCTGCTGATTCATGACGTCGTCGTACTCCAGCAGCCGCTTCCGGGCTTCGAAGTTCTGAAGCTCCACCCGCTTCTGCGCCCGCTCGATCGACTTGGTGATCATGGGATGGGTCAGGACCTCGCCCTCCTCGGCCCCGAGCTTGTCGAGGAGACGCGTAACCCGATCCGACAGGAACAGTCGCATCAGGTCGTCTTCCAGGGAGAGGAAGAACCGGCTGCCGCCCGGATCACCCTGACGTCCGGAGCGCCCCCGGAGCTGACGGTCGATGCGGCGTGACTCGTGCCGTTCGGTGCCGAGGATCTGGAGTCCGCAGGGCGGATCCACGTAACAACCCATCTCCTCGATCTCGGGCTGCGTGAGATCGGACTCCTCGGACACTTGCCCGAAGGCAGGCTCCTTCGAGAGGATCCCGCACACCCCGCACTTGACCACCCCGCCGCCGAGCTTGATGTCCGTCCCGCGGCCGGCCATGTTCGTCGCGATCGTGATCGCCCCCGGCTGTCCGGCGCCCAGCACGATGTTCGCCTCCCGCTCGTGCTGCTTCGCGTTCAACACCTCGTGGCCGAGGCCACGACGCTTCAGCATGCGCGATACCTTCTCGGATACCTCCACGCTCGTGGTGCCCACCAGGATCGGGAGGCCGCGCTCGTGCAGGCGCTCAATCTCGTCCAGGAGCTCGGCGTACTTCTCGCGCTTCGTCCGGAACACCACGTCATCGTGATCGATCCGGCGCACCGGGCGGTTGGTCGGAATCACCACGACTTCCAAGCCGTAGATCTCGTGGAACTCGGCTTCCTCCGTCTCTGCCGTGCCCGTCATGCCGCCGAGCTTGGCGTACATCCGGAAGTAGTTCTGGATGGTGATCGTGGCGAGCGTCTGCGTCTCCTCGCGGACGACCGCCCCCTCCTTCGCCTCCACCGCCTGATGGAGGCCGTCGCTCCAGCGCCGTCCCTCCATCTTCCGGCCCGTGAACTGGTCGACGATGACCACATTGCCGTTCTCGACGACGTACTCGACGTCCTTCTCGTACAGCGAGTGGGCCTTCACCAGCTGGTGGATGACGTGAATCTTCTCGGACTTCTCGGCGTACTCGCGCTCCAGCTCCTGGACGCGGTTCCGCTTCTCGTCGATCGACAGCTTCGCGTTGTCCTCGACCTTCTTCACCGCCTCCGAGATGTCCGGTACCACGAATGCATCCGCGTCACCGGGGCTGAGCACATCCAGGCCCCGGTCGCTGATCTGGATCGTGTGGCCCTTTTCATCCATGGAGAACAGGAGAAGCTCGTCGACCTCGTGCAGACGCTTCTCCCTCATGAACTCGGCCTCGGTGCGCTGCACGAGCTGCTTCACGCCCTGCTCGTTGAGTAGCTTCATCAGGCGGCGGTTCTTGGGCGCGCCGCGCTGGGCGGCCAGCAGCTTCTCGCCCGCCTCCCAGTCGACGTCGGAGTCCGCTTCCTCCCCCGCCATCTCCTTGAGGAGCTGCTCCGCCTCGGCGACGAGGCGGTTGACGATCCGGCCCTGCTGCCGAACCAGAGCCGCGACCTGGGCGTTGTGCCGCTTGTACACGTCCTGGTCGCTGGCACGGCCGGCCGGGCCGCTGATGATGAGCGGCGTCCGGGCCTCGTCCACGAGCACCGAGTCGACCTCGTCGATGATCGCGTAGAAGTGCTCACGCTGCACACGATCCACGAGGCGTACGACCATGTTGTCGCGGAGGTAGTCGAAGCCGAATTCGTTGTTCGTGCCGTAGGTGATATCGCACTCGTAGGCCGCGCGCCGTTGCGGGGAGCCGGGCGAGGTGTCGTCGAGGCAGCCGACCGTGAGACCGAGAAACTCGTACACGGTGCCCATCCACTGGGAGTCGCGACGCGCCAGATAGTCGTTGACCGTCACCAGGTGGGCACCTCTGCCGGCGAGCGCGTTCAGATAGAGCGGCATCGTGGCCACCAGGGTCTTTCCTTCACCGGTTGCCATCTCGGCGATCTTCCCCTGGTGGAGCACGATGGCGCCGATCAGCTGCACGTCGTACGGCACCATGTCCCAGGTCATCTTGTTGCCGGTCACGACGATCTCGCGACCGACGAGGCGGCGGCACGCCTCGCGCACGGTGGCAAAGGCCTCCGGCAGGATCTCATCGAGTACCAGCTGGGTGGCCTCGTTCAGCACCGCCTCGGCTTCGGCCATGCTCAGGGTGAGGCTCTCGCGCTCCGCGGGATCCTCCGTCCGACGACGCTGCTCCCGCAGTGCCTCGATCGAACGTTCGTGCTCGCCGACCCGCTCTCGTACCCGTTCCCTGAAGTGCTCCGTCTGCCCGGCGAGCTCCTCGTCCGTGAACGATCCTAGCCGCTCCTCGTGCCGGAGGATCTCGTCGACGAGAGGCTGGAGCTTCTTCATCGAGCGTTCGAAACGGGTCCCGAACACCCGATTGATCATGCCCTGTATCGCGATCATGCTTCCATCAACCGGAGTAGGCTTGGGTCGAAGCCCGGCCCGCACTCAACGAGATGTGCCGAGCAGGAGCCGGGGGCGTCCGCTAATAGACGCCACCGGGTCTTTCGTTCCGTCGCCGGCCGCCCTTCCGGATCCACCTCGCGCCGTGCGAACCCGATCAGCGGCCACCGGCCACCGCAGCCGCCCGTCGCCACTCGGTCTCCAGCCGGGCGCGGATCGACTCCGGAACCAGGTAGCGGATCGAGCGGCCCTCGCGAAGACGCTGCCGCACGGCCGAGGCGGAGATGTCGACCCGGGTCACCGGTACGCTGTCGAACGGCACCAACGCTCCGGTCGCGGCCGGGCGGTCGCCCTCGCGGGCCATCACGGTCAGCCGGGCCAGCGTCGGGATCTCCTCGTACCGGCTCCAGCTATCGATCACCTGCAGCTGGTCGGCACCGATCACGCAATACAGCTGTTCGGGCCGGAGCGAGCGACGAATCCAGTGCAGCGTGTCGACCGTGAACGAGGGACCCGGCCGGTCGATCTCGGCCCGGCAAACCTCGAAGCGCTCATCCCGGCCGAACGCTTGCTCCACGAGCCCAAGCCGTACCGACGGCGGCAGCACCGCCTGCCGGTGGGGAGGGCTCCCCGCCGGGACGATGAGCAGCCGATCGAGGCCGAGCTGCTCGAAGACGTCCTGGGCAACCACCAGGTGCCCGATGTGGGGCGGGTCGTAGGTCCCGCCCAACATCCCGAGCCGGCCTGTCACGGCCTAGTTCGAACCTCGTCGGCTCACGAGCCCTCGCCCTCCAGCTTTCGCGTCGCTTCGGTGTCCGGGTAGTCCCTCACGAGGCGCTGTCGGGTGAGCTCCGCTTCGGCGTCGAAGCCGAGCTTTCGGTAGCTCCGATACAGAGTGGCCAGGACCTGGGGGATGATGGGAGCGTCGGGGTAATCCTCCAGCGCGGCCTCGAAGTAGATGTTGGCCGACTCGTAGAGCCTCTGGTCGAAGTAGTACTTCCCTACCCGATACTGCTTGGCCGCCATCTTGGACCGCGCCTCCTGCACCAGCGCTTGCGCCTCGGCCCGCCGGGGGCTGTCGGGAAAGAACTGCAGCATCCGGGTGCACTCCTCGATGGTCTTGGCCGTGTACTCCTGGTCCCTCGGCAGCGACGGCGACAACTCCCAGTACGACTGGCAGGCTCCCAGCTGGGCATCGTCGGCCAGCGGGCTGTTGGGACGGGTCTGCGCGAACCGCGTGAACTCCGTGGCGGCCTGCAGCGCCTCTCCATCTTTCAGGTAGGATTGCGCCAGCAGATACAGGGCGCTGTCGGCGAGCGGGCTCAGCGGCTCCCGGGTCACGAAGTCGAGGAATCCTTTGGCCGCGTCTCCGTACTTGCCCGAGTCGTACTTTTCCTCCGCCCACTGGAATCGCTCTTGTGGCGGGGTCCCGTCGGGAGGGAGCTTGGTGGAGCAGGAGGCCAGCACGGCCAGAAGCGCCGGGATACCGCACACGACGGCCCGGATCCAGGCATGACCGACCTTCGATGGTTTCCTCACTCGAACCCGAACCGGATCTCTCTGATCCTCGCCTCGGCCCGCTCGACCAGCGGGCCTGTGCGCGACGGATTCAATCGCAGCACTTCCTCGTACGCTCGGAGCGCCTCCTCGCGCTCACCGAGGGCCAGCGAGAGCTCACCGTTCAGGAACTGGGCCCGGTCCTGGAGCGTCCGCGGCACGCCGAGGCGGATCAACCGTCGAACGCGTTCCTGTGCGGCTGCCGGACGTCCGTTCTGCCAGTCTTCCTCCGCCGACTCGTAGAGGCAGTTGCCGAGGCTCCACTCCGCCTCGGCTCGCCGCGTCGCCCTCCGGGCGGCGCGAGAGAGGTACCTCTCGTAGTAGGCGATCGCCTCTCGGCACGCGCCCAGTTCCTGGAACGCACGCGCCGTCTCGTAATAGACCTCCGGCCCCGCGTCAGCCGTGTCCGCCAGCACCTTCAGGTACAGCGGAAGCGCCTCCTCGAACGCGTTGTCCGTCCAGTAGTGCCGGGCCAGGGGCAGGGTGAGGTCGCGCGGGATCATTCCGGTGCCGAGCTCCATGAGCGGCTGCAGGGCGCGGGCCGCGCTCTCGCCGCTGCCGCGCTCGAACGCGCGTCGAGCCGCGGCGCTGAGTCCCGCCGCGACCTGGAACCGATAGGAGGAATCCCGTGCGACCAGCTCCGCGTAGTACCGACGGCTAGTTTCGATGTCGCCTCGCAGCCCGTAGGTCGCGCCCAACCGCAGCAGGGCCCGCTCATCGTCATCCTGACGCAGCGCGAACTTGTACTCGGCGATCGCCGCGTCCAGCCGACCCTCGCCGAACAGTCTGTCGCCCCGCTCGATCGCATCGCCGGCCTCGTCCGTGCAGCCAACCGCCAACGCGACCAGAACCGGCAGCATTGCACCCCGGGGTAGGCGACGCGGCCGTCGGGTTCCGGACCCGGAGATGGCCCGGTGTTCAGGCCAACCCGGCCTCACCCGGGACCGCCACCGCCGGGGGCGGCCCGCCTTCCCCGTCCCGTGACTCTGCGCCACACCCCGTACCGCCAGATGCAATAGACCGCCCTCATGCCGTCGCGCCACCCGATCTTCTTCCCCTCCGCGTACGTGCGGCCGCTGTAGGAGATCCCTATCTCGTACACCCGCCAGCCCTGCAAGGCCACTTTCGCCGTCAGCTCGGGCTCGACGCCGAAGCCCCGCTCCTCGATCTCCAATCCGTCCAACACCTCGCGGCGGAAACACTTGTAGCAGGTCTCCATGTCACTGAGGTTCAGGTTGGTCGCCATGTTGGAGATCAGGGTGAGCAGCCGATTGCCCAGGTAGTGCCAGAAGTAGAGGACGCGGTGCGGCTGACCGCCCATGAACCGGGAGCCGTACACGACATCTGCCTTGTCCTCCCAGATCGGCTCGAGCAACCACGGATACTCCCGCGGATCGTACTCCAGATCGGCATCCTGTACGAGCACGGCATCCCCGGATGCCGCCCGAAAGCCGGACGAGAGCGCTGCTCCCTTGCCTCGGTTCCCCTCGTGCACGACGAGACGGTCGACCGCGCCCGCCGCCGCGAGGCGCTCGAGAACTTCCCGGGACCCGTCGGTGGAGCCGTCGTCGACGACCACCAGCTCGACGTCCAGCGGTACGGCGTTGACCCGTCGAACGATCTCTTCCACCGTGGCCCGCTCGTTGTACACGGGCATCACCACGGAGACCTTCCGGCCCTCGCTCATGGGGTTAGGAGCCTGCCCGAGTCATGGCTCGGTGAGCACCGTGGCCGCGCCGAGCCGCTTCTCGTCCTGAAGCCGTCGGAAGTAGGCGATCGTCCGGGTAAGCCCTTCCTCCAGGGAGATCTCGGGCTGCCAGCCAAGCAACTCTCGCGCTCTGGTGATATCCGGCTGCCGGGCCTTGGGGTCGTCCTCGGGCAACGGCAGCTGACGGATCTCGGAGGTGGAGCCGGTCAGCTCGAGAACGAGCTCCGCCAGCTCCCGTACCCGGAACTCCGCCGGATTCCCGACGTTCACCGGCTCGGTGACATCGGAGGCGAAGAGCCGGTAGATCCCCTCGACCTCGTCATCGATGTAACAGAAGCTGCGGGTCTGGCCGCCGTCCCCGTACACCGTCAACGGATCACCGCGAAGCGCCTGCACGATGAAGTTCGAGACCACCCGCCCATCGCCGGGACGCATCCTGGGACCGTAGGTGTTGAAGATCCGCACGATCCGGGTGTCCACACCGTGTGCCCTGCGGTAGGCCATCGTCAGAGCCTCGGCGAACCGTTTCGCCTCGTCGTAGACCCCGCGCGGCCCGATCGGATTGACGTTGCCCCAGTAGGACTCGGGCTGCGGGTGGATGAGCGGGTCGCCGTAGACCTCCGACGTGGAGGCGAGCAGGAAGCGCGCCCGTTTCGCCTTGGCCAGGCCGAGCACTCTGTGCGTGCCGAGGCTGCCCACCTTCAGCGTCTGGATCGGAAGCTCCAGATAGTCCGTCGGGCTGGCGGGCGAGGCGAAGTGGAGAACGCCATCGAGCTCGCCGGGCACGTGCACGTATTCGGTCACGTCCTGCTGGATCAGCTCGAAGCCGTCCCCGAGAAGATGGGTCAGGTTCTCCGGCGTGCCCGTGATGTAGTTGTCCATCGCCACCACGGAGTGGCCGTCCGCCCGGAATCGGTCGCAGAGATGCGACCCCAGGAAGCCCGCGGCCCCGGTGATCAGGACTCTCAATCGATGTGCCCCCTGCCGATGGAGTAGTAGCTGAAGCCCAGCTCCCTCATCTTCGCCGGCTCGAACAGGTTGCGGCCATCGAACACGACCGGCGCCCGAAGCGCGCCGCGCACGGCCGCCCAGTCCGGGCGACGGTACTGGAGCCACTCGGTCACCACGATGAGGGCATCGGAACCCTCGCACGCCGAGTAGGCATCGGCCCCGTACGCTATGCGATCGCCGAAATGGAACCGGCGGGCGGCGGCCATCGCCTGCGGATCGTGGCCGACGACGGATGCTCCGGCCGCGAGCAGTCCCTCGATCACCACCAGAGCCGGAGCCTCCCTCAGGTCGTCCGTCTCGGGCTTGAACGACAGACCCCATACCGTGAACTGGCGTCCGGTCAGATCCGGACCGAAGCGCGCTTTCACCTTCTCGACCAGAAGACCCTTCTGCCGCTCGTTCGCCTCGTGGACCTGATTGAGGATGGAGAGATCCACCGCGAGCTCCTCCCCGGTTCGAATCAGCGCCCTCACGTCCTTGGGAAAGCAGCTGCCGCCGTATCCGGCTCCCGCGAACAGGAACGACGGTCCGATCCTGGGATCGGACCCGATTCCCCGGCGGACCACGGTGATGTCCGCGCCGGTCGCTTCACAGAGCTCGGCGATCTGATTCATGAAGCTGATGCGCGCTGCGAGCATCGCGTTGGCCGCGTACTTGGTCAGCTCCGCCGAGGCGATGTCCATGAAGATCAGGGGATTCCCTGTGCGAACGAACGGTCCGTACAGCTCCTCCAGGATAGGCCGCGCCGCCTCGCTCTCGATTCCACATACCACGCGGTCGGGTCGCATGAAATCATCGACGGCCGCGCCCTCCTTCAGGAACTCCGGGTTGGAGCAGACGTGGAAGGCGCGATTCGTCTGCTTTTCGATCTCCTCTCGCACGAGGCGAGCGGTGCCGACCGGTACGGTGCTTTTCGTAATGACCACCGCCCCTTCCGTGAGGTTGCGGCCGATGACGCGAGCCACGTCGAGCACGTGCTGGAGATCGGCCGACCCGTCCTCGTCCGGCGGCGTGCCTACGGCTATGAAGATGACCTCGCTCTCCAGGACCGCGGCGCCGATGTCGGTGGTGAAGCGCAGGCGCTTTTCGGACACGTTCCGCGCCACCAACTGATCCAGACCGGGCTCGTAGATCGGGATCTTTCCCTCCTCGAGATCCCGAATCTTCTCCTTGTCGATGTCCGCTCCGACGACACGGTGCCCCGTCTCGGCCAGACAGGCGCCGACCACGAGGCCCACGTAACCGGTTCCGATGACCGCTATGTCCATGTCTCTCCGCCGCCGCCGTCTGGCATGTCCAAGTACCTCAATCGCCCGTGACCGACCTGGTCCGCGCCACGGTGTCCCGAGCCCACCGATACACCTCCCGGACGCTCTCTCGTATCTCTCTCTCCGCCTTCCAACCCGTCTCGCGCCTCAGCCGGCCGGGATCGCCGACCACGCGTGGCACCTCCGCCGGCCTGACGCGCTCTTCCACGACGCGCACCTCAACCTCCACGCCCGCCTCGTCCAGGATCCACTCGACCAGCGACCCGATCGGGAGCGACCGGCCCGAGCAGACGTTGTACGCTCGATGGCGCATGCCCTTCCCCGCAATGAAAAGCAAACCGCGGACCGCATCCCGCACATCCGTGAAATCCCGCTCCGTCTGGAGGTTGCCGACCTCCAATACCGGATCTGCCTCTCCCGCTGCAATCGCCGCCACCTGGCGGCTGAAATCGGGAACGGCGAAATGCCACGATTGACCTGGGCCGACGAGGTTGAACGCCCGGGCGACAACCGTATCCAATCGCTGCCAGCGCCGGAAGGAATGCGCCACCGCCTCCTGGCACGCCTTGGACAGTCCGTACGCGGACCGCGGCCTCAGCTCCGTTTCCTCGGTCAGCGGCCCGGACGCCGAGGAGCCGTACGCCTCGCCGGAGCCCATGACCAGAAGGCGGGGCGTGTAGGACGGCGACCTGTCCCGGACACGGGCGACGGCCTGGCAGAGGTTCAGCGTTCCGCCCGCGTTCAGCGTCAGCGCCTCGCCGGGCGTCAGCCGGGCCGCGGCGCCGGAAGAAAAGCCCGCGAGGTGGAAGATCCGCTCCGCCCGGCTCGAGTCCACCAGGTCGAGCAACATGCCCTCGTCCCGGATGTCCGCCTCTGACCAATCGATCGCGGCCGCTTCGGCACGGGTCAGCAACGCGGCGCGGGGAGGCAGGCACAGCACCGACGCCACCACATCGGCACCTTCGGCCAGGAGCGCCCGGAGAAGGTGCTGGCCGACGAATCCATCCCCTCCGGTGACGAGGGCGCGCATCTGCCGTCCGGGGTCTCGCTCAGGCCAGTCCGCGCGCCAGATCTCTCGCGGCGTACGTGATCACCAGATCGGCCCCCGCGCGTCGGATCGCCAGTGCTGCCTCCATCATCACGGCTTCGCCATCGATCCAGCCGCGCTCGGCGGCGGCACGTAGCATCGCGTACTCCCCGCTCACGTGGAAGGCCGCCATGGGGAGGCCGAGCTCCTCCTTGACCCGATACAACACATCGAGATACGGCAGGGCGGGCTTCACCATGAGAATGTCCGCGCCCTCCTCGACGTCGAGCCGGGCCTCACGCAGGGCCTCCAGCGCGTTGGCCGGATCCATCTGGTACCCGCGCCGGTCCCCGAACTTCGGCGCCGAGTCCACCGCTTCTCGAAACGGGCCGTAGAAGGCGCTTGCGTACTTGACCGCGTAGGAGAGAATCCCCGTCGCCTCGAACCCGGCGGAATCCAGGGCCGCGCGGATCGCCCCCACGCGTCCGTCCATCATGTCGGAGGGAGCCACGAGATCGGCCCCTGCGCGGGCGTGGCTGACCGCCTGGGCTGCAAGCAGCTCGAGCGTCTCGTCGTTGATCACCTCCCCGTCCCGCACCACGCCGCAGTGACCGTGAGAGGTATACTCGCACAGGCAGACGTCGGTGATCACCACGAGCTCGGGGACCGACCCCTTGAGCTCCCGGACCGCGGTCTGCACGATGCCATCACCGGCGACCGCCGCGCTCCCGGCTTCGTCACGTACACCCGGGATCCCGAACAGAAGAACGGCCCGGATACCCTCCTCCCACGCCGCGCCAGCCTCTCGCGACAGCTCCGGCACCGAAAGCCGGTCAACACCCGGCATGGAGACGATCGGGGAGCGAGTCGCTTCCGTCTCCGAGACGAATAACGGATAGACGAGATCGGAAGGGCGGAGATCGGTCTCACGCACGAGATCCCGCAGGATGCCGGTGCGTCGGAGTCTTCGGAGTCGCGTGGCCGGAAAGCGGCTCACGAGTCGGCCTCCTCGATCGCCCGCACCAGGCCCGGCACCGTGTACTCGGTCGCGACGGCGTGAACGGGAAGACCGAGGTGCTCGGCGGTGCGCGCGGTGATCGGACCGATCACCGCGACCCGCGAGCCGCCGACGGCACCGCCCAGTTCACCGAATGCCCGCACGGCGGACGAAGCCGTGAAGGTAATCCAATCCCACCCCTCCTCCTCCCTCGGGGATTGCAGGCTCGAGGCGGCCTCGAGATTCGCTTCGGTCACGTAGGCGATCACTTCGTCCACCTCGGCGCCCAACGCCCGCAGCCGCTCGGGCAGGACCGCCCGGGCGCCGGCTGCCCGAGCCAGCAGCACGCTCTGCCCGGTGAGGGGCCGATCACCGGGCCTCTGGACCTCTACCGCTTCGCGAATGGCCTCGGCTAGTGCCTCGGCGCGGTAGCTCGAGGGGAGGAGTACGACCTGGATCCCGAGCCGGTGGATGGCGCGTGCCGTAGCCGGTCCGATGGCCGCCCAGCGCAGGTCGATCGGTTCGGTCGGGTCGAGTCCCTGCTCCTTGAGGGCGGTCTCGAAGCGCTCGACGCCGTTGACGCTGGTGAAGACGGCCCAATCGTAGCCGCCGAGCCTGGTAGCGGCCTCCAGCAACGGACGGCGGTCGCTCGGATCGCGCACACGGATCGTCGGCAGGCACTCCACTTCGGCACCGGCCTCCGTCAGCAACCTCACCAGCGGCTCGGCCTGATGCATGGGTCGTGTGACTAGCACACTTCGTCCAGCGAGCGGAGAGCCTGACCTCATGGGAAAAAAAAGCCCCGGCGACGGGGCGATCGGACGAGCCTGCAGGCGACGGGTCCGTCGCTCGAACGGCGGTGGGGCAGGCGAAGAGCCGCGAGCTCGGCCACGATCGCGCTGGTACTACGCCTTCTGGACCTTGCCCGAGCGGATGCACCGGGCGCAGACCTTCACGCGCCGCAACTTTCCCGCCTCTCGAACACGGAGCCGCTGGAGATTCGGCATGAACCGGCGCTTGGTCTTGTTGTGCGCGTGGCTCACGTTGTTGCCGCTGGCGGGACCCTTCCCGCAGACGTAACAGAGATTCGCCATGGTCCCTAGTTGATGTCGAGCGAGTCGGCGAGCAGGAAGCTCGCGATGGCTGGGAGATCTCCCGCCGCTGCCTCGTTGACGGCTCCAGCCCCCACCCATTGCCCCCTGATCGAGTCGTTGAGCGAGTAGACCCGCCCGTAGAGCCGGACGACATCGCCCCCGTAAACCTGCGTGTTGCGGGCGATGAGGTCGGGCGACATCAGCACCGGAAACGCACCCCCTTCGCCTCCCTCCGCGCCGGCAGCGAGCTGAACCAGAAACACGCCACGTCCGAGGCTTCGGAGGACGGAGACGGCGTCGATGTCCGCGATCCTGCCGACAGACGCCGCCGGATTCTGGCTGAGGTCGGCGAGATCCATGGTCTCCGCCTCTTCGACCATGACGGGCGTCACTTCCTCTTCGAGCGCTCGCGCACTTCGGTAGAGCCAGAGCAAGAAGCCACCGACCATCGCGACCGCGATGATGATCAAGACCGTCGAGAGACCCGTCGACCCTTTCTGCGTCATCGGTGCGCGCTCCCTTGTTGACATCGCTCTAGGAGCCTCTGTTCAGGACTCGCCCTCGACGAGCTCGATCAGGGCGAGCTCGGCGCCGTCGCCGCGCCGCGCCCCCAGCTTCAGGATTCGGGTGTATCCCCCCTCACGGCCACGGTAGCGGGGTCCGATCTCTTCGAACAGCTTCGCGAGGACTTCGCCGTCACCGACCTGCCGGGCGACTCGCCGCCGGCTGGCCAGATCACCGCGCCGCGACATCGTGATCAGGCGTTCCGCGAACGGTCGAAGCTCCTTCGCCCTGGCCTCGGTGGTGCGGATGCGCTCGTGGCGGAACAGGCTGGTCGCAAGGTTACGCAGCGTCGCCTGCCTGTGGCTCCGCGTACGGCTGAGCTGACGACCCCTCTTGCGATGCCTCATTCCTCTCCCTCGACACCCGTGCCGTTGCCGATCGTCTCCTCGGTGACGTAGAGAGTGCCGTCCGGGCCACGCTCGAAAGTCATGCCGAATCTCAGGCCGTGCAACGCCAGGACCTCGGCGACTTCCTCGAGCGATTTCTCGCCGAAGTTGTCGACCCTCAGCATATCATCGCGGCTGCGCGTCGCCACATCTCCCAGGGTTCGGATGTTGGCCTTGTCCAGCGTGTTGCGGCTGCGGACCGAGATCTCCTCGAAGGCCTCGAGGGGCGTGTCCAGCAGGCCCTGAAGCTCGTCCTCCACCGCATGCAGCCCCACGTCGCCGTCCGTCGCGGGCTCACCCGGGAAACCCTCGGCCGCTCCGAACTGCGTGAGATAGCCGAGGTGGGCACGAGCGATGTTCGCTGCCTGCTCCACCGCCGCCCCCGGATCGATCGCCCCGTTCGTCTCCACATCGATCGTCAGCCGATCGAAGTCCGTCCGCTCCCCCACGCGCGTCTCGTGCACCGTGAAGTTGGCCCTGAGGACCGGATTGTAGATCGAGTCGATCCGGATCATGTCCACCGGCGCGTCCTCGGGGCGCGGGTGCTGGTCGGCCATCAGGAAGCCCCGGCCGCGATTGATCCACAGGTCGATGCGCAGCGGACGCCCTTCCGGCAGGTCTTCCTGCAGCGTGAACAGGACGAGCTCCGGGTTCATGACCGACACACCGGGATACTCCGTGATCATGCTGGCTGCGATCACGCCGGCCTCCCGGACGGTGAGCTCCATCTTCACCTCATCGACGTCCGGATCGAGCCGCAACACGAGCCGCTTGAGGTTCTGGATGATCTGATGGATGTCCTCCGCCACGCCGTCGATCGTCTGATGCTCGTGCTGGACGCCGTCGGCCCGGAACGCCCACACGGCCGCGCCGGGAAGCGAGGAGAGGAGAATGCGACGTATCGAGTTGCCGATCGTGTGCCCGAAACCTCGCTCGAGGGGCTGCAGCACGAACTCGGTCCGCGTTCCGTCCTCGGAGCGGGGTCGCTCTTCGACGGCCTCCGGCAGGACCAATCCGACCAGTGTAGATGATGGTGACGACATGTGTATTCGACCTCGCCTACTTGCTGTAGAGCTCGACGATCAGCTGTTCCTGGACAGCCAACGGGATATCGGCGCGAGCGGGTCGCTCGAGCATCCTGCCACTCATGCTCTCGTAATCGACTCCGAGCCACGAGAGTTGGTCCCGGCTCTTCTTGTCTTCGACCGCCTCCCTGACAACGGGAATCCGTGCGGCCGCCGGGGTGAGCGTGATCTCCTGTCCGGGCACTACGGAGAAGCTGGGTACGTCCACCGTGCCGCCGTCGACGCGTACGTGCCGGTGCCGGATGAGCTGTCGGGCGGCCTTGCGGGACGGTGCGAATCCCATACGGTACACGATGTTGTCCAGCCGACTCTCCAGCGCCACCAGCAGGTTCTCGCCTGTCACGCCGGGGACGCGCGCCGCGCGCCGGAAGATGCTGTGGAACTGACGCTCCGCCAGCCCGTAGATGCGCTTGACCTTCTGTTTCTCCCGCAGCTGGACCGCGTACTCCGACTGACGGCGTCGCCTCCGACCGGTCCCGTGCTCGCCCGGCGGGTACGCTCTCCGCTCGATCGCGCACTTCTCCGTGAAGCAGCGCTTCCCCTTCAGGAACAGCTTCTCGCCCTCGCGCCGGCACAGCCGGCACGACGGACCCGTATATCGTGCCATGGAGCTCCTGCTATACTCTTCGTCTCTTGGGTGGACGGCAGCCGTTGTGCGGAATCGGCGTGACGTCCTTGATCGACCGTATCGTCAGCCCCGCCCCCTGCAAAGCCTGAATCGCCGACTCGCGACCGGAACCCGGCCCCTGCACCCGCACGTGGACGCGCTTCATCCCGAGCGATACGGCTTCCTTCGCCGCGTTCTCGGCGGCGATCGTCGCGGCGAACGGCGTGGACTTCTTGGATCCCTTGAAGCCGGACTTACCGGCGCTCGACCACGCCACCGTCTCGCCGTTCATGTCCGCGATCGTCACGATCGTGTTGCTGAAGGTGGCCTTGATGTGAGCGACCCCCTCGGCCTCGACATGACGCTTCTTCCTGCCCGTTCCCTTCGGTTTTGCCATTCCCTAGCTCCTGACGATCGAGGAGCGCCTGAGCGCCTCGAGCCGCCTGCTACTTCTTCGGCGCCTTCTTCTTTCCGGCTACCGTACGCCGGGGCCCCTTCCGCGTCCTCGCGTTCGTGTGCGTTCGTTGTCCGCGCACCGGAAGTCCGCGCTTGTGCCTCAGCCCTCGATAGCAGCCGATGTCCATCAGGCGCTTGATGTTCATCGATACCTCGGTTCGGAGAGCCCCCTCCACCTTGTAGCGGTTCTCGATCACCCGGCGCAGCTTGTTCACGTCCTCGTCGGAGAGCTCGTGTACCCGGACATCCGGGTTTACCGCGGTCTCGAGGAGGATGTCGCGCGCGGTCGAGCGGCCGATTCCGTAGATGTAGGTCAGGGCCACCTCGATGCGCTTCTCTCTCGGCAGGTCGACGCCCGCGATTCGTGCCATCCGACCTATCCCTGTCGCTGCTTGTGCTTCGGATTCCGGCTGCAGATCACCCGCACGACCCCTCGGCGGCGGATGATGATGCAGTGCTCACAGATCCTCTGTACACTGGACCGAACCTTCATCGGCTTTTCGAACCCCCGAGATGGAACGCGGCGAAGCTCATGCGTGGCCACGCCTTCGTCGTTCGTCTGCTGCTGATCGGCGACCGCGGCAACGGCCGACCCGCGACAATGCGTCGCCAAGGTAGCCGCCCAACATACTTCTTCTCAGCTGTCAGTTCAACCGCGGCCGGCGTCCGCGTTCTGATCGCCCCCATTACTTGTATCGGTACGTGATCCTGCCCTTGGTCAGATCGTACGGGGAGAGCTCCACCGCCACCTTGTCACCCGGCAGGATCCTGATGTAGTTCATCCGGATCTTGCCCGACACGTGACAGGTGATCTCGTGACCGTTCTCCAGCGCCACCCGGAACATCGCGTTCGGCAGCGCCTCCACCACCTCACCGGTCATCTGGATCGCTTCTTCCTTGGCCAAGCCTACCTCTCTCCCTCTACCGCCGTGGGTACGGGTGCCCCCGTCAGCACGCGCGGGCCCGCGTCGGTCACCGCCACGGTATGCTCGAAGTGCGCCGACCGCGATCCGTCCGCGGTCACGACCGTCCAACCGTCCTCGAGCGTCCGGATGTGCCGCTTCCCCTCGTTCACCATCGGCTCGATGGCGATCACCAGGCCGGACTCGAGACGAAAGCCCTGGCCCGCGCGGCCGTAGTTCGGCACCTGGGGCTCCTCGTGCGCCGCCGCCCCTACTCCGTGTCCCACCAGCTCGCGGATCACGCTGAAGCCGGCCTGCTCCACCTCGCCTTGAATCGCGGCGCCGATATCTCCGACCCGGTTGTTCGGCCGCGCGCTCTTGATCCCGACCTCCAGGGCGGCCCGCGTCACGCGGAGCAGCCGCTCCGTCTTCGGGTCCACCTCGCCGACGGCGATCGTGACGGCCGCATCGGCGAAGTAACCGTCGAGCCGGACCCCGACGTCGACGCTGACGATGTCCCCCGCCTCCAGCAGCCGCGCACTCGATGGGATGCCGTGCACCACCTCGTGGTTGAGCGACGTGCAGAGCGTCGCCGGGAAGCCGTACAGTCCCTTGAACGCGGGAGCGGCGCCGGGAAACTCGCGGATGCGTGCCTCGGCCACCTTATCGAGCTCCGCAGTCGACGTCCCCGGAACGCAGTGTTCCGCCACACGGTCGAGCACATCGGCCACGATCGCGCCCGCCTGCGCGATCGCCTCGATCTCGGCCGGACTCTTCAGGCTGATCACTGGCCCAGGCGCCGTCGCACGTCGCCCTGTATCTCCTCGACGGAACCGACGGCGTCGACTTCGACCACGGGCACGCCCATTCGCTCGTACCAGGCGACCACGGGCGCCGTCTCGGCGTGATAGACCTGTATGCGTCGGCGCACCGTCTCGGGATCGTCGTCCGTGCGATCCTCCGAACCGGAGCGGCCCGACAGGCGTCGGATGAGCTCCTCTTCGGGCGGGTTGAGGAAGACAACCGCGTCGAGCGGCGTGCCCCGCTCCTTCAGCATCTCCGCCAGCCCCTCCGCCTGCGGGATCGTCCGCGGAAACCCGTCCAGAACGAAACCGGCCGGCCCCTGCTGCCGGTCCAGCGCCTCCGCGACGAGGCCCAGCACGACCACATCCGGCACCAGCTCCCCGGCGTCCATGTAGCGCTGAGCGCGGCGGCCGAGCTCCGTCCGGGCGTCCCGGGCCTTCCGCAGCATCTCGCCCGTCGACCACCTGGGAACACCAAGGTACTCCGACAGCCTCTCCCCCTGAGTGCCCTTTCCGGCGCCCGGCGGGCCCATGAACACCAGCCGCATGGTGCGGGTCCCCTGCGCTGCCCTCATCACATGTACCTCTGGCGACCCCGGTACTTCACCCTTCCCTTCTTCATGAAGCCCTCGTAGTGGCGGAGGAGCAGGTGCTGCTGCATCTGCT
>CAZEBA010000020.1:0-24308 GCA_964510615.1 uncultured Gemmatimonadota bacterium
CCGACGAATTGCCCACCGGCACCCGCAACACCGTCGTCGGCTCCACCTGCTGACCCGCTAACTCCGACCTCCCCAACACCGGGGCGACGGCGAGACACAAACCCGCCGCCAGCGCGGTCGCCCGCCAGCGCATCGCGCGGCTCACCGATCCTCCGAACAACGACACGTTGGGCCTCATCAACCTCCTCCTCCCTCGACGGTGGCGGTGCTGCTCTCAGGCCCTCGGAACACCCGGACCTGGATGCCGACAGGACGCGACGGACCGGTGTAGGTCGGCCGCTGCGTCGCGATCAGACTCCTGGAGCGGATCCCCTGCGTCTCGACCGTGTCCAGGTCGAGCGTGTTGCGGAGCGCGAGCTGGATCCGGCCCTTCGACGCGGCCAGCGCCAGCTTCTCGCCCTCATCCGGCGTCACCACAAGGGTGACGACGGTGACGGTCTGCGGCTCGCCCTGCTCGTCCTCCTGCACGGTCTGACCGGCGGCCAGCACCGAGATGTTCTGGAGGATGACCTTCGTCGTGGGCTCCTCGTACTTGGCCAGCTGGTCCACGGTCACGAGCACGTCGACGCGCGTTCCCGGGAGGACGAAGCCGGCCACGCCGATCACCTCGTCCACCTTGACGCTCATCGCCCGCTTGCCCTCGGGGATGGTGATCGTGAGGCCGCCACCGGCCTCCTTGACGGCGAGCTTGTTGGTGAGCAGCGGCTCGTTCGCCCGTACCGGCATCAGGAGGCCCCGGCCCACCACCTCGGAGGGCGACGCCGCGTAGCCGAGCGGCAGGTTGCCGGCCGGCCATTCCACCTGGTTGATGTCAGAGGGGGTCAGCACCCGCCCCACCGGCATGTCGCGGGCGGCCACGATCACTCGCGACGACGTCGTCTCCGATGCCACGGCCACCCCCGAAGCGCCGGACGACCGCAGATACGTGAACGACAGGTAGGCCGCCAGGCCGCCGCAGATGAGGGCCAGCCCGAGCACCAGCGTCATGTTCTTTCTCTTCATCGTGCCCCGTGCCTATTCGTTGCGCATGGTTGAAATCGTGGAGAGCACCACGGAGCCCGCCGGGCCGCCGCAGCCGTCGCAGGCGAACGCGATAATCGGGCCGACGAACCGGAACTGGAACGGATAGTCGATCCGTACCGTGTCCGGGTTGCCGGTGCAGGCTCCACCGCTGCAGAGCGCTAGCGAGATCGTCGCGCCGGACGCGTCGAGCCCGGCCTGGTTGAGGCCGCTCTCGATCACGTTCCGCACCTGCGCGTTGGTGCTCGTCGGCAGGACGGCCACACGCGCTCCCTCCCGGCCGACGTTGGTGATCACCTGATAGGTCCTCCAGGCGTTCGCGAACTCGATGATCCCGACCAGCAACGCGAGCAGGATCGGGAGGACGAGAGCGAACTCCGCCAGGGACTGGCCGTCGTCGCTGCGGTTGATGCGCTCGAGCCGCGAGCGGAAAGAAGTCCGTATCACAGCAACACCCCCACGATTGCGCCGGCTGCGATCGCCAGCCCGTACGGGGTGGTGATCGCGCCCGGTGTGCGCAGTGTAGGCAGGGGGCTCCGCGGGACGGTGCGGAAGAGCGCCGCGAGTATCGCCGCCTTCACGATCCGCCACACGCTCGCGAGGGTCCTGCCGAGCGCGCGCTTCCGGACCACCGCCACCAGGGCGATCAGCCCCCCGACGATGGCCATGGCCGCGAGCGCTACGAGAAGTCTGGAGGGCGAGAGGAAGGCACCGACCGCTACCAGCAGCTTGACGTCTCCGCCCCCGAGTCCGCCCAACAGGAAGAGCGGCAGCGAAAGGCCGAGGGCGATGGCCGCTCCGATCGAACCGGCCGTCAGGGCATCGAGCCCTCCGACGCCACGAAGCAGCAGCGCCACGGCCAGGCCGGTCATGGTCAGCCGGTTGGGGATCCGTCCGGTCCTGAAATCGAACCAGACAGCGATCGCGCAGGTGGCGATCAGCCCAATCGTCAGCAGCAGGTCGATCATTCTGGGGCGCCTTCCCTCTCGTGTCCGACCGTCGTCTTCGTCCGTGCGGTATCGCCTCTCGGCGTCTCACCCGGTCGGGACGGCGGTTCGACTCATCTCATGATCGAGGCGAAAAGAGCCGGAACCGGCACGTGACCGATCCCGGCTCCCTGCATTGGCCGCGGCAGCCGAGGCGAGCCCCGGCTGCCACCAGCCTCACCGGATCGGATTAGGATCCGCCCGCACCGCTGCCGCCGGGAGCCGCCTCGAGCTCACCGCGGATGTTGTTGAAGATCGCGTCGATCGCCTGCCCCAGGAGAGGCAGCGTCAGCACGACCGCGATCGCGATGAAGGCGAGCAGTAGCGCGTACTCTGCGAGATCCTGACCGGTCTCGTCCTTCCAGAGCGCCGTGAACAGTTCCAGCATGGTGCCTCCCGGCCACTAGGCCATTCGGTGGAGTGGTTCCTCTGCTGGCCGTGCTCATGTGGAGGGACCATGCCAGCCGGTTCTCCGGCAGCGAACGGGAAGCGGCGAGGTCCCCGATAGCGCTAAACCACGCCAACTTGACCGGCGAACGGGAGACCAGGCGCGGCGGGGTGGGAAGGTGCCGCAAGCTGCAAAAACTTCTCTTTCTACGCCACGTTTTCACACGCCGGGCCGAGGCTCGCGAACCCCGCGAAGATGTCGGCGCCGCGTCTTGAAGGGCTCGCGGATGCCGCTTAGCTTGGCTGCTCCCGTCACCTCTCCCGCGGGTCGGCCTCATCGACCCCGCCGCGACGACCGGAGGGACGTATGAAGCGAACGATCCGACTCACGGTGAACAGCCGGGAGTACCACCGCGAAGTGGAGCCCCGCTTGCTGCTCGCCCACCTCCTCCGCGACGTCCTGGATCTCACCGGAACACATATCGGCTGCGAGACGAGTCTGTGCGGAGCGTGTACGGTCCTGCTGGACGACCGGGCCGTGAAGTCCTGCACCGTCCTCGCCGTTCAGGCCGACGGCCGTCGGGTGACGACCATCGAGGGGCTCGCCGAAGCGACCGACCGTGAGACCCTGCACCCCCTCCAGGAGGCGTTCTGGAAGGAGCACGGCCTCCAGTGTGGGTTCTGCACGCCGGGGATGATCCTCACCGCCTGGCAGCTGCTGCAGGAGAACCCCGACCCCACGGACGAGGAGGTTCGCCACGGGCTGGAGGGCAACCTCTGCCGCTGCACCGGCTACCAGAACATCGTTCGGGCCGTCCTCGGCGCCGCCGGCGAGATGAGGGGGTGACGATGGACACCGGAGCCGTCCCCAAGCAGATCGGCGCCCGGGTCCGCCGGAAGGAGGATCCGCGCCTCATCACGGGCAGGGCGACCTACACCGACGACATCAAGCTCCCCGGCATGCTGCACCTGGCGCTCGTGCGGAGCCCGCACGGTCACGCCCGGATCACCGAGATCGACCTCTCCGAGGCGGAAGGGATGGAGGGCGTGGTGGCGGTGGTGACCGGCGCCGATCTCGAGGGAGCGGTGGCCGGCCTGCCGGTCGCCCACACCCTCGAGGAGCTGAAGCAGCCGCCGCATCGCGCCCTCACGATCGACAAGGTCCGCTACGTGGGCGATGCGGTGGTGGCGGTGGTGGCCGACGATCCGGCCCGGGCCCGTGACGCGGCCGATAGGGTGCGAATCGAGTACGAGATGCTGTCCGCCGTCGTCGACCTCGAGCAGGCGACCTCGGAGTCCGCACCGCTCGTGCACGAGGAGGAGGGCTCGAACGTCGCCTACGTGTTTCCGTTCGCGGCCGGCGACGTGGATGCGGCCCTGGCCGAGGCGGAGGTGGTGATCCGCCAGAGAATATGGAACCAGCGTCAGGTTCCGGTGGCGATCGAGCCGCGATCGGTGTTGGCCCGCTACGACCGCGGGCTCCGGAAGCTCACCCTCTGGTCCACGACCCAGATCCCCCACCTGCTGCGCACCCAGCTCGCCGTCGGGCTCGGCCTGCCGGAGCACAGCGTCCGGGTGATCGCCCCGGAGGTGGGAGGCGGCTTCGGCAGCAAGCTCAACGTCTATGCCGAGGAGTTCCTCGTCGGCCACCTCGCCCGGACCCTCGACCGCCCCGTGAAGTGGACCGCGACCCGTACAGAGGACTTCCAGGCCACGACCCACGGAAGGGATCAGCTCGCCGACGTGGAGGTGGCCGCCGACGGGGAGGGACGGCTGCTCGGCATGCGGGTCCGGCTCGTCCAGGACCTCGGCGCCTACCACCAGCTTCTCACGCCCGTTGTCCCGACGCTCACGATCCTCATGCTGCCCGGCTGCTATCGTCTGCCTAGCCTCGAGGTCCACCTCAGCGGCGTGTTCACCAACAAGACGCCGACGGATGCCTACCGGGGCGCCGGCCGGCCAGAGGCCACCTACCTCATCGAGCGCGTCATGGACCTGGTCGCCGCGGCGACCGGGCTCGACCCGGCCGAGGTGCGCCGCCGTAACTTCCTGCCGGCGAGCGACTTTCCGGCCACCACCACCACCGAGCTCGTGTACGACAGCGGCGACTACGAAGCGACACTCGACCGGCTGCTGGAGATCGCCGACTACGACGGCCTCCGGCGCGAGCAGGAGGAGAAGCGCACCCGGGGAGAGGTGATGGGGATCGGTCTCGCCACCTACGTGGAGATCTGCGGCATCGGCCCGTCGGCCGCACTCCCGGCCGGCGGCTGGGAGGCGTGCACGGTCGAGGTGCGCCGCACGGGCGCCGTGGTGGTGAAGACGGGGATCAGCCCACACGGCCAGGGCGAGGAGACGACCTTCGCCCAGATCGTCGCGGATCGGCTGGGCGTGCCGCTCGAGGCGGTGGAGGTCGTGCACGGCGACACCGATTACGTGCCGGAGGGAATCGGGACGTTCGGCTCGCGCGGCCTCGCCGTGGGCGGGGCGGCGCTATCGCTCGCCCTCGACACGATCCGGGCCAAGGCGAAGAAGTTCGCCGCTCATCTGCTCGAGGCACATGAGGATGACGTCGAGTACGAGGGCGACCGGCTCAGCATCAAGGGGGCACCGGACCGGTTCGTGACCCTGGCGGATGTCCTCGGGGCGGCATATCTGGCGACCGATCTGCCGGAGGGCGTCGAGCCGGGCCTGGCAGCGACGCACTTCTTCGAGCCGCCTAACTTCACGTTTCCCTTCGGCGCGCACCTCTGCGTCGTGGACATCGACCCCGACACGGGAGAACCGACCATCCGGCGGTACATCGCGGTGGACGACTGCGGCAACGTCATCAACCCGATGATCGTGGAGGGTCAGCTGCATGGCGGCATCACGCAGGGGATCGCGCAGGCGCTGTTCGAGGAGGCCGTCTACGACTCCGGCGGCCAGCTGGTCGGCGGCAGCCTGATGGACTACGCCCTGCCGAAGGCCGGCCGTCTGCCTCGATACGAGCTGCATCAGACGACGACGCCGACCCCGGTGAATCCGCTCGGGGCCAAGGGCATCGGCGAGGCGGGAACGATCGCCGCCTCGCCATGCGTGATCAACGCGATCGTGGACGCCCTGTCGCCTTTCGGCGTCCACCACCTGGACATGCCGGCCCGGCCGGAGAAGATCTGGCGGGCCCTGCGTACGGGCGGCTCCCGGTGAGCGGCCCGCGAGCCGGAGGAGGGAGCGATGCTGCCCGCTGAATTCGAGTACGCCGCGCCCGACTCCCTCGAGGAAGCGCTCTCGCTGCTCGCCGGTCGGGACGATGCCCGTCTCCTGGCGGGCGGGCAGAGCCTGCTTCCCACGCTCAAGCTGCGTCTCGACCGGCCGGCGATGCTGGTGGACCTGCGCAATATCGAGGCACTGCGCCATATCCGCGCCGACGGGGACGAGATCGCCATCGGGGCCCTCACGACCTACCGGGAGCTGGTCGCCTCCGATCTCCTCGGGTCGGGCAGCGCCCGCTGCCTGGCGGAAGCGGCGGCCTCCGTGGGCGACCTCCAGGTCCGCAATCTCGGAACCATCGGCGGCAGCCTCTCGCACGCCGATCCCGCCGCCGACCTCCCGGCCGCCGTCCTCGCCCTCAATGCGTCGCTGGTGGCCCGCGGCCCGGCGGGCGAGCGGACGATCCCGGCAAGCGGCTTCTTTCGCGGCCTCTGGACCACCGCGCTCGAGCCGGGCGAGATCCTGACCGAGATCCGATTCCGCCAGCCGGCCGGAGCCGGAGGCGCCTACGAGAAGTTCCGGCAGGCGGCCTCGGGGTTCGCGCTCGTCGGCGCCGCCGCCGTGGTCGAGCGAGCCGGGGAGACGATCGCCGCCGCCCGGGTCGCGCTTACGGGCGTGAGCTCCGGTCCGATCCGGCTCGGTGCCGTGGAGGAACGCCTCGGCGGCGCGTCGCCGAGCGAGAAGCTCGTGCGGGAAGCCTGCGGTCTCGCCGCCGAGGCGATCGAGGCGCCTGTGGCTGACGCGCACGCCTCGGCCGAGTACCGGCTGGCGCTGACCGAGGTCGCGGCGCGGCGTGCCATCATGAGGGCCATCGGCTAGCAGACCGGCTTGCCTCGGCCCCTGCTCATCGATACCGACACCGCCTCCGACGACGCGGTGGCGCTCATCATGGCGGCGCGCTGCCCGGATGTGGAGGTCCGGGCCGTGACCGTCGTGGCCGGCAACGTCCCCGTCGACCGCGGCGTCCGCAACGCCCTCTATTCGCTGGAGCCATGCGGCTCCGACGCCCCGGTCTACCGGGGCTCGACCGGGCCGCTCCGGCGCGAGTTGGTGACGGCGGAGTTCTTCCATGGCGGCGACGGCCTGGGCGACCAGGGGTATCCGCCCCCGCGGCGGAAGGCCGCCGACGGCGAGGCGCCGAAGGTGATCGTCGCGGTGGCGCGAGACAACCCGGGGCTTCTGCTCGTCACCCTGGGACCGCTCACCAACCTCGCTCGGGCGCTGGCGCTCGCGCCCGATCTGCCGAACCTGGTGGGACGCTGCGTGGTGATGGGGGGGTCCGGCGGCACCGTCGGCAACGTGACGCCGGCGGCCGAATACAACATCTGGGTCGATCCCGATGCCGCGCGGATCGTCTTCGACTCGGGGCTGCCGATCGAGCTCGTGGGCTGGGAGCTCTGCCGCGGCGACGCCGAGCTCGACGAGGCCGAGCGGGCGTACGTGAAGAGCCTCGGCACGCCGATCGCCCGGTTCGCGATCGACTGCAACGCCACCGCGCTCGAGGCTGCACGCCGACAGTCGGGAGCGAGGGGGCTCGAGCTCCCGGACCCGGTGGCGATGGGTATCGCGCTCGATCCGGCGATCTGCACCCGCCGCAGCCGTCATCGGGTGCAGGTCGAGACCGAGAGCGACCTGACCCGCGGCATGACCGTCATCGACCGGCTGGACGTTTACGACTACCCCCACAACCAGGCGGTATGGAGCCGGCTGGCCGAACCGAACGCCACCGTCTGCTGGGCGATCGACGTGCCGGCCTGGAAGGAGATGCTGTACCGCAGCCTCGGCGAGAGCTGAATGCCGCCTCGCATCGTGGTCGTCGGGAGCTCGAACACCGACCTCGTCGTCCGGGCGCCGATCCTGCCCGCCGCGGGCCAGACGGTCCTCGGCTCCTCGTTCCTGACAGCAGCCGGGGGCAAGGGCGCCAACCAGGCCGTGGCCGCGGCCCGGCTCGGAGCCCACGTGACGTTCGTCGGCCGGTTGGGGGCCGATGACTTCGGTCGGGAGGCTCGACGCGCGCTCGAGGAGGATGGGGTCGACACGAGCTTCGTGGTCACGGATGCCGACGCGCCGAGCGGCGTCGCGCTGATCGTGGTCAACGCCGCCGGCGAGAACGCGATCGCGGTCGCCCCGGGAGCCAACGCGCGGCTCTCGCCGGTGGACGTCGACCGGGCGGCGCCGGCGTTGGAGGCCGCCGACGTCCTCCTGCTGCAGCTGGAGATCCCGATGCCGACCGTGGCCCGGGCCGTGGAGAGGGCGAGGCGCGCGGGCATCCGCGTCATCCTCAACCCCGCGCCCGTGGCTCCGCTCGATCCGGAAATGATCCCTCACGTGTCGGTGCTGACGCCGAACGCCGGCGAGGCGGCCGCTCTGGCCGCGGGCCTCGGGCGCGACCGCGGCGCAGCGCCGGGAAGCGACGGTGACGCGGCCCTCGAGCGCGAGGACGGTGGCGCGGCGCCCGGGCGCGACGCCGACCCGGCTGAAGCGCAGGCAGCGGCGCGAGCGGCGGCGGCGCGGCTGCGCGAGGCGGGAGTTCCGCGCATCGTGGTCACGCTCGGCCCGGACGGAGCCCTGCTGGCCGATGAGGACGGAAGCCGGGTGGTTCCCGGCTACCGGGTGGTGCCCGTCGATACCACCGCCGCCGGCGATGCGTTCAACGGAGCCCTCGCGGTGGCGCTGGCCGAGGGCGCCACGCTCGAGGCCGCGGCCGGCTTCGCCAACCGGGCGGCGGCCCTGAGCACGACGCGCCCCGGTGCCCAGCCCTCGCTCCCGACCCGGGGGGAGGTGGAGACGTTCCTCGACAGCGATCGGGGATCGTGACGCAGCGACCGCCCGACACGGCGGGCCGGGACCGGGAGTTCTTCGGTACCCGACTCGGCTTCGTGCTGGCGGCCGTCGGCTCGGCCGTCGGACTCGGGAACATGTGGCGCTTCCCGTACCAAGCGGCGGAGGGAGGCGGCGCCGCGTTCGTCGTCGCCTACCTGCTCATGACCTTCCTGATCGGCGTGCCGGTGATGCTCGCCGAGTTCGCCATCGGCCGGCGCGCCCGTCTCTCCCCCGTGGGCGCGCTGCGGCGCATCGGCGGGCGGGCGTGGGTGCCGCTGGGTCTGCTGTTCGTCGTCATCTGCCTGCTGATCCTGGCCTACCTGTCGGTGGTGACCGGCTGGGCGGCCCGCTACGCCCTCGATGCCGTCCTGCAGGGCTTCCCCTCCGACCCGGGGGCGCGGTTCCAGGCGGTCGCGTCGGGGCCGCCGGCCGCCGGATTCCACCTGGCGTCGATCGCCGCCACGATCGGAATCGTGCTGTTCGGGGTGCGTCGGGGCATCGAGCGGGCCAGCCTGCTGATGATGCCGACCCTCTTCCTTCTCCTTCTGGGGCTGGCGATCTGGGCCGCCACTCTGCCGGACGCCGCCGCCGGCTATCGCTTCTACCTCTCGCCGTCGATCCGCGAGGTGCTCGACCCGATCGTCCTGCAGGGGGCCGCCGCGCAGGCGTTCTACTCGCTCAGCGTCGGGATGGGGATCATGATCACCTACGCCTCCTACTACTCGCGCGATGAGAACCTGAACCGGGAAGCGGCCGTGATCGCGTTGTCGGACTTTTCGGTGGCGTTCGTCGCGGGGCTGGTCGTGTTTCCCATCGTCTTCGCCCTCGGGCTCTCGGAGGAGGTGGGCGAGAGCACGGTGGGAACCCTGTTCATCTCGCTGCCGGGGGGCTTCCTCACCATGGGGGTCGTCGGCCGTCTCGTCGGCTCGGTCTTCTTTCTTGCCCTCATCGTCGCGGCGATCACCTCGGCCGTGTCCCTCCTCGAGGTGGTGACCGCCGTCCTCATGGACGAGCTCGGCCTCGCCCGTCGCGGGGCGGTGCTCCTGGCCGGATCCGCCGCCGGTCTCATCGGTCTGGCACCGGCGTTCTCGATGCCGGCCCTCGCGATCATGGACCGCCTGGCGGCGGAGCTGCTCACCGTGCTCGGCGTCCTGGGGGTGGCGATCTTCGCCGGTTGGTTCATGAGGGCGCCGGAGGAGGAGCTGCGCGTGGGCGCCTCGCCGGTGTTTCAGCGCCTGATCCCGGTGGCCGCCTTCCTCATCCGATACGTGGCTCCGCTGCTGGTGGGCTGGATCGCCTGGGTCAGCCTGAAGGAGAGCCTCGCGGCATGGCTCGGAGGGTCATAAGGTTCCGGCATGCGGATCTTCGACCGGCTCGGCGAGCACGACTTCGAGAAGGTGCTCTTCTGCCACGACGGCCCCTCCGAGCTGCATGCCATCATCGCGATCCACGACACGACGCTCGGCCCCGCGCTCGGCGGCGTCCGGATGCGTCCGTACGAGACGGAGGAGGAGGCTCTCGAGGACGTTCTCCGCCTCGCGCTCGGGATGACCTACAAGGCCGCGATCAGCGGCGTACGGCTCGGCGGCGGCAAGTCCGTGATCCTCGGGGATCCGCGGTCCGCCAAGACGGAGAGCCTCCTCCACGCCATGGGCCGGTTCATCGACCAGCTAGAGGGCGAGTATATCGCCGGACAGGACATCGGCACCGGTTCCGAGGACATGGCCGTCCTCCGAGGCGTGACCCGACACGTCTCCTGCGTGCCACGCGAGGCCGGCGGGGCGGGTGATCCGTCCTACGCGACCGCCTACGGCGTCACCTGCGGTATCCGGGCGGTCCTCGAGGCCGCCAAGGGAAGCGATGACCTCTCGGGACGCCACGTCGCAATCCAGGGGCTGGGCCACGTCGGAGCCCACATCGCCCGCTACTGCCACGAGGCGGGTGCCCGGCTGACAGTGTGCGATGTCGTCGATGAGCCCGTACGGCGGGCGGTGGAGACGTTCGGCGCGGCGGCGGTCGATGCGGGCGAGATCTACGACGTCGAGTGCGATGTCTTCTCCCCCTGCTCCGTCGGCGCGGTGGTCAACGACGGGACGATCGGAAGGCTCCGCTGCCTCGGAGTCGCGGGAGCGGCGAACAACGTGCTCGCCGAGCCTCGCCACGCGTCCGAGCTGCAGGAGAGGGGCATCGTGTACGCCCCCGACTATCTGGTCAACTCGGGCGGGCTGATCCGGTGCCAGGAGGAGATCCTCGGCGCTCCGACGGATGACGCACGCATCTTCGAGAAGGTCTCGCAGATCCGGGATCAGACGCTCAACGTGATCCGGGTCGCGGAGGAACGGGGAATCAGCACGGCCGAGGCGGCCGACCGGATCGCCGAGGAGCGGCTCTCCGAGACCCGGCGGTCCGGCGCGGCCTGGAACCCGCTCCGCAACGCCTGACCCTAGTCGTCGAGCTCTCCTTGGCGCACCGACAAGTGACTGGCGCCGTATCGGACGATGACGAAAGCCGCGAAGAGCCAGAGACCGAAGACGAGCTCCGCTCCGATGGAGAGTCTCGATCGTGAGACCCAAGTCAGTGCAAGCACGGAGAGGGTCGCGTTGAACGATGCGTGGAACAGCATGGGTGGCAGCAGGCTCGAGCCCGTGCTGTTGTACAGCCAACAGAGGATGACGGACAGGGGAACGGTGCCCGCCGTCATCGCCAGCGGGTAGAGGAATGCTCGCACATCCCCTTCGAACAGCAGGCGCCAGAAGTCCGGTCCGGTATGCCAGAAGCCCCAGAGAAGGCCCACGACAAGGCTGGCCTGGAGCGCCGAGCGACTCTCCTGGAGTCGGGGCAGGAGCCACCCGCGCCAGCCGAACTCCTCGGACACCGGACCGGTCAGCAGGGAAAAAACCACGAAATTGGCGACGGCCAGCCACGGGCTCAGCTCTACGAGCCGACGTAACAGCCCGATCGGACCCAGCGAGGGATGGGGGGTGGAGTCGATTGCGTAGACACCTCCTCCCCCGAACACCTCGGCGTAACGCAGCGGCCATTCTCTCACGTCTTCCCAGCCGGGGACGTGGCCTCCGAGCTGCGCATGGATCAGCAACCATACGCCCGCGATGGCTGGGACAGTCAGAACTGCCACGAGATACCAACGGGCGGGCATGCGCCAGCGCAGGACCTGGCCGAGCAACGCTCGGACGCCGCATCGACCGCTCTGCAACCCGGTGAGCGCAATCGCCGCGACGCTGGGTCCGAATTGCGCCAGCAGGGGAACCTCCCACGGAATGCGGACAGGCAAGAGGCCCACTTCTCCCGCAGCAAACGGGATCCAGCCGGCCCACGAGATGCCCAGGGCCAGCAGGTAGAAGTGGCTCAACGATGGCCGCGCGTCCGGCGCCGCTTTCCGCATTCTCCGCCTTCCGATTCTCCGTCCCGTACGGACCCGTTCCGCCAAGGTAGAGGCAAGGCAGTGGCGCGTGGAGGGTGGCGTCGGGATGGGGCGTGGAACAACATGGGCCGTGGAAGACGGAGATCGTACCGGTGTGCAGCCGGCGGAAGACGAGCCCCGTCACACGCAGGCAGATCCCGGAGGCCTCATTTCCCGGCAAGCGACGACCGGGCCCTCGGCGGCATGGACACGTCACATCGCTTTCACGGTGGTGCTGGCTCTGGCATGCGGCGAGCCGGAGGCCTCCGCTCCCGGGGACTCCGCGAGCTCGACGGCCGGCGATGCCCGGAGGGCCACCACACTTACCATCCTGTTCGAGGGTGACGATCGCGTCCTCGGACCAGCGGCCGACGACCACCCCAAGTTCCTGATGTTCGAGCCGCTGGTGCGCGGCTACGGGATCGGCGCCCGTCCCGGGCTCGCAGAGAGCTGGGAGCACTCGACCGACTTTCGGACCTGGACCTACCACCTGCGGCAGGACGTGTGGTGGCACGATGGCGTGCCGTTCACCGCGCACGACGTGGCGTTCAGCCTCGAGCTATTCCGAGATCCCGACGTAGCTCTGCACGGCTTCGCCCAGCCGATCGACTCGATCGCGGTCCCCGACGACCACACGCTCGTCCTCGCGTTTTCGCGCCCCGCGGGCCCGGAGGACGCGCTTGCCGGCTGGCCGGTCTTCTATCCGAAGCACCTCCTCGAGGACCTGGACCCGGCGCGCTTCTACGACTGGGATTTCTGGACCCATCCCGTCGGAAACGGCCCCTATCGGTACGTCCGGAGCGTGCCGAAAACCGTGATCGAGCTCGAGGCGAACCCTGACTACTTCGGCGGCGCCCCGTTGATCGAGCACGTCGTGCTCCGGTTGAGCAGCGCCAGCAAGGTGACCGAGCTCAAGAGCGGGAACGTGGATGCCGTTTACTATCTGTCCGCGCCGGAGATCGCCGCGCTCGCAGCGGATGAGCGATTCCGTGTCTACTACCAGTGGATCACCGCCGAGCCGCAGGCGATCCACTGGAATCAGCGCCACCCGTTCCTGACGGACCCGGTCGTTCGCCGGGCCCTCAGCCACGCGATCGATCGGCGGACCCTGGCCCGCCTCCTCTACCTGCCCGACGAGATGCCGCTCGTTGGCGGGCTCTCACCTGATGACCGGGCGCTGGATCTGTATCGAGCGGGAAAGCTGGACACGGGCTTCGTCTTCGATCCCATCGTGGCCCGCAGGCTGCTGGACGAGGCGGGCTGGATCGATGGGAATGGCGACGGCGTTCGGTCGCGGGGGCCGGCGGAGGCACGCCTGACGCTCCTCGCACGCCAGGGAGGGATCCTGAGCACGCTCGAGCCCGCAATCCTGCTCCAGGATCAGCTTCGGAGGGTCGGCGTCGAGCTGGAGATTCGACCAGTCGAGAGCCGGGTGTGGTGGCAGTTCTACCGGTCCGGTGACTTCGACGTCACGGTCCACGACATCCGTAACGTCCCGGCGGATCTTCTCCGCCAGGACTTCTTCGGGGAGGGGACGAAGATCGAGTACCGAAACCCGGAGGTCGTGCGGCTCCTTGAAGCGCTCACGCTGGAGCGGACGCCGGCCGGCCAGGACACGGTCTTCGCGCGCGTCAACGCGATCCTCCGGCGCGACGTGCCGATCACGTTCCTGTTCCCCTACTTCGAGGCGTATGCCGCGCACCGCAGGGTCCGCGGCCTGCGAACGCCGGACCGCGCGCACCCGATCGCGGCGATCCGCAACCTCTGGATCGAGGACGGCGAGAGCGAGCCATGACCGCACGCAGGCGGGAACCGACGGGAAGTCATACCCGGGCCGGGTTACCGCCCGCCCGCAGCTGCTCGGCGCTCCTCGCTGCCTCCCTGGCGCTCGCGTGCGGCCTGGCGCCTGAGAGTCGGGACCGTGAATCGACCATGACGGTGCTGATGGACGACGGCGAGCACTACGCCATGCTCGTCAACAGCACCAAGCACCTGTTGTTTCTCCCGCTGGTACAGGGGCACAGCTTCGAGGTCGCGCCGCGCCTCGCCGAATCGTGGGAGCACGCGGGCGACTTTCGCACGTGGACGGTTCATCTGCGGAAAGACGTGCGGTGGCACGACGGCGTCCCTGTGACCGCGCACGACATCGTGTTCAGCGTCGAGCTTTTCTCTCACCCCGACGTGCTCTTCCCTCCGTGCGGCGCCGGGCTAATGAGCCGGTACGATTCGATTTGGGCGCCCGACGACTACACCCTGATGCTGAGCCTCGAGCGACCGACATTGCCTCCGCCAGTGGGGCGGCCAGTCGGCGGATGCACGGTCTATCTGCCGAGGCATCGGCTCGAACACCTCGATCCCGCCGAGTTCTTCGAATGGGACTTCTGGCACCATCCGGTGGGCAACGGTCCCTACCGCTTCGTTCGGCGCGTTCCACAGACGATGCTCGAGTTCGAGGCAAACCCGGACTTTTACGCCGGCAAGCCTACGATCCAGAGGTTAGTGGTGAAGGTCAGGGGGGAGCCCCTTATCGAGCTCAGGAGCGGTAGTGTAGATGTCGCGTTGATCGTCGGCCCGACGGACGTGCTCAAGCTCGCGGGCGATCCCCGCTTCAACCTCCACCATACGTACGACTGGTCGGAGCTGGTGGCGATCCACTGGAACCAGCACCACCCCCTGCTGGCCGAAGCCGCGGTGCGGCGGGCGCTCAGCCACGCGATCGATCGGCGCCAGCTTGCGCGGCTCCTCAACTACCCGGAGCAGATGCCGCTTGTGGGCGGCGTCTCGAACGAGGACCTCCATGACCATCCCTATACGCGCGGAGGGTGGGATCAGGGACCGGCCTTCGATCCGGTGGGGGCGGAACGACTGCTGAGCCAGGCGGGCTGGGTCGATGTGGATCGGAACGGGGTGCGGGAGCGCGCCGGCCGGGAGGCACGTTTCACGCTGACGGTTATCAGCGAAGGGGACCACCGGGGCCGGGAGCAGGGGCTGTTCATCCAGGACCAGCTCCGGCGGGTGGGTGTGGCGCTCGACCTCAGGCCGATGGAGCTCGCTGCTGCGAAGGAGGCCCTGCGGCGGGGCGATTTCGAGGCCATGATCAACCTCGTCGACAATACGCCCAGTGGGATCCTCGGTGATTGGATGGGACTACCTCTCCCGTGGGAACCCGAACGTGAGTCCGGGCGCCCTCCGCCGTTCGGCTACCGAAACCAGGAAGCGGCACGACTGCTCCGCGAGGTGTACCGCGCTTCGAATCTCGAGGCCCAGGACTCACTCTACCGCCGCATCAACGCAATCCTTCGCCGCGACATGCCGGTCGCCTTCCTCTTCCCCGTCGTCGAGCCCCACTTCTCTCACCGCCGGATTCGTGGATTTCGCCCGGGCGGACTGTTGCTGGACTCCCCCGAGGAACTCTGGATCGAGGACGAGCCGTGAGCGCGTCCGGAACAGTCCCGCTGGCGGAGCGTTCCGGGCGAGGCTGTTCGACGTGCCGCGCAACGACACTTGTCGTCTCCGTCATGGGCCTGGCGTGCGGCGCCGCTTCCGGGGATCCCGACCGCAGCGCCAGCATGACGGTCCTGGTGCAGGGCAGCGAGGCAGCCCAGATGCGCCTTTACAGCCTGAAATCCTTGCTGTTTCTGCCGCTGACCGACGAGGACGGAGCCGTAATCAATCCGCGACTGGCGGAATCCTGGACACATTCCCAAGACTACCGCAGGTGGACGCTGCGCCTGCGGGACGACGTGCGGTGGCACGACGGGATCCCGGTAACGGCGCATGACGTCGCGTTCAGCGCCGAGCTGTTCCGTCATCCCGACGTGCTGTTCCCCGCCCGGATCTGGGGGCTGGATTCCGCTGTGGTAGTGGATGACCAGACGATCGCGCTCTTTCTCGAGAGACCGACGTACCATCCCCCCGGAGGGGCATGGACGGTCTTCTTCCCGAAGCATCTCCTGGGAGACCTCGACCCCGCCCGGTTCTACGAGTGGGACTTCTGGGAACGACCAATCGGAAACGGCCCCTACCGATTCGTGCGGCGCGTCCCACGGACGATGATCGAGTTCGAGGCGAATCCCGACTACTACGCCGGGGAACCATCGATCCGCACGGTGGTGGCGAAGTTCAGCAGCGCCAACCCCGTGATCGAGCTGACGAGCGGTGCGGCCGACGCCGCGTTCGACCTGGGACCGGCCGACCTGCTGAAGCTCGATGCCGACGAAAGGTTCGTCGTCTACTACGACAACGACTGGAGCGAGATCTACCTCGTCTACTGGAACCACCGGCATCCCCTCCTGGCGGATGCCCGCGTTCGACGGGCGCTCGATCACGCACTCGACCGCGGGGAGCTCGCCCGGGTGGTGAACCTGCCCGAGGAGATCCCGTTGGTGGGTGGGCTGGGGAACGATGGCGGGCTGGATCCCGATCGCCGCCGAGGGTGGGATCGGGTGCCCGTCTACGATCCAGAGCGTGCGAGACGGCTGTTGGAGCAGGCGGGCTGGGTGGACCGCGATGGTGATGGTATTCGTGACAAGGCCGGCCAGGAAGCGCGGTTCACGCTCCTGTCTCCGCAGGGGGGATCGCTTGGCGCCGAGTCGATGGCGCTCCTCATGGAGGACCGGTGGCGGCGCGTCGGCGTCGAGGCGGAGGTGCGCCCGATGGAGATGGCCGTCGTGCGGGAGGCGCTACGCTTCGGGAAGTTCGACGCCGCCATCATCTGGGAAAACCAGGATGCGCATACGATCCTCTGGTCTTGGTTCGGCGGCCCTGCGAATCCGGAGCCCGGCGAAACGGGGAATGCGCAGGTGCGATTCGGCTATCACGATGCGGAGGCCGCACACCTCCTCGAGGTCGCCCTGGCGACACCCGATCCCGCGGCGCAGGACACGCTCTACACCCGGTTCAACGAGATCCTTCGCCGCGACTCACCCGTGATGCTCCTCTTCCCCGGCGTCTACCGCTACGTCGCCCACCGACGGATCCGCGGAATCCGCCAGGGCCGCGGGTGGCTCAGGCGCCCGGAAGAGCTCTGGATCCAGGAGGAGCCGTGAGGAACGCGGCCCGGCGCCTGCGGAGGATTCTGGCCGTTCTCCCTGGGCTGGCAGCGGCCACGGCCTGCATGGGTCCCGCTGACCGGGCCGTCCCGTCGGTCGACGAGCCAACTACCCTTACGGTCGCCTACTGCTGTGGGCGCGAGGTGTTCAATCCGTCCCACGACATGGATGCCAAGCTTCTCATCTTCGAGCCGCTGCTGAAGCAGGACACGACGGGACGGCTGGTGGGCCGCCTGGCCCGGCGCTGGGAGCCTTCGCCCGACTACCGGGAATGGACCTATCACCTGCGCACGGACGTCCGTTGGCACGACGGCGTCCCGTTCACGGCCCGCGACATCGCCTTCACGATCGAGCTGTGGCGCGGCTACGCGGACCCGGATTACGGCGCAGGGGCGTTCGAGTCGGTGAGCGTTCACGACGACTCGACGGTCACCATCCGCTCGGGACATGCGCGCCGCCTCTATCAGCGCTGGATGGTCTTCTACCCCAGGCACCTCCTGCGCGATGAGGATCCGGCGGCGTTGCCTGCATGGGACTTCTGGACGCGGCCGGTCGGGAACGGGCCTTACCGCTTCGTCCGCCTCGATCCCCTGACGTCGATGGAGCTGGAGGCGAACCCCGACTTCTATCTCGGCAAGCCGTCCATCGAGCGCGTGATCCTCAAGTTCTCCTCCGATGCGGGGCTCACGGAGCTGTTGAGCGGCGCGGTGGACGTCGTCCCTTCATTTCCGGCTGTGCAGCTCCCCAAGGTCGAGGGGGACGAGCGGTTCCGGGTCTATCGCGGCGGGAGCGGAGAAACCTACTTCTGGGCGCTGTACTGGAAGAACGACTACCCGCTCTTCGAAGATGCCCGGGTGCGGCGGGCCCTCACCCTGGCCATCGACCGGCGCGAGTTGCTAGGGGCCCTTAACCTGCCGGAGACGACGCCGATCGCGGACGGCCCGTTCACGCCGGACCAGCTGCGTAGACGCGACCTCCCGCCGCCCATCCCCCACGACCCGGATGCCGCTCGTGACCTGCTCGAGGCAGCCGGGTGGCGCGATCGGGACGGCGATGGCATCCGGGACCGCGACGGACGGCCGTTTCGGTTCACCCTCCTGGCCCGGACGTTCTCGGATGAGAGTCTGCCCGGCACGACCACGCCTGCCGTGTACGTGCAGTCCTGGCTCCGCGACGTCGGCGTGGGAATGGAGATCCAGTCCCTGGACCCGTCGGTGATCGCGGAGCGGATGGAGGCAGGAGAGTTCGAGGCGGTGCTCTCCTGGCTGCGGGTCTACGAGACCCCATGGCTCCAGCGGTTCCGGCTGGGGGAGGGCCCCCCGATCGGCTACCGGAACCCCGACGTCGTGGCGCTCATCGATAGGGCCGCCGCTACCTGGGTGCCCGACGAGGAGGATGCCGCCTACGCGCAGCTGATGGAGATCTTCCGGCGGGACCTCCCAGTGACCTTCCTCTATACCTCGGCGGGCACGAGCGTGGCGCACCGACGGGTGAGGGGCTTGAGCTCCCCGTGGCGGATCGATCCCGTCGCGCACATAGATGAGCTGTGGCTGGAGGAGCCGCAGCCGTGATCCGCTACATCGCCAAGCGTCTGCTCCAGGCCATCCCGCTGCTCCTCGGCATCGCAACGATCACCTTCTTCATCGTCCATCTGGCGCCCGGCGACCCCATGGACATGTTCCTCGAGCCCCGCTTCCGGCGGCAGATGGACCCGGAGGTGATCGAGCTGATCCGGCAGAAGTTCGGGCTCGACCAGCCGATCCACGTCCAGTACGGCAAGTGGCTGGGCAACCTGGCGCAGGGTGATCTGGGCGAGTCGTTCCGTTACCGACGCCCCGTGGCCAGCCTGATCGCGGAGCGAGTTCCGTACACGCTCCAGCTGGCCGTGCTGGCGCTGCTGTTCGACGCGCTGGTGGGGATCGCGCTCGGCATCTTCTCGGCCGTCAAGCAGTACTCGCTGGCCGACAAGTCGGTAACTCTGGGATCGCTGATCGTCTACTCGATTCCGGGCTTCTGGCTCGCGCTGATGCTGGTCCTGGTCCTCTCCGTGAACCTGGGCTGGTTCCCTACCTCGCAGACGCGCTCGCTGGACTACGAGATGCTCTCCTGGTGGGGAAAGCGGCTGGATCAGGCGTGGCATTTGGCTCTTCCGGTGTTCGTGCTGGGGGTAGCCTCTGCAGCGGGGACCGCCCGTTACATGCGGAGCAAGCTGCTCGAGGTGCTGAGCGAGGAGTACGTGTTGGCGGCGCGGGCCCGCGGTCTCCGGGAGCGCACCGTCATCCTCAAGCACGCGCTCCGGAACGCGCTCATCCCGATTCTGACGATCTACGGAATGTCGCTTCCGTTCTTGCTGGGGGGCGCGGTGCTGATCGAGAAGGTCTTCGCCTGGCCGGGCATGGGCCTGCTGGCCGTCGAGGCGATCGGAGCCCGCGACTACCCGGTCATCCTGGCCACGACGATGATCGCCGCCGTTCTCGTCGTACTCGGCAACCTGCTCGCCGACGTCACCTATGCCGTCGTCGACCCACGCGTCTCCTACGACGGGTCGAGGAAGGCGAGGCGATGAGGCGCCCGCCCGTGCTCTGGCTCGCCTTGCTGCCCGGGGCTGGCCATCTGGCCGTGGCGAGCCGGCGCCGCGGGCTTCAGCTGCTAACGCTGGCGGCGCTCCTGAGCGCAGTGCTGGTGCTCCGCTGGGACGCGTTCCGAAACGCCTGGAGCGCTCCGGGGATCGATCGCTGGATCGCCACGCGCTTTCTGCTGGCCGCGCTGCTCGGTTCCGTCGTCTTCTCGATCTTCGACGTGCGACGGTTGCTCGACGCGAGGGACACCGAAGGCGCGAAGCCGGATCGCGCGACTGCCGGCCGCAGCCCCCTCCGGATCGGTCTCCGTCGCTTCAGCGCCAACTCGCTGGCCGTGGTCGCCGTTTACGTGATCGGACTCCTCTATCTCGTCGCCGTGCTGGCGCCGATCCTGGCCCCCCAGGATCCGGCGGCGATCGAGAACGTGCTCGCGACGAGGTACCTGGCCCCCTCAGCACAACACCTGTTCGGCACGGACGAGTTCGGGCGGGATCTGTTCAGTCGCGCCGTCTACGGAGCGCGGGTCTCGCTCTCCGTGGGCCTGTTGGCCGTGATCGTGGCCGTCGCGGTGGGGACCATCTACGGATCGGTCGCCGGCTTTGTCGGCGGCTGGATCGACAATCTGCTCATGCGTCTCGTCGACGTGATCATCGCGTTTCCCACCTTCTTCCTCATGCTCACCCTGGTGGGCGTGTTCGAGGCGAACCTCGTGTTCCTGGTGCTTATCCTCGGGCTCACCTCGTGGACGGGGACGGCTCGCCTCGTTCGCGGCGAGATCCTCTCGCTCAAGGAGCGGGAATTCATCGAGAGCGCTCGAGCGATCGGTCTGCCATCCCATCTGATCATCGTGCGTCATCTCATCCCGAACGCCATGGCTCCGGTACTCGTGAGCGCGGCGCTCATGGTCGGCGGGATGATCGGGGCCGAGGCCGGCCTCTCCTTTCTCGGGATCGGGATCCGGCCTCCCACGCCCTCGTGGGGCAACATGATCAGCCAGGGGCAGGACGCGTTGCTCGTCGCCTGGTGGGTGGCGCTCTTCCCCGGCGTGCTGCTCACCACGACGATCCTCTGTTTCAACCTGCTGGCCGACGGGCTCAGAGACGCCTTCGATCCGAAGACGCTGATGCGGAAGTACGTGTGAGCCTCCTCCGGGTCGACGGACTTCGGTCGACGTTTTTCCTGGACGAGGGAGAGCTGCGCGCGGTGGACGACGTCACCTTCGAGATCGACGAAGGAGAGACCGTGGCGCTCGTCGGGGAGTCGGGGTGCGGGAAGACGATCGTGGCCCTCTCGATCCTGGATCTGGTGCCGGCTCCCGGACGCGTGGTGGGCGGTCGTGTGATCTTCCGGGGAGACGATCTGCTCGGAGTGGACCCCGAGCGGCTTCGAGCCGTGCGCGGAGGCGAGATCGGAATGGTATTCCAGGAGCCGGGTGCAGCGCTCAACCCGGTGTACCCGGTCGGGCGGCAGATCGCCGAAGTCCTCCAGGTTCACCGCGGGCTGTCGAAGGACGAAGGGCGAGCCGAGGCCGTGCGGATCCTGGGTGACGTGGGGATCCCGGAACCGGAGAAGCGTGCGAAGGCGTATCCGTTCGAGCTCTCGGGAGGGATGAAGCAGCGAGCCGTGATCGCCATCGCCACGTGCACGAGGCCACGTCTGCTCATCGCCGACGAGCCGACCACGGCCCTCGACGTGACGGTCCAGGCCGAGATCCTCGACTTGCTGGCCGATCTGCAAGCCCGCCACGGTATGGCCGTCCTGCTGATCACGCATGATCTGGGCGTGGTGGCGGAGACGGCCGAGCGAATGCTGGTCATGTACACCGGCAAGCTGGTCGAGACGGGGGGGGCGCGAGAGCTCTTCCGGGAGGCAGCACATCCCTATACGAACGGCCTTCTGGCCGCCATGCCGAGGCTCGGGATCGGGAAGCAGGAGCCGCTGCACGGCATCCCCGGCTCGGTGCCGGACCTGCTCGACCTTCCGCCCGGGTGCACTTTCCACCCCCGCTGCCCGCTGGCCGACCGGGAGTGCCTCGACCGCTTTCCCTCCCTCGAGGGTCGGCCCGGACGGATGGTGGCCTGCTACAAGGCGAGGACCGGGTAACCGTGATCGAACCGCTACTGGCCGTCGAGGGCCTGGAGACCCGCTTTCCCTTCGGCGGCCGCTGGTTCGGCGAGCGAGGGTGGGTGCGCGCGGTGGACGGCGTCGATCTCGAGTTGCGCCGGGGCGAGGTGCTCGGCCTCGTGGGCGAGTCGGGCTCCGGGAAAACCACACTGGGCCGCTCCATCGTCCGGCTGGTGGAACCCACGAACGGATCGGTGCGCTTCGACGGCGAAGAGGTGCTCCGGCTCTCCCGGCGCGAGATGCGATCCGTTCGGCGCCGCATGCAGGTCGTCTTCCAGGATCCCTACGCAGCGCTCAGCCCCCGCATGCAGATCCGGCGGATCCTCTCCGAGCCGATTCGACTCCACGGTCTGGTAGAGAGGCGGGACGAGGAGCGGGAGGTGGCAAGGCTTCTTCGGCAGGTGGGTCTGGAGCCGTACTTCATGCATCGCTACCCGCACGAGATGAGCGGCGGCCAGCGGCAGCGGATCGCGATCGCACGGGCCATCGGTCCGGAGCCGGAGCTGCTCGTGGCGGACGAGCCGGTTTCGGCGCTCGATGTCTCCGTCCAGGCTCAGGTGCTGGAGATCCTGCTCGATCTCCAGCGTCGCCAGGGGATCGCGATGCTGTTCATCTCCCATGACCTGAGCGTCGTCGAGCGTATCTCGGATCGGATCGCGGTCATGTATCTGGGCCGAATCGTCGAGGAGGCGCCGGCCGGCGATCTGATCGCCCGGCCGCTCCATCCCTATACGCAGGCGCTCGTCTCCTCCGTGCCCGACCCGGGCACCGGGCGCCGCAGAGAGCGAAAACGCCTTCGGGGATCTCCGCCCTCCTCGACCGAGCCGATCGCGGGCTGCCCCTTCGCTTCGCGCTGTCCCGAGGTCCAGGAGATCTGCCGTCGCGAGCGGCCGCATCTCGAGACGAAGGTCGACGGGCACGCGGCCGCGTGTCACTTTCGCTGACCATGTCGGCAACAGGAGGACGATTCATGCGCCATTCGCCGGACGGGACCAGGCGTTGCCTGCTCGTGGCGTCGATCCTCGTCGCCGCCGGGTGCTCGGGCGAGACGGCGGAATCCGGCCCCGGCCGCGCATCCACGCTCGTCGTCCACGTGCCGGCCTCCGACGAGTGGCTGTTTGGACCGTCCCAGGCCGACGAGGCGATGCACCTCGTGTTTCTCCCGCTCGCGCGTCAGGGCCCGACCGGCGAGATCGAGGGCCAGCTCATCCGGAGCTGGGAGCGCTCCGAGGACTACCGCCACTGGACCATCCGGCTTCGGACCGACGTGCGATGGCACGACGGCGTGCCGGTCACGGCCCAGGACGTCGCGTTCACGGTGGACCTGCTGATGCACCCCGACGTCGCGCGCTTCCCTCCCGGGGCCTTCTCGGTGACGGTGGTGGACGACAGCACCTACACCGTGGACATCGCGACCAGCGATCACCGCGCCGTCACGCCCATGGATCGGACTCGCAGGGGCATCCCTCTACCCAAGCACCTTCTGGAGAATCTCGATCCCGCGGACTTCTTCGAGTGGGACTTCTGGCTCGAGCCGGTGGGGAACGGACCGTACCGGTACGTGAGGCACACCCCGCAGACGATGGTGGAGCTGGAGGCGAACCCGGACTTCTATCTCGGGAAGCCACCGATCGAGCGGGTGGTGCTCAAGTTCTCCGGCGAAAACCAGCTGGTGGAGCTGATGAGCGGCAACGTGGACTTCGCCCTCTACGTCGAGTGGGCGGACCTGCTCAAGCTGGCGGACGATCCCCGTTTTCGCTCCTACTGGACCAAGGACACATGGGTGTTCATGGGCATCCTGTGGAACGTACGGGCCGGGCCCCTCTCGGATCCGCGCGTGCGACGCGCGCTCACGCTGGCGATCGACCGACCGGGACTCTACCGCAGCCTGAACCTGCCCCCGGATACTCCGCCCATCGAGTCCGTCTTCACCGAACGGCAGTACTGGGGCGGCGAGGTGCCCGACCAGCTGCCGTACGATCCGGCGGCCGCTCGCCGTCTCCTCGAGAGCGCCGGCTGGATCGTCGGCGCCGACGGAACCTGGACGCGCGATGGCGAGCCGCTGGCGTTCACCGCCCCGGTCGACGGCGATGACGCGATCATCGAGACGGCGGCCATCTACGTCCAGGATCAGCTCCGTGACCTGGGCGTGCGGATGGACCTGGTCCCGATGGAACCCGGCGTATGGCTGGAGCGACTGCGGGCCGGCGACTTCGAGGCCGCGGTCGGTGAGGTAGGCACCTCTCCCTCCTCCCTGGAGCGGGAGTTCGGGAGGGAATCCTGGACCGGGTACCGGAACGAGCGCGCGGCGGATCTCATCGCTCGCGCCAACGCCGCCGTCGATCCGGATGAGAAGGACGCCATCTACGCCGAGCTGGCGGCGATCCTTCGCGACGACCTGCCGCTGACGGCGCTCTTCCCCGACTACGAGATGCACGTAGCACACCGGCGCGTCCGCGGACTGTCGAGCCCGTGGCGTGCCGTGCCGCTCCGCAACATGGAGGACGTCTGGCTGGAAGACGAGGGCGCCGCGAGCGCTGAGGGCTCCTGGGGATCTCGGCGGCGAACTCGAGGATGCGCTCGGACGTCAGCAGATGAGGAGAGGTGTCATGGTGAATCGGCGGGAGTTCCTGAAGGTCGGCGCGCTCGGTACGGCGGCGGTCAC
>CAZEBA010000020.1:24408-41993 GCA_964510615.1 uncultured Gemmatimonadota bacterium
GGGGACGATCGCCCCGGAGGATGCGTTCGTCGTCGCCCGGCTGCGGGAAGCCGGAGCGGTGATCCTGGGCAAGGCGAACCTCAGCGAGTGGGCGAACTTCCGATCCGAGCGCTCGTCGAGCGGATGGAGCGGGATGGGAGGCCAGACGCGCAACCCGTACGCCCTCGACCGGAACCCCTGCGGCTCCAGCTCCGGCTCCGGCGTCGCCGCGGCGGCGAACCTGGCGGCGCTCACCGTCGGCACCGAGACCGACGGCTCGGTGGTCTGTCCCTCCAACGCCAACGGGATCGTGGGCGTCAAGCCGACCCTGGGGTTGGTGAGCCGTACGGGCATCGTTCCCATCGCGCACAGCCAGGACACCGCCGGTCCGATGGCACGGACGGTCCGCGACGCGGCCATCCTGCTCGGCACCATGTGTGGCGCCGACCCCCGGGACCCGATCACCGAGGAGGGGAACCGGCGGGCGGAGGCCGACTACACGGCCTTCCTGGATGCCGGCGGCCTGGGAGGTGCGCGCATCGGCGTCTGGAGGGACCGCTTCGGTTTCCACGAGCGCGTGGACGCCATTCTGGAGGAGGCCCTCATCGCGCTTCGGGATGGCGGCGCCGAGATCGTCGATCCGGCCGACATCGACCTGCCGCGGGAGGTGCGCGACGCTGAGTACGAGGTGCTGCTCTACGAGTTCAAGTCGGATCTGAACGCCTACCTCGCCGGCCGCGGCGCCGATACGAGGGCCCGCACCCTGGAGGCCCTGATCGAGTTCAACGAGTCGCATCGTGACGAGGAGATGCAGTACTTCGCCCAGGAGATCTTTCTGAAGGCCCAGGAGAAGGGTCCTCTCACCGACGAGGCCTACCGGAAGGCACTGGAGACGTGCAGGCGCGGGTCACGGGAGGAGGGGATCGACAGGACCGTCGGGGAACACCGGCTCGACGCCATCGTCGCCCCCACCGGAGGGCCGGCGTGGGTGACGGATCTGGTCAACGGCGACCACTTCGGAGGCGGCAGCTCGGCGGCGGCGGCGATCGCCGGCTATGCCAACATCACGGTTCCCGCGGGCTTCGTGTTCGGGCTCCCGGTGGGGCTGTCCTTCATCGGCCCCGCCTTCAGCGAGCCGACGCTCCTCCGGCTCGCGTACGCCTTCGAGCAGGCCACCAAGGTCCGCCGTCCGCCCCGCTTCCTGCCGGCGGCGGATCTTCGCGTCGTGACCTGACGGGACACCGTCGGCTGGATAGACCGCTCCGGTCATCTCGGTTGCCCCAGGCGATCAGAGCCGCTGCCGCTTCAGGCAGCCAGGCCGGCCCCGAGGGAATGTCTACTCGAGTCTTTCCAGCCACACGTAGAAGGGGATCGAGAGCGACCCCGCCTCGGTGCTCGTCGCCGACGTGACGTAACCGTACAGGCAGTCATCGCCCGGCCGCAGGGTCAGTTCCATCGCGTGCTCTCCGCCGAAAGCGGAGTGTCCGGGAATCCGGGCCGAGAAGCCACCCGACATTCCAGAGCTGCGGACCGTGAGGCGCTCGATGGCGACAGGTTTGTCGCTGCCGAGCCGTACAGTGGCTCCGCCGCTCTCCTCCACAGTGAGCGCGAACACCACGGGGCCCTCTTCGGTTTCGAGCCGACCCAGCCATTCTCCAACCAGCTCGGGTTCGGGCTCCAGCGGGACGGGCGCGTTTGCCTCTTCGTAAGCCTGGATGGCGCTCATGGCCTGCGCGCCGAAACCGGGGAGTGCGGCGTCGGCGATCTGAATCGCCGTCTCGTCGGCGAGACTCGAGGAGCTGATGTTGGTCAGAACCGCCACCGCCAAATGCTCCTCGGGGATCAATGTCAACATCGAGTTGGCACCGCCGATGCTCCCATTGCTGATGAGCCAATGGAGCCCGCCCTGCAAGGAGACCGAGCCCCAACCGAGGGCGATGATCGACTCGCTCCTTGACGCCTTCTGATAGTGCATCCGCTCCAGCGTCCCGTCGGTCAGGATCGGGCGCTGCCCGGGATCGGGAGTCCCGAGGTGAAACAACGCGTACAGCGCAAGGTCGTGAACGCTCGCGAACCCGCCCGCGGCACCTTGTGGGATGAAGTGGTATTGAACGAACGGAAGCCTCTCTCCCCTCGCTCCGTAGCGGGCGGTCGCGCGATCGACAAGCTCGGGCGTCAACGTGGCGTACGCATTCTGCATCGCGAGGGGCTCGAGCACCTCGGATCGCACGAACTCGCCGAAATCACGGCCGGTGGCCCCGGCGATCACCGCCTCCAAGACGCCGTACGCGTTGTTCGAGTACAGCTCGACCTCGCCCGGCGGAAACACGACGATGCCGCTCGACCGCAGGTGCTCCCAGATCGTCGGTGGTTCGAACGAGTCGCCGTATGTGGCCCAGCCGTGCGGGATCCCCCCTCGCATCTGCAGGACCCGCCGGATCGTAAGGTCCGCGCCATCCCCCTGGTGGACGGCGAGCGTCCCCGGAGGGAGATGTCTCTCGACGGGATCGTCGAGGTCGAGCTTCCCCCGCTCGACCAGCACCATGATCCCCATTGCCGTGATCGACTTCGACAACGACCCGAGGGGATACACCGACGTCGGCGTGGCCGGAATCCGCCGCTCCACGTCTGCCCACCCGAAGGCCTCTTCCCAGACGATCCCACCGTCCCGCACGACGGCGACCGCCATCGATGGAACCTCGCCCGACGTGACCTGGCTGAGGATGACGTCGCGGATCTCACCAAACCTCTCCGGAGCCATGACTGTCGCGACGTTCGGCGGCGTCGGTTGGGCCCCGAGCGGAGCCGCCGTTGCCAGGAAGGCGCAAAGCCCTGCGGGGACCCATCGCTCAGCCAGGCGCATACGGCCAGCCTCCTCGGAACGACGATCGATATTCGCGTCTGCTTCTCCTTCCTACGGACTCGCAATCAAGGGGGTTTCTTCGAGGAAATGGCCCCGACAGGACTCGAACCTGTGGCCTCGGGATTAGGAAGGCCGCGTCGTGTCCTGAGCGGCCAAGCATCGAGCGGAGCGGCACAAACCGGCGAGCGTCCATGAGAGCCTCCTATGGACGATACAGCAGCAAGGCGACTGGCTAACGGTCTAGGCTAACGAGGCGATCCGGCCCCCACGCAAGTGTATGGGTGTCGGGAAGATCTCAAGCAACGCTGTGGGAAGGCTCTCGATTTCGCTCTTAACCGAGGGAGGGCGGCCCCGAAGAAAACCGTGGCTACGGGAGGTCAGGGGAAAGAACAGGGGCGGCTGCCGAAGGAACCGCAAACGCTTGATTACGAGCTATTAGCTTGGATTCGTTCGCACACCTTCTGCTAGCCCACTACGATCCCCTTCTCACCTATTCTCGATGTGACTGGCTAACGGGGAACTCGCACGCGACGACGAAGCTCGCCGGGACCGTCTCCCCCGTTACAACCGTCACTACCAGCGGGTTGGGGCTGTTCACCGTACAACCGGGCGTCAAGCCTGTGAGCTCGAGCTCGTGATCACCCTCCTCCACTTCGGCGAGTGTGACTGTCTCGTTGACCCCGATTGCCTGCTCCTCCCCCCCATCAACGGTGAGGACGTAGCCATCCGGGTCGAGCGGGGAGCCCGTCGTGACGGTCGTCACCTCAATCGAGCCCGTCGTGGTCGGGCCGGTGGAATCCGAACAGCCCGAGAGTGCCAGCCAGGTGGTGAGCGTGAAAAGAATCGCGATCGGCCGAAGCGTGCTTCTCCGAACCACTGCACTAGTCCTGCTAACACACAGTCCCGAAAGGCAGGCCATGCACCCCTCCCGCCGATCACTTCCGGCGCCTTATTGCGTGGGACGACAGGGCAAAGACGGCGAGGTGTGATCTCGCAAGAGATCCAAGCCCGGGTGCCGTGCTCGCGATGTAGCCGCGGACTGCGGCCGTGCGCAACGGTCCGCGCGATATCAGAAGCGTGAAGGGGTCGGACGCGAGCAAGGGGGCGTCGCGGTTACAATCGTCGAAGTGGTAGCGGGGGAGAAGAGAACGGCAAAAGAAGGCGGGGAGCTGGCCTGCCACAGAGAGGGAGCTGATCGCTCTCTTCCCCAGCCAACTCCACCGCCCCCGACCAGTCTCCTCTCACAAGGCGTAATTCTGCCGCCCGTTAACCTACACCTAGTATGGACGGACGAAGCCCACCGAAGGTTGCATTTGGGAAACCTCCCGCGGAGAAGAGAACCACGGCGTCGGCTCGGCAACTCGGCGAAGGTCGGTCTAGCTGAGTGACGTGCTTATCGCTGCCACTCCAGGCAGCGAGAGGGCGGCCCGCGACGGAGCCGCGCCAGGGCCCACCTTCATTCGCCTACATTCCGACTGTCGCTACGGCGCGATCGTGATGTCCCCAACGCAAGGCCCGAGTCCTGAGATGCTCGCTGTGACTTCGTTGGTGGCGGTGCTGATGACGGACGCGCTCGACACCTCGTTGGTCTCGGTGGAAACGTGCGAGACCGAGTTGCAGCAGGTTTTGGCGCGATAGACCGACCCGCCATCGGGCGTGACGGCCATCGACTCTCCTATTCCGGCCAGGGGAATCGCGGCGATGATCTCGTCGGTTGCCGTGTCGACCACCCAGACGGATGACCCGATCGCATACGCGCGATCCCCGTCGGGCGAGACCGCGGCGTTCCACACCGTGCCGCCGAGACGAGGACGCTGCGGATCGTGTTGGCCTCGGTTTCGATGACGTAGAGGCGGCTGTGTATTCGATCCGCACCGTACAGGAGAGAACCATCGGGGGCGATGGCAAAGTGCGCTATGTCCTCGATCGAGTTGGTTGAGATGGTCGTGAGGATCTGGCGAGTCTCCGTGTCTACAACCGCCACTCCGGCGTCCGGGTACCCGAGCCCCACATAGAGCCTACCGCCGTCCGGTGACACTTCGACGCCCTACACTTCGGAGGAGAAGCCGGTAATCGCGCCGATGACCTGATGCGTCGAGGCATCGATGATGGAGACGAAGCCTCCCTGGCCCGGGGCGCTCACGTAGGCCACCGCACCAGTCGGTGCAGAAGGTGGCGCAGGTGGGGGTGGCGGCGGCGCGGGCGGCGGAGGACCGTTGCTCACTCCGGATGGTTCGCTCGAACAGCCGACCAATGCAAAGCCGACGAGTGCCAGCGCACCTGGTGCGGATCGGAACGAGATGCCTACGAAGTTTGAACTGCGCGGCCTGTGGCCAGCCATCGGTGCCTCCCGCTTGTCGTGAAGCGTTCACGTGGCAAAGGAACCGTTGAGGTGAGTGGACGGGAAAGGGGATGTGACAACCGCGCAGGCGGTTCACGTGCGTTCACTGGGGATGGCACGACCACTGTTCTGCCTCGGAACTGGGTGCGGTTACACCCGGGTCATACGAGGCGATAATGAGACCGACAAATGACGAACCGCAAGCGCAGAGGCTAACAACGACCAGAAGCGAGGGCCAGTCCATGGCGGACCGGCCCTTGGTTCCGAATCCTGTTCCCATCAGCGGCCGGAACGTCGTTGGAGACTCTGTAAGTCGTTATGAAACCAAATAGCCCCGACAGGACTCGAACCTGTGGCCTCGGGATTAGGAAGGCCGCGTCGTGTCCTGACAGTGGACCATTGTGCGGAGGATACGGCCAAGATTGGTGGCCTATTCCCTATGGCCCTTTCCGCATGTTCCGTCCTGTGCGGATCGCTCAGCCAAAATAGAGCCAAGGTCAGGCAAGGTCACGCACACCGGGCCTGATCCCGTCCTGGCAGGGTCCGGCTCGACCGTACTCTTGCGCACCGTTGAGAGCACGTACTGCATCCGACGTTCCTTACAGTTCTGGCGTCCACCCGAACGCTCGATCTGACGAGCGATAGCCGTCTTCGTCCCCGATTCCGCTTATCCCTTTAGAAGCACCCCGCTTGGCGGTCGGACACCCGGAGATGAGCGGATCAGATCGCGGTAACCCTAATCGTCATCCATTCGGCTGTAGAAGTAGCGCTCTACATACTCGCGCATCGATTGCTTGTCGGTTGTCCACGCCCAAACCTCGTCCGAGTCCAACTCGATGTCGCTGCAGGGGTCGAACCCGAACGGCCGAAGGTACTTGTATCGGTCCTCTATCCGCCTATTCTTCGGCTGCCCGTGCCAGAGGTGGTAGATCCGTCCTGTGAGGTAGGAATAACTCGAGCCCACCCAATCGGAGAAGCGCCGTGCCCAGGCCAGGTAGTGCCGTGCGTGCAACGGACCCAGGCTGAGGGCTGCCGGGAGGATCTCGTGAAGGCCCAGCAGGGCGCAAACGAGAGCTCGATCTCCGCTGCCGAGGATGCAGGCGTCGTATAGTGCGACGGCGTCGAAGAACTCGCGCCGAGCCGCCCATGCGAGACCATTGGCGCTCTGACCAAGACTCCAGGGCTGCGGGTTTCGCAGGCTGCTCTCGACATCGCGTCCTCCCATGACTGCGCTGAGCGTGGACTCCACCAACCCGCCGGCCTCGGCGTCTTGCGCTGGCACGGAACGCTCCCCCCGTTCAAGCGGGCCGGCACGATCGAACAGCTGGACCAGCGTATGGCGCTGGAGCGTCTCCTCCGCACGAGATGGCCAATCCCGGTCACCGAACAGGAGGTCCGCATCCAGCCAGGCCACGCTTGTGCAGGAATCAGGCAACGTCTGCGCAGCGATGTTCAGCAGGCGTTCCTTTTGCCAAAGAACGCTGCCACTCTGGAGCCTGATCAGTCGCTCGGCGTCTGCCGGTTCGAGTTCAAACTCGCCGGTGAAGGAGAGCTCCACTGTCAGCAATGGGACGGCCAGATTCTCGCGGAACGTGTGGTAGTTCTGCAGCCGTCGGACGAAGCCGGCTGCGTTCCAATAACAGGTGATCGCCCACAGTGTCATCGGTTCATCGACCAACGAGGGCCTCAAGGACGCCAAAGTCTCATTACCACCGAGGAAACTGGGCGAACATAGGTGGCGAGAACAGCTACGATTGGCTGCGCAGGCAGTTGTGCCGCTCTCCGCCGCTCCGTCTTGATGCCACGCAGTGGCCCCGACAGGACTCGAACCTGTGGCCTCGGGATTAGGAATCCCGCGCTCTATCCACCTGAGCTACGGGGCCGGATGGGCGTGCTGACACCGCGGTACCATCGGATGCCGTCTGAACGGTATGGCCACCCATGGAGTTCCGGCAACCGATCCGAGCCGGTGCGCGAGCAGCCGACCGTCGCTTCATGCGACCTGGGGGCGCCCCGAGGGACCGCCAGCTACACGATCGTCGTGTACTCGGCGAAGGCCCAGTAGAGCTCGTAAAGCGTGACGCCGACAGCAAGGGCTGCGTGAAACGTCCGGTTGGCCGACTTGATGGCTGCGGCGAACAGAAGTACGTGGGCGGCGAGTCCGATCACCCAGTACACCAGGCCCAGGCCCAGGGCGTAATCCCAGCCCTTGACGAGGGTATCGACGGCATCGACGAGCCAGACAGTGATCAGAAGGCCGAAGAACCACCCGCGGCGCGAGTAGTAGTACTGCTCGAAACTGGCCTCGGCCGGGAAGACTCGTGGAAAGAGGACAACGGTCGACAGGTAGAGCAAGACGGCGTAGAGGATCACGAACAGATAGAGGCCGAACGTCCACTCCTCGACCGTGGCGAACCTGAACTCCCACCACCAGAAGAAGACGAGATAGAAGAAGAGGTAGCCAACCCACACCAGATGGACCCAATAGACCTTCCACCGGCCCAGGTCGCTGATCACGCGGCCCACACCGCTCAGCAGGTGGGCCATCGCGAGACCCACGACGATCGAGATCAGCACGGCTACGTACTCGAAGATGGTCACGGCCCCCTCCTGTGAGACCCCAGCCTATCGCAACGACGATGAAACGGCTACGTCGCCGCCCTATGAGATCCGATGCCGTGGCGGGCAGGGAGAGCACTGCCTTCCGTGCGAGAACCAGATCGGGAGCGTGGAAGGACCGAGGGTAGGCAGGCGAGGCAAGCTAGGGGGCTGGGGCGAGGCGGGCTAGGGGGCTAGGCGAGCCGGGCCCGGCCCGGCTCGCTCCCTTGGCTCAGGTCACCGAGAAGTCGATCGATTGGGCGAGCCAGACGGCGGTCTTCTTGTCCCGGTTCATCGCCGGACGGAAGACCATCTTCTCCGCGACCTTCTTGGCGGCCTCATCGAGCTGCCCGTAGCCGCTGGACTCGGCGAGCACCGTACGCTGCACGCGGCCGGAGTCGTCGATGTAGAGCCAGAGCAGAACGGTGCCTCCGACCCCTGCCTCCCTCAGCATCGCCGGATAGGTTCGCTTGAGGAAGGTGAGCACCTCGTCCCGGTTCTTCAGTTCCGGCGCCTGTGTGTACGGTATGAACGAGGGACGATCGGCCGGGCTCGCCGTCCTGGGCGGTGGCGGCAGGCTCTCGACCGGATTGCTGTCGAACGTCGTCGGCGCGATGGTCACGTCCTCGGCGATCTCGGCTGCCGCCACCTTCGGCGTCGCCGGCCGGGAGATCTGCTCCGGTGGCGGTGGGATCCGTACCTCCGGCGGCAACTCGATCGCGGTGAGCTCCGTCACCGCGGCTCCCAGCGCGTTCGCCTTCAGGTTGGGGAAGATCTGAAACGCGGCGAAGTGAGCCAGCACGGCGGTGCAGATTCCGGCGGCTACGGTCGTGCGGTAGGATCGCTTGAACGCGTCGTTGGCGGTTTCGGGGCTCATCATCCACCTCCTCCTCATCCCGACCACTCCGAATCCCGTCCACCTCGGGCCTCTTCCCTGCCATTGGACAGCGACCGCCGTCCAAGGGTTGTAAGAGAAAAGACGATGGGCCCGCTCGGGCGGTTTCAAGCGCGAGCGGCGACTCGACGCGGGCGCTAGCTCGATGCCAGGTAGGCTCGGGCAGCCGCGAGCTCGGGCCGCTCCCCGTCCGCCTTCTCCATCAGCTCGGTGAGCTGCATGTAGTATCTGCGGGCGCTGTCGGAGTAGCCGGCGAGCTCCGCCGCCCGGGCCGCCCCGTAGAGGCTGCGGGCCCGGTTCGGCGTCGATGCGAGGGACGCCTCGAACGCGGCCAGCGCCTCGTCGGCCCGGCCGATCTCGAGCAACAGCTCGCCCTCGAGCTCGGCGGCCGGCAGGATGCGGCCGGCCGTGTTCGACAGATCCTCGGTCCGCCACTCGAGCTCGCTGGCGGCGGACGCCAGGCGCACCGCCTCCGCCTCGTCGCCAACCGCGAGAGCGGTCCAGGCCGCACCAGCCAGACGGAGGACCTCCACCTCGGCGGCCGCCCAGCTCGCGATCGCCGTCTGCTTGGCTGCGTACGCGTCCCGAATCTCCGCCAGCGCCGCAAGCTCGGCGCGGGCGGCTGCCGCATCTCCGCTCCGGGCGGCGCCCAGCGCACGGCCGAACCGGATGACCCCCTCGGCCGGCCGGTCATAGGAGATCCTCACCATCTCCAGTGACCGGGCCGCCTCCCAGTCGCTTCGCTCGAGCGCATACCGCGCCGGGATCAACGCCAGCTCGTACCGGTCCGACCAGTCGGCCGCCTCTTCCACCAGCTGGCGCGCCTCTTCATCCCGACCCTGCTGCAGGTACGCGTAGACGAGATACTCGGCGGAGTGCGCACCGCGGCCCAGCTCCATCACGCTCAGGTTCGATGCGATCGACTCGTCCCACATCCCCAGCCTCGTGAAGATGTGCGACGGCATGTGACGGGCATGCGAGGAGGCCGGCGCAATCGCCGCGTAGCGCCGGGCGGCGTCGAGGCCGAGCTCCGCCAGGGCCGGCGAGTCGTAGGCGTGGATGATGTAGTGGGTGATGCCCGGGTGGTCGGGATACCGCTCCACCATCGGCGCGAGAATGACGGCGGCCCGCCGCTGGTAGGCGAACGTCGTGTCGTCGGCGGGCGCCGCCGCGATCAGCGAGAGAGCGAAGAAGATCGCCGCCTCGGGATCCTCCGGGTGGTGGTCACGCAGCGTCTCCATGCGCTCGCTGTAGCGGGCCAGCCGCTCGTCATGGCCCAGCGTCTCCCACTCCGCGTAGTAGGCGGCGATCGCGGCGATGTAGCCCGTCTCGCGGTCCGAGGGCGCAGCAGTCTCCGCTGCCCGCCGGGCCGCCGCGGCGCCCGCCTCGAGCGCCGCCCGGTCCGGTGGGGTCCAGAGCGGATGGAGGTGGGTCATCGCGATCCCCCAGTACGCCATCGCGCACTCGGGATCGGCCAGCACCGCCATCTCGAAGCTGCGCCGGGCCGCGCCGTAGCCGAAGGAGTGGAGCTGGGCGACGCCGCGCTCGAACTCCGAGGCGGCCTGCGGGCTGCAGCTGACCGGGAACGCCACCTCGCCGAAGCGACCCGACTCCTGGCCGATGAGCGGTTCGGCCAGCGCTCCGACCAGCGCGGCGAGCGCGGCCAGGCGCCTCATTCGCCGTCCGCCGCCACCACGGTCCTCTCCGGACCGCCGTCCCAATCCTGGGCGCTCGAGATGTCCGGCACCCCCCAGTCGTCGCCGCTCCAGCCGTCGAAACCCTGCCAGCGGAACGCCCAGAAGCCGGTGGCCATGTCGCTGATCACGATCAGGCCGTCCGCGTTCCTCACGTCCACCCCGAAGGCGCCGTTGCAGACGTTGTCGCTGCAGAACCCGGCCTTGTGAGGCCCGTCGTACGTGTCGTAGAAGGCCACCGTGTACGGCTGGTGCGGATCGCGCATGTTGAAGATCTGCAGGCCGTCCTCGTAGGCGGAGACGAAGACGTACGGCCAGCGGATCTCGTGGTTGTGGGACAGGTTCTTCCAGTTGGCGGTCCAGGCGGAGATGGGTTGGCTCACCGTGGCCACCTCGCCGTCCAGCGCCGGCTGCAAGTCGAAGAGCCGCAGCGGGGCGTACTGGTACTCGGTTTCGGTGACGATGTACCGGCCATCCGGCGTCGGGGTGATCGTATGCCCCCAGAGCACGCCCGAGACACCGGTCACGGACGCCCGCAGCTCCTGGGCCTCCAGGTCGGAGATGTCCCACACGTAGTATCCGCCGGCTCCGCCTCCGTAGAACCGGTCTTCGCCGCTCTCGGGATGGTAGGCGACGTAGAAGTCGTGGTAGCCGGTCATCCCGATCTCGTTGAGAGTCGGACCCTCCGGGACGACCACCTGGCCCACCAACCCCTGGTTCTGGTCCTCATCCAGGAAACGGGCCATGTCGAAGACGGCCGCGTGATCGCCCCGCGTGGTCGCGAACAGCAGCGGCCGTCCGTCGGAGTGTTTGTACAGGAAGATGTTGTGAAAGCCAACGAGCTCCTCCGGGTATCGAATGCGCCCCACCTCCCTCACCTTCGACGGATCCGGGAGGCCGGTCACGTCGAAGACGATCGCCCCCAGGTCGGCGTCCGGCGTGCCCTGCTGGAACTGGAACGCCTGCACCAGATAGTAGCGGCCGTCGTGCTTGAAGTACTTCGAGTCGGTCGCGCGGCCGCGGTGAAGGGCGGCGTTCTCGATCTGCCAGCTGAGCAGCACCCTCGGCTGGCGCGGGTTCGTCAGATCGATGGCCGTGAAGCCGAAGTCCTCCCGGCGGGAGACGTAGGCGAAGGGCCGGGACAGCTCCTGCTCGATCTCCAGGTCCGAGACCGTCGTCGGCCCGCCGAGGGGCAGGTGGGCCAGAACCTCGATGTTCGGCGAGCCTCGCGACTCGACCGGCTGCTGGGCCTCGAGCTCGGGCGCCGAGGCGAGGCCCAGGGTCAAGGCCGGCGCGAGGAGAACGAGCAGGCCCTGGCGGGGCGGCTTCCGGGTCCTTGTCATCTGCGCGCCTCTGCTCGGTCTGTCGCCTGCTGGCCGAGAAGACCCGCACCCTCGGGCCCGCTCTCCCAGTTCTGGACGCTAGAGATGTTCGGCATCCCCCAGTCGTGGCCGTTCCAGCCTCCAAACCCCTTCCAGCGAAAGGCCCAGAAGCCCGTCGACATGTCGCTGACCACGATCAACCCGTCCGCGTTCCTCACGTCCACGCCGAACGCCCCGTTGCAAACGCGGTCCGAGCACATGCCCACCGCGTGCGGACCGTCGTAGGTGTCGTAGTAGGCCACGGTGTACGGGTTCTCCGGATCCCGCATGTTGAAGATCTGGAGGCCGTCCTCGTAGCCGGAGACGAAGACGTACGGCCATCGGACTTCGTGGTTGTGAGAGAGGTTCTGCCAGTTGGCCGTCCAGGCGGAGATCGGCAGCTGTATCGTCGCCGCCTCGCCGTCCAACGCCGGCTTGAGGTCGAAGATCCGCAAGGGCGCGTACTGATACTCGGTCTCGCCCACGATGTAGCGGCCGTCCGGTGTCGGCGTGACCGTGTGGCCCCAGGTGACTCCGGGCACGCCGGTCACCGATGCCACCAGCTGGAAATCGTCGAGGTTCGAGATGTCCCACACGTAGTATCCGCCCGCGCCGCCCCCGTAGAACTTGTCCTGGCCGGTGGCGGGATCGAAGCCGGCGTAGAAGTCGTGGTAGCCGTTGATCCCGACCTCGTTGACCAGTGGTCCCTCCGGCACCGGGATCTGGGCCACGAGGAAGTCATCCTCCTCGTCCACGAAGCGCGCCATGTCGTAGACGTTGGTGAACGGCCCGTTGGTCGTCGTCAGCAGCAGCGGCCGCCCGTCCGAGTGCTTGTACATGAAGATGTTGTGGAACCCCCCCGGGTTGTCGGGGAAGCGGATGCGCCCCACCTCCTTCACCTTCGAGGCGTCCGGAAGCCCGGTCACATCGAAGACGACCGCCCCCAGGTCGGCGTCGGGCCCCCCCGGGAAAAACTGCACCGACTGAACGAAGTAGTAGCGTCCGTCGTGCTTGAAGTACTTGGCGTCCAGCGCCATGCCGCGGTGCAGATCGGCATTCTCGATCCGCCACTCGTAGATGACCTTGGAATTCCGCGGGTCGGCGAGGTCGATCACGTCGAAGCCGGCCTCGAACAGCCGCGCCACGTAGGCATAGGGCCGCGAGAGCTCCTGCTCGATCTCCAGGTCCGCGACGGTCATCGGACCGCCCAGCGGCAGGTGGGCCAGAACCTCGATGTCGGGCGTACCCCTTGGCGCCGTCTCCATCTGTGCGCGCAGACCGGCCGGGGCGACCGCTCCGGCCAGGCAGGTGACGAGCGCGATTCCCAACGCCTGCGGCATCGTCGACGACTTCACCTCAGCCTCCCTCTTCCGGCTCTTCCGGATCCACCGTGAACACCATCTTCATCCCGGCCTCCAGGTGCTCGGCGATGTGACAATGCGCCATCCACCGGCCCGGGTTCGAAAGCTCGAGCAAGATATCGGTCGTCCCGCCCGTGGGCAGCAGGACCGTGTCCTTCCAGACGAGGTTGTCGTTCGGCACCCCGTCCTGGGCCAGAACCAGCAGGCGCTGACCGTGGAAGTGCATCGGGTGTTGCATCGGGTGCAGCGCCCGCATGTCGTTGTGCAGCCGGACCCTGACGACATCGCCCATGCGGAAATGCCAGTCGATCTCCATGTTCTCGGCGCCTGTCGCCTCGTCGCGGAGCACCCACTCCACCTCCCGGCTCGACGCCACGTAGTTCATCATCGGCATGGCATCGTTCCACTCCACGGGGGGGAAGTAGAGCGTGTCGAGCTGCATCATCTGACGGATCGTCAGTGGCAGGTCGCCCACGCGCAGGGTGAGGGTGAGCTCGTGGTCCGGGGCGCCCGCTGCAAGCTCACGGTAGCCGTCCAGCTCCGAGATCACGTCTTCGTTCACCCGCAACCGCTCGAACGTGGCCGAGTGATCCTCCTCGACGGCGGCCTCGGAAACGCCCACGGTCGCCAGCGTGTCGACCCGAGGGTAGAAGAGAGCCAGGTAGTGGTCGATCGCCTGGATGCGGTTCGTCAGCGGTACCCGGCCCGATCGCTCGAAACGCACCTCCACCACGTAGCGCTGGGCCGGCGCCAGCACGACGCTGGACACCCAGCGTTCCCGCTCGAACTTTCCGATGTCGGCGCCGACGACCTTCATCCGCGCCCCCTCGAACGAGAGGTTGAAGACGCGCGTGTTGGAGACGTTGGTGAGGAAGAAGCGCACGACCTCGCCGCGCCGGACCTGAAGCGCGTACTCCGGCTCCCCGTTCACCAGGAAGACGTTCCCGAACCGGCCCATGAACGTGTGCGTCGCCGCCTCGGCGCCGAACGGGTAGAGGCCTACCTCGTCGATCAGAAGATCGTCGAGAACGAGGAACTCCTCGCGGTTCGCCGGCCCGAAGTAGTCGGCGGCGGCGGGCTGGACGAACATGTTGCCGTACAGGCCGAGGTCCTGCTGGATGTCCTCCCGGTGGTGGGGGTGGTACCAGTAGACGCCCGCGTCCTGGAAGCGCACGCGGTAGACGAAGCGCCCGCCCGGTGGCACGGCGGCCTGGGTCACGCCCGGCACACCGTCGTACCGGTTCTCCACCCGCACCCCGTGCCAGTGCACCGAAGTCGGCAGGTCGATCCGGTTGGTGAAGTCGACGACGATCTCGGCGCCCTGCGGTACCCGGATCAGCGGGCCCGGATGCTGCCGGTTGAACGCATACATGACGTAGGTGCGCCCGCCGATGGTCCGCCGCACGAGGCCGGCTTCGAGGACCAGCGTGTCACCATCCGCCAGCTCGACCACGCGGGCGGGAGTCGACTCCGGCAGGGTCGCCGGATCGAGTCCCGCACCGGGCAGAAACGGCTGAACGCTCGGCTTGAGGCGCATGAGCGGCGGGAGCATGGGCATGGAGGTCTCCATCGGCGGCATCCGCCAGGCCGCCGCCGAATCCGCCCCGTGCGCGCCGGCGTGGGCCGCGTGATCCTGTGGGCTCCCATCCGGCGGGCGGTCCTGCCGCTCCGCCTGTGCGTAGGCGCTGGCACCGGCGACATGACAGGCGAGGATCGCGACGAGCGTGCGATGCGCGGCGCGGCGCGGGGAGCTCCGGCCGCCGAAGGGCGCCCGACGGCCCGGAATCAATTCCGAGGATCCAGGCAGGGCTCCGAGGCGAACGGACCGTGGCCCATCATGGTGTGCATTCGGGAGCTCGGAGAGAGCGCCGAGAAGTAGAACTCCTGGCTCCACGACTCCGGATCGGCCGAGGCTTCGGCCGTCACGAAGACGATGAACTGGTTCCAGTCGACCTCGCCGCTCACCGGCCGGTCGTCTTCGATCGCGCCGAGGTTGATCCACTTGTCGAGATCCGGTGTCGCGACCCAGGTCACGAACGCCCGGCCGGACCGAGTGGGCAGTCGCTGGGCGGAAACCTCGACGTGATACCGGTAGTGGCCATCGCCCGAGACGGCGACGCCGAACGCCGAGGGGGTGAACCGCAGCTCGTAGGCTGCCCTCGCCCCACCCGCCCTGCGTGTCGGCGTCATCTCGATCCGGATGGGGGCCGCCGTGGACAGGGCGCATGCCGACCCGGCGGCGGACGGGAAGGCTCCCCTCGCCGGGAACGCGACCGAGGCGTCAGCGCTCGGCGATGACGAGCCGATGATGAGCGCGGCGAGAATCGAGAGCTGTGTGCGAAGGCTCATGGTCCCGTGAATACCACCGGAGGGTGTTCGGGTTTCAGGTCCTGCAGCGCCGGCCCCATTTCCGCGTCAGCCCCTGCCTCGCCACCGGTCGCGGTTCGATGCAACCCTTCGCCCGCTCCTCATGTCTAAACGGGTGACTTCGGAAACGGAGTCACCGGAATTCGGGAAGTCGTGGAGGATAGATGGGGGGTGGAGGATGAGGACGTCGATGGAGGGTGGAGGATGATGCTGAGAAGGAAGCGGTTGACTCGGCGGCCACGGATGCTGTTCGTGAGGGTGGTCGGATAGGGACGCGGAGTCACACAACGTAGGCATCCACGCCGAGTCCGAGACGCCCCGCCGGCGGTTCTACCAGAGCCCCGACGGGGCGTTCTCACATCCGGCGTCCGGTCCGGCAGCCGGCACCGGCCGATCCGGCTGCTACCCGCGCTCGGCGAAGATCTCGTCCAGCCTCTTCTGGGCGGCCTCGACGCGGGGCTGGAGCTCCGAATCTGCGTCCTTCCACAGCTCGACGAGCTTCGCGTAGTACTCGGCGGCCTTCTCCCAATCCCCCCGTTCGTCGTACAGCCGTCCCAGACTCTCGTACGTCGGGCCGAGGTAGTACCGATCCCCCCAGATCCTGTAGGCGGCCTGCGTATCCACGTACCGCGTGAACACGGCGAGGGCCGAATCCGGCATGCCGGCTCGAGCGTACGCCTCGGCGAGCTCGGGCAGGGCGCAGAGCCGACAGGCGTCTGCCCGGTCGTTGGCTCGGCGAAGCTCGGTGATCGCCTCCTCGTTCCGGCCTTCGGCGAGCGCGATCGCGCCCGCCATCCAGCGCTGGTCCCGCTCCGCGTTCTCGAGCCTGCCGATCAGCTCTAGCTCCTCGAACTCGTCCGCCAGTTCTCGTGCCTTCGCGGGCCTGCCGGCGCGAGCGTACGCAAAGACGGCCTCCAGATACGGTCTGTCAAACGGGCCGAGGGCATCGAGCGGGCGCTCCGCCAGCGCAGAGTCGGCCATCCGCAGCGCCCGCTGAGCGTCTCCTGGCAGGTAGGCCTGCAGGTAGGCGGCGCTGAGCGCGCTCTGGAGCCAGCTGTCGTCGAGCCCGCGCTCCTCGTTCGTGGCCTGCGCCGCCCCGGAGTGACGCTCGGCCTCGGCGAGCTTTCCCTGTGCGGCCGCCACGCTGCCCAGCAGCTCGCTCGTGTAGGCTCGCCAGTAAAGGCTGCGAGCCTCGCGCTGCCGCAGGCTCTCGAGGTGCGCGGCGGCTTCCTCATACTCACCGATACTGCTGGCGAAGTAGGCCTGGTACTCCTCGGCCCCCGGGCTCTCGGGGAAGCGAGCGGCGAAGACATCCAGCGTGGCCCGCGCTTCGTCCGGTTTGCCCAGCGACCATTGCACCCCTGCCAGATTCAGGTACGACAACGGGCTCGTCGAGTCGGCCTGCACCGCTCTCCTCATGTACGCTTCGGCTCGCTCCAGATCCCGCAGCTCCCCGTACTGTCCGCCCAGGTTGTTCAGCACCCACGGGTGGTCGGGGTAGGCCTCGAGTGCGTTCTCGTAGGCGGCGATCGACTTCGCCGTCTCGTCGGTCACGTTGTCGTAGTAGGTGCCCATCGTGATGAAGCGCTCGACGCGCGTCAGCCGGTCCCGGTGCTGGTAGGCCCGCTCGAGGGCCTCAATCGCCCGGGACCTCTCCTGGCCCCGATTGCCGAGCGCCACCCCCAGCTTCCGCCACGCCATGGCGAAGGTGCTGTCGAGCGCGACAGCCTCCTCCAGGAGGGCGATCCCCTTCTCGGGCCGTCCCTCGACCTCGATCGCATGGACCGCTTGGGAGTACATGCGCAGCGCCTCGAGCGACGAGGTCGTCACCTGCTCCAGCGACTCGTCCACCTGGATCGCTCGCAGCGGATCGCCGATCCTCTCCCGGAGGCCCCTCGAGAGCTTGTCGATCGCCGGGATGATCCGGCTCGAATCCGAGGCGGTCTCGCGCTGCGAGACCAGGACCTCCGTGCCGTCGGCCGTCAGCAGCTCGGCGGTGAGCACGTAGCCGGCGCCGGCCGAGTTGATCTCTCCCGCCACCACCGCCTTGATCCCTTCGCGGATCGCCACTTCGGCGGCCGTCTCCCGGTCGACCGCGAGCACCTCGTACCCACGGCCGACGAGCA
>CAZEBA010000020.1:42003-64259 GCA_964510615.1 uncultured Gemmatimonadota bacterium
GTCTCCCGGTCGAGCCGGCGGCTCGGGTCGAGCTCCATCCTTCGCAGAACCTCGGCGACGTATCTCGGCTCGACCACGTTCACCGTCTGCGACTGCCCCAGGTCCACCCGCAGTGCTTCGGTGGCGGCGCGGGCGAGCAGCGTGTCGCCCGTCTGGCTGTCGAGCTCGGCCAGGATCACCCGATCCCGCTCGTCCAGCACGCCCTGCGCGACGAGCGTCGCCGCCGGCCCGATGCCCGCCGTTCGCATCACGATCCAGGTGGCGGTCACGATCCCGAGCAGCGCGAATGCCGCCACCCCGCCGAGGAGGGCGTTGCGCCAGGTGAAGATCCGGTGGTGCGCCCCGCTCTCGGCCGTTGCCCCGACCGCGGTCGCTCCGCCGACTTCCCCGGCTGCGACCGGGCCGCCGCTCTGCCCGATCGTGGCCGCGCCAAGAACCGCCGCGTCCGAGGGATGCGCCTCCGGACCCCCGGCGCCCGGGCTTCCGGCCGGCCCTCGAGTTCGCCCGGCCGACGGCACCTCCTCGGCGCGGGGGCCTACGCCCTCCTGCACGAAGGCCGTGGCCAGCACGATCGGGAAGCCGATGAGCAGCAGGACGATGGCGAACGGCTGCACCCAGTCGGGCAGCCCGACGCTCTCGGTGAGGATCTCGACGACCTGGAGCACGACCCAGGAGGCACCGAGGTAGATGCCCAGGACCTGCCAGAGCGAGCGCCGGTGCGCCTCGCGGATCAGTGTCTTCAGACCGCCCAAGCGCTCACCTCCATCCAGCCTCCATCTAACCTCGGGCCGCGAACAGTTCGTCCAACCGCGCCTGCGCTTCCCGGACGCGAGGTTGGAGCTCGGGATCGGCGCTCTCCCAGAGCTGAACGAAGCGGGCATAGTACTCGGCCGACTTCTCCCACTCGCCGCGATCGTAGTAGAGCTGGCCGAGCCGTTCGAGCGTCAACGCGCCGGCCCCCTGGTCGACGAACAGCCGATACGGATCGGGTCGCTCGATGAGCTGCTCGTACACCGAGATGGCGGAGTCCGGCCGCCCGGCCGCCTCGTACGCCCGGGCCAGGGGGTAGAGCGTGCAGGTCACGCAGTCGCCGACGTCCGATCGGCGGAACTCCTCGACTGCCACGTCCGACCGGCCCTCCGCCAGCGCGATCGCGCCTGCGGCCGCGTGTCGGATCTGCGCCTCGTCGCCGCGCAGGCCGGGATCGACCTCGGTCTCGTACTCCTGCCACAGCTGACGGGCTCGGCTCGGGTCCCTGGCCAGCGCGAAGAAGATCGCCAGCTGCCCATACGGCCGGTCGAGCGCCGAGAGCTCCGAGAGCGGCCTGGCCGCGAGCGCCGAATCGACCCTGGCGATCGCCGCCGTGGTGTCGCCGCGGAGCGTGAGGTCGATGAACGCTTTGCCGAGGGACCCGCCGAGGGCGGCTCCGGGGATCCGCAGCTCCTCCGCCTGCAGGGACGCCTCGGTCAGGTACGTCTCCGCCTCGCTCAGGCGGCCGCGTGCCGTGAGCACCGCTGCGAGCCCGAACCGTGCCTGGTTCGCGAAGATGGGCACCGCGCGCACCTCCTCCAGCATGGCGCGCACCTCCGCCTCGGCCGCGGCGTAGTCCCATCGCGCCGACTCCAGAAAGGCCGCGAACATGTAATTCGTCGGGGAGTCGGGAAAGTGCGCCCGCGTCGCGGCCAGGAGCGTGTCCCCCTCCGCGAACTTGCCTTGACCGAGCAGCGCGATAATGGTGTTCTGGTGGTAGAGCGGCGATGCCGAGTCGGCCCGCATCGCCCGCTCGAGGAGCTGTTGCGCGCGCTCGAAATCCCGGTCCGCCATGTAGATCAGCGCCAGGTTGTTCAGCGCCCAGGTATCGTCCGGATCGAGGTCGAGCAGGTTCTGGTACGCCAGGGTCGCCCGGTCGCTCTCCCCCGTGACCTGGCTGTAGTAGGTGGCCATGGTCAGGTACCGCTCGCGCTCCGTCAGCCGATCCCGGTGCTCGAACGCCTTGCGCAACGCCTCGACCGCCCGGTCGCGGCTCCGCCCCTGGTTGTTCAGCTCCACGCCGAGCTTTCGATGGGCCATCGCGAAGCCCGGATCGAGGACGATCGCCTCCTCGAGCAGGGCGATTCCCCGCGACATGTCGGTGCGCGACTCGATCGCCCCCACGGCCTGCGAGTACTTGCGCAGCGCCTCCAGGTTGGCCGTCGTCACCTGCTCGAGGGGCTCGTCGGCCCGCAGCGACCGGTACGAGTCGCCGATGCGCTCGCGGAGCCGCTTCGACAGCTTGTCGATCGCCGGCACGATGGCCGACGAGTCCTTCGCCGTCTCCCGGAACGCCGCCAGCTCCTCGCCGCTGTCGGCGGAGCTCAAGCGGGCGGCCAGCACGAACGTGCCTCCGGCCGAGTTGATCTCCCCGTCGACGATGGCGGCGATCCCCTCCCGTTGGGCGATCTCACGGGCGAGGTCGTAGTCGATCTCCACGTCCTGCCCCCGCTCCATCCGTCGTAGCGCCTGGGCGATGAACGTCTGCTCGGCCACCCTGACCGCGTCGGACTGCGAGAGGTCGATCCGGAAGGCCTCGGTCGCCGCCCTGGCGAGCAGCGTGTCGCCCGTGCGACTGCCGAACTCGGCGAGGATGAGCACGGCCCGCTCCTCAAGCACGCCGCGGGCGACGAGGGTCGCAGCCGGGCCGATGCCCATGGTGCGGGTCACCATGTACCCGATCGTCAGCGCGCCGAGCAGGACGAGGGCGGCACCTCCACCCAGCAGAGCGTTCCGCCAGGTGAAGATCCGGTGATGGGTGCCCAGCGCGGCCGGCGCCGTCGCATCACCGGTGGCTGCGCTCTCACCGCCGGCCTCCGAGCCGGCTTCCAGCGCAGCCCCGGGCGAGGGCGCTTCCCTTCCGGCAACGCCGGCCGCTGGGTGGGCGCCCTCGTCGGCGGCCTTGGCCGCCTTCCCTGCCGGGCCGGCCGCGGCGGTCCCACGCCCGCCGACCCCTGCCTGCACGAACGCAGTGGCGAGCACGATCGGGAAGCCCACGATGAGGAGGAAGAGGGCCAGCGGAGGCGCCCATTCCGGCAGGCTGAGCGCACCGGCCAGCGTGTCGACGGCCTGGAGCACCAGCCAGGACGCGCCGAGATAGATCACCAGCACCTGCCAGAGCGAGCGGCGGTGCAGCTCGTGGATCAGCTTCCGAAACATCCCCATCCCTACCCCGTCTCCGCGAAGATCTCGTCGATCCGCCGCTGGGCGGCTTCCACCCGCGGCTGGAGCTCGGGATCCGCGTCCCGCCAGAGCTCCACGAACCTCGCGTAGTACTCCGCCGCCTTCTGCGGGTCCCCGGCCGCATCGTAAAGCTGGCCGAGCCGTTCGAGCGCGGGGCCGAGCTCGCCCCGGTCCGCGAAGATCCGGAAGGCATCCCGCGTGTCGACGTGCCGCTCGTAGACCGCGATCGCCGAATCCGGCCGGCCGGCGAGCTCGTAGGCCTCCGCGAGCTCGGAGAGGGCGCAGATGCGGCAGTAGTACGCCCGCACTCGCTGCAGCTCGGCGATCGCGTCGTCGGGCCGTTCCTGGGCCAGTGCCACCGCGCCGCGCATCCAGCGCAGGTCGCTCTCGGCGTTGCCGATCGCGCTCGCCTCCGTGCCGGCGAACTCGTCCATCAGCCGCTTCGCCCGACCGGCGTCGCCGGCACGGGCGTAGAAGAGGACCAGATCCAGGTACGGCCGGTCGAGCGGATCCAGTGACGAGAGCGGGAGGCGGCCCAGCGCCTCATCGACCGTCGCGAACGCCACGGCGGGATCGCCCCCGAGTCGGGCCTGGAGGTCGGCGAGCCGAATCGCGCTCTCCAGATACTCGTCCGCCAGATCCCGCTCCAGGTTCGTCGTCATCGCGTCCCGGTAGTGTTCCTCCGCCTCCGCGACTCGGCCCTCGTTCGCCGCCACCGAGCCGAGCAGATCGCTGGTGAAGGCGCGCCAGTAGAGGCTGCGAGCCTCGCGCCGGCGCAGCTCCTCGATCGCGGCCCGGGCGCCCGCGTGGTCCAGCTGGGCGCTCGCGAGGTAGGCTCGGTACTCGACCAGGCGGGGCGTCTCCGGGATCTTCCTCAACATGGCCTCGATCGTGGCCTCCGCGTCCGCATGCCGCCCCTGGTAGATCTGGTTGGCGGCCGCGTTCTCGTAGTGCAGCGGGTTCGCAGAGTCGGCGCGGATCGCCAGGCTGGCATACTCCTCGCCGCGCTCGAACTCCTCGAGCTGGCTCCACAGCACCGAGAGGTTGTTGAGGGCCCACGAGTCGGCGGGGTCCATGTCCACCAGGTTCTCGAGGGCGGCGATCGCCTTCTCGAGCTCGTCGGTGACGCTGGAATAGTAGGAGGACGTGGTCAGCAGGCGCTCCCGCCGGCTGAGGCGGTCACGGTGCTCGTAGGCCTTCGTCAGGGCCTCGATCGAGCGGCTGCGCTCCTGGCCCCGGTTCCCGAGCACGACGCCCAGCTTCCTCCACGCCATCGCGAACGAGGTGTCCAGGGCCACCGCCTCCTCGAGCAGCGCGATCCCCTTCTCGGGCCGGCTCTCCACCTCGATCGCCCGGATCGCCTGCGAGTAGGTGCGCAGCGCCTCGAGCGAGGAGGTCGTGACCGAGGCGAGCGGTTCCTCGGCCCGCACCGACCGCAGCGACTCGCCGATCTGCTCGCGCAGCTTGCGCGATGCCTCGTCGATCGCGTCGATGATCTCGGTCGAGTCGGACGCGGCCTCCCGGTGCGAGGCCAGCACGGCGCCCCCCTCGGTGGCCAGCAGTCGAACCGACAGCACGTAGCCGGTCCCGGCCGTGCCGACCTCGCCGGCGACGACGGCCTTGATCCCGTCGCGGAGCGCGACCTCCCGGGCCAGCTCGAGATCCAGCCGCGTCTCCGGCTCCCGCCGCATGCGCGACAGGACGCCTGCCACGTAGCTGGGCTCAACCACCGTGACGATCGGCGACTGGGCCAGATCGACCCGAAACGCCTCGGTCACCACCTGGGCGAGCAGGGAATCCCCTGTCCGGTTCTCGAACTCCGCCAGGATGACCCGCTCCCGCTCGTCGATCACGCCCCGGGCCACGAGCGTGGCGGCGGGTCCGACGCCCAGCGTGCGCATGACCATCCAGGCGGCGGTGGCGACCCCGAGAAGGGTGAACGCCGCGGCGCCACCGAGAAGCGCGTTCCTCCAGGTGAAGATCCGGTGATGCGCCCCGATCTCGCCCTCGACGGCCGCCCCCGGCTCCCCTTCTGCCGAGGCAGCGGGGGCTTGCTCCGCGGGAGACGTCGGTCCTCCCTCCGCCGGGGCGACCGAGGCTCCCTCCGCCCGCGGCTCCCCGTCCACCGCCGGGGCTCGCCGCCCCATCCCCTGCTGCACGAACGCCGTCGCCAGCACGATCGGGAAGCCGATGAGCAGCAGGACGATGGCGCCGGGGGCGACCCAGTCGGGGAGACCGGTCGTCTCTGTCAGCGTCTCCACCACCTGAAGGACGACCCAGGAGGCACCGAGATAGATGCCGACGACCTGCCACAGGGAGCGGCGGTGGATCTCGTCGACGAAACGCTTGAAGCCGCCCACGGTCTAGCCGCGCTCCGCGAAGATCTCGTCGATCCGCCGTTGGGCGGCTTCGACGCGTGGCTGGAGCTCCGGATCGGCATTCCTCCACAGCTCAACGAACCTGGCGTAATACTCGGCCGCTTTCTCCGGATCCCCCGCTTCGTCGTAGAGCTGGCCGAGCCGCTCGAGCGCCGGGCCGAGCTCGGTCGCGTCCCAGAACAGTCGGCTCGGCGCGATGGTGCGCAGGTATCGCTCGTGAATCGCGACGGCCGAGTCCCGCTGCCCGGCCCGGTCGTAGGCCTCGGCCAGGCCCGGCAGCGGGCAGTAGACGCAGGGTCCCCGGTCGGAAGCCCGAAACTCCTGGATCGCCTCCGGGAAGCGATTCTGGGCCAGCGCGATCGAGCCGCGAGCCAGCCGGTACTCCGACTCCTCCCTCAGCTGGGCGGGCACCTCCGTCTCGTATTCCTGGAGCAGCTGCGTGGCCCGGATGGGATCGCCGGCGTACGCCTGCAGCTCGATCAGCTCCGTGTACGGGCGGTCCAGGGCCGGCATGGAGGACAGCGGGTAGCGTTCCAGCGCCTCCCGAAGCCGCGCCGCACCGCGGGCCGGCTCCTCCCGTACCCGGACGTCATACCAGGCGGGACCGAGCGCCTGCTCCAGCGCCTGCGGCGGGAGTCCGCGCTGCACGGCAGCGGCCTCCGCATCGGCTCGATGGCCCTCAGCTTCCGCCAGCCTCCCCTGCACGGCGGCCGTGGCGGCCAGACCGGCGCTCGTCTCTCCGCGCCAGAAGAGATTGCCGGTCTCCCGGGCGCGCAGCTCCTCCCAACCCTCCCTGGCGGTATCGTACTCGCCCCGGGCCGACGCGAGCGTGGCGGCGTTGCGGTAGACTGCCGCGTCCTCCGGGAAGAGCGCGAGGTGGGCGTCCAGCGTACGCCGCGCGGCCTCCAAGTCGCCCTGGCTCACCAGGACCCCGGTCAGATTGCTCAGCGGTAGCGAGGCGCTCGCCGAATCCGCCTCCACCGCCCGCCGGTAGTAGGTCTCGGCACGGCCCAGGTCGCGGAGCTGATTGTAGGCGACACCCAGGTTGTTGAGGGCCCACGAATCCTCCGGATCCAGCTCGAGGAGGTTCTCGTAGGCCGGGATCGCCTTCTCCGGCTCGTTGGTTCCCTGCTGGTAGTAGCTGGCCGTCGCGAAGTAGCGCTCGCGCTTGGTGAGCCGGTCCCGGTGCTCGTAGGCCCTGGCGAGTGCCTCGAGGGCCCGCGTCCGCTGCTGTCCCCGATTCATCAGCACCACACCGAGCTTCCGCCAGGCCATGGCGAACGCGGTGTCCAGCGCCAGCGCCTCCTCCAGCAGGGCGACCGCGCGGGGAACGTCGGCCCGGGCGTCGGACGCATCCACCGCCTGCGAGTACAGCCGCAACGCCTCGAGATTCGCGGTCGTCGCGCGCTCCAGCGGCTCATCGGCGCGGATGGAGGCGTACGACTCGCCGATCCGCTCTCGCAGCCTCTTCGACAGCTCGTCGATGGCGGGAAGGATCTGGCTCGAGTCGGCCGCCGTCTCCCGGTGCGAGACGAGCACGGTTCCCTCGGCCGGATCCAGCACCTGTCCCGTGAGCACGAAGCCGGTGCCGGCGGGGTTGATCTCGCCGGCGATCACCGCACCCACGCCCTCGCGCTGCGCGATCTCGCGCGCCAGCTCGGCGTCGAGTGCGGTACCCGTCGGTCGCTCCATCCGGCGCAGCGCCTCGGCCACGAACGAGGGTTCGGCCAGGCGGACGACGTCGGACTGCGACAGGTCGACCCGGAACGCCTCGGTCGCCGCGCGCGCCAGCAGCGAATCGGAGGAGCCGAAATCGGCCAGGATCACGACGGCCCGTTCGTCGATGGCACCCTTGGCGACCAGCGTGCCGGCGGGGCCGATGCCCATCGTCCGCATCGCCATGTAGCCGGCGGTGACGAGACCCAGGAGGGCGAAGGCGGCGACGCCCCCCAGGATGGCGTTGCGCCAGGTGAAGATGCGGTGATGCCTGCCTGCCGATGCCACGGCGCCCACCACCTGCCCATCGCCGACTTTGCTTCCTGTCGACGCCTCGGCCCTGGCGGCCGGGCTCATCTCCTCCGACGGCCGGGCTCGGCCCTCGGCGCCACCGTCGCGTGCCGCGTCCGAGAACGGCGCGGTCGATGATCCCGAGGCCGGTTCCGGCTTCGATCCGACGCCTTCCTGCACGACGGCCGTGGCCAGCACGATCGGGAAGCCGATGACCAGCAGAACGATGGCGAACGGCTGGACCCAGTCGGGAAGGCCGACGCTCTCCGTCATGATCTCGACGATCTGGAGCGCCACCCAGCAGGCCCCGAGATAGACCCCAAGCACCTGCCAGAGGGATCGTCGATGAGCTTCGTGGATCAGCTGCTTGAGCCGCGACATCGCGTCATTCCCCCGGACGGTCTCGGTTTTCAGCCGCCAGTGCCCCTGGGTCGGTCGAAATCGGGCTCTAACTTGTGCTTATGCGGTCACTCGGAGCAAGCAAGTTACCGCCGTCGCCTCGGCCCGCATATATTCGACCGGGCATCCCGCCCGGATGCCCGCGCCAGGCCCTCGCACCTGCCTCCCTCGGGACGCACGGAACCTCCGCTCGTCACGATCCGGGAAGGAGACTTGAATGGGGAAACCGAAGCTGGGGAGCGCCGAGCGACCCCTCTGGGTGGCCATCATCGGCGCGGGCCCGGCCGCCTATTTCACGGCCGAGGCGCTCTTCAAGCAGACGGAGTTCGATCTCCGCGTCGACATGTTCAACCGCCTTCCGACCCCGTTCGGACTCGTCCGCGACGGCGTGGCCCCGGACCACCAGTCGATCAAGGCCGTCACCCGGAAGTTCGACCAGGTCTCCGCCGACCCGCGCTTCCGCTACTTCGGCCATGTGACGATCGGCGAGGATCTCCAGCGCGAGGATCTGCTCCGACTCTACGACCAGGTCGTGTACGCGGTCGGGACGCCGGCCGACCGGCAGATGGGAATCCCGGGCGAGGACCTCCAGGGCAGCCACTCCGCCACCGAGTTCGTCTGGTGGTACAACGGTCATCCCGATTTCACCGATTGCCAGTTCGATCTCTCCGCCGAGCGGGCGGTCGTGGTCGGTATCGGGAACGTGGCGCTCGACGTGGCGCGCATCCTGGCCAGCTCCCCGGAGGCCCTCGCCAAGACCGACATCGCCGACCACGCGCTGTCGGCTCTGCGCTCGAGCCGGGTGCGCGAGATCGTGGTCCTCGGACGACGCGGTCCGGCGCAGGCCGCCTTCACGGCCGTCGAGCTGAAGGAGTTCGGAAAGCTCGATGGGGCCGGCGTGGTCGTCGATCCCGCCGATCTGGAGCTGGATGACGAGAGCCGGCAGCTCGTGGAGCAGGATCGGGGCGTACGCCGCAACTGCGAGCTGCTGGAGGGATATGCGAACGGTGCTGCTCCCCCAGACGGGGGACGAACGGTGGAGTTCCGCTTCCTTGTCTCGCCCGTCGAGCTCATTGCGGGCGAGAATGGCCAGCTGGCGGCGGTGCGAATCGAGCGCAACCGGCTGGCGCTGGCTGCGGACGGTTCGATGCGACCGTCCGGGACGGGAGAGTTCGAGGTTCTCGAGGCCGGGCTCTGCTTCCGGTCAATCGGATATCGAGGCATTCCCCTTCCCGGCGTGCCGTTTCACCAGCGCTGGGGGATCATCCCCAACCAGGGCGGCCGGGTGGTGGATGAAGACGGCACCCCCTGCCCGCGCGAGTTCGTCTCCGGCTGGTGCAAGCGGGGACCGAGCGGTGTGATCGGCACGAACAAGCCGGACGCGGCCGAGACGGTGGCCGCCATGATCGGGGACGCGCGAAGCGATGCCGGCGGCGCTGCCTCCGAGCTGCCGGCGGAGCGCTCGGCGGATACCGTCCCGAAGCTGCTCGCGGAGCGGGGGGTCGACTACGTCACCTTTCAGGACTGGGAGGCGCTCGACGCGTTCGAGGTGTCGCTCGGCGAGGCCCAGGGCCGACCTCGCGTCAAGGTTTGTCGGGTGGACCAGATGATGAAGGTGATCCACGAGGCACGAGGGCGGCAAACTGTTGGCGGCTCGAAGGCGTCCGCCCCGGCGAAGATCCGAGGCGCGGGGCTGGCCTGACGTCCCCTTCGCCCGGGCGCAACCCGACCGGATGCTGAGCCGGCGCTGGCGCGACGCCGGCCCGTTCTGATCCGCCGCATCGCACATCCCAACTGTCGCCGCTGTGGTGAGACCACTATCATCTCCTTGTCGCCTCGCTGTGGTCGTAGCCGTCGGAGTGTCAGGAAGTGACTGCCGTATCTACCGTTCGGCGTTTGTCATGGTTCGCGCCTACCGCTGGTCTCTGGTTCATGACGGGCTGCGCCTCCTCCCAGCCGGCCCCCGAGCCGGAGCCGGCGACGCCGGTAGCCGCGCCGGCACGCGGAGCCGACACCTCCCCCCCCACCACCGCCGGGTTCGCTCTCGGCGACTGGACCGGCGTGCTCGACCCGGCGAAGGGAGCCTCGCAGACCGTCGTGATCAGCCTGTGGGAACACGAGGAAGCCCCTCCCGCCGGTCAGGCGATGTACTCCACGCCTTCCTCCACCTGCCGATACTCTCTGTCGACGGAGGACACGTCAGCCGGGAAGCTGACCCTGCGCCAGCGGCTGTTCGACGGCGAATGCGCTGACGGGATTCGCCTCGTCTTGAGCGACGGCGGGCCTCGGCACGTCGTCGGCGACTGGTTCCTTCCGGACGGGACGCACCTGGTGAGTGCGCAGCTCGACCGACCCGAAACGCAGTACTTCGTGACACTGGACGGATTCCGGGCAGCCCCCGTGGTCGTGAGCCAGAAGATCATATTCTCCGGGCTGGCCGTCGGCGATCACGCGTTGGAGCTGCACGGGATTCCCGAGGGCTGCGAGGTGATCGGACCGAATCCCCGCATCGTCACCACCGAGGACGGAGGCACGCTGGAAGCCGTGTTCGAGGTGATGTGCCCCTCGCTAGAGGGGGAGGAGCAGCCCACCGAGCCGGATCGTCCCCGGCCGTAGCCTCCGCCCGCCCTCGTCAGCGAGCCCACCGCACCACGCTCGGACCAGATGAACTCGCGAACCCGCCTCGGCCTCGGCGCCAACTGGCGTCAGTTCGCCCTGCTGGTGGCGGTGAACGCCTTCGTCGGGGCGATGGTCGGCCTCGAGCGCGCCATCGTGCCGCTGATCGGAGAGCAGGACTTCGGCATCGCATCCCGTGCAGCGATCCTCTCCTTCATCGGAACCTTTGGTGCCGTCAAGGCCGCGTCGAACCTCTTCGCCGGCCGGCTGTCGGACCGGATGGGGCGGAGACGGGTGCTGATCGCCGGCTGGATCGCTGGCCTCCCGGTGCCCTTCATGGTGATGTGGGCCCCGGGGTGGTCGTGGATCGTGGCGGCCAATGTCCTCCTCGGAATCAACCAGGGACTGGCCTGGTCGATGACCGTGATCATGAAGATCGACCTCGTGGGCCCGCGGCGACGCGGACTCGCGATGGGCGTGAACGAGTTCGCCGGCTATGTGGCAGTAGGCGCGGCGGCCCTGGCGAGCGGCATGATCGCCGGCCGGTTCGGGCTACGGCCGGAGCCGTTCTACCTCGGGGTGGCGTTCGTGGCGCTCGGGCTGGGCCTCTCGCTCCTCTTCGTGCGGGACACGGTGGATCACGTCCGGGTGGAGACAGACCAGTTGCACGAGGGGTCCGAGGGGACGCCCGAGGGCCCCTCGGCCCGCGAGATCTTCGCGCGCACCAGCTGGAGGGATCCGCGCCTGTTCAGCTGCAGCCAGGCCGGGCTGGTGAACAACCTGAACGACGGCCTCGCCTGGGGCCTGTTTCCGCTTGTCTTCGCCGCAGCCGGGCTTTCACTGGACCGGATCGGCATCCTGGCGGCGGCCTATCCGCTCGCCTGGGGCACGCTCCAGTTAGGTACAGGAGCGCTCAGCGACCACTGGAGGAGAAAGCCGCTGATCGTCTCCGGTATGGTGCTTCAGGGGCTGGCCCTGTTGGCGATCGCCGCCTCACGGAGCTTCGGAAGCTGGCTGGCCGCGTCGGTGGCGCTCGGCCTCGGCACCGCGCTCGTCTACCCGACCTTGCTGGCCGCCGTCAGCGATGGAGCCGCGCCGTCCTGGCGCGCCTCGGCGATCGGCGTCTACCGATTATGGCGCGACGGAGGCTATGCGGTCGGCGCTCTGGCAGTGGGGGTCACCGCTGACCGACTCGGTGTCGAGGCCGCCATCATCGCCACGGCGGTCCTCACGGTCGCCTCGGGACTCGTCGTCGCCTGGAGGATGCCGAAAGCTTGATCTGACGATCAGCTACGGCGTGCAGGGCTGGGGATCGTTGTCGTTGCGCTCCGGCTGCTGCTCGGGCGGCGGGACGTTGGGGTTGGTCTGCCGCTCGCTGATGCTGTAGAGCCAGCGACCCGGAATCGTCGCATGGCCCTGGGCCGGGGAGCGGGCCGGCAGGCAGGTGCGCTTGTAGTCGTTCCAGACCTCTGGCTCGAGGAAGAGGCCGAGGAACTTCTGCTTCATGGTCTCCTCGAACAGCGGCAGGCCGGACAGGGCATCCACGCCCGCCTTCATCTCCGAGAGGTCGACGCCCCACCAGCTCTCCTGACAGCCGAGCGCCTCTTTGAGCGCCGTCCGGGCGGCCGCGTCGTTTCCCAGGGCTGACTGCGACTCCGCCATGATGAAGTAGGTCTCGCTGCAGCTGGCGATGGGCTGCGGATACTCCTGCTCTGCCGGGACGCTGAGGAAGGAGGCGCTCACACCCGGGTCGCCCGCCGTCACGCCGGTCACGTGCCCGATACGCTGTCCCGCGAACTCGCCGGTGGCCAGCTTCCAGTAGACCGGAGCCCGCGGCTCGTCATCCTCCAGGATCGCCGGCGTCCCGTTGTTCATCATCGACATCAGGAAGTCATTGGCGCGGATGTCACCGGCGTCCTCGCGTCGGTACCAGGGATTCCATTCATCGGTAGCCGTCGAGTGGACCTGAGTCCAGTTGCCCGACGTGCTCCGGATCCCCTGCTCGGCCTCGGTGAGGGCCTGGCGGTAGCGGCCGCTTCCCTCCACCTCGACCCAGTGCAGATGGAAGCGGGCCTTCAGGGTGTGGGCCACGGCGATCCAGCGCGAGAGCTCGCCGCCGAAGTTGAAGTCGTTTGCGCCGGGTCCCACGCCCGATCCGTCCTGCATGTCGGCGATCGCCTCATCGAGCAGGCGTTGCACATCGGCGTAGACGTCGGCCTGGTCGTCGAGCGCCGGCTCCGGGAACTCGGCGGGCCGCAAGGCCTCGGCGAACGGGATGTCACCATAGATGCTGGCCAGCGTTCCGGCGAAGTAGGCGACATGGAGCTTGAGGATGCCCGCATAGCCCGTCCAGCCGTCCTCCTCCGCCTTGTCGATCGCCTTCTGGAGGTCGATCAAGCCGCCTCCCTGGTAGCTGTTGTCCCAGAAGTCGGCACCATCCTGCTCTGTGATGTCATAGAGCTCTATGCCGGCCGGCTGCCGCGCGACCCCGCCCATCTGCTGCATCCAGATGACGGCCGCGGTCGAGACGCCGGTGGAGTGCCAGACGAACAGATTCTGCTGGACACCGACGAAGAGCTGGTTCACCGTGGCCGTGGGAATCTGGTTCGGGTCGGACTCGGGCGGCGCGATGAAGTCGCTGCAGCCGCAGAAAGCGAGCAGGATCCCGCTGCCGAAGGCAAGCCGCCGGCCGATCCGTCTCACGCTACCGCACCAGGTTGATCTGGAAGACGTAGGACCGGATTCGGGGGTTGTTGAAGTACTCGAGCCCGCGGGCCGTGCTCTGCCCCGTGAGGTTCGACTCCGGATCCAGGCCGGTGTAGTCGGTCCAGGTGATCAGATTGCGGCCCGTGAAGGAGAGCTCGATCCGCCCGAAGCCCAGAAAGCGCGACACCGGACCACCCTGGAGCGCATAGCGGACCGAGACGTCCCTCAACTTCACGAAGCTGGCCCGCTCGATGAAGAACTGCGCCCCGCCAGTGAAGCCGCCGCCCGGACCGAGCACGGCCCATTCCTCGTCCCGAACAACCTCCCGGCCCGCGCCGGGGCCGAAGCCGTGGAACACCCAGGGCTGGCCCTCGCCGTGCCACTCTTCGGTCTCGGCGTGGGTCCCGTAGGTGAACAGCGCAGCCTTCGTCCCGTTCCACATGTCGATCCCGCTACGCCAGTCGATCAGGGCCGAGATGCGGAGGTTCTCGACGATCGTGAACGTGTTGCGGATCCCCCCGTTCCAGTCCGGGTTCGGGTTGCCGAGCACCCGCAGGCGCGAGTCCTGGAACGGGTAACCGTCGCAGCCGATGTAGAGCGCGCCGGCGGGTGCTTCGCGGAACGCCTCGTCGATCGAGGCGTCGGGTGTCGCCGGATCGCAGTCGACGTCCGCGCTCAGGCCGCGCCCGAACTTGACCAGATCCTCGCCGAAGAGCACCCCGAACGGGCAGGGCTCGTCCCCGCCGGGCCCGCAGATGTCCTCGACGACGGACGTCCGCGCGTCGGTGAAGCCCGCGAGCCAGAACTCCTCGGCGCCCACCAGGTCCAGGACTTCACTATCGATCGTTCCGCTGTGGGCGCTGATCTCCCAGGTGAAAGTGCGGCCGCGAAACGGGACCACCCCGAGCTGGAACTCCCAGCCCTGGTTGCGGAAGCTCGCGCCGTTGACGGGCCTCGTCCCGAACCCCACGCTTGGCGGGACGGGCAGGTCGAGGATCGCGTCCGTCGTCTTCTGGTCGTACCAGACGACACCCAGGGAAAGGCGCGAATCGAGGAAGGCGAGGTCCAGCCCGGCCTCGAACTCTCGGGTGACCTCGGGCTGAATGCTCTGGTTGGCACCATCGAGCTCCGTGACGACGCCCTCCCGCCCCAGGTAGTTGTTCTCCTCGAAGGCCGACACGTTGGAGTAGACCGGCGGGAACTGGCCGGCCTCTCCGTAGGCCACCCGCAGCTTCCCGAAGTTGAACGCGCCCGCCTCGTCGCCCAGCAGCCGCGTGAACTCCCAGGCCACGCTCCCGCTGGGGAACGGGAACCACTGCTTGTCGCCGCCGAACGTGCTCCAGCCGTCGTAACGCAGGCCGCCTGCCACGAACAGCTGGTCCCAGAGGTCGAAGTTGAGCTCGCCGAAGAAGCCAGCCGTCCGGACGCGCGACTCGAACTGGTCCGGAAACTGGTCGACCGTCGCCTCGAGGCTCGTCGCCCCCTGGATCAGGTTGGTGCCCAGGGTCTCGAAGCGCGAAAAAGCCGTCTGCCGGAGGTTCTGCCCCAGGGTGATCTGGGCGGTCAGACTGGAGCCCAGATCGTGGCTGGCCGTGATCCAAAGGCTGCTGTCCAGTATGAAGTTGTCGTAGGAGTCCCGGGACACCTGACCATCCGGCGCGCCCGATGAGCTCTTTGGAAGGAGGTAGTATTCGTCGTCGTTCCAGTAGTCGATACCAAAGATCTCCGACACGATGAGCCAGCGGTACGGCTCCCAGTCCAGCCGCGCGTTGCCGAAGGTCCGGTTCACGCCATGCGTCGTCAGGACCTCGTACGCGGTCCAGAACGGATTGTCGAAGCCCCGGCTCACGGTCGGGTCGAACCGGCAGTTGGGGCCCTGCACCCCCGTCTCGCACCGGTAGGAGCGGTGCAGCCCTGTCTCGGGATCGAGGTACGGCCAATTGTCGAACTCGGGCGGCGTTCGAAAAGCGCCCAGGAGCACACCGTTCAGGTTCGACCCTTGCTGCAGGACGTCGGCCGCCTGGTTGGCGTAGGCGAAGTTGCCCGACACATTCAGGTTGTCGAGGAACTGCTGCGACGCCTTCACCCGGACGTTAAAGCGGTCGAGCTTGTTGTTGCCTACGATGACGCCGTTTTGACGGTAGTAGCCGGCCGAGGTGAAGTAGGTCGTCCGGTTGTTCCCACCCGAGAGCGTCCCGCTGAAGTCGAACCCGCTGCCTGTCTGGAAGAGCTCGGCCCCATGGTCGTAGATCGGCGTCTCCGGATCCAGCTTCGGGCCCCAGCTGACGGAGGTCGGCACGAATTCGCCCCCGAAGCCCTGGCCGTAGGCGGTCTGCAGGTCGTTGTACTCGGTCACGTTGTCCGCCGTGTAGGCGAAGCGAACGTTGGCCTGCACGGTGCCGGTCTGGGAGCCCGACTTCGTCGTGATCAGTACGACGCCGTTCGCCCCTGCCGAGCCGTAGATCGCCGACCCGGCCGGTCCTTTGAGGATCTCGATCGACTCGATGTCGTCCGGGTTGATGTCGGCACCGCGGTTCTGGCGAGCATCCGACTGCCAATAATTCTCGAAGCCGCCGGGGGCCACCGTCGAATTGTCGATGGGGGTGCCGTCCACGACGAAGAGCGGCTGGTTGCCGCTGGTGATCGTCTTGAAGCCCCGGATGTTGAGGTAGGTGCCGGCTCCCGGGTCGCCCGAGGAGCGGGTGACGACGACGTTGGGGGCTTTCCCGGCCAGCGCATCCAGGGCGTTCGTCTCGCGCGAGAGCTCGATGTCGACGTCGCTGATCGAGTTCACCGTGGCTCCCAGCCTCCGGCGCTCCCGCGTCAGCCCCTGACCGACCGCGACGATCTCCTCCAGGCCGATCGGGTCGAGCTGCAGCTCGAAGTCCTGGCTGAGGTTCTGGCCGGCAAGCAAAGAGACGGCGAACTGTGCCGAGCGGTAACCGATCAGGCCGGCGATCAGGAGATGCGGCCCTCCATCGACCTCCGCAGGCGGGACTGTCAGCGCGTATCGACCATCGGTGTCCGAGAACGTGACCAGATCCGTGGCGTCGATGTAGATGGTCGCGGTGGCGAGTGGCGCCCCGGCCTCGTCGGTGACCCGGCCGCCGACTGTCATCGGCTCCTGGGCTCGAGCGGGTGCGGATGGGATAGGCAGGACGGCGGCTAGCGCGCTGAGAGCGATGCCGAGGTGACGAATCGATTCGAAACGAACCATCCTGTTCCCCCCAGCGAGCCCGTTGACTCGCTCCTGGCGGGCGTCGCGAGCCTATGACACAGCATAATCATGGCGACGAGGGGATGGCCGCCGCTGTCAGGAGATACCTGACAGGCTCTGTGGGGATCGCAGTCAATACGTTTACGTACGGTTGCCGGTGGACCCTCGCTTTTTCAGACCACCGAACGACGAAGGGACAATTAGGAGCGCAGAAGACGGCCTGACGCTTGGCTGCCAATCACCCCTGGTGAGAATCGAGCTGCTGCAACCTCCGCCTCGCAGCCTCCACCCTGGGCTGCAGCTCCGGATCGGCATCCTGCCACAACTCCACGAAACGGGCATAGGGTTCTACCGCGTTCTCCCATTCGCCGCGTTCGTAGTAGAGCTGTCCCAGGCGCTCGAGCGCGGGACCCAGGTATGCGTGGTCAGTGGTTGCCACGCGAGCGATGTGGGGCGTCGCCAGATATCGTTCCAGCACAGCGATCACCGAATCGGGCTCGCCCGCCGCCTCGTAGGCACGGATCAGACCGGGGAACGCGCAGGTCAAGCACTCGCCGACGTCGGAACCACGAAACTCCGCCACCGCGTCTTCGTAGCGACCGTCGGCCAATGCGATCTCGCCTCTCGCGCGAGCGTACTCTGCCCTCACCGGGCCGCGCAACCTCGGCTCCACGACGGACTCGAACGCGGAGAGCATGGCTCTCGCGCCATCCGGCTGGCCCGCCTGGGCATTAAGGGCCGCGAGCTGCAAGTACGGCCTGTCCAGCGGATCGAGGGCGCTGAGGGGAGTTGCGTCAAGTACTGTCTGGACGGCTTGCAGCGCCCGACTCGGATCTCCGCGCGCGAACACGTCACGGTCTGCGACATCCAGAACCACGGTCATGCGCTCGGCCAGCAACCCTTGCGCAGCGTACGCGTCCATGGCCTCCCTCGATTGCTGCTCCGCGTCTGAGAGCTGGCCGCGCACGGCGGATAAGGAAGCCAGGTACCGGGTGATCACGGCCCTGGTGTACAGATCCTCTCCCCTGAGGTCGCGGAGAATCCTCGCGTGCTGCTCAGCAGTCCGATAATCACCCTCCACCTCGGCGATGGCGGCAGCGAACCCGTGATCGTCCGTAAGGCTGTCCGCGGGGGCGGAAGTCCACCTGCAGTCCGCTGCCAAGGACTTCGCGTCGTCGAACCGTCCCAGGGCCACTTGGACCTGAGCAAGCAGCCAGTGCGAGCTCCAGCATGAGGACCCGGGGTAGTCACGGATGACCTGCCGAAGAATCTCCCTTGCCTTCTCCCACCGCCGAAGGCCCATATACTCGCTGGCCATGTTCGATCGCGCCGCCTCGTCAAACCAGTTTCGATCGTTCGGATAGACGGCCAGGTAGTTTTCGTGCGCCGCGATCGCTTTCTCGTATTCTGCCGTAACATCCCGGTAGTACGTCGCTTCCACCATGTAGCGCTCCCGCTGCGGAAGCTGCTCTCGCAACTCGAACGCGCGCGTGAGCGCCTCCACCTGCCGCGAGCGCGCCTCGCCCCTCACTGTGAGACGCACGCCGAGTCCCCGCCATGCCATCGCAAACATGCTGTCCAGCGCGACCGCTTCCTCGAACAGCGCGATCGCGCGATCCTCGTGCCCGGCACGCATTGCTTCCACGTACGTTCGTAGGGCCTCCAACGAGCTTGTGGTCACCTCGGGAAGGGCTTGCGCCTGCCGCAGCGACTTGAGCGGCTCACCGATGCGTTCCCTCAAACCTTTCGACAAGCGATCGATGGCCGGAATGAGCTCGTCGTCGCTTGCTGCAGCTGTTCGGCGGGAAACCATGACCTGCTGCGTCTCGGACGATAGCAGCTGTGCGGTGAGCACGAAGCCCTCTCCGACCCGACGGATCTCGCCGCCGATCACTCCGGGCAAGCCGCCTCGGATAGCCACTTCCCGGGCTGTTTCCACGTCGAGCGACCCCTGCTGCGGTCGCTCCATCAGCCCCAGAAGCTCCCTCACCCGGCCCGGGTCGGCGAGGGTGATCGCCCGCGACTGCGAGAGGTCGATCCTCAAGGCCTCGGTCACCGTGCTCGCGAGCTCCGAGTCCCCCGGCGCAGCAGCGAAGTCTGCCAGCACGACCCCGGCGCCCTCCTGCAGCTCGTCCCGGGCCAGCAACGTGCCCCAGGGTCCGATCCCAAGGCTGCGCATGGCCATCTGCGCCCCGGTTACCACCGCCAGGAGCACCAGGGCTAGCGCCGAGGCCAGGCCCGCACTCCGCCAGCTGAGCCAACGTCCTTCGATCGAACCCACCGCCGCCCGCCGGCCGCGCACGAAACCGGTCAACAGCAGCAGCGGGAGAACGGCCAGGAGTACCAACAGCAGGCCGCGCCCGAACCACAGGGGAAAGCCCACCAGATCGGCCAGAGACCGGGCCAGCTGGTAGATCACCCAGCTGCCGATCCCCCAACCGGCCAGCGCTTGCCAGACCGATCGACGATGAATCTCGTTCAGCAGGCGCACAGCCGGAGACGGCGTGCTGCGGCCGAGCAGCCGGTCGGCCCCCGTCTGTCGGGCCTCCGGATCCTTCGCCAGCAGCCGAAGCACGATCTCTTGCAGTTCGGGCGCTAGGCGTTTGCGGATCCGGGCAGGCAGCCTGGGTGCCTCGTGCCGGATCGCCTGCACCACGATTCGGTCGCTCTCGCCGCGGAATGGCCGCCGACCCGTCAGCATCTCGTACAGCACCACGCCCAGCGACCACAGGTCTGTGCGCCCATCCACCGCCTCGCCATGCGTCTGCTCAGGCGACATGTAGGCCACCGTCCCTAGCCTCAGGCCCGGCGCCGTCAGGCTCAGGTCCTCCGTCTTGGCGAGCCCGAAGTCGAGGATCTTCAGCTCCCCGTCCCCCGTGACCATCAGGTTGGCCGGCTTGATGTCCCGGTGCACGATCCCGCGGGCGTGCGCCGCTTCCAGCCCCCGCAACGCCTGTCGGGCCAGGTCCAGCGCCTCAGCCTCCGACAGCGGGCCCTGCTCGATCTTCTCCTTGACGGTCTCCCCGTCGTAGAACGCCATCGCGATGAAGGGTCGGCCCGCTTCCGACTCCCCCACCTCGTGGATCGTGCAGATGTTGGGATGATTCAGTGCGGCCGCCGCCCGCGCCTCCTGCAGAAACCGCTCCTTGAGCTCTGGATTATGTGTCCAGTAGGAAGGAAGAAACTTGAGCACTACGCTCCGTCCGAGTTCCAGATCCTCGGCCAGATAAAGCACGCCCATACCCCCGGATCCGAGAGGTGCCCGGATGCGGTATCGCGAGACCAACTCTCCGGCGAGGTCTTCGGATTCTCCGGGAAGTTCCTTACCGCTCGACGGTGTGAGCGCCTCGAAGCCCGGGTGGCTCACGAGGCGCTCGAACGGTTCCAGGACGGCGTCAGCCTGCGCAAAGGCATCGAGCAGGGACGCGACGTTGGCGTGGAGCTCCGGATCACTGTCCGACAGGATGGCGAGGCGCGCGGCGCGCTGTTGGGGCTCGAGCTCGAGTAGCTCGTCCAACACCACCAGCGCTTCCGGCCCCCGCTCGGCCCTCACTGAGCTCTCTCCTCGCCTAGGCCAGGAGCTCCCTAGCCAGCCAGGCTCGAGCCGAGTTGAGCTCTCTTTGGACGGTGCGCATCGAGACGCCGAGCGCCTCGGCGCACTCCTCGAGCTTCAGGCCGCCGAAGTAGCGCTGCTCGAGGAGCTGGCTCCGTCGCGGGCTCACCTTCTCCAGGCTCTTGAGCGCGTCATCGAGCTCGCTGATCGCTTGGGCATCCGGTTCGGCAAGCTGCAGCTCATCGCGCAACTCGAGCTTGACCGGGCCCTTCCCACGCTTGGCCGTGCCGCGCTTTCTGGCATAGTCGACGAGAACCTGCCGCATCACCCGGGAGGCGAGGGCAAAGAAGTGGGCCCGATCCCTCCACTCGACCTTCTCGGAGCCGATCAGACGGAGATAGGCCTCGTGGACGAGGCCGGTGGTGTTGAGCGTGTGCTCGGATCTCTCTGCCGCCAATCGACGATGCGCGAGGGTGCGGAGCTCCTCGTACACGATGGGCACGATCTCGTTTACCGCTACCGGATCGCCACCTCTCGAGCGCTGCAGAAGCCCGCTTACGTCTGATTCGCTCTCCATCGATCCACCGAAGACGCAGGCAGCATGCCCGTTCCGAAGTCCACGAAAAATACAGATGTCGGAGCCTTGTCGCCCGTTCGCTGTCCAGTTTGGGCTTGTTTCCGCGCGTAATAGGTGAGCGTCGCCCAGCGGCCCTATGTGTCTCCTCACCGGCAGGCGTGCGCGCCGGGGTTGCTCGCCCGTGAGCGCTCGTCGACTCGATAGATGGTCGAACCCACCGCCAAACGGTTGTTCACGAAACCGAAGCGGACTGCTAGCCCACTCCCCTGGGAGAAAGACATGACGAGACTTCAAGCTGGAATCAGCGCGCTCGCCATCGCCGCCGGTCTGTTCACGCTGGCCTGCGAGCAGGCACCGACGACGCTCGACGCGCCCGACGTCCTAGCGGCCGTGAAGGTCGTAGACACGAACGAGTTCGTCGATGTCGTCGATTTCGCGGTCTTCAACCCGTGCAACGGACAAGTAGTCCTGTTCACGGGAACAAGTCACGACAAAGTGCAGATGTGGGACAACGGCCACTGGAAGTTTCACTTCCAGTTCAACCTGACGGGGACCGATGCCAGTGGCGTGACCTACCGGTTGACCGATGCGTTCAATGCGCAGGGTAACGCTGTCCTCCCCGTCACCTACAACTATACCGCGAAACTCGTGAGCTCGACCGGCGAGGATAACGCCCTATACAAGGAACACATCACGCTCAACGCGAACGGCGACCTGACGGCCTCGACTCCCTTCGCCTACAAGTGCGTGGGCTGACCTCAGAATCGCTCATCACGGAGGATCTCATGAGAAAACACACCTTGGCCGCTGCGGCCTTTCTGCTGACGCTCTTGATAGTGGCGTGTGGAGAGCGGGGGAGCTTGGCGGGTCCCGAGACGGCTGACGACCAGCTGAGCATGGTCTCACCGTCGTTCAAAGCAGTGCACGACGCATGGAGCGAGCCTTTTGTCCTCGACGGATATTCGGACTGGATGGCGTGTGCGAACGATGGGGCGGGCGAGTGGGTGGACTTGGCCGGATTCATTGACCAGTACTTCAGGCAGATTACAACCCCTTCGGGCAACGTGATCCTGCAGTGGAAGCTGGACTATTACACAGCAGACCCGGCCAGTTTTACAGGCCAGGAATCAGGCGACGTTTGGCAGCTCGTCAAGGCGGAAGATAACGGCGGCTCGGTTACGAAGCCAACGGGCACCCAGCTTGTCGAGCACTGGCAGTTCAATGAGTTCTACATGAACCAAGACGGCGAGAGGATTCACAACCGGGTCAGTTGGCGGCTAATGTGGGACGCCGAGGGCAGCGTAAAGTGGGAGCGATTGGATATTAGGTGCAACGCACAGTAGCCTCTATTCCCAGACAAGGATCGGCAGGATTGCACGATCCTGCATAGCGGAGAATCCGGGCGGTCCTTCGGGGGCCGCCCTGCCATCATCTATCAGCTCGCTGTCCGCAGGCCGCCGTCCCATCCTCTTGGAGCACCCGCCCGGCCGTCCCGGAGCGGTTCGTACGTGCGGAGGTCAAGCAACTGGTCGAGCATCGCGTTCTAAGAGCGGGCGACCGGTCTCGAACCGGCGACCTTCAGCTTGGAAG
>CAZEBA010000021.1:0-61074 GCA_964510615.1 uncultured Gemmatimonadota bacterium
AGAACGAGCTCACGGTGAACCGGTTCGAGATCGAGAGCGTGCGACTGGCGGCCGAATACCAGCGGGCCGTGGCCGAGCTCGAAGCGCTGGTCGCGTCCGACATCGGAGGTGGTTCATGAGGCGATTCGACTTTCGCCGAGCGAGGAGGACGAGCCGGGCCGCCGGGCTGCTCCTGATCTCCCTGCTCGTTGGCTGCCGTTCGGGTGACGCGCCAACGACGGAGGATGCGGCGAGTGAGCACGCCGGGCATGGAGGGGCCGCCATGGAGGACGAATCCGGAACGGCCGGTGCTCTCATGCGGCAGCCCGTTCACCTCTCCGCCGAGCAGGAGCGGGCCCTCGGCGTCGTGTACGTCACCGTGCGGCGCGAGACGCTGTCCCGGTCCATCCGAACGGTCGGCAGGATCGAGGCGCCCGAGCCGAACGTCGCCGACATCACGCCGAAGATCGAGGGGTTCGTCGAGGAGCTGTTCGTGGCCTCCACCGGCGAGACCGTCCGCCGCGGACAACCCCTGCTCACGCTCTACAGCCCCGAGCTGGTCGCGGCCCAGGAGGAGCTCCTCACGGCGCGGCGACTGGCCGCCAGGATCGATTCCACGGCGGGAGAGTCGTGGAGGGCGGCGAGCGCCATGCTCGACGCATCTCGTCGCCGGCTCGCGTACTGGGACATCACGTCCGACCAGATCGAGCGCCTCGAGAGCACGGGCGAGGTGACGAAGACGCTCACCCTCGTCGCGCCCGTCAGCGGGATCGTGCTCGAGAAGGACGTCTGGGAGGGCCAGCGGGTGATGCCGGGGATGCGCCTCTACCGGATCGCGGACCTCACCGAGCTCTGGGTCGAGGGCGAGGTGTTCGAGCGCGACATCCAGTTCATCGAGGAGGGCGCACAGGCGCACATCGAGGTGGCCGCCTATCCCGGCGAGCACCGAATGGGGCGGGTGAGCTTCGTCTATCCGACGGTCGACATCCAAAGCCGCACGAACCGGGTGCGGGTCACGGTGCCCAACAGGGATCTCCGCCTGAAGCCGGGGATGTTCGCGACGATCTTCTTCGACGTCCGGGTCGCCGCTGACGCGCTGACGGTGCCGACCGAGGCGGTGGTCGTGACGGGCGCGCGGAACCTCGTCTTCTCGCGGGACGAGGACGGCATGCTCGAGGCGCGCGAGGTCGTGCTCGGCCCCCGGGCCGGCGAGCGGATCGCCATCCTCTCCGGGCTCTCCGAGGGCGAGACGATCGTCGCCTCGGCCAACTTCCTGGTCGATGCGGAGTCCCGCCTCGGCGGAGCCGGCGGCATGCCCGGCATGCAGCACGCCGGCCACGGGTCGGTGCTGGAGCCCGGGTCGGGAGAGGCGGACCGCCCGCCCGACCGGCCGGCGGATGCCGAAGAGGGAGGGGCGGAACACGAGCATGATTAACCGGGTCATCGCCTGGTCGCTCGAGAACCGGTTCCTGGTCCTCCTCGCCACCGCTGCTCTGATCGGTGGCGGGATCTGGGCGATGCGCACCACGCCGCTCGACGCGATTCCGGACCTGTCGGACGTGCAGGTGATCGTCCAGACGGACTTCCGGGAGCAGGCCCCCGACATCGTCGAGGACCAGATCACCTACCCGATCGCCTCGGAGATGCTCAAGGTCCCCGGGGCGAGGGTGGTGCGGGGCTTCTCCTTCTTCGGCCTCAGCCTGGTCTACGTGATCTTCGAGGACGGCACCGACATCTACTGGGCGCGCTCGCGCGTGCTGGAGTACCTGAACGGGATTCGCCAGCAGCTGCCGCCCGGAATCGAGCCCGTCCTCGGTCCCGATGCCACCGGGGTCGGCTGGGTGTTCGAGTACGTGCTCGAGTCGGACAGCCTCGACCTCGCCCAGCTCCGCACCCTCCAGGACTGGTACATCCGCTACCAGCTCACCGCCGTGCCCGGGGTGTCGGAGGTGGCGAGCCTCGGCGGCTTCGTGCGGCAGTACCAGGTCGAGGTCGATCCCGAGCGGCTGCGGGCGTTCGACATCCCGGTGACACGTGTCGCCCAGGCGATCGGCGCGCACAACATCGACATCGGTGCCCGGGTGCTCGAGATGGGCGGCCGCGAGTACATGATCCGCGGCCTGGGCTACCTGGAGGGGACCGAGGACATCCGGAACGTGGCCGTCGGCGCGACGCCGAACGGCACGCCGATCCGGGTCGCCGACGTCGCCACCGTCCAGGTGGGGCCTGCGCCGAGGCGGGGAGCCGCCGACCTCAACGGACGCGGTGAGGTGGTGGCCGGGATCGTCGTCATGCGGTTCGGCTCGGACGCGCTCAAGACGATCGAGGCCGTGAAGGAGCGGGTCGAGGAGGTCAACCGCGGCCTGCCGGCCGGAACGCGGCTCCGTACCGCCTACGACCGAAGCGACCTCATCCACCGGGCGATCGACACGCTGCGGGACAAGCTGATCGAGGAGTCGCTGATCGTGGCGGCCGTGGCGATCGTCTTCCTCCTCCACTTCCGCTCGGCGTTGGTGGCGATCGTCACCCTCCCGCTCGGCATCCTGATCTCGTTCATCGTCATGCGCTGGATCGGGGTGAACGCGAACATCATGAGCCTCGGCGGGATCGCCATCGCGATCGGCGCGATGGTGGACGCGGCGATCGTGATGATCGAGAACATGCACAAGCACCTGGAGCGCGCCGAGCCGGGGGCCTCCCGCTGGGAGATCGTCTACGAGAGCGCCCGCCAGGTCGGCCCGCCGCTCTTTTTCTCCCTCCTCATCATCACCTTCAGCTTCCTGCCGGTGTTCGCGCTGGAGCAGCAGGAGGGGCGGCTGTTCAAGCCGCTCGCCTACACCAAGACCTTCGCCATGGCCGGCTCCGCCTTCCTGGCGATCACCCTGGTCCCTGTCCTGATGGGCTACCTCATCCGCGGCCGGATCCGTCCCGAGTCGCGAAATCCCGTGAACCGGGTCCTGCGCCGCCTGTACCGGCCGGTGATCGAGTTCGCGACCCGTCGGTCGTGGCTGGTGGTCGGCATCGCGGCGGTCGTCCTCGCTGCCACCGTCTTCCCCTGGCAGCGGCTCGGCAGCGAGTTCATGCCCCCGCTCCACGAGGGCTCGGTGCTGTTCATGCCGACCACGGTCCCCGGCGTGTCGATCGCGCAGTCGCGCGAGATCATGCGCTACCAGGACAGCGTCCTCGCGTCGTTCCCGGAGGTGGAGACGGTGCTCGGCAAGGCAGGCCGGGCGCGGACGGCCACGGATCCCGCTCCGCTCGACATGTTCGAGACCACGATCACGCTGCGCCCGCCCGAGGAGTGGCAGGCCGGCCTCACCTACGAGGAGCTGATCGCGGAGATGGACCGCGCGGTGCGGCTTCCGGGGGTGACGAACGCCTGGACGATGCCGATCAAGGGCCGGATCGACATGCTGGCCACCGGGGTCCGTACCGCGGTCGGCATCAAGATCTTCGGCCCCGACCTCGACTCCCTGCAGGCGATCGGCGAGCGGGTGGAGCGGATCGTACAGGAGGTTCCGGGCACGCGGAGCGCGTTCGCCGAGCGCGGCGTTTCCGGCTACTACGTCGATATCGACGTGGACCGCGCGGAGGCGGCCCGGTACGGCCTCAACGTGGGTGACATCCACAGGGCGATCATGGCCACCGTCGGCGGGATGACCGCCTCGATCACCGTCGAAGGCCGGGAGCGCTACGAGGTGAACGTCCGCTACCCCCGCGAGCTGAGGGACAATCCGGAGAAGCTGCGGGAGGTGCTGATCCCGGCGATGAGCGGCGCACAGATCCCGCTCGGCCAGGTGGCGACAGTGTCGGTGCTGCAGGGGCCGATGGCCGTCAAGACCGAGGACGCGTTCCCGGTCACGATCGTGTTCGTGGACATCGGCGAGCGGGATGTGGGGAGCTACGTGGAGGACGCCCAGCGGCTGGTGGGGGAGCGGCTGACCCTCCCGGCGGGATACACGCTCGTCTGGAGCGGGCAGTACGAGTTCATGCAGCGGGTGGCCGAGCGCATGCGGATCGTCGTCCCGGTGACGCTCGGCATCATCTTCCTTCTCCTCTACCTCAACTTCCGGGGACTCGCCGAATCGCTGATCGTGATGCTGGCCCTCCCGTTCTCGCTCGTCGGGGGCATCTGGTTCCTCTGGCTGCTGGGCTACAACACGAGCGTCGCCGTCTGGGTCGGCTTCATCGCGCTCGCCGGCGTGGCCGCCGAGACGGGGGTCGTGATGCTGATCTACCTCGATGAGGCGTTTCACCGGCGAAGTCTGGATGGCCGGATGCGCTCGCCGGCCGACGTGGCCGAGGCCGTCCGGGAGGGCGCGCTGGAGCGGCTGCGGCCCGTCATCATGACAGTGACCGCGATCATGGCCGGCCTCGCCCCCATCCTCTGGAGCTCGGGCACCGGAGCCGACGTGATGAAGCGGATCGCCTCGCCGATGGTGGGTGGGATGATCAGCGCCACCGTCCTCACCCTGGTGGTGATTCCGGCGATCTACCTGCTCTGGAGGTCGTGGCAGGTGAGGCGCCGTCCGGAGGCGCCCCTTGAGGAGGCACTCCGCGACGAGATGGCGCTCGTCCCGGCGGAGTAAGAGGTGCAGGAGGCAACATGGTGAAGCAGGCGGGAGCAACGGGGCTGGTCGAGGTTCGCGCCATCGTCCGGATCGAGATGCTGGACCGTGTGGTGCACGGACTCAGGGAGTGCGGTCTGCCGAGAATGACCGTGCAGCGCGCGCACGCGATCGGATCGGCCGTCGACACAGCCGCCATGAAGATCTCGTTCGAGGAGGGAACCGAGTACGCGGACATGGCGATCGTGCGCTGCATCTGCGCGGCGGATCGCTGCCAGATGCTCACCGAGATCATCGCCGCGGCCGCGCGCACCGGTCGAGCGGGCGACGGCATCGTCTCCGTCCATCCCGTCCTCGACCTCACCAAGATCCGAACCGGTGCCAAGGGCACCGCCGCGCTGGCCTAGGGATCGACTGGCTGCCCCGGCGCCCGGCCGGCGGGAGTACACGGCGGGATCTGAGGTGACCTTTGCAGCTGCACGAGGCACTCAAGCAAGGGAAGTAGAGAACACACCGGGGATCCATGCGGAAACGACCGCGGTGCCCAGGGCGCGCGCCAGGAGATACTTCGATGAAACGAACACCTGTCCTTGCCGGCGTAGCCGTGCTGTCGGCGAGCCTCGTCGGTTGCTCGACCGATGATGTTACCGGACCTGCTGATAGCGAGACCGCGTTGCTGGATGTCGTCCCGCGGGGCGGAAGCGTGGACGTCGACCTCGCCTCTACGATCGCGATCCGGTTCAGCCATTCGATGGACCCGGCGATGTCCAAGTACGCCGACGTTCACGAGGGCGATCTCACCGGTCCCGAGGTCGCCGGCACCTGGACGTGGTCGGCCGACAATACAACGCTCACGTTCACGCCGAGTCAGCCCTTCAAGCCGGCCACCACCTACGCGATTCACCTCGGCGGCGGGATGCGGGACGCCGATGATCACCCCGTCGACTTCGGCCAGCACGGGCCCGGGATGGGCGGGCAGTGGGCCACGGGAGAGATGATGGGCGGGGGACCCATGGGCGGAGGTGCAATGGGTGGCTCCGGGCAGCATGCCGGCGAAGGCTGGCAGCACCCGACGAACGGGAGCTACGGCATGGTGTTCACCTTCACGACCGCCAGCTGAGGCGATGAGGAGGATTCGTTGATCCGCAGAACGCTGCTTGCCGCCGCTGCGCTTTTGATGGCGGCTCCGCTCCCGGCGCTCGGACAGGAAGGCGCCGACCCTGAGGACGCCGTCCGCGCGTTCCATGCGGCCCTGGCTGCCGGCGACAGCGCGGCCGCCCTGGCGCTGCTGGCGGAGGACGTGATCATCTATGAGGCCGGCGGGGTGGAGGCGTCGCGGGAGGAGTACCGCTCGCACCACCTGCCGGCCGACATCGCCTTCGCGAGCGCCGTGGAACGCGAGGCCTCCGTCGAGCTGTCGGGCCAAAGCGGCGACCTGGCGTGGGTGCTCAGTCGCTCGACGACGACCGGAACCTACAGGGAGCAGGAGGCCAACAGCGTCGGGACGGAGACGATGCTGCTCGAGCTCACGGCCGACGGGTGGCGGATTCGGCACATCCACTGGTCGAGCCGCCGAGCCCCGCTGACGGAAGAGTAGGGCAGCGCTGCGCCGGACCGTCAGGCGTTCAGAACGTAAGCGGTCCAGTCGCCAGCAAGAAACCCGGCCCCGCGACAGGCGATCGACCCGCTCAGGCGGCGGTTTCGGCCGTCGTCGACATGGCCGCTTCCAGACGCTCCGAGACGTCGGCCCAGTTCACCACGTTCCACCAGTTGTCGACGTACTCGCCGCGCCGGTTCTGATAGCGGAGGTAGTAAGCGTGCTCCCAGACGTCGAGCACTAGGATCGGGGTGACGCCCTGCGCGCCCAGGTTTTGGTGCTTCTCGACCTGCAGTACGGTCAGACTCTCGCTCTTCGGCTCCCAGGCTAAGATCGCCCAGCCACTACCCTCCACCGCTTTCGCGGCCGCACTGAATTGGGCTTTCAGCGCTTCCATCGATCCGAATGCGGCCTCAACCTTCTGCTCCAGCGTCCAGGACGGATCGCCGGTCTCGTCCTCGGGCGCCATGTTCCTCCAGAAGATCGAGTGCAGGGCGTGTCCCGAGAGGTTGAAGGAGAGGTCCCGGGACCAGGCCTTGATCCCGCCGTACTCGTTCGAGCTGCGTGCCTCGGCCAGCTTCTGAAGGGCCCGGTTGGCTCCAGCAACGTAGCCCTGGTGATGGACATCGTGGTGGAGACGCATCGTCTGCTCGTCGATATGGGGCTCCAGCGCATCGTACTCATAGGGTAGGTCCGGCAGTCGATAGACCGACTTCATCGTCTCTCCCTCCTGTGTCGTCTGTGTTTCCTGGTTCACGGAGTCCCTAACCGGTTTCTCGGATCGGGTCTACGGTGAGGTCGTTTTCCACGTTGATCACTCCGGGAATCCGCGACACGACGTCGCCTGCCCATTCCTTATGAAACGGCGACGGAGCATGACCGGAGATCTGCACGCTTCCTGAGGAGGCTAGGACATCGATCGGCAGCTCTCGGAGCGTCGGATCGAGTGTGAGCACCCGCTCCACCTCCACCTCCAGCATGGCGTCTGAGACCGAGGCACCCGGTGTCACCTCGATCGAGTTGTTGACGTGGTCGACTCCTATCGTGTTCAGGGCATCTTCCTCGGCAGCCAGCTTGGCGTTGAGGTGGCTTACGCGACCGAGGAGGAGAACCGTTCCATCCTGGGCCGCGGTGTGGATGTCGAAGGATGCCACCCGCGGATCGCGCTCCAGCGCCTCCTCGATCGCGTCTACGAGTTCCTCACTCCTCGGCGTTGGCTGACTCGTGCGGATTCGTTCGTTTCCATCAACCGAAGCGACCTTCAGCTCCCCCACGATCGCCGTGACGCCCAGCACGCGAGCTTGCCGAATGGCTAGATCTCGTTCGTAGAGAGTCCTGACCTCTCCGGTCAGGACGACGATTCCGCTATCCACGTCAACATCGATCCGGTCCTCGTCGATCCGCACGTCCCACTGAAGCGTCCTCCGGATGTCCGCCGCGATGTCGACGTCCTTTCGGTCGCGGTCCTCGTCGACCACCAGGGAGTTCTTGACTTCCTTCACGCCGGTGACGCCTCGAGTTACCTGTGGCGCAAGCTCCCTTTCCCTCCATGAGCTAGCCGCGCCTTCCAGGGTCACGGCTCCATCGTCGACCGAAACCGCGATCTCGAACCCGTCCGTCGCCGGGTCGCGCGTCAGCGCAGCTTCAACATCCATGCGAACAACCGAGTCGGATCGTGACGGTCCCCTGACCTCGACGAGATTCACCACGCCGCGGACACCGATCACCTGCTTGGTGATCCGCAGGGCGCGGTCCGCAATGGCTAGGCTGGGAGCGGCTCCGGCAAGCGTGACGATGCCCGTCGCGACGTCGATGAAGATGGAACCAGCCGCCGGGCCGAGCCGGGTAGAGACCTCGGAATTCACAGCGGCTGCGACCTCGTCATCGGACGCCGTAAAGACGGCCGTCTGTCCCGGAACGGATCGGCCTTCTCCGTCGGGCGAACAGGCAACGGAGGCAATGCAGAACAGGGCCGTGAGGGCGAGGGCCCTGACGCGATGGGTCCACCACTTACCGGTCACCGTCGGCTTCGTCCCGAGTGGAGGAAATGCGTAGGCGGTACTACTGAGGTTTCGCAACATCGTCCTTTCGCCGTCTATGATCTGAAGCTATCTTCATATACGTTTACTTGACATGAAGCTACGGGCTATCTATCTACATGTCAAGTAGCTATATGTCAAGGTAATAACACGAACCGGTTGAGCTTGGCGCCTGACGGCAGCTGAAGGGGGCGAAGAACCATGTCCGAGTACGCCGACCACGAGGACCGAGTCGCCGAGGACTGGCAACGTGAACGGCCGGACCTCGATCCATCGTCGCTTCAGGTGGTGGGCCGAATACTACGGCTGGCCCAACTGCTGAAGGGGGGGCTCGCGCAGGCGATCGAGCCGCTCGGGTTGAGCGTGCCCGGGTTTTCCGTGCTCGCGGCTCTGCGGCGGTCGGGCGCGCCCTACGAGCTGACGCCGACCGAGCTTAGCGGATCCGTCCTGCTCACATCAGGCGCGATGACCAACCGCATCGACCGTCTGGAGAACGCGGGTCTCGTGGAGCGGGTCCGGTCGGAGATCGATCGCCGAAGCGTCACGGTCCGGTTGACGCCTTCCGGGTTGGAGAAGATCGATCAGGCGCTGCCGGCGTGGCTCGACGGGACGCGGGCAGCGATCAGCCAGCTCGGAGCGGTCGAAGCGCGGGAGCTGGGAGGACTGCTTCGCAAGCTCGCATGCGGCCTCGAGCCGGAATCGTTGCCACCGCCGCACGCGCCTCGAAAGAGCGGAGAGGAGTTGCCTGGGAGTCGACCGAGGGCTTATCTTTAAATGCGCTATCTTAATATCAAGCAACAAGTAGCCAGATCTCGGTGCATGGCTAGAGCACGAACCAGCATCAGGAGGTAACTCAACGTTGGCTGGAAGTCACAAGACGACGGAGTTCGACCGGGCGCGCGATCGACTGTTCAGCGAGATGCATCGCTGTGGCGTGTGCGGTGCCGAGGAGGATCAGGTGGAGGAATGGCTCTCCGAGACGATCGGTATGCTGGGCGAGCACTATCCTGACTTGACACCCCTGCAGCTGGCGGTTCTTCACAAAGTGGGCCGCAACTTCGCCGCGCCGACGGTGGCGCATGGAGTGGGCAACGACGCTCGGAATCGGTAGCTCGGGGAAACACCGCGCCGCGCTCGAGCGGCGCCGGCAGCCAGAAGCACGCGACTGCTCCCGACAGTTCGGGGAGGGTCCTAGAGGAGACCGAAGTATCGGCAGCCCTCCAGCACGCCGGCTGCGAACGGGTTCCGGGCGAAGTACACGTGCTCCGCGAGCGGCTGATGATCGGAAGCGAACTGCCGAAGATCTGCCTTGAGGGATTCCGGTGCGTTTGCGACCACGATCGCTTGGTAACCGCTGGTCAGAACGGATCGATCATTCCCCGAGTCCCCGGCCACGACCACGCTCTCACCGTCGATGCCTGTGAGCCGATGCAGATAGTGAACCGCGGTCTCCTTGGCCACCTTGGCCGGGAGCACGTCTAGCAGGCCGCGACCGGTGCCGGTCTCGCGACTTGAGACTAGCGTGACGCGCGTCCCATGCGGGCCTCGGGAGAGCCGTCGTCGCGCCTTTGCCAGCACCTCGTCTCCGCGTGTTCCGGCAGGGAAGTAGTAGCTGATCTTGAACTCCGCCTGCTTCTCGTCCTCCTGAAGCCGGAGGTCGGAAACCGAGGCGAGGTCCGTTCGGATGGAATCGCCGGACATGCCGCCGCGAGCTTCGAGCATGAGGGCGCGATACTCCGAGTCGAGCTGATACTCCTCTCCCATGCGTCGGAATACGGTGGTGCCGACGTCACAGGCGAGAAACTCCGGCACCGGCAGCTGGAAGGTTTCGATCGCCTCGAGGGAGAGCGCCAGGCTCCGGCCGGTGATGTAAGCGACGACGATCTCGGGTCGGCTCCGGATGGCGGCGGCGAACTCGAGGGTTTCCCCGAGCCTTCGTTCTCCGGGCTCGGTGGGGATCACCGTACCGTCCATGTCCGTAGCCAGCAGGAACCGGCCCACCGTTCGCTTGCCGACGGCCACGTCGAGCCTCCCTAGGAAGTGGAAATCCGTCTCATGAATACGAAACGGTTCCGGGTACCGCATCCCGAAGGTCGGCGTTACGATCTCTCTGCTGCCGAGAGGTTTGAACGATGAAGAAAGCGTCGCCCCGCATCCCTGTCGCTGGCCGACCCCTACAAACGCGGCTCGCGCCCTTCGTGGCGCTCTGATGACGGTTCGACGAGCCCGGGACGGGCCGGCGACCGGCCGGCCGGTGATCTTCGGGGAGGTCTTGTTCGACCGCTTCCCGGACGGGACCCGTACCCTGGGCGGGGCTCCGTTCAACGTCGCCTGGCATCTGCAGGGGTTCGGGGCCGATCCGTTGATGCTGACGGCGATCGGCCGCGACGACGAAGGCCGGGAGGTCCTCGACCGGATGGCCGAGTGGGGTCTCGACCGGCGGGGCGTCCAGGTGGATCCGGACCATGCCACGGGGCGCGTGGAAGTCGACGTGGTCGATGGAGAGCCGCGCTTCCACATCCCGGCCGGCCAGAGCTGGGACCATATCGATTCTCGGATGGCGCTTGCCGTCGCCCTCGAATCCCCGGTCGGCCTGGTGTATCACGGGACGCTCGCGGCGCGCAAGGAGAGGAGCCGCCATGCGCTCGCCGCGATCATTGGCGCCCTGCCCGTCGCGATCTTCGCCGATGTGAACCTGCGGGATCCGTGGTGGAGCAGGGAGGGGACGTTCGAGGCCAGCGCCCGGGTGAGCAGGCTGAAGCTCAATCAGGAGGAGCTGGCCCTGCTGGCGCGGGCCGACGTCCGATCGGGATCGGAGTGCCTCGAGGTCGGCCGGGGCTTCGCTCGCCAGCACTCCATATCGCATCTGATCGTGACCCGCGGAGCCGAGGGCGCGATCTGGGTCATCGAGGGTGAAGAGGCGCTCGAGGCCGAGGCCGCGGAGGTGACCGATCTGGTGGATACCGTCGGCGCGGGCGACGCGTTCAGCGCCATACTCTGTCTCGGGATGCTGGAGGAGTGGCCGGCCGACACGACTCTCGCGCGTGCGAGCCGCTTTGCTGCCGAGATCTGCGGGATTCAAGGGGCGACGGTTGCCGACGCCTCGCTCTACGACGGCCAGCTTCATGAGTGGTCGTCCGCATCCCCGGACGTTGCGGTCCGAAAGGCGTGAGGCCCTCGATGTACATCGTCTCTCTGAGCGTGCACGGGCTCGTACGGGGAAGCGAGATCGAGCTCGGCCGAGACGCCGATACGGGCGGTCAGGTCTCGTACGTCGTCGATCAGGCCCGCGCTCTGGCTGCCCATCCGGAGGTCGAGCGTGTGGAGGTAATCACCCGGCGGATTCGGGACGGTCGCATCGACGAGAGCTACGAGCAGCCTGAGGAGGCGTTGGGTGAGCGCGCCCGGATCGTCCGCTTGCCCTTCGGCCCTCGACGCTATCTGTACAAGGAGAGCCTCTGGCCCTATCTGGATGGGTTACTGGATCAGCTGGTCCGGTACCTCCGCGGCGAGGGACGACTGCCCGATGTCGTCCACGGCCATTACGCGGACGGCGGCTACGCAGGGGCCCAGCTCGCCAAGCTTCTCGGGGTTCCGTTCGTGTTCACCGGACATTCGCTCGGCCGTTCCAAGAAGACCCGACTGCTGGCCGACGGAGCGGACGAGGCGGAGCTCGACGACCGCTACCGGCTCGACCAGCGCATCGAGGCAGAAGAGCGGGCGCTGGAGACTGCGGCCCGGGTGATCGCGAGCACCAACCAGGAGGTGCGCGAACAGTACGAGCAATACGACCATTACCAACCAAGTCGCATGGCCGTGATCCCCCCGGGCGTGGACCTGGATCGTTTCTCGCCCCCGGGGGCCGGTTGGGAGCCGTCGGCGATCGCCGGAGAGCTGAAGCGGTTCCTGAGGGAACCCGAAAGGCCGCTGATCCTCGCCATCGCCCGTCCCGATGAGCGGAAGAACTTCCAAGGCCTCATTCGGGCCTACGCCGAGACGCCTGGCCTGCGGGAGATGGCGAACCTCGCACTGATCGTGGGAAACCGGGACGACATCTCGGAGATGCCGGCCGGAAGCCGACGGATCCTGCGACGCATTCTCGGGCTCATCGACCGCTACGACCTTTACGGCCGGGTTGCGTACCCGAAGCATCACGAGCCCGATGACGTGCCCGACCTCTACAGGCTGGCCGCCCGGAGCCGGGGGGTTTTCGTGAACGCCGCTCTCACCGAGCCCTTCGGGCTGACGCTGATCGAGGCGGCTGCGAGTGGTCTACCGATCGTGGCGACCGATGATGGAGGGCCCAGGGACATCGTGCGCGCGTGCGACAACGGCCTGCTCGTCGATGCGCTCGATCCCGCGGATGTCGGAAGAGCCATCAAGCAGGCTCTCGCCTCCGGCGACCGGTGGACCGCATGGGCTGCCAGCGGCGTGCGCGGCGTTCAGACGTTCACCTGGCAGAGCCACGCCAAGCGATATGTCGATACGGTGCGTGAGGTCCTGCATGGCGAGCGTCCGGCGCTCGCGGGTGCGCCGGCCAGCAAGCTGTCCGCGATCGACCGGGTGCTGGTGACGGATGTGGACAACACCCTGACGGGAGATGACGAGGCTGTGGCCGCGCTGCGACAGCGGCTGGACGAAGCCGGCGACAACGTCGGCTTCGGAATCGTGACGGGGCGGACCCTCGGCAGCGCCCGCGGCCTGCTGGAGGAGCTGCAGACTCCGCTCCCCGATGTGCTGATTACCGCTTCGGGAACCGAGCTGCATTACGGCCGGCACCTCACGCGCGACACGTCGTGGGAGCATCAGATCGAGTACCGGTGGGAGCCCGAGGAGGTTCGCGACGTGCTCGACCACTTGCCGGGCCTCGAGCGGGGCCCACCGGAGACCGATACGAGGTTCCGGCTTCGCTACGTGCTGAAACCGGACGAAGCGCCCGAGCAGCGAGCCATCCGCGGTCGCCTCAGACAGGCGGGGCTTCGGGTGACGACGATCGTCGATCACCAGGTGCACCTGGACGTCCTGCCGGTGCGCGCGTCCCCCGGCCTGGCGATCCGGTTCTTCTGCTTCAAGTGGAGGCTGCCTCCCGAGCGTCTGCTGGTGGTCGGTGATTCCGGCAACGACTGGGACATGCTCTCGGGGGAGACGCTCGGCGTGGTGGTCGGAAACCACACGCCCGAGCTCGAAGGGCTTCGCGGTCGCCCGCGAATCCTCTTCGCCGAAGGTCGGCATGCGTGGGGCATCCTCGAGGGCATCGAGCGGTACGATTTTTTCGGCACGATCCGGAATCTTCGGGAGAAGACCGGATGATAGACGAGCTGAGCGCGGTGCTCGGGACCCATCGCGAGGCCCTCTACCTGCTGTTTCGCCGACTGAGGGGTCTTGGCAAGCCCTTCCTGATGCAGGCGGAGTTGGTGAGAGCCTACGAGGCGTTCTGCGTCTCGGAGCCGGGGGCGTCGCTTCGCGATACGGGCATGAGTCCCCTCATCGCCCGCACCCAGGAGGCCGTCGTCTCGTCGCCGATCATATACCTGGCGGTGCGAGTCCGCGTGGCCCGCTGGAGCTATCTTCAGGTCCACTCGGAGGAGATGCAGTGCAGGGAGGTCTCCGTATCCGAGTTCCTGGCGGCCAAGGAGCGCATCGCCGAGGACGGGCACGGCGAGCGCTACGTTCTGGAGGTGGACCTCAGCCCGTTCGAACGCGGGTTCCCCAAGCTCCAGCAGTCCCGCTCCATCGGCCACGGCGTGGAGTACCTGAACCGTCATCTCTCCCAGAGGCTCTTCGCGGAGGACGGGGTGGGGCGGGACCGCCTCTGCAGCTTCCTCGCCATGCACCAGGTGCAGGGGCGTCCGTTGATGTTGCAGAACGGTCTGCGAGAGCCCGAGGAGCTACGCGTCGCCCTGCGGGATGCGGTGGAAGTACTGGAGGGGATGCCCGCCGACGAGGCGGGCTGGCCCGGCGAGCTGCGAAGGCTCGGCTTCGAGAGAGGATGGGGCCGGACGGCGGGTCAGATTCGGGCTTCGATGGAATTACTGCTCGACATCTTCGAAGCTCCGTCAGCCTCCACACTCGAGCAGTTTCTCGCCGGGATTCCGATGATCTTCTCGATCGCGATCATCTCGCCGCATGGCTATCTGGCGCAGTCCGACGTGCTGGGGAAGCCGGATACGGGCGGACAGGTGGTCTATATCCTCGATCAGGTGCGAGCGCTCGAGCGGGCGATGCGCGAGTCGATCCACGAACAGGGCCTCGACGTGGATCCGCAGATCGTGGTCCTTACGCGCTTGATCCCCGAGTGCGGGGAAACGACCTGCGCCGAGCGGCTGGAGCCGATCCTGGGAACGCAGAACGCCCGGATCCTCCGGGTTCCGTTTCGCGACCGGGGGGGCGAGATCATCCAGAGCTGGGTCTCGCGCTTCGAGATCTGGCCCCACCTGGCACGCTTCGCGGTGAACGCCGAGCGTGAGCTGCTCGCGGAACTGGGGGGGCGGCCGGACTTCATCATCGGCAACTACTCGGACGGCAACCTCGTGGCCACGATCATGGCACACCGGCTGGGGGTCACGCAGTGCAACATCGCTCACGCCCTGGAGAAGACCAAGTACCGCAACTCGGATCTCTACTGGAGGGCTCACGAGGCCGAGCACCACTTCTCGTGTCAGTTCACGGCGGATCTGATCGCCATGAACACGGCCGACTTCATCATCACGAGCACGTTTCAGGAGATCGCGGGCACCGCTGAGAGCGTAGGCCAGTACGAGAGCTACCAGGCCTTCACCCTCCCCGGCCTCTACCGCGTGATCGCGGGCATCGACCCCTTCGATCCGAAGTTCAACGTCGTCTCACCCGGTGCGGATCCCGACGTCTTCTTCCCCTTCCACCGGACCGAGCATCGGATGAAGGAGATTGCCGAGGAGATCGCCTCGCTCGTGTTCGGCGCGACCGACGAGCCGTCGCGCGGCCGGCTCGAGGACCGCGAAAAGCCGCTCCTGTTCGTGATGTCCCGGCTGGACCGGATCAAGAACGCGACGGGCTTTCTCGAATGGTACGGACGGAGCGACGATCTCCGGCGGGAGGCCAACGTCCTGGTGATCGGCGGGCACATCGATCCGGCCGCCTCGACGGACGACGATGAGCGTGTCGAGATCGAGCGCATGCACCGGCTCTTCGATGAGCTGGATCTGGAGGGTCAGGTGCGCTGGCTCGAGATGCAGGGTGACAAGAATCGCGTCGGCGAGTTCTACCGCCATGTGGCCGACAGCCGCGGTGCCTTCGTCCAGCCGGCCATCTTCGAGGCGTTCGGTCTCACGATCGTGGAGGCGATGACCAGCGGCCTGCCGGTGTTCGCTACCAGATACGGAGGCCCGCTGGAGATCATCGAGGATGGCGTCTCTGGCTTCCATATCGATCCGTTGGCTGGAGGGGAAGCGGCGGACCGCATGGTCGAGTTCTTCCGCCGCTGCGCCGAGGAGCCGGAGTACTGGACCGGGATCTCGTCCGCTGCTGAGGACCGCGTGAGAGCACGGTACAACTGGCCTCTCTACGCGTCACACCTGCTCAAGCTCTCTCGGATCTACGGGTTCTGGCGTTACATGACGAGCCTCGAGCGGGAGGAGACTCGGAGGTACCTCGAGATGTTCTATGCCCTGATGTACAGGCCCCTCGCGCGTCGCGTTGGAGCGGGAGAGGCTAGGGAGGGGGCTCAGCCGACGGGCTGATTCTTCACGCTGAGCTCACGGCCGACGGGTGGCGGATTCGGCACATCCACTGGTCGAGCCGCCGAGCCCCGCCACCGGAAGAGTAGGGCTGCGCCGCTCCGGGAACTACTAGGACCGCGATCCTTCGTCGGATGGCGCGTCGCCGAACACCTCGGTCGCCTTCTTCCGGAGTCGATCCTGCGCCTCTTCGACCGACCGGAGTGCCTCGCCCAGCTGCTCGAGCTCCGAGGCCCGAACCTTCAACCCCTCGCGGATGAACAGGGCAGCCGCCTCGGAACGGCTCTTCACGACTCCCGACGCGACCCAGGCATCCAGTCGGCGACGGGTCTCCTCGTCGACCCGGACCATCACGACCTGGTCGCGAACCGCCTGGCCGAGCTCGTCGAGGCTCGACCCGAGACCCGTCGGCAGGCATACCACCTTCAGGCAGGACGTGTCGGGCGCGCAGCAGGAGAGCGCTTCGAGGTCGACGCCCCTCTCTCGTAGAGCCTCTTGAATCCCGGTCCAGAGGTCACTCTTGCTGGTCGCTGTCATCTTTCCCCTCCCCGGATAGTATTATGTAATACGTAATATAATTACACCATTCAGCAGCGCAAGTGGCATCCCGGGGGAATGCAAGCCAGATGAACGGGGCAGTCTAGGGAGTCGGCCGCCCGGCTCGGTCTGATGGGGGCCTTCGGAGGAAGTCTATCCGACCGGCTGGTAGTTCGCGCAGAGTTCCTCGGTCTCGGCGACCCGAAGCGGCTGATGGAAGAGCCGGCACCAGCACTCGTCGGCGCCGCCGGGGCGATCCGGGCCGCTTTCGAAGTGAAGGCAGGCGGAGCAGGTGCCGAACAACCGGCCTCCCCTGGCACGGGCCACCCGGGTGACGAGCTCCTTCAACGTGCGGACGAAACGTCCGCGGGCGGACGGTGAGAGGCCCGAGAAGGCGTCAACCAGATCGTTCAGCGGATCGGCCGCCAGCGTTGCCCGGCCTTTCCCGGTGAGCTCGAGCGTGAAGCTGCGGCCATCGACCGCGGAACGCCGCTTCCGCACCAGGCCGCGATCCACCAGGCGCTGCACGGTCTGGGAGGCGGTGCCGCGGGTCGTCGCGTGGAAGTCGGCGAAGGCCGACACGGTGCGCGAGAAACGGTTGGCTCGCGAGAGGTACCGGAGGGCGGCCCACTGAGCGGGCGAAAGACCGTGAGGGTAGCCCGCGCCGACCAGCGCGAACCCGAGCCGCGCCAGCAGCTGGGCACCTTCCTCCGCGCTTCTCGTACTGCCGTCCATAAGGCGAAACGGTAGCGATAGGAACCCATATTGACAAGCGAAGTGCGGTGGATATAGTATCGATACGATACTATCCCGGCGCGATTCGGTGGCTCTGGCGAGTGACTCCGTGACCTACATCATCACGCAGCCCTGCATCGACATCAAGGACGCCTCGTGCGTCGACGTCTGCCCGGTCGACTGCATCTACGAGGGGGAGGACATGTACTACATCCACCCCGAGGAGTGCATCGACTGCGGCGCCTGCGTGCCGGAGTGCCCCGTGGAGGCGATCTTCCCGGATGACGAGGTCCCCGAGGAGTGGGCCGAGTTCATCGCCAAGAACTACACCTTCTTCAGCATGCCCGCGCCCAGCTGAGCCTGCCGGGCCGGTCGGCCCCGAACCGCGGATCAGATGCCGAGGGCCTCGAGGGCCCGCCCGAATTCCTCGGACCGCACGTAGAAGATCTGACCGAAGCCCCCACGACCGTCCGTGACGCCGCTAGAGGCATACACGTTGACCCCGGCGGCGGCCAGCCGCTTGTAGATCCCGGCCAGCGCCCCGAGAACGTCGTCTCCCTGTGCCAGCAGCGCCGGGTGGGGACCGTCCAGGGTCAGCCCGGCTCGCCGGCCCTCGCTGAGCAGTCGTCCGGAGTCGTGCGGGAAGAGGGTCAGCTGCGTATGCAGCGGCCCCATCGGGACCGCAGAGAACGCGAGCAACTTGATCCCCATCTCTGCGAGCTGTGAGAGCAGCTCGTAGCCCTCGCCGGGTTGGTCCCTGACTGCCGTGTAGAAGTACTCGACCCTCCGGATGGTTGTCGCCATGCTGGGTCCTCCCGACGCTTGTAGGCTGGCGCGCCAGCGCTTCGTACCGGCGCGCCCCGACATATTAGCCTGCCGTGCAACCGAGGCCAGCGATCTTCGCCCGGCCCCGTCCCGGGACCCGGCTGAAACCTTATGTTAGAATGACTCGCAGCTAGCTACAGGAGGGACGGCGATGAAGGGCAGAGACCGGGCGGTGGAGACGAAGGCGATCCATGCGGGCGAGCCGCGTCCCCGGATCGCCGGGGCCGTGGCGATGCCGATCTTCCAGACCAGCACCTACGATTATGCCGGCGAGACGGACTACCACGAGATCCGCTACGCCCGTCTGAGCAACAGCCCCAATCATCTGGCCCTGCACGCCAAGCTGGCGGCGCTCGAGAGCGGGGAGGCGGCGCTGGTGACGGCCAGCGGCATGGCGGCGATCTCGAGCGCCCTGCTTACCGTGCTCCGGTCGGGGGACCACCTGCTCGCGCAGGACTGCCTGTACGGCGGAACCCACAGCCTGGTGACGAAGGACCTTCCGGGTCTCGGGATCTCGCACACGCTGATCGATCGGAAGGATCGAGCGGCATGGGAGGCGGCCCTCCGGCCAAACACGAAGGCGATCTACGTCGAGACGATCACCAACCCCCTTCTCCAGGTCGCGGACCTCGAAGGCGTGGTGACTTTCGCCCGCGAACACGGTCTGGTTTCGATCATCGACAACACCTTCGCCTCGCCGGTCAACTTCCGGCCGCCGGAGATCGGCTTCGACCTCTCCGTTCACAGCGCCACCAAGTATCTCAACGGACACAACGATCTCGTTGCGGGAGCTATAGTTGGATCGCGTGACATGATCCAGCGCATCAAGAACCTGCTCGACCACCTCGGCGGCTCCCTCGATCCTCACGCGTGCTTCCTGCTCCACCGCGGGCTCAAGACCCTGGCGGTGCGGGTCCGTCACCAGAGCGCCAGCGCCGGCCGGATCGCGGAGTGGCTGGCGGGTCAGCCGGCGATAGCCGCGGTCCACTATCCGGGCCTCGCCGGTCATCCGGATCACGAGATCGCCGCCCGCCTCTTCGACGGCTACGGCGGGATGCTGAGCTTCGAGCTCGAAGGCGATCTGGCCCGGACGGAGCGGTTTCTCGCCCGCCTGGAGATCCCGATCGTGGCGCCGAGCCTGGGGGGAGTCGACTCGCTCATCATCCGGCCCGCCGCCGCGGCCCATATCGGCCTCAGCCCCGAGGAGCGGGCCGCGGCCGGGATCACCGACACCCTGATTCGCTTCTCGGTCGGACTCGAGGCGACCGAGGACCTGATCGAGGACCTCGAGCGGGCGTTGGCCGCGAAAGGAGATGCATGATGCCCCGGAGCGTTTCCGATCCGCTCGTGCCGGTGAAGGGCCTGGGCTGCCTCGTCCTGCTCCTCGTCGTGTCGGCGTCGGCCGCAGCTGCCCAGGAGCCCGCGTTCGACCAGCACTTTCAGCCGAAGACGATGCGGGTCGACTACTTCCACACCGGCGACGTCGACGAGGAGATCTTCGCGCTGGATCGGGTGGTCTCGGACGGGGAGTGGGCGGGAAGCACGTCTCGGCTGGTCGATGACACGAACCTCGGCCCGTACCTGTTCGAGGTCCGCGATCCAGGCACGAACCGGGTGATCTACTCGCGCGGCTTCGCCTCCATCTACGGCGAATGGGAGACGACGGCGGAGGCGCGGTCCGTCTACCGTACGTTTCACGAGTCGCTGCGCTTCCCGTGGCCCAAGGCGCCCGTTCAGGTCGTGCTCAAGAAGCGCGACCGGCAGAACGCCTTTCACGAGGTCTGGTCCGTCTCGATCGATCCCGACTCGCGCTTCGTGAATGCGGCCGATCCGCCTCCGCGCTCCAACGTCTGGGCGGTGTTCGAGAACGGTCCGCCCACTCGCAAGGTGGACATCGTGCTGGTGAGCGAGGGGTACGCGGCGGACGAGATGGAGAAGTTCCACGCGGACGTGCGGCGGCTGGCCGAGGCTCTCTTCGCGGTCGAGCCGTTCCGGAGCCGGCGCTCCGACTTCAACGTTTGGGCCGTCGACCTGCCCTCCCAGGGCAGCGGCGTGAACCGCCCGCATGTCGCGGAGTTTCGCCGCACGCCGATCTCGGCCGAGTACAACATCTTCGATTCGGAGCGGTACCTGCTGACCTACGACAACCGGGCGCTGCGCGAGGCCCTGTCCGGGGTGCCGTACGAGTTCCTGGAGATCCTGGTGAACGAGCAGCAGTACGGCGGCGGCGGGATCTTCAACGACCAGGCGACGACCGCGGTCGACACCGAGTTCGCCGAGTACATCTTCATCCACGAGTTCGGCCACCACTTCGCCGGTCTGGCGGACGAGTACTACCTCTCGCCGGTGAGCTACGAGCCACCCGAGGAACTGGTCGAGCCTTGGGAGCCGAACGTGACCGCCCTCCACGACCCGTCCGTGGTGAAGTGGGGCTGGCTGGTCGAGCCCGGCACGCCGATCCCCACACCGTGGGAGAAGGAGGCGTACGAGGAGCACGCCCGGGAGATCCGCGCCCGGCGGCTCGCCCTGATCGAGCGCAAGGCGCCCGAGGCCGAGTTCGACGCGCTCTTCGAGGAGCAGAAGCGGATCGAGTCCGAGCTGCTGGCCTCGATGCGCTATTCGGCCACGGTGGGGGCGTTCGAGGGCGCGATGTACGAGGCGGTCGGACTGTACCGGCCCGAGACCGATTGCATCATGTTCACGCGCGATGACGTGGGGTTCTGTCAGGTCTGCCGCTGGGCGCTCGAGCGGGTGATCGATCTGTACGCCACCTAGATCGGCACGCCGCCACAGATTGCAAGATGATGCAGTGCCATCTCCCGATCTGAGGATGAGGGACGTGGCTCGGGCGTCGTGCCGGCATCGGCCTAACTTCCTTCCCCACAAACCATTATATTGAGAATTGTCCTGCCCTCCCGAGTTGTATCATTCTTGCATGCGCAAGCGGTCTGAGAACGAATCCTGCAAGTCCCCGTAGCAGCGGTCTTGTGCGCGACAGAAGGAAAGAGCGCCCACCAGAGGAGCGGTCGATGAGAGGAAAAACGTTGTGGAGGCTCGCGGTCGGCGCGATCGCGCTGGCCGGCTGTGACAACACCCCGTTCGGGGATGCCGTCAAGGTGAAGGGCACCTACGCCGGGACGTGGACCCTTTCCTGGGAAACGGTCGACGCAGGCTTTCCGATCGTGTTCACGTCCCTGTGTTCCGGCTCGATCACGCTGGGGGATCAGAGCGGAGAGGACTTCGGCGGGACGTTTCTGGTGATCAACGATCAGGACTGTGACGGCAGTCCCGTCTCCGGCTCCATCGTGGACGGTTTCGCGCGCGCGGACGGTGGCGTGAACTTCACCATGACGGTTCCGCCGTCCGCGGGAAGCGACACGATCACGAGCGTCAAGAGCCAGGATGACATCTGGGAGGACATCTTCGCCGGGTCCGGGGTGGTCGACCAGAACGTCTTTTCCGGGTGCGTGATCAGCGACGCGGACAACCAGATGAACGGAGCCATCTCGGGACCGGAGCTCCAGGTGTCCGCCTCGGCGAGCCTGACCTGCCAGCAGACGGTGATCTTCCTGCCGGACGGCTCGGTCGTGAACGTGGAGGACGCGCTTCGGCTCCTGATGCGTTTCTCGGGCGACCGCTAGGACCGGCCCAAGCCGAGCTATTCAGGAGCGGGGGGCGTGCGATGCTGCGCGCCCTCCGCTTTTGCGTTTGACAACCAGCCACCCTTCCGCCTAGCCTCAGGGCGTTCCCCCACATTCCATCAGGAGGTGCTGCATGAGAACGCCCGCAGCCGTTCTGGTTTCGAGCCTGCTGGCTCTGAACCTGGCCTGCGCCCCCGCCGAGCAGGCGCCACCCGCCGAGCCGGAGATGACCGAAGCGGAGGCCTCGGAGTTGTTCAACGCCCTGGTCGAGGCCTGGGACCTGGCGCAAAACGCGGATGATATCGACGGCCTGATGGCCCTGTACACGATGGATCCGGCCGCCATGCCCCCTGGCATGCCCGAGGTCGACGGCCCGGATGCGGTCCAAGCGCTCTGGGCCGCGTTCCTCGAGTCGAGCGAGGGATCCGACAACGTGCTTCAGGGATTCCGGTTCTCGGGCGACCTGGCCGTGATCTGGGGCACCTACACCGTCACGGAGGTGCCCGAGGAGGAGGAAGGCGAGGCGATGGCCGTAGCCGGGAAGTGGATGGGCATCCTCGAGCGTCAGGCCGACGGCTCCTGGAAGGCGCTCCGGAACATCTGGAACGTCGACGCGGCGATGTAGGCTCTGTGAAGCACCGTCCCGCGCCGCGGCGCGGGACGGCCTCGCCTGCTTTCGCCTCCTCCGCCCTCCGGCCGCGAGCCGGGAGCTAGGGGCTTGGCGGCTTGAGGTACCGGTCCAGGAAGCGGAAGAACTCCCGGTGCCAGACCACGCCGTTCTGGGGGGCCAGGATCCAGTGCCCCTCCTCCGGATAGTAAAGGAATCTCCCCTCGATCCCCTGCGCCCGAAGGGCCGTGAACGCCTGCATCGCTTCGGTGACCGGCACCCGGTAGTCCAGCTGCCCCCCGATGATCAGCATCGGCGTATCCCAGTTCTGGACGAAGAGATGCGGCGAGAAGCGGTCGTAGCTCTCGGGCGTGGGGCTCTCCCAGTACGGCCCGCCGAGGTCGAAGTCGGGGAAGAAGAGCTCTTCCGTCGCCCCGTACATGCTATAGAGGTTGAAGACGCCGGCGTGCGCCACCAGCGCCTTGAAGCGCCCCTGGTGATGGCCGGCCAGCCAGAAGACGCTGTAGCCGCCGAAGCTTGCCCCTACCGCGCCCAGCCGGTCCGAATCGACGTAGGGCTCCCGCGCCAGGTCGTCGATCGAGCTGAGAAGATCCTGCATCGCCTGGCCTCCCCAGTCGCGGGAGATCTCCTCTTTCCACGCCTGGCCGAAGCTGGGCACGCCCCGTCGGTTGGGGGCGACGATGATGTATCCGCTGGCGGCCATGAGCTGGAAGTTCCAGCGATAGGAGAAGAACTGGCTGACGGTGGATTGAGGTCCGCCCTGGGCGTAGAGGAGAGCCGGATACTGCCGCCCGGGGTCGAAGTCCGGTGGATAGATCACCCAGCAGAGAATGCGCTCGCCGTCGGTGGCCGGTACCCACCGGCGCTCGACGCGGCCCAGGGTGAGTCCGTCCATGATCGGCGCCGTATGGAAGGTGAGTCGGGTCGCCTCTCCCGTGGTCGCGTCCACCCGGTAGAGCTCGGCCGGCGCCGACATTGACACCCTCTGGGCGATCAGGTATCGGCCTTCCTCCGGCTCGGCGACCCCGAAGCTGTAGTAGTTGTGGTCGCCCTCGGTCAGCTGCCGGATCTCGCCCGACCCGAGTTCCGCCGCATACAGCTGGATCGCGCCTTCGGTCTCGCTCGTGAAGTAGATGGTACGGCCATCGGCGTCCCACGCCGGTGCGTGAGCGTCCTGATCGAAGCCGGCGGACAGCTCCCGCCTGGTACCGCTGCGACGGTCCAGGAGAAAGAGCCGGTTCCGGTCCGATTCGTAGCCGTCCCGCTCCATGCTCAGCCAGGCCAGATAGGCGCCGTTCGGCGAGTAGGCCGGCTCGATGTCGTAGCCCATCATGCCGGCCATGAGGTCGGTGGTCCGGCCCGTATCGAGATCGTAGACGTAGATCTCGGAGTTCGTGCCCCGGGCGAACTCCACGCCGGTCGTCTTCTTGCTGGTGTACGCGATCCGGCGGCCATCCGCGCTCCAGGCGATCTGCTCCACGCCTCCGAATGGATCCAGCGGCGTGTCGTACCGGTCGCCCTCCATGACGTCGAGCGGCGTCCCGATCCGGCCATCGACGTACTCGGCGACGAACAAATGCCGGTAGCTGCCGTCCCGGAAGTGGTCCCAGTGCCGGTACATCAGATCGTCGATGATGCGGACGTTCGCCTCGGGCATGTCGGGATGCAGATCCTCCGTGCCGGGATCGATCGTCACGCTGCGCGTGAACGAGACGTGACGCCCGGTCGGCGAGTAGAGGAAGTTGGAGATTCCGCCCTCGATGTCGCTGACCTGACGGCGCTCCGCGCCGTCGGCTCGCACCTCCCATAGCTGACTCGAGCCGCTCTCGTTCGAGAGGTAGCCGATCCATGCGCCGTCCGGCCGCCAGCGCGGAGCGCTCTCCCCGTGTGGCGTGTCGGCGATCGGTACCGGCTGGCCTCCGGCGACCGGAATCAGGTAGATGTCGGAATTGCCCTTGTTCTCCTCGACGCTGTACCGGGTGACGCCGTAGGCTACGCTGCGGCCGTCCGGCGACACGCTGGGCGCGCCCACCCGAGGCAGCTTCCACAGGAGCTCGGGCGTGAGCACTTCTTCCACCGGCGCGAGCACCTGCTGCGCCGGGGCGGCCAACGGCGCGACGAGGAACAGGATCAGGGCCGCCGTTATCGGCCCCAGGTATCGACTCGTCATTGGATACGTTCTCCGCTGCTGAGGGGAAGTAGCTGCCGGCGGCCGACCAACGGCCGGCCACGCTGCGGAACATAGCGCACGAGCGCCGCCTCGTCGCGGCCCGAGGGAGCGGGTATGTTCGGGTCGGCGGCTTCGGCCCGGTCGGCGGTTTCGGCTCGGTCGCCCGGTGCGGGAATCGCGGACGAACGTCCGTGACTCCATCGAGGTCCCCGAATCCGGAGGGTGATCCTGAAGAAGATCCTCGTAACCGGCGCTCTCGGTCAGATCGGAGCGGAACTGGTGGCCGCGCTGCGCGAGCGCTACGGAGCGGAGAACGTCGTCGCGTCCGACATCCGCGTTCCGCACAAGGGGAATACCGGGCCGTTCGAGTTCGTCGATGTCACCGACCAGCGTCAGATCGACGTCGCCGTGCGGCGACACTCCATCGACACCATCTACCATCTGGCCGCCATCCTGTCGGCCGTGGCCGAGGAGAAGCCGCACGTTGCCTGGAGCGTGAACATGGGCGGGCTCTACCGCACCCTGGAGGTCGCGCGCGCGGGCCGGTGCGCCGTCTTCGTGCCCAGCTCGATCGGCGCCTTCGGTCCCACGACACCGAAGCAGGGAACGCCGCAGGACACGGCGCAGCGACCGACGACGATGTACGGGGTGACGAAGGCGGCCGGGGAGCTCATCTGCGACTACTACCACAGCCGATTCGACGTCGACACGCGCGGCGTGCGGTATCCGGGACTCGTCTCGCACGTGGCCCTGCCGGGAGGCGGCACGACGGACTACGCGGTCGAGATCTTCTACGAGGCGATCAAGCACGGCCGCTACACCTGTTATCTGGAGCCCGATACGCGGCTGGACATGATGTACATGCCGGACGCGTTGAAGGCGGCGATCGACCTGATGGAGGCGGATCCTGCTCGGCTGGCCCACAGGAACGCGTTCAACGTGACCGCGATGAACTTCACCCCGGCCGAGCTGGCCGAGGCGATACGCCGACACATCCCCGAGTTCCGGATCGAGTACCAGGTGGATTCCGTACGGCAGCGGATCGCCGATTCCTGGCCGGACTCGGTCAGCGACGAGGCCGCGCGCGAGGAGTGGGGTTGGAGCCCGGAGTACGACCTGCACCGCATGACCGAGGAGATGCTGGTCAGTCTGCGGCGTAAGCTGTCGGCGGATTAGAGCGAGCGGGCTATAGCCAACAAGCTGGCCGGCCCCGGCGACGAGACGTGCCCGCGGCTCAAGCCGAGAAGTACCGCGCCTCCGGATGGTGGACGACGAGGGCGGCGGTCGAGACCTCGGGGACCAGCGCTCCGGCCTCCGTGAGCTCCATCCCCAGCCGCTCTCTGGCCGGCAGCAAGTCGAACACCTGCCGGTGCTGACGATGATCCGGACAGGCCCCGTACCCCCAGGAGTACCGCAGGCCACGCTTCGCGTCGATACCGAGCTCCTCCCGGATCCGTCGGTGGAGGAACTCGGCGCCCGCCTCCGCCAGCCGAACGCCGAACCCGTGCAGGTAGTAGCCCTCCGAGTACTCGCCGCTTTCCATTAAGGCCGCTGAGCGCTCCAGCACGGCGTCGCCGACGGTGATCACCTGCAGGGCGGCCACGTCCCGGCGCCCGTTCTCATCCGGCAGGAAGTAGTCGGCCAGACACAGGCGGTCACCGGTCTCCTGGCGCGGAAAGTCGAACCGGATCAGCTCGCGGCCCGGATCGGCCGGGTCGAAGAGCACCAGCGAGTCGCCTCGCGAGCTCGCCGGGAAGAAGCCGTAGGCGGCGGAAGGCCGGATCCAACCGTCCGCCACCGCCTGCTGCCGGTATCGCTCCAGGCGCGGCTCGAACTGCTCGCTCACCAGCCTCTGCCACTCCTCGCCCTTGGCGTTCTTGGCTCCCCAGTGGAGCCGGTAGAGCGTGTTGAGGTCGATGAGCGGGAAGAGTTCCGTGAGGGGGATGCGGTCGAGCACCTTCACCCCCCAGAACGCCGGTCGCGGAACGTCCGCCAGCCTCATGGGCCCGCCCCGGGGCCGCTGCGGACGCAACGCCTCCGCCCGCTCCTTGAGCCTGGCCCGCCGGGCGACGCCCTCCCGGATCTCCACCTCCCGGTCCCGGATAAGGGTCTCGCGCTGCGACGGGTCCGAAAGCGTGTCCATGGCCGCCAGCCCGGCGAACGCGTCCTTGCAGTAGAACATTCCGGCCGGGTACACGGTCTCCCGATCCTCGCCCACGAAGGCGGCTTCCCTCACGAAGGAGGGGTTGATAGCAGCGCCTCCGACGATCAGGGGGAATCGGAGCCCCCGGCTGTGCAGCTCCTGCGCGCAGAGCGGCATCTGCCTCGAGGTCGACACCAGGAGGGCGGAGAGGCCGATCGCGTCAGCCCCCACCTCCTCCGCCTTTTCGATGATGGTGTTGACGGGTACCTGTTTCCCCAGATCGTACACGGTGTAGCCGTTGTTGCCGAGGATGGTCCCCACCAGGTTCTTGCCGATGTCGTGGACGTCGCCGAAGACCGTGGCCAGCACGACCCTTCCCTTGCTCTGTCCCTCGATCTGGTCGAGGTAGCTCTCCAGCCGGGTGACGGCCCGCTTCATCACTTCGGCCGACTGCAGCACGAAGGGAAGGATCAGCTCGCCGGTGCCGAACTTGTCGCCGACCTCCTTCATGGCAGGCAACAGCACCCGGTTCAGGACGTGAACCGCCGCGTCGTTGTCTCCGCCGTGGCCCTGAATGGAGGTCTCCACCAGCTCCTCGATCCCTTCCTTCTTCCGGTGCAGGATCATCCAGTGGATCGCCTCCTCGGGCGTCATCCCGCCGGTCGGGTCGACGTCCGCCGCGGCTGTCGGGCCGTGGGCCTCGAAGTAGGCGATGAAACGCTCGAGCGCGTCGGAGCGGCGGTCGAAGATCAGGTCGTCCGACAGCGCCCGCTCCTCCTCGGCGACCTCCGCGTAGGGGGTGACATGCGCTGCGTGCACGATCGCCATGTCCATCCCCGCCTCGACGCAGTGGTGGAGGAAGACCGAGTTCAGGATGCGACGAGCGTGCGTGTGCAGGCCGAAGGAGACGTTGGACACGCCCAGGCTGGCGAACGTCCCGGGCAACTCCTGCTTGATGCGGCGGATTCCCTCGATCGTCTCGATCGCCGACCTTCGGAACTCGGCATCTCCGGTCGCCAGGGTGAAGGTGAGGGCATCGAAGATCAGGTCTTCCGGCTCGAGGCCGTGCTCGCCCACGCAGATGTCGAAGATGCGCCGTGCTACCTCGAGCTTGCGGTCGGCCGTCTTCGCCATGCCGGCCTCGTCGATGGTGAGCGCGATCACGGCAGCTCCGTGCGCGAGAACGAGCGGCACGACGCGGTCGATGCGGTTCCGCCCGTCCTCGAGGTGGATAGAGTTGACGATCGCTCTTCCCGGGTATGTCTTCAGAGCGGCCTCGGCCACCTCGGCCTCGGTAGTGTCGATCACCAGCGGCGCAGCCACCCCTTGGGCCAGGAGCTTCACCAGCGTCCGCATCTGCGCCGCTTCATCGCTCCGCTCGGTGAGCGCCACGCAGACGTCCAGCAGGTGCGCGCCACCGTCCACCTGGCCGCGCGCCACCTCGAGGACTTCGTCGTAGCGGTCTTCCAGCAGTAGCTCCTTCACCTTGCGCGACCCCTGGGTGTTCACCCGCTCTCCGATCAAGGTAGGGGGGGGCTTCTGGGCCAGATCGAAGGCGGTCATCGCGCTCGCCGCCCGGGCTGCCGGAGTCACCCGTCGCTCGAGCGGCGTGGCACCCCACACCCGTTCCACCACCCGCGCCAGGTGCTCCGGCGTGGTACCGCAGCACCCACCGACGATCGACACGCCGATGCGCTTTACGAACTCCTCGTGCGCGTCGGCGAGCTCCTCGGGGCTCAGGCCGTACACGGCCACGCCGCCCTCGTTGTGTGGGATGCCGGCGTTGGGGATGACGCTCACGGGCCGCCGGGAACGCTCGCACAGGTAGTGGATAGGCTGGCGCATGTGCTCCGGGCCGGTGGAGCAGTTGAGCCCGAGGACGTCGACACGTAGCGACTCGAGGATCGTCAGGGCCGCCTCGATGTCCGTCCCGAGGAGCATCCGGCCGGAGGTGTCGAGGGTGACCTGTGCCTGGATCGGGCAAGCAGTCCCCACTTCGCGGAGGTAACGCCGGATGCCGGAGATGGCCGCCTTGAGCTCGAGGATGTCCTGCGTCGTCTCGATCAGGAGGACGTCGACTCCTCCCTCGATCAGGCCCCGCGCCTGCTCCGCGAACACGTCCGCCAGCTCATCGAAGCCGATCCCGCCCAGGGTCGGGTCGGAGGTGCTGGGAAGGTACCCGGAAGGGCCGATGCTGCCCGCCACGAATCGGGGGCGCTCCGGAGTCGAATGGTCATCGGCGGCCTGGCGGGCCAGCCGTGCGGCCGCCCGGTTGAGCTCCGGGATCTGGTCCTGGAGACCGTACTCGGCCACGCTCAGCCGGTTGGCCCGGAAGGTGTTCGTCTCGATGACGTCGCAGCCTACCGCCAGAAAGGAGTCGTGAATCTCCCGGATGATATCGGGGCGGGAGAGAACGAGATGGTCGTTGCACCCCTCCAGTCCGGTTCCGCCGAAGTCCTCTGCCGAGAGACCCCGAGCCTGGATGCTCGTCCCCATCGCCCCGTCGAAGACGAGGACCCGCTCTTCGAGCGCCTCCAGGAACCCGCTTTGCCTCATCGGCACCCGTGCCCGTTTCGCGTCATCGGCATGTGTCGCTGCGTCATCGGCATGTGTCGCTGCGTCATCGGCATCAGTCGCTGCGTTGTCGGCAACCGGATCTAGTACCAGCGGGACCGGCTCGCGGTTCGGTTGTTTCCGTCGAATCGGACATCCAGATTCCGCTCCGGAGCAGCCGCTCCGGGCGTTCGGCGTCCGGCATGGCGGCCAGCCGCTCGTCGTGCGGCCCTCGACCACTCCTCACGGCAACAACAGGATGTCCCCATGCGAACAAGGCACCCGATCTCCGGGGTCCTGTCGGCCACGCTGCCGCCGACGCTGTCGGCCATGCTGCCGCCGACCCTACCGGCCGTACTACCGGCGGTCCTGACGGCTGTGCTGCTCGCCGGCGCGGCGAAGCCGCTGCCGGCGCAGGGGGCCGACCCGAACGTAGTCTACGACTCCACACTATTCGACGCGCTTCGCTACCGCATGGTCGGCCCCTTCCGGGGAGGGCGCTCGACCGCGGTGACGGGAGTGCCCGGCGAGCCGTTCAGCTTCCTTATGGGAACGACGGGGGGTGGGGTGTGGAAGACGGAGGACGCCGGCGCGAGCTGGAGGAACATCTCGGACGGATACTTCGGTGGCTCGATCGGCGCCGTGGCAGTGGCGGCGTCGGATCCGAACGTCATCTACGTGGGCACCGGAAGCGACGACATCCGGGGCAACACCTCGACCGGCCGCGGTGCCTGGAAGTCGACGGACGGCGGAAGGACCTGGATGTTCATCGGCCTGCGCTCGGTCGGGCAGATCGGTCGGATCCGGATCCACCCGCAGAACGCCGAGGTGGTGTACGTGGCGGCGCTCGGCCATCCGTTCGGCAGGAACCCCGAGCGGGGCATCTTCCGCTCCACCAACGGCGGCGCGACCTGGGAGCACGTACTGGCGCTCAACGACAGCACGGGCGCGTCGGACCTGGCCATGAATCCCGGGAATCCCCGCGAGCTGTATGCCGGCATGTGGCGGGGCGAGCGGAAGCCGTGGATGCTGCTCAGCGGCGGTGCCGAGGGCGGAGTCTACAAGTCCGCCGACGGGGGAGACAGCTGGGAGAAGCTGGAGGGTGGGCTCCCGACGGGTGTGGTCGGGAAGGTCGGCGTGTCCGTCTCGGCGGCGAAGCCGGAGCGCATCTGGGCGATCATCCAGCACGAGCCGGACGGCGGTGTCTGGCGCTCCGACGATGCCGGCAAGACCTGGGTGCGGGTGAACGGTGACAACGCCCTTCGGCAGCGGGCCTTCTACTACACCCAGGTCGTCGCCGATCCGAACGACGAGAACACGGTCTGGGGGCTGAACGTCCGCTTGCACCGCTCGATCGACGGCGGGAAGACGTTCGAGGAGGTGGAGGTCCCCCACGGCGACATTCACGATCTCTGGATCAGCCCCGCGGACAGCCGGATCATGGTGGTCGGGAACGACGGGGGCGGACAGGTGACGCTGAACGGCGGCGAGTCCTGGTCCACCTACCTGAACCAGCCGACCGCCGAGCTTTACGACGTGGTCGTCGACAACGGCTTCCCCTATCGGCTCTACGCCGGTCAGCAGGACAACACCACCATCAGCGTTCCCGCCTGGCTGACGGCGAACACGCTGAGCGCTCGCGAGGGCTGGGAGAACGTGGGCGGGTGCGAGACCGGGCCCGTGGGGCTCCATCCCGACCATCCCGAGGTCGTCTACGCTGGCTGCTACAGCGGGATCATCGACCGGTGGGACCGCACAACCCAGCAGCGGCGGTGGATCCAGATCTACACCCAGGTACAGGACGGCGAGGCGGCCTCCAACCTGCGGTATCGCTTCCAGTGGGTCTCGCCGATCGTGGTCTCGCCGCATGACCCGAGCGTCGTCTACCACGCCTCTCAGCACGTGCACCGCTCCACCGACCGGGGGGACTCCTGGGAGACCATCAGCCCGGATCTCACGACGAACGATCGGGCGCGGCAGGACTACGCCGGGGGACCGATCGACCACGACATCACAGGAGTCGAGGTCTTCAGCACGATCTTCTCCCTCGCCGTCTCGCCGCATTCGCCGGAGGTGATCTGGGCCGGCACGGATGACGGGCGCGTACAGATCACCCGGGACGGGGGCGGGAGCTGGGCGGACATTACGCCGAACGGCATGCCGGAGCGCGGTACCGTGGACGAGATCGACCTCTCCGTCCACCAGCCCGGACGGGCGTTCCTCGCCGTGCAGCGATACCGGGAGGATGATTGGCGACCGTTCATCTACCGCACCGATGATTTCGGTGGGAGCTGGACGCTGCTCACCACGGGAACGAACGGAATCCCGGCCGACTACCCGGTGCGAACGGTCCGGGAGGATCCCGAGCGGCGCGGCCTGCTGTACGCGGGCACCGAGTTCGGGGTCTTCATCTCCTTCGATGACGGTCGCCGCTGGCAGCCCCTCCAGCTCAACCTGCCGATCACCCCGGTCACCGGCCTGCGGGTCGCCCACGACGACCTGATCCTCTCCACCCAGGGCCGCTCCTTCTGGATCCTGGATGACGTGACGCCCCTCCGGCAGCTGAGCCAGGAGGTGTCGACCTCGCGCGTGCACCTGTTTGCGCCCCGAGCGGCGTACCGGAGCAACGCCGGATCCGGCGACGACGAAGCGGACGGGTCCTGGCCGGCCGGGCTCCCCGGCAAATCCCTCCTTCACTACTACCTGCCCGCCGCGCCGGGGACGGAAGAGGTCCGGCTCGAGATCCGGGATCCCGGCGGCCGGCTCGTCCGGACGTTCACCAGCGATTCGGCGAAGGCCGAGCGCGATCGGCTGGAGCGGATCGAGCCCAGGGCCGGGATGAACCGGGTGGCGTGGGACCTGACCTACGCGGGTCCCAAGGTGCTCCAGCAGGCGGTGATCTCGGGATACGACGGAGGGGTGAAGGCTCCCCCCGGGATGTACGACCTGACGCTCACCGCGGCCGGCAGCTCGCATACGGGCAGGATCGAGGTGCGTGCGGATCCGCGGCAGCAGGGGGTGACACAGGAGGATTACGAGGAGCAGGCGCGGCTGGGGCTCGCCATCCGGGACTCGGTGACGCGCGTGTACGACGCTTTGCGGGTCGTTCGCTCGGTGCGCGAGCAGCTGAAGGCGTTCGGCGAGCGCATGGCGGAGGCCGGGTATCCGGCGGAGTTGAGGACGCTCGCCGACTCGGTGGGCGCCAGGCTGGCCGCGGTGGAGGACGAGCTTCGCCAGACGAAGAACCAGAGCGACCAGGACAACCTCCGCTATCCACCCAGGCTCGACCAGCAGTACCTGAACCTGTACGCCTACGTAACCGGCGGGGACAACTACGCGTTCGGCGGTCCCGACGGCCGCCCGAGCCGAGGCGCCTACGAGCGGTTCGACGAGCTGAACGGCGAGTGGGGCGTGCTGAAGGCCCGGCTGCAGGCCGTGCTCGAGACCGACGTCCCCGAGTTCAACCGGGCCCTTCAGCGGTCCGGAGTCGAGGGCGTTATCGTGCCGAGCGAGACAGCCCGGGCCGCCGCTCCCTAAGTTCCACGGTGTGAAAGGAGGAACATTGCGGGCCTTTCGAACACTGGGCTTTGCCGCCCTCCCCGTGACCCTGGCGGCCGTCGTCGTCCTCGCCCCGCCGCGGGTGCTCGAGGCGCAGCAGACGGAAAAGCCGCCGCTCCACGGCGCTCACTGGATGGCCATCACCGGCAAGCCGCTCGGCGCCACGGCCGGCGCGATGACCTTCGAGCGCGGCGGCAACGCGGTGGACGCCGCCTGTGCCATGCTGGCGGCCACGGCCACGATGTGGGATGTGCTCTCCTGGGGAGGCGAGACGCAGGCGTTGATCTACGATCCGACGGTCGGCAAGGTGGTCGGGATCAACGCCCTCGGCGTGGCGCCGACGGGTGCGACGGTCCAGTTCTACCGGGAGCTGGGCCTCGAGTACCCTCCGAACCTCGGCCCGCTGGCCGCGGTCACCCCGGGGACGCCCGGCGGGCTCATGGTCATGCTGGCCGAGTACGGCACGCTCGGTCTGGCCGAGGTGCTGGCGCCGGCCATCCAGATGGCCGACGGCTATCCGATAGAAGCCCAGGCCGTTCGCTCGATCGAGCGGGGACGGGCGGAAATCGAGGGTTGGCCCTATTCCCGCGCGGTCTTCCTGCCGAACGACGGAGAGCCGCCCGTCCCGGGACAGATCTTCCGCCAGCCCGATCTCGCCGCCACGCTTCGAAAGCTGGTCGAGACCGAGCGGGAGGCGCTCGCCGCCGGGAAGTCGCGGAAGGAGGCGATCTACGCGGCGTACGATCGGTTCTATCGGGGGGACATCGCGGCGGAGTTCGTCCGCGGCCTGCAGGAGCAGGGCGGGCTCATCACCATGGAGGACCTGGATCGCTGGCAGGTCTACATCGAGGAGCCGGCCAGGACGGAGTACAAGGGCATCGAGGTCTACAAGCTGACATCTTGGGTGCAGGGTCCCGTGATGCTGCAGGCCTTGAACATCCTGGAGACTCTGGACCTCCAGGCCATGGGCTACAACAGCACGCGCTACATCCACGCGCTCTACCAGGCGATGAACCTGGCCTTCGCCGATCGCGACTTCTACTACGGCGACCCGTACTTCCCACCCGACGAGCCGATGGAGGGGCTGCTCTCCAAGGCGTACGCGCGGGAGAGGGCCGCGCTGATCGACTGGGAGCGCAACGATCCGGAGATCGGCCCCGGCGATCCGTACCCCTACCAGGGCAGCACCAACCCGTACCTGGAGTACCTCGAGCGCGCCTCACGCTCGGAGGACTCCCACACGGGCGAGAGGCGGTCGTGGGCCCCGGGACCTGACGCCGGGGGGCCGAGCCGTCTGGCGGAGACGTTCAACCTCGGCACGACGTCGATCCAGGCTGGCGACTCCGAGGGCTGGGTCGTCTCCATCACGCCAAGCGGTGGGTGGGTGCCGGCCGTGATCGCCGGCCGGACCGGCGTCGGGGTGAGCCAGCGAGCCCAGAGCTTCGTGCTCGACGAGGCGGAGAACCCGTTCAACCTGATCGAGCCGGGCAAGCGGCCGCGCGCCACGCTGACCCCCGGCATGGCACTCAAGGGCGGAGAGCCCTACCTCTCCTTCGCGGTGCAGGGCGGAGACACGCAGGACCAGAACCTCCTGCAGTTCTTCCTCAACATGGTCGAGTGGGGAATGGAGGTGCAGAGGGCGACCGAGGCGCCGAACATCAACAGCTACCAGATGAAGGGATCCTTCGAGGACCATCCCTCCGATCCGGGTCGTCTGCTACTGCAGGAGGACGTACCTCCGTGGGTGCGAGCCGACCTGAGGAGGATGGGCTACGACCTCGAGTTCCGGGAGCGCACTTCGGGCCCGATCAACGCGATCTACTTCGACCGCGAGCACGGGACGATGTGGGGTGGCTCCAGCAACCACGGCGAGGACTACGGGATCGCCTGGTAGACGAAGGTCCCTCCTCGCCGCCGTCCGAACGTCTGTTCTGGCCGCCTACGAGGCCAGCATCGGTCCCAGCGGCCGGCCGCCGAGCAGGTGCAGGTGCAGGTGCGGCACCTCCTGGCCCCCGTGACGCCCGCAATTCACGATCAGGCGGTAGCCGTCCTCGGACAGCCCTTCGGCCGCCGCGATTCTAGCCGCGGCGGCCACCATCCGCCCGAGAACCGGCTCGTCCTCGGGCGTCACGTCGGTCATCGCCGGGATCGTCCGGTTGGGGACGATCAGCACATGCACCGGCGCCAGCGGATGGCTGTCCCGGAAGGCGGTGACGACCTCGTCCTGATGGACGATGTCGGCCGGGATCTCTCCCGAGACGATCCGGCTGAATATCGTCTCCGCACCCATCGGCTTCGGTCCCTCGGTCACGCTGCCATCGGGCTTGCCGCCGTGGCCTCGTCCTGCCCCGAGCCGATCAGCGAGAAGCCGTCGAACAGGAACTGGACCCCGATCAGGGTGCCGACCGCCCAGACGCCGGAGAAGGGCCACTGCCGCCAGAGCAGAATGCCGAGCAGCAGCGAAACGATCCCGCCGAGCACGAGCCAACTGCGGCCCACCGGCACCTGGAAGGCGTAGAACAGCTTCGCGATCCCACCGACGATGAAGTAGGCGGCGAGCGCCAGCGTCAGGAACGACAGGCCCAGCAGCGGGTGGCCGGCGACCACCAACCCCCCAATCACCATGAGCAGGCCGAGGACGATCCAGGCGAGCCGCTGTCCCCAGGAGGGACGGCCGAAGGCATGGAAGATCTCGACGAGCCCGCCGACGATCATCAGGAGCCCGACCATGAGCACGGTAACGCTCCCGGCGACGAACGGCATCGCGATCGCCAGGATCCCGGCGAGAACGAGCAGAATTCCGCCGAAGGTCCGCATCTTCGCCTCCTCGGTCTGGTAGTGGCGATGACACCCGCGGCCCGGTCGGCCGCGATCGATGGACCATGATGCGGGCGGTGGAGCGCGAACGGAAAGGGGGGGAGGGGGAAACGAAGAGGGGCGGCCTGTCGACCGCCCCTCGGGCTCGCGGGTTCGCTTCGGACCCGGCCGGCGACCGCCCGGCCCGGGCTAGATGCGGATGATCAGCCCGCCCAGGAACTCGCCGGAGTTCAGGTATTGAGTGCCTTCCACCACCCCGCACGTCCAGATGCCGCAGACCCACTCGGGCTGCGTGCCGGCGTTGGTCGGCTTGTACCTGCCCTGGAAACGGAAGCCGACGTGGTCGGTGACGTAGAGCTTCAGACCGCCCCCGATCCCCCACTGGAACCGCGTCTGAGAGTCGATCGGGTCGGCTCCGCTCGGCAGGTCGTTGTTGTCCGGTGTGAAGATCGCGGCGCCCGCGCCGACCAGGAAGAACGGCGCGATGCCGCCGCCGGCGAGCCGGGTCTGGAAGACGAAGTTGCCGAGGATCTGGTCGACCCCCAGCCCGATCGACTCAGGTACGGTTGGGAAGTCGGGGCTCAGGTCGCTGTTCTGCCGGGCGTACTCGACCTCGAACTGCACGTTCTCCGACAGGAAGTAGCCCAGCGCCGCGCCCCAGGTGAAGCCGCTGCCGGCGCTGATCCTCTCGGTACCCGCCGGGTTGAGGTCAAACCCGCCGGCCGTCGAGACGCCGACCATCGGCGTGATCTCGAGCCTTCCCTGACCGAGGGCCGCGGATGTGAACAGCAACGTCAACGCTATGGCCGATCCCAAGGATCCTATGGTTTTGTGACGAAGCATACCCCTCACCTCTCCTCTCTTTCGTCCACTTGTCTGCCGGGCCTCCCGTGCTTTTCTTCGGTGCACTTGGTTGCGCCCGTCGGAGCCCGGCGTGGTTCGGCGCGACCGAGGGTACATAACCCCTATTCATCTCGCAAGTGCTACCGGCGGCGCCGGTTCCGCCGTCGGAGAGCCCGCGGCGACGGCGTGCCGACAGCGGGCTGTGCGCCGCTGCCACGACCTGCGATCGATACCCAAGGATGAGCGCGACCAGATGACGAAACGAGCGTCGCAGCCGTCACGAGGGCAACGGGTGAGGCATGCCCGGACGTTCGCCTGCTCGCCTCCCGCCGCTCTGGTCAGCGCGGCTCTGGTCAGCGCGGCTTTGCTCGTCGTCCGTCCCGGCCCGCTGCCGGCACAGGTCGCCGGCGGGGTGGAGCCGGGAGACCGCCTCCGGCTCTATCCGGAGGGGAGCTGTCCATCCTGCTCGGTAACGGGCCGCCTGGAGCTGCTCCAAGGCGGGCGTCTCTCCCTCCGTACCGACGGTGAGCTCCTCGGCTTCCCTCTGGATTCGATCCGGGCGTTGGAGCGCAGTCGCGGCAAGAGCTGGGTCCCGCCCGTGGCGGGTGGGGTGGGCGGGTTCCTTGGTGCGACCGGGATCTTCCTCGCGGGGTTCTGTAGCGACCCGGACACGAGCTGCGACGCCGACACCGTGGCGATCGTGGCTCTGGTAGTAGGCGCGCCCGCCGGTGCGATCGGGACGCTGGTGGGCCTGCTGCTGGCCGACGAGCGGTGGGCCGACGTCCCGCTGGCAGGGTTGGAGGTCGTTACCGGTCCCGGCCGGATCGGCTTGCGGCTGGCGCTCTGACGCCGAGCCGGTATCGGCGACGGCGAGCGCTACGGCAGAGCGGCGAGCGTCGTCATGACAGGCCGAGCGGCGGGAGGAGAGCGAAAGCGGCGACGTGGATCGCCACCGCCACGATCACGCCCACGGCGACGCTCGCCGAGTACGAGCGCTTGAACTCGTCGTTCGCGATTCGGTTCTTCCGTGCCAACCCCATCGTTCTTCTCCTCCTCCTCGTCCTCCTCGACCAACGACTGGCTGATTCACAGCATCCGCCTCTCAGGAAAAGACGGGGCCAGCGGGTTCTCGGTTTCAGACGTCGAGCGTGTTCAGGCCTGTGGTCGATGCATCCGGCTTCGGGCCTCGATGGGACGCAAACCGCCGGAAAGCATGGTAAGTTGGCTTCGCGGATCAGGCTCGCGGCCGCCGGCCGACTGCCCCGGGCAGTCGGCTGCGCTGCCGTCCAACCAGGGTCGCACGGCAGGAGGCGACAGGGATCGTGAACAGCTACAGAATCGGGGTGATCCCCGGGGATGGGATCGGCCCCGAGGTGGCCGCGGAGGGTGTCAAGATTCTCGAGGCGGCCGCCGGCATGGACGGGTTTCATTACGAGCTGATCGAGTACCCGTTCAGCGGGAGGCACTACCTGGCGACCGGGGAGCTGGTTCCCGACTCGGTGATCGACGAGTGGCGCGAGCTGGACGCGGTGCTTCTGGGCGCCATCGGGCACCCCGACGTGGAGCCAGGCCTGGTGGAGAGGTCCGTGATCCTCGGTCTTCGGTTCGGTCTCGACCTCTACGTGAATCTGCGGCCGATCAAGCTCTACTCCGAGCACCTCTGTCCGCTGAAAGGCAAGGGTCCGGATGACATCGACTTCGTGGTCGTGAGGGAGAACACAGAGGGCATGTACTCCCAGATCGGCGGGCACCTGAGGCGGAACACGCCCGACGAGGTCGCGATCGTCAATGGGGTCTACACCTGGAAGGGGTGCGAACGAGCCTGCCGGTACGCGTTCGAGCTGGCTCGGCGGCGGGGTGCGGATCGGGAGAGGATCGGCTCGGAGGCGCGCCCCCCGTGCGTCACGCTCGTCGACAAGGCGAACGCCATCCGGCCGCACGACCTCTGGCGGCGGGCCTATGAGCACGTGGCCCGCGAGTATCCGGATGTGGAGCGGGACCACGCGTACGTCGACGCCTGCTGCATGTGGATGGTGAAGAACCCGGAGTGGTTCGACGTGATCGTGACCACGAACCTGTTCGGCGACATCATCACGGACCTGGGAGCGATGCTGCAGGGTGGCATGGGGATCGCCGCCTCCGGGAACATCCATCCCGGACGGACATCGATGTTCGAGCCGATCCACGGCTCCGCCCCGAAGTACGCCGGCCGCAACGTCGCCTGCCCGCTCGGCGCGATCTCGGCCGTGGCAATGATGCTGGACTTCCTGGGCGAGGTGCCATCGGCCCGGCGCGTCGATCGGGCGGTCGGGGAGCTGCTCCGAAGCGGCGAGGTGCCATCGGCGGATGCCCGCAGCGGGATCGCGACCTCGGAGATGGGCGACATGGTGGTCGCCAGACTGGAGACCACCGTTCTGGAAGGAGCACGATGAAACAGCGAGATGGGAGGACTCCGGCTCTGGTCTCCAGATCCGCCATCGCCGCCGGGTCGGCCGCGACGGCCCTCATGTGCTTCGCTTCAGCCTTATCGGCGCAGGGCGCGCCCCAGGACAAGGGTCCGCACGACTGGTGGCTCCAGGTGACACCCTACGTCTGGCTCGCGAGTATCCATGGCGGGGTCACCACTGGCGACTACACGGTGCCGATCGATGCGGCTTTCGGTGATGCCTTCTCCACCCTGAAGTTCGCCTTCTCCGCTCATGCCGAGTTTGGGAAGGGGCGACTCCTCGGAGCGATCGACTTCGCCACCCTCAAGGTGGGGGAGGATTCGATCCCGATCGCGGCACCGGAGCTGGGGACGAGCGGCGACTACGTCTTCACGGTCCTCCAGACGGAGGTCTTCGGAGCCTACCGTTTGGGCGGGTTCGGACGGCCGACATGGCTGGATCTGCTCGCCGGGATTCGGTACACCTATCAGGACCAGGATCTCGTGATCCGGGCCACGCCGATCGACAAGTTTCGGGGCTTCTCGGAGGTGTGGGTCGACTTCATCGCCGGCGCCCGCTTCGGAGCCGACCTGGGACGGCGCTGGTACGTCTCGGCTCTGGCGAACGCCGGGACGGGCGGCGCCAGCTTCACGGCCGAGGCCGAGGCCGACCTCGGCTTTCGGATCCTGCGGTGGCTCGACGTCGACCTCGGGTTCCGGTACCTGTTCGTCGACTACGAGGACGGAGCCCCCGGCAGCCCCGCGTTCTACTCCTACAACGCGGATCAGTATGCCCTCATGCTCGGCTTCGGCGCGCGGTTCTGAGCGCGCCGCGGGCCGGCCAGGACGAAGGCGCCGGGAATCAGGGGGTCGCCCCGAGCGGGCGGCCCCCTTTCTTCTTCTCTGGTGCCTGCAGCCGTCGGAAGGAAGGTGACCTTCCGCAGCCACTTGCAGAACCAACGAGGATCGGATCCATGCTCTACTCGCTCCGCAGGGGAACGGTCAGAGCCATCCTGCTGGCGGTCGGCTGGCTGGCGTGCGGCGGCGCGGCGCCGCTGCTCGCCCAGAAGACGGACACCCTGATCGTCCGCAACGGCGACGTGATGACAGGGGAGATCAAGGAGCTCCAGCGCGGCAAGGCGGAGTTCAAGACGGACGCGGCGGGGACGATCTACGTGAAGTGGACCCGCGTGCTGACGGCCGAGACCGACAAGATCTTCGACATCGACCTCGACGACGGGACGAAGTACTTCGGGTCGCTCCGATTCGGCAACGAGCCACGCCAGGTGAAGATCGCCGCGGGGCGGGACACGATCGAGGTGGCCACCATCTCGATCGTCCGGATGGTTCGCGTCAAGGAGACCTTCTGGAAGCGCCTGGACGGCCATATCGACCTGGGTGCGAACTTCACGCAGCAGAACGCCAAGACGGACCTGAACCTCAATGCGCAGGTCAAGTACAAGAAGGACTTGAACAACTGGCGGTTCGATCTCTCGACCTCGTTCAGCCGGCAGGACAGCGCCGAGAACATCAGCCGTCTGAACACGAGCCTGACCTACCTGAGGGAGTTCAAGACACGGTGGTACTTCGGCGGGCTGCTATCAGGCGAGGAGAACTCCCAGCTCAGCCTGGACATCCGGGGCACGGCCGGCGGGGCGGGCGGCATATCGCTCATCCAGTCCAGCAAGATCATCCTCGCGACCGCCTTCGGACTGGCCTTCGCCCGGGAGAAGTTCATCGGTCAGGATCCTGATGACGCCTTCCAGGGGATGCTGCTGACCGATTTCGAGTTCTTCAGCTGGGGGGAGCTGAGTACCGACTTCTCGAGCCGGCTCCAGGTCATTCCGGTGTTCAACCAGTCGGGGCGGTGGCGGATCAGCTTCATCTCCAACTTCAAGCGCGAGATCGTGAAGGACTTCTACTTCAACGTGGGCCTCAACGAGCAGTTCGACAGCAAACCCCCCACCCAGGACACCAACCGGAACGACTTCAGCGTGACCACGTCCTTCGGCTGGAGCTTCTGATCCGTCGGGCGGGGTCGAGAGCTAGACGGGCGGGGTCGAGAGCTAGACGGGCGGGGTCGAGAGCTAGACGCGCGAGGTCGCAAGGCCGAACCGGGAGGCGGCGGCCAGTTGCCTGGAGTCGGCGGAGACGAAAAGCTGCGCCCCCCACTCGAGGGCCGAGCCGACGTGCAGGGCGTCGACGGCGGAGAGCTCGTGCGCCTCTTCCAGCAGGTCGGAGGCTCGCCTCAGCACCTCGGGCGAGAGCGGGACGATCGAGGCATCGGTCACGTCCTCGAGGAGCGCTTCCTTCGCTCGATCGTAAACCTCCGGCGTGAGCACCCCCTCCCGCCGTCGGCGACAGAGGGCCGAGAGGATCTCGGGAATGCTGAGGATGGATGTGCCGAGCGACGACGAGTCGTGAAGGATCTCCTCGACCCGGCTCGTATTGCGCTCCCGCACGTATCGGCCGGCCAGCGCGGAGGAGTCCAAGTAGGTCCGCAAGCTAGCGGCTCCGCTCCCTGAGGATGGCAGCGCTCAACGCGGCGCCGTGAATCGGGAGCCGCGGTCCGGCCCGCTTCCATGCCGGCTCGACGGATCTCGCGGGGGGCGACAGCTCGGCGACCACCCGGCCGTGGCGGGTGACCAGCACCCGCTCGCCTTTTTCCGCCTGGTCGAGGAACGAGAAGACGTTCTGCCGGAACTCCGTGGAGGTAACCGATCTCATCGGAGGCGCTCACTCGTGCGAAATGGGCTTAATGGGACAGGTGTACATGTATGTACGATTGTGTACGTTCTGGCAAGAGCCCCATGGACAGCCGCCGCTCCCGCCATCATCCTGAGAGCCCGCTACATCGATCCCGAGGTGGCCGGAGGCGGACAGCCGGCCGCGGCCGCAGACGCCGGCTGCGGACACGACGAAGGAGGAACAGGCCGATGAGCGCATCACTCGAGACGGTCCGGAACATCCTGGGCTACAACGCGTGGCTGTTTCAGATGGCGGTCAAGGATGTGGGCAGGGACCGGTTCGCCTATCGGGTCGACGACCGGACCAACGCCTTCGATCGCCTGGCCGGACACGTGACCGTTTGCCGGCACGGCACCGCGGCCATGCTGCATATCGCGGTTCCCGACCTCGAGTGGGGCACGTTCGGGGAGTTCGGCTTCGGCACGCAGTTCGAGCCGGAGCGGGTCTGCCCACCGCTTCCGGAGATCGCGTCCGCCTTCGAGCGGGTCACTGCGGCGCTGATGGATGGCCTGTCCGGCGTTCCCGATGACGTGTTCGCCGAGCGCGCCGCGTTCGACATTCCGGGGGAGAACCCGACCATGCGCGATCTCCTCGACTTCATGGTGATGCACGAGACCTACCACATCGGGCATATGGGGCTTCTGAAGAAGAGCATGAGCGGCAAGGGCGTCATGGAGGGCTGAGGCCTCACAGGAACCCGGGAGGTCCCTCGGGCCTACAACGCGGTCCGAAAGACGCTCCCGCGCCCGGTCGGCGTGCGCATCCCCCGACTCCCAGGCAACATGAACCTGCGCAACATCGCCATCATCGCCCACGTCGATCACGGGAAGACGACCCTCGTCGACCAGATGCTCCGGCAGGCCGGCGTCTTCCGGGCGAACGAGGTCGTCCGGGAGCGCGTGCTGGACTCGAATCCGCTCGAGCGCGAGCGGGGCATCACCATCCTGTCCAAGAACACGGCCGTTCGCTGGAGCGATGCCAAGATCAACATCGTCGACACGCCCGGACATCGAGACTTCGGCGGCGAGGTCGAGCGAATCCTCCGCATGGTCGACGGCGTGCTCCTGCTCGTGGACGCCGCCGAAGGCCCGATGCCGCAGACCCGCTTCGTCACCCGGAAGTCGCTCGAACTCGGCCTGGTTCCGGTGGTGGTGATCAACAAGGCGGACCGCCCCGACGCCCGCCCGCTCGAGGCGCACGACGAGGTGCTGGATCTGTTCATCGAGCTGGAGGCGACGGACGAACAGCTCGATGCCTCGTTCCTCTACGCGAGCGGCAGAGAGGGTTGGGCGAGCCTGGATGCCTCCGAATGCGGCGGTGACCTCACACCGCTGTTCGAGACCATCCTCGCCTCCGTGCCGGCTCCGGCGGCCGATCCGGAGGGGCCGTTCCAGCTGCTCGCCTCCACGCTCGACTACTCGAGCTACGTGGGCCGGATCGCGATCGGCCGTATCGAGCGGGGCCGGATCCGGGAAGGGCAGGAGGTGGTCCTGCTACCGCCGGGGGATCCAGGCCCGGTCGGAGAGGGCGCCGGCGTCGAGGGGCGGGTCACGAAGCTGTACGGCTTCGACGGCATCAGCCGGGTCGAGATCGAGGAAGCAGAGGCCGGCGACATCGTCGGCCTGGCCGGGATACCCGCGGTGGAGATCGGCCAGACGCTGACGGACCCGCAATGTCGGGAGAGGCTCCGCGGCATCGCGGTCGAGGAGCCGACGCTCTCGGTCGACTTCCGGGTCAACGATGGTCCGTTTGCCGGCAGGGCCGGCAGGTACGTGACGACGCGCCAGCTGCGGGAGCGGCTGTACCGGGAGGTACGAAGCAACGTCGCGCTCCGGGTCGAGGAAACGGAGCAGCCCGACACCCTCGCCGTCTCCGGTCGCGGGGAGCTGCACCTCACCATTCTCATGGAGACGATGCGTCGCGAGGGCTACGAGTTCACGGTCTCCCGCCCCCGCGTGATCCTCAGGAACGCACCGGACGGCCAGGTGCTGGAGCCGTACGAGAAGGCGGTGATCGAAGTCCCGCAGGAGATGGTCGGTGTGGTGATGGAGAAGATGGGCGCCCGCCGGGCCGAGGTCCTCGACATGCGGCCGATCCGCGCGGGCCCCGTCCGTCTCGAGTTCCGGATACCGGCCCGGGGCCTGTTCGGGTACCGATCCGAGTTCCTCACCGACACGCGGGGCGAGGGGCAGCTGCACCATGGCTTTCTGGAGTACGGTCCTCGGGCGGGATCGCTGCAGAATCGATCCCGGGGTGCCCTGGTGGCGGACCGCGAAGGAGCGGCGGTCGCGTTCGCGCTCTTCAACCTCCAGGCGCGCGGCGTTCTGTTCGTGGGCCCGGGAGAAGCGGTCTATAGCGGGATGATCGTCGGAGAGTGCTCCCGCCCGGGTGACCTGGAGGTCAACGTCTGCAAGGAGAAGAAGCTCACCAACATCCGGGCCGCCTCCGCCGACGAGGGGATTCGCCTGGAGCCGCCGCGCGAGATCACCCTCGAGCTCGCCCTGGAGTTCATCAACGACGATGAGCTCATCGAGGTCACGCCGGCTGCGATTCGGCTTCGCAAGCGCCGGCTCGACCCCGGCGCCCGCAAGAAGGCCATGCGGGAGGCAGCGGCGCTGGCCAGGGAAGACGCATAGGACGGCCGGTCGTCGAGGACGCGGATTGGCGCACGGACGGTGGGAGGCCTGGCGGTGAGAAAGATCGGCGGAGTCGCGGTGGTGCTGGCGGCGATGGCGATGCTCGCCCTCATCGTGGTGGCGCGCAGCCGTCCCCCCGCGCTGCCGGCCGGCACGTCCGGATCGACACCGACGTTCGTCGGGCGCGAGCGGTGCGAGGCGTGCCACCAGGCGGCCTACCGCGCCTGGCGGGGGTCCGATCACGACCGCGCCATGGAGGTGGCGAGCGACAGCACCGTCCTGGGCGACTTCGACGACGCCAGCTACGAGTACATGGGCGTGACCAGCCGCTTGTACCGGAAGGACGGTCGGTACCTCGTTCGGACCGAAGGCCCCGATGGCGCGCCCGCCGAGTTCGAGGTCGCCTACACGTTTGGCGTGGATCCGCTGCAGCAGTACCTGGTCCGATTCCCCGGCGGTCGCCTGCAGGTCCTGTCGCTCGCCTGGGACGTGGAAGAGGGCCGGTGGTTCCGGATGTACCCCGGCCAGGAGATCCCGCCCGACGACTGGCTCCACTGGACGAACGCCGCTCAGAACTGGAACGGCATGTGCGCCGAATGCCACTCCACCCACCTGGTGAAGGGCTACGACCCCGACGCGGGGACGTACCAAACCAGCTGGTCCGAGATCGACGTGAGCTGCGAGGCATGTCACGGGCCCGGCTCGGCGCACGTGGAGTGGGCGGAGATCGGGCCCTCCGAGCGGCCGGTGGTGGCGGACTACGGGCTCGTCGTCCGGACGACCGGGATCGAGCCGAGGGAGCAGGTCGAGCTCTGTGCCCCATGCCATTCCCGCCGCACCGAGCTCGGCGGCTACGACCATACGGGTGCGCCGCTGCTCGACCGCCACATTCCGAGCCTGCTGGAGGAGGGGCTGTACTTCGCCGACGGGCAGATCCTGGACGAGGTCTACGTCTACGGCTCCTTTCTCCAGAGCCGCATGTACCGGAAGGGCGTCCGCTGCGGCGACTGCCATGACGTGCACAGCCTGCGCCTCGTTCGCGAGGGAAACGCGCTCTGCCTGCAGTGCCACGAAGCAGCCGCGTACGACACGTCGGCGCACTACTTTCACGAACCGGCCGTCGCCGCTGGCGCACCCGGCGATGGTTCGTTGTGCGTGCGGTGCCACATGCCCGAGCGGACCTACATGGTCGTCGACGAGCGGGCGGACCACAGCTTCCGGGCGCCGAGGCCCGATCTCACGGTCTCGCTCGGCGTCCCCAACGCCTGTGGGCAGAGCGGTTGCCACGACGACAAGTCGGCGGAGTGGGCGGCTGGCTACGTCACCCGTTGGTACGGCGAGAAGGAGAGGCCTCACTACGCGACGGCCATCGACGCGGGTCGTCGCGGATCGCCCGAGGCCGCGCGAGAGCTGATCGGCCTGGCCGGCGACACGGCCAACGCCGGCATCATTCGGGCGACGGCGCTGTCGCTCCTAGCCCAGTATCCGGGCGCGGAGAGCGCCCATGTTTTCCGCGCCGCCCTGGGCGACGGGGACCCGCTGATCCGACACGCGGCGGTACAGTCGCTGAGCTCGGCCGATCCCCGTGAGCTCGTCGATCTCATGGCGCCACTTCTTCGGGATCCGATCAGGGCCGTGCGCGGCCGGGCGGCAGTGCGGCTGGCCACCGTGCCGCGGGAGATCCTCGCATCCTACCAGCGGGTGGCGCTGGACTCCGCGCTGCGGGAGTACCGCGCCGCGATGAGCCACACGCTCGACTTCGCGGCCTCCAACCACAACCTGGCGAATCTCTACGCCGCCCAGGGCGATCTCGCCAAGGCGGAGGCGTACTACCGGCGGGCGATCGAGATCGATGACCTCTTCTTTCCCGCCAAGATGAACCTGGCCGTCCTCCTCAACCGTCAGGGTAGGAACGCCGAGGCCGAGCGGGTGCTTCGCGAAGTGCTCGCAGGCGAGCCCGACATGTACGAGGCCGCCTACTCCCTGGGGCTCCTGCTGGCCGAGATGGAGCGCCCCGCCGAGGCGGCCGAGTTGCTGGAACGGGCGGCCGAAGGAATGCCGGGGCGCTCGCGCGTGCATTACAACCTGGGCTTGCTGCTGCAGGGCCTGGGGCGCCGTTCGGAAGCCGAGGCGGCCCTCCTCCGCGCCCTCGAGCTGGAGCCGGAGAGCCTCGACTACCTCTACGCGCTGGCCGACCACCACATGAAGCGCGGACAGCCCGCCCGGGCGCTCCCGCTGGCCGAGCGGATGGTGTCCGCCTACCCGGAGAACCCGCAGGTGCGGGAGTTTCGGGAGTTGGTCCGGAGATCGACGGACGCGACGGATCGAGATTCGCCGGATTGAGACAACCTCTCGCAAGAGGGAAGGAGCATGATAGAAGAACTCTATACCGATCGGCAGGTGGAGCTGCGGGATCGCGCGCGGCTGCTGGCCGAGACGGTCATGCGGCCGCTCGCGCCCAAGCATGACGTCGAGCAGACCTACCCATGGGAGGTGCAGGAGGCGATCAAGCAGGCCGGCCTCTCCGGCGTGTGGATTCCGGAGGAGTACGGCGGTCTCGGAGGGGGCGTTCTCGACCTCTGCATCGTGGTCGAGGAGTTCTCGCGCGCCTGCGGCGGCATGGGCGTCGGCTTCGCCGTCAACGCCCTCGGGTCCTTCCCGATCCTCATCGGGGGGACAGACGAGCAAAAGGAGCGCTGGCTGCCTCCGATCGCCGCCGGCGACAAGCTCATCGCCTTCGGCCTGTCGGAGAAGGAGGCTGGCTCCGACGCCGGGTCGATGAAGACCCGCGCGGAGCTCGACGGCGACGTCTACGTCCTCAACGGCGCCAAGAAGTGGAACACCAACGGCGCGGTGGCGTCGCTCAACACCGTCTTCGCGGTCACCCGTCCCGATCGGGGCGCGCGCGGCATCTCGGGACTGGTCGTCGAGGAGGGGACGCCCGGCTACCGGATCGGCAAGCACGAGGACAAGCTGGGAATCCGCTGCGTTCCGGTGGTCGAGGTGCACTTCGAGGACTGCCGCGTCCCGGTCGAGAACCTGCTCGGCGGGGTCGACGGACGCGGCTTCAAGCATGCCATGATCACGCTCGATCGGGCACGGCCCGGCGTCGCCGCGCAGGCTGTGGGTCTCGCGCAAGGCGCTCTGGACCTGACGATCGAGTATACCCACGGCCGCAGCCAGTTCGGACAGCCGGTCAGCTCGTTCCAGGGCGTCCAGTGGATGTTCGCCGACATGGCCACCCAGATCGAGGCGGCCCGCCAGCTCGTTCACACCGCGGCTCGCGTGATCGATGCGGGCTCGAAGAACATCACCAAGATCTCGGCGATGTCGAAGCTGATGGCCACCGACGTGGCGATGAAGGTGACGACCGACTGTGTACAGCTGTTCGGCGGTTACGGGTACTGCAAGGACTACCCGATCGAGAAGTACATGCGTGACGCCAAGATCACGCAGATCTACGAGGGAACGAACCAGATCCAGCGGTTGGTGATCGCGCGAAACCTCCTGCGGGATGCGGCCGGCGCCGAGAGCTGACGAAGCGGTCGTCAGCTAGGAGGCGGGATCCGATCGAGCCGGTCTGCGGGCTGCCCAGCGTCGCACGCGACCGCAATACGCCTCGTACTCCGTCCCGAACCGGCGGCGGAGGGTCGGCTCCTCGTAGGCGACGACGAAGATATGCGTGATCAAGAGGAACAGGGCCGTGTAGCCGAGCAGGGCAGCTGAGGCGAAGAAGATCGAAGCCCCGGCCAGCGCCAGGCCGGCGCCGATGTACATCGGGTTCCTCACGAACCGGTAGGGTCCCCGCACGACGAGCCGGCGCGGAGCGTCGAATGGAGCCGGCGTCCCTCGGCCGACGACCGCGAAGGCGAGCACGCACCAGAGGGCCAACCCGGCACCGACAACGGTGGTGGCCGCGCCCACGACCTGGAGCGCCCCTATTCGCGGCCGCGTGACACCCGACCACTGCAGCACCCGAGCGGGCAGGAACACCAGGACCAGGGTCACGAAGACCGTGGCGTAGGCCAGCGTGCGTACGATCGGAGTGAAGTGCATTCGTGGCCTCCCAGTCGTTGTCGGACACACGGTAGTGCGGCGAGTCAGCCCCGAAAAGCAAGGCGGCCACGGAACCGGCCGCACGTCACGCCCGTTTCGTTCTCGTGTCGCCGTGATGACCCGATGGTTACATCGGTCGTGCAACCTTTTGCCGGCGCCCCTCGTCCTTACTCTATGAGGTGCTACGCACACAGCACCCGGTTGGATCGAGGGTCGGGAAGGGTAGGAGGACGAAGGCCCCGCGGCAGTACGGAGCGGGCGGCCGGGTCAGGGCCGGAGGAGGACGCCGTCTCGGAGTCGCCGCTGCCGACGATGGGTGGTGGGGAGACTGGGGAAGCGGGACTTCGAGGCGGCGCTCCCATCCGTCGGTTTTCAGGAACATCGATACCCCAGCACCGTGGTCGGCGCAAGGGTCAGCCGGAGCCGTTTTTCGAAAACCGCGCCGCCTCAGCCGCCCGGTCCGCGTAGCCAGCTCCAGTAACGTACGGTCGGCGCCGGCCTGCACTCTACTGCCACACCACGGCAGCTGGCGCTGCCGTCCGTGACCACGCTGAGCAGCACGCGGCCATCCCGGAAGAACTCCAGCCGCATGAAGCCCAGCTCGCCGTGGCGCTGTCCCGCCACGAAGAGCGCATCCCCCTGTTCCACCGACCGGAGCCGGCTGCCGGCGCCGCTCACCAGGAGCCAGTCCGCACCGAAGCCCGCACCGCGGAAGACCTGGAGGGCGTGCTCGTGCCCCGAGGCGAAGGCGAGGGGTGGACGGGTTGCGCTCTTGGCCGCCGCGGCCAGGCTGTCGCGCATCCGGCGATTGGTCGGGTTCGACATGTCCTGGGCCGAGATCCCGGAGTTCCGACCGATCGGATAAAGAAAGGGAATGGGCAGGTAAAGCGGCGACCACAGGTTCGTCAGGGGAAAGAGCTGATCCTTGAGGCCGAAGTAGCCGCCGTGGGAGCCGTTGGTCTTGAGGGTATGGTGAGCCAGGATGACGACGTGGCGTGTCGGGGTCGGGGGCTGGTCCAGGAGCTCGCGCAACGCGCGGTAGGTTCCCGCGGCGGTCGCCGGCTCGCAATCGGCTCCGGCCGGCGCGCCCTTCTCGTACCTCAGCAGCCACTCGGTGTCCACCGCCACGAGCAGCACGGAGGCGCCAAGCGGCTCCGCCGCCGGACCGGGACACCCGCCCTCTGGCAGGAACGCCACGTCCAGGTCTTCATTCGCCGAGGCGGTTACGTGCTCCGCCTGACGGCGGATCTGCTCCAGCCCGCGTTCGCCTCCGTATCCCCAATCGTGGTTTCCGGACAGGAAGAGCCCCCGCGCGCCGATACCCCTCACCACGGCAAGCTGGCGCTCGAGGGCCAGCAGGTCGTGCTCGCGCTCGGGGTCGCCCGGCTCGTGCAGGCCGCTCTCATAGACGTTGTCGCCGAGGAAAGCGACCGCCACCGGTGTCGAGCGCGCCCGGTCGGCTGCATCGTCGCGCAGGAACGTCAGGATCGGGCTCGCCGAGCTGGGATCCCCCGCATCACCGATGAGGTAGAGCACGGCAACGGCCATGGCATCGGACGGCAACTCGGGCAGGGGAGGGGCGGGGGCGAGGGTCGCCGGGCCGCAGCCCGCCAGGCCGAGTCCGGCCGCGAGGCCGTGCACGCCGAGGAGCGCGGGCCAGCGCATCCCTGGCTTTCCGGCAGCGCTCGTCGCAGCGCGGCCGCCTACGGGTTGCCGCCTCCCTCGTCCGCCTTCTCGGCCTCGTCCGGCACCAGCGGTAGCTCGGCGGCGATCTGGGTCGCGATCATCCGGTTCAGCTGGGCCTCGACCTGAGCGAAGCGGGCCGCCTTCGTGACCGGCAGAACCTGCGCGATCTTCTCGAAGTACTCCCTCTCCACGTCGGTCTGAGCGTTTTGGGCGGCGAAGGCTCTCTCCATCAAGCTCCGCGCGACGTCATCGGTCATCGACTCGTAGGCGGCGGCGTAGTCTTTGATGAGGGCCATGCGCTGGTCCCAGACGGCGTCCAGGGCGTTGCTGTACTCCCGGTAGAGCGGCCAGAACGCGGTCGCTTCGTCGGACGTGAGCTGCATGGCCTGCGTCAGGATCTGGACCTTCTGCGCCCGCACGTCGGTGCGCAGAATCTCGACGGCCGACTCGACCTGTGCGTGGGCCGCGCTGGCGGAGCACAGCATGAAGGCCGAAAACAGGATCTTCCTCATGGAGCAGATCTCCTCTTGTGGCTTTCGGGCTTGGAATACTGAAAGTCTGGCCACTGCGGAGCCGAGAATACCGTCGTCCCGATCCACTCGCCATGGCAAGGAGTGATCGGCCGCTCAAAATACGAAGCTGGGTCCGATGCTGAACGACCACCGGCTCGATACGCGCTCGCCCACGCCGTCCCCGAACAGATAGGCGACGTCGATGCGAGCCGTTCGCCCGATACCCGTGCTCACTCCGGTCCCGAGCCGGAGACCCACGCCAACGTTGCCCCCGAACCGCGACGGCTGCTCCACGTACCAGGCACCGCCCCAGTCGAGGAAGGCGGCCAGGCCGACGTTCAGCACCCGGAAGAGACCGTCCCAGGCATACCACCGATGCTCGAGGGTCCCGGAGAAGGAGCGGTCGCCGACGAACGAGTGTGGAGGGAACCCGCGCGGGGGGACATCGAAACCGAGGTCGAACTCGCCTCCGGGCGGCGGGTTGTCGAGCCAGCCGCCCCGGGCGCTGATCAGCGTCACATGCCGTGATGCAGCGCTCGGTCGAGCCGCCACCGTGGCCCCGAGCACCACCCGCCCCGAATCGAGGCCCGCCGAGTTGAATAGCGCGCTCGCCAGGGCCCACCCGCGCACGAAGCCGGCCCCCAGCCGGGTGCCGGCCGAAAGGTCGAGGCGTGGGCCGAGGCCCGTGCTCTCCCAGCCGAACGCATCCGGCGCGACCTTGAGCGACAGGTGGATGCTCCGGCTCAGGTTCACGTCCTCCTGGCCGAAGCCGTTGACGTACTGGACGAGGTCGAAGTCCGCCCGGCTGTAACCGACGTAGCCACCGATCGTGCCGGTGATCGTGTCCGGGATGGCGAGCGCGGTGTCCCGCCGCAGGATGTAGATCTCGTTCCGCACCTCGGCCGTCCCGCCCACCCGCAGGTACTCCCGGGGGTTCGAGATCAACGCCACACCGCCGTTGCCTCGGTTGATGAACACCCGGCGCTGATACTGCACGGTGTCGAGCGCAGCGTTGGTGGCCAAGTACTGCAGGACGCGCTGATCGGCTGCCTGCCCGTCGTAGATGGCAGCGTAGGGATCCGAGTAGGCGCGGTAGGGGACGCCGGTGGACCAGTAGCCCGAGGTGCCGTCGGAGAGGAGGAAGACCCCTCCACCGAAGCTCATCGGCGATCCGCCGAGGCGGTCGAGCGCGGTCTGCAGCACGACCCCCGTCCGATCGACGCCCTTGACGTACCAGGCCCGGCCGTAGTTGCCGGTGCCGAGCAGGTTACGGTCCGTGACCCCCAGGGTGGCCGTGACCGTGCCGTCCGACGCGGCCGAGAAGCTGATCCGCGGGACCGTCGTCCAGCCGTCGCGGGTGGTGACGACCGCGGCGAACCGGCCGTCGCGCCGCACGGTGTCGATCGCGACCTCGGTGAAGAGCCGGCGCGCGCGGAGGTTCCGCTCGGTTTCCGCGACCTGCAGGGAGTCGAGAAGCTGGCCCTGTTTGAAGAGGACTTCCCGTCGAATCACGTACTGGCGCGTCTTGATGTGGAGTGCGTTGGCCAGCCGGAAGAAGAAGTTCTTCTTCGCGTGCTCCTCATCGAAGATGTTGCGGTTGTCGATGATGATGGTGTCGATGACGGGCGGCGGTGCGCCTACTCCGATTGGGGGCGCTTCCGGTCGGGGCGCCGCGGGATCCGCCAGCGTGTCGGGCGTTGTGGTCCGGTCCGGATCCTGAGCCAGGAGGATCCCGGGCAGTGCTGCGCCGATGCAGAAGATGGCAACGAGGGCCTTCATCGCCTTCGGGGGGCTGGGCTCGACAACCTCGACGCTTCCGGTCGCGATCGATCTCCGCCCTAGCGCCGCCGCCCGCCCCGCATTCGAGCGCCGCCCGTGCTCCGGTAGTTCCGGGACTGCTGCGTGCGCTGGTTACCGTATGACCGTGCCTGTCGGCTCCGGTCCAGGTCGCGCGAGACCGACGACCAGTCGCTCCTGGTCGACGGACGGGCGCCGGCGTCTGTCGTCCGCGTACGCGAGCGGTCCTGGACGGCGCTCCGATCGGTCGGCTGTGCCCGGTCCCCTCCAGCCGCACGGTTGGCCTCCCGGGTCCGGTCCTGGACCTGAGCCTGGCGGTCCGCCGAACCCTCGGCCGGGCTCCAGCTCCCGTCACCCTCCCACTTCGACCAGCCTCCCTCGTCACGGCGGTAGACGTTCCCGTCGCGCCCGACGTAGAGGTCATCGTCGGAGCGGACCACCGTGCCGGAGCCTTCGCCACGCGGGTTGAAACGGACCCCCTGTGTCCCCTCGGAGGTCTCGAACCCGCGCACGCTTCCGCGCCGCGTCGTGTAGTGTCCGCCCCGAATCCAATCATCTCCCCGGGTGACCACCGACTGACCCCACCTCGCGTACGCGTTCCCGGACTGGCGGGTGTAGAGGCCGGTGTTGGTCCGGGGGTTGTAGGCGGCCCCCCAGCCGGTGGCGCCGTAGGGGCCCCAGGCCGCCGCGCCCCGAGCGTAGGTGCCCGTCCTCGGGTTGTAGCGCGCGCCCCAGCCGATGCCCCCGTACGGTCCGTAGTACCTGCCACCCGCTCCGTAGCGGCCCGTGTACGGGTTGTACCACGCCGCCCAGCCGTAGCTGTACGGGTAGGCCCAGTACACCGGGTACCACGGCCGGCGGTACCAGTAGTACGGTGGATACCACCAGCCGGTCCCCCACAGGACGAGGCTCCAGGCCACGTACATCCCCATGTAGCCGGCGGTATAGCCGCACGTCACCGTCTCGGCCTCCTCGTCGGTGTCGTAGACGTACACGTACGTGACGTGATGCACGGGTGAGCTGGGGGGGATCGAGTAGATCTCGTCGGGAATCGAGGTGGCCACCCGGTAGGGTCCGGTCGGCGTATCCGAGACGAACCAGACGCCGTCCTCGCACAGATAGTAGGCGGCGCCGAAGCGGACCACGTCCGATTCCGTGTTCACCGCGTACGCGAGCTCGGTTCCCTCGATCGACCGGAATTCCGGATCGCCCATGAAGGTGACCGTCCGGGCGTCCATCCGATCGATATGCACGACGGCCGTGGTCGGGATCTGGGACTCGATCACCGCCAGGTCGGCCTCCTCGGTGCCCGGGACGGACGCCCGGACGTGGGCGAGTTCGTGATCGGGCGGGATCTGGGCAAAGTCCTCCGGCAGATCGTCCGTCGCGGCCGCCCACGGCCCATCCAGGCCCGGCGCCCGAAACCAGCGGCCCGAGACCAGATAGTAGTACTGGCCGTCACCCATATACAGGAAGACGTCGCTCTCGGTGTTGGCGACGTAGAGCAGGTCCGTGCCCGGAATCGGCCGTATATCCGGCGCTCCCTTCGTCACGATCAGCTCGGCGGGTCGGGTGCTCACGTACACCGTCGGGATCTCGGATCCCGGCACCGGTCGGCTCGGCAGGTGCTCCCGAACCTCGATCCAGTTGGAGTCGGCAGGAAGGCGGCCGAAGTCGGCCGGGAGCGGATCGGCGCTTCGCCAGGCGCCGCCGAGCGAATCCGCGGCCAGCCACTCATCGTCGTCCAGCAGGTAATAGGTCGAGTCGGCGATTCCGATGAACAGGTTCCAGTTCGTGTTCACCGCGAACGCCAGCTCCGTGCCCTGGATCAGCTGGAAGAGAGGCTCCCCGTCGAGGTTGATGAGCACGGCCGGTACCGGGCTGTAGAGGATCGGTGGCGGCTCGACGTTGACAGGCTCCCGCTTCGCCTCCTCCATGAGCCGGCCCCGCTGCACGCTCGCCAGCAGGCGGTCGAGCGACAGAATCCGCTCCCGCGCCACCACTCCGTCCAGGAACGCCCGGACCCGCTCGACCTGGGCCGAGTCCAGGGAGGGAAACCGGACCTCCTCGATCGTCAGGTCGAAGGTGCGCACGCTTCGGGTGTCCAGGTTCGTCTCGGTTAGGGCCGCGAACCGGACCGCCCCCGGGATCGACGAGCTGCTGTCGGGATGAGTGATCACGACGGCCGACCAGCCCTCGAGGACGGCGTAGTCCCTCCAGTCCTCGATCTGGGGCTGGTAGATCGTCACCGTGTGCCCGTCGCGCGCCTCGAACTCCCGGGGCCAGCCGGGATCCTCCAGTTCCACGGAGTCGGCGGTGGAAGGAACGGATCCTCCCGATCCCGACGTCGGCCAGTCTGCGGCGTCGGCGTCGATGCTCCGCCAGCCCGCGACCGACAGGGCTGAGATGGCGATCAGCGCGGTCAGCGGGAGCCTCCAGGTCATCATGCCACCTCGCATCACGTTCATGGCCACCGGTGCGTCCCGCGATGTCTCCTCGATCATGGCTGGCGGGACCGGGCGTGGCTCCGGATCCGGGCCGCCACTCGCTCGCTGAAGGCCTGGAGGGAAAGGCTCATCGCCTCGACGAGGCCGGCGTAGTCGGTCCCGGCAGCGGGGCGCTCGGTTCGGAAGCTGTCTGATTCGAGCGGTTCGCTGGCGTCCTCGCCGAACAGGCTCCACCGGGCCTCGAGCACCACCTGGCCGCCGAGCGCGCCATCGAACCGGGTGACCTCCGCCTCGACCCGGAGATCGGTTCGTCGTCGCTGCAGCGGATACCGGGTGACCGCCTCCGTGGGTACGAGAAGGGAGAGGTTGTCGACGAGCACGCCTGCGATGTTGTCCTTGAGCGGCTCGGCCCAGCGGTGGAATCCGGCGATCTCCACCTGGCTGCCCGGGCCGCGAGTCACGATCTGCGGACGGTCCAGGTAGGAGGCGATCCGCACCGGTCCCACCGCGAGCGTGATCTGGCCCGCACGGTCCCCGCCGGCCGGGCCGGCCGCGGTGGACGGATCGGCGGACGAGGGCCGGAGCAGGTAGTACTGCGACGGCGCGGTCTCCGATTTGATGCTGCAAGCGGCCGCGAGCACCGCGACGAGGCCGGTCAAGGCCCTGGGAGTCGATCGCCTCGACGTCATGGATTGGAGCCCTCCGATTCCGTCGGTTTGCCCTTGCCGAACAGGAGCGCGCTCGGGTTGCGTTCCAGAAAATCGGCCAGGACCCGCAGCGAGCGGGCCATCCGCCCTACTTCGTCGAGGGTGGCCATCAGCTGGTCGGTGACGGGCCCCTCGGTGTCCCGGGTGCGCGCCAGCAGCTGCTCCGCCTCCGCCATGAGAGGCTCGGTGCGGTCCGCCGCGCGCCGGATGGCGGCCAGCGTCTCATCGGCTGACCCGGTGAGGTCGCCGCCGTAGCGGTCGAAGTTGGAGAGGACGCGGCGGAGGTCGCTGACCGCGAGCTGCATCGAGTCGAGAGTGGAACCGAGCGGCAGGGTGTCGATCACCGTGCGCACGTGGGTGAGCATGTCGTTGAGGTTCGCGATGAAGTCGTCGAGGCGGATCCGCTCGAGCGACTCGGTGAACTCCGCGAAGGCGGAGCGCGCCGTGGGGATCTCGGTGTAGAGCGGATCGGGGTTCACCAGCCGGATCGGAACCTCGGGGCGCATCACGAGCTCGACCGCCAGCTGGCCCGTGACGAAGCTCTGTGACTTCAGCTGGCCCTTCAGTCCCCGGTCGACGTACAGGACGATGAACTCCTCCGGGTTGTCGATCTCCGGGCCGGCACCCTCGATCTGTCCCTCCGTGAGCTCGATGTATACTGGCGTCTGGATATTCCCGGCCTCATCGAAGCGCATGGCGATGCGGGAGACCGAGCCGACCGTGATCCCGCGAAACTTCACCGGGCTGCCCTCGGAGAGACCGTCGAGGGACTCCTGGAAGTCCAGGACGAACGTGTGACGCTTCTCCAGCCAGCCGGAGCCGTATACCACCACGATGCCCACGGCCAGACCGATCGCTCCCAGCACGAAGGATCCGACCAGCGTCGGGTTCGCTCTCCGGCTCAACTCAGCGCCTCCGGTTCGGTTTCGGGGTACGTGCCGTTGCCGCGCCCGTGGCCGCGCGAGAGAAACCGGACGACGCGAGGGTCGTCCGATCTCTCCAGGAGCTCGGCCGGCTTGCCCCTGGCGATCATCGTTTGCGCCTCGGCGTCCAGCAGGATCGCGTCATCGGCGATCGCGAAGATGGAGGCAAGCTCATGGGTCACCACCACGATCGTCACTCCCATCCCGTCGCGCAGCTCGAGTATCAGCTCGTCCAGCCGTGCCGCGCTGATCGGGTCCAGTCCGGCCGACGGCTCGTCGAAGAACAGGATCTCCGGGTCGAGCGCCGTCGCCCGGGCGAGGGCGGCCCGCTTCCTCATTCCGCCGCTGATCTCCGATGGGTGGTACTCCTCGAAGCCGGCCAGGCCGACGAGCGCCAACTTGACGGCAGCGATTCTCTCGACCTCCTCCGTGTCGAGGTCGGTGTACTCCTCGAGCGGAAGCGAGATGTTCTCGGCGAGCGTCATCGAGCTCCACAGAGCCCCGGATTGGTACGAGACCCCGAAGCGCCGGATCATCGCGTCCCGCTGCTCCGATCCGGCGTCCCAGAAGCTCCTCCCGTCGTACAGGACCTGGCCCGACCTCGGCTCGAGGAGGCCGATCATGGCGCGCAGGAGGGTGCTTTTCCCGCACCCGCTTCCTCCCATGATGACGAACACCTGGCCGTGAGGCACCTCGAAGCTGACGCTCTGCTGGACGACGACCTCACCGTAGGCGAGGGTGAGGTCCCGAACCACGATGTGGTCGCCGCGGCCCGGGTCAGATGCCGAGGATATCATAGAGCACGGTCCAGAAGGCGGTGGCGACGACGATCAACACGATGGCCATCACGACGGCCTTGGTCGTGGCCTCTCCGACCGCGGCCGCGCTGCGGCCGGAGCCCATGCCTCGAAAGCAGCCCGAGATCGCGATCAGGACGCCGTAGCTCGCGGCCATGTTGAGGCCGGAGAGAAAGTCCTTCATCTGGAGCATGTTCTGCGTCTGCGTCACATACTCGCGTACCCCGATGCCGAACGCCATCGTTCCGATCACCGCGCCGCCGAGCATGCCCACGAAGTCGGCGTACAGCGCGAGCAGCGGCAGCATGAGAACGAGCGCCAGCATGCGCGGCAGCACCAGGAAGTCGGTCGGCGAGATCCCGAGGGTCCGGAGCGCGTCGACCTCCTCGGTGACCGTCATCGTGCCGAGCTGGGCGGCGTAGGCGGCGCCCGTGCGTCCCGCCATGATGATGGCCGTCATCATGGGTCCCAGATATCGGGCCATGCCGATGGCCACGATGTTGGCCGTCCACACGAGCGCCCCGAACTGCCGCAGCTGGAGCGCCCCGATGAACGCCAGGATCACTCCGATCAGGAACGAGATCAGCGACACGATCGGCAGGGCGTCGGCGCCCGCTTCCTGGACGAAGAGCCAGAAGTCTCGGCCCCGGACCTTTCCCCTTCCGGTCAGCAGCCGGAGGAGGGAAAGGCAGATCGACCCAACGAAGCGAACCAGATCGCGCGAAGTACCGAGGAAGCTGAGCGCACCTCGTCCGAGCCGGGCGAGCGGTCGCTCGCGGATCGGCTTGCCCCGGGCGTCGGAGCGCTCCGGCACCCCGGTGGCGAGCTCCAGAAGACGGCGGGCGCCGGGAGGCAGACCGTCCCGCTCGAGGGCGATGCCCTGAACCTCGGTCGCTTGCGCGACCTGCCAGACGAACGCGAGCAGAGAGCTGTCCCAGGCACGGAGTCCCGACGCGTCGAAGGCGACGCGGCTCGGCGGCGGACGTCCGCCGATCTCGCGGATCACCCCCTCCGGCGAGGGCACGCCCGCCTCGATCCGCCAGCTGCCGGCCAGTCGCACGACGAGGCTGCCGTCGTCCAGCCGGGCGGTGCTCACCTCGGTGCCGGGGGTGGCGCGTTCGGTAGCGATCGGGCTCCCTCTCCGAGTAGGTTGACGCGAAACGTACGCGTGAATCCGCCGCGTTACCACTACCCAACTGTCGCCAGCGTGGGCCCTTTTCAATGTGCCTTTCAGCCCTTCGTTGCGTGCGCCTGCGGGCGGCCGTAAGGCCGTTGAGGGCGCTCGTCCGCTACGCGATCCGGGCCACGGCCCTGCTCTCGATCGCCTGGACCGGTCCGGCCCTCGCCCAGTCAACCTGCTCGGTCCCGTCGGAGTTGGCCCTCTCACGTCCCGATCCCGAGGGGGTACCCACCGAGATCCAGGTGGGCGCCTACCTCGTCGACCTGTATGAGGTCGACTCTGCCGAGCAGACGTTCTCGGCGGACATCTTCCTCTTCATGTCATGGCGCGACGAGCGGCTCCTGAGCTTGAAGGCGGGATCGCTGGTCGGCTGCTGGCTGCCGCTGGCGGTGATCTGGAGTCCCGTGCTCAACATAGCGAACGAGCGGGACGTGACGCGGGCGTTCGAGGAGGGTGTGCGGCTGACGGCGGATGGTCGGCTCGAGTACGGGCAGCGCATCAGGGGACGCTTCGCGGCGGCGCTGGATCTGCGGGAGTTCCCGCTGGACCGCCAGCGGCTGCCGATCCACGTCGTCCTCGGGCAGGTGGACTCCGATGAGATCGAGTTCGTGCCCGACGAGCGCACCGGGCGGGCGGAGCGGCTGTCGATAGCCGACTGGACGGTCACCGGGAGCTCGGTGGCCTACGAGACGTTCTATCTGGCGCCGGCGGACCGTTACCTGCCCCAGGTCTCCTATTGGGTCGACGTGCAGAGGAATCGGGCGTACTACGTGCAGAAAGTGTTTCTCCCCCTCATCCTCATCGTCTGCATGTCCTGGGCCGTGTTCTGGATCGATCCGAAGCTCGTGCCGCCCCAGATCGGGATCGCCACCTCCGCCGTGCTCACGCTGATCGCATTCCTGTTCAGCCTCGCCTACACCCTGCCGCGGCTCTCCTACCTGACGCGTGCCGACCGGTTCGTGATGGGCTCGATGGTGCTCGTCTTCTTCGCCTTCGGAGAAGCGCTCCTCTCCACGGGGCTGGCCGGCCGCGGGCGCGAGTCCGTGGCCGTTCGCATCGACCGCTTCTCGCGTCTCGCGTTCCCGACCGCGTTCCTGGCGGTCGTCCTCTACGCCCTCGCGCTCTGACCATGGAGGAATCGCGGCGGTCGGGGACGTCGGCGCCCGCCGGTCGGCCGCCCGTGCTCTTCCTCCACGCCCTGGCCGGCAACGCGGGTCAGTGGCGGTCGCAAATCGAGCACCTGATGCCGGACCAGCTGGCTCTCGGCGTGGACCTGCCCGGTCACGGCGTCTCCGATCTGCCCGAGGAGGGAGACTGCGCCCCGGCGGCCATGGCGGACGAGGTCTCGGCGGTGATCGATGCGCTGGACCTCCCCCCACCGGTCCTCGTCGGCCACAGCTACGGCGCCGCCGTGGCGATCGCGCTCGCCGGAGCGCGGCCTGCGAAGGTCGCCGGCGTAATGCTCGTGGACCCGGCGGGCGACCTGCGGCTCGAGCCGGAGGAGGCCATCGCCGCCTTCCTGGGGGCGCTCGCCCCCGAGACGTACGAGCGTTCGATCGCGTCGCATTACCAGGATGCGCTTCGTGGCTGCCGGCCCGCGGTCCGGCGCTCGGTGCTCGAGTCGCTCGCCCGGACGCCGCGGGAGGTGGTGGTGAAGAGCCTGGAGGCGCTGGCCCGCTTCGATCCGGTGACGCCACTGCTCGGCTTCCCGGGGCCGATGCTGTCGGTGATCGCCGAGCAGCACGATGGTCCGGCGGCCCTGCATCGGCTGGTCGAGTCCCTGCCGGTGAAGGTGGTCTCCGGGGCCAGCCACTGGCTCCACATGGATCTACCGGCTGCCTTCAACGCGATCCTGGATGCCTTTCTGGCCCGGGTGGATGAGCACCGCTCGGCCCAGCGACGGGCGGAGGAATCGCTCGAAGGGAGGGGAGGATGAAGGGGAGGGGAGGATGATGACGCCGTGGGTGCGCCGCCTGCTCTTTGCCAACGTGGTGATGTTCCTGGTCAGCGCCTCGTCGCCTGCGGTAATGCGAGCGCTGATGTTGGTGCCCGTGCTGATCCCGTATCGGCCGTGGACGCTCGTCACCTACATGTTTCTCCACGGCGGCTTCATGCACCTGCTGTTCAACATGATCGCCCTCTTCTTCTTCGGCCCGCGCCTGGAGATGCGGCTCGGCTCGCGGCGCTTCCTGTACCTCTACTTCGTGAGCGGGCTGACGGGGGCGCTGCTGTCCGTCCCGTTCAGTCCCGATACCGCGATCATCGGGGCGTCCGGGGCGGTCTTCGGCGTCCTTCTCGGGTTCGCCCGGTACTGGCCGCGGGAACGCATCTACATCTGGGGCGTCCTCCCCGTGGAGTCCCGGGTGCTCGTGATCGTGATGACCGCCCTCTCTCTCTACGGCGGCTTCGGTGGGGCGCAGGACGGGGTGGCCCACTTCGCCCATCTCGGCGGCTTCCTCGGAGGGTACCTGTATCTGCGCTGGACGGAGGCCCGGTCTCCCGCGAAGAAGTTCAAGGCAGTCGCGGCGGGAACGCAGAATCGGCGCTGGGAGGGAGAGCGAACAAAACTGGAGCGGTGGTCCGGGATCGACCGCGAAAGCATGCACGAGATCAATCGCGAGCGCTTCGACGAGATCTGGGCCAAGCTTCAGAGCAGCGGTGTTGGCAGCCTCAGCCAGCGCGAGCAGGCGTTCCTGGACAGGTTCAGCGCCGGGCAGGGCTAGCCGCCCCTGGCCCCCCGGGGATCGGCCCTGGCGCAACCGCTTGCCGCTGTCCCGATTCTCCCACCTCCGACGTTCCTTCGTAAACGCTC
>CAZEBA010000021.1:61174-63087 GCA_964510615.1 uncultured Gemmatimonadota bacterium
AACCGCTTGCCGCTGTCCCGATTCTCCCACCTCCGACGTTCCTTCGTAAACGCTCCTTCGACGAGCCGGGCGCAGATTGATGCTTCGACGGGCAGAGGACACCCAGGCACTGCCGGGACCGAGGTGTATCGCGGTTCCGGGTTTGGTGGTCCTCGTCTCCGCCCTTTCCGCCGCGGCCGCCGGCGCGCAGCCGGTCACCGACCGGACCCCCAACGTCCAGGGAACCTGGGTCACCACTCCCTGGACGCTCTACTTCCAGTTCTCCCACCGCTTCGAGGTCGCCGGCAACGAGACGATCGGCGACATCTTCACCGACGGGAAGATCGTCAACTATCCGACCTTCGAGTTCGACATCGGCTTGTTTCGCGGCTCGATGATCGGCGTCCGCTACAGCAGCAACGCCCGCGAGCAGGCCTCGTTCAACGAGTGGCAGCCGTTTCTCAAGTGGGAGCCGATCCGCGGGCGCGATCGCGGAACGCCATCGCTCTCCCTCCTCGGCGCCTACAACGGGGCCTCGAAGAGCTTCGACGCCGAGGTGTCCAGCCAGGTCCGCTTCGGCCCCGTCCAGGTGCTCGGCGCCGTGCGGGGCTTCACCAACCCGTACGACCCGCCTCCGGAGGTGGAGAACGCCTCCCTGGCCCTGGCCGGAGGGCTCAACTTTAAGATCCACCGCTACCTGAGCCTCGGCGGGGACGTGGGAGGCATCGTCGCCGGGCTGGACGGGGTTCCGGCGGCCTGGAGCGCCCAACTCGGGATCGGAATCCCCTACACCCCGCACACCTTCTCCCTCATAGCCACCAATGTTGCCAGCGGCACGCTGGAAGGGACGTCGGCGGGCATCCGGGGGGCCGTGTTCTGGGGGTTCGAGTTCACGGTTCCGTTCAGCGGCTTCGCCCGCTGGGGAAAGGTGCTGAAGCCGGGCGAGGTCGCCGCCGACACGTTCCGGCTCCCGCCCGGCGGCGCCGTGGTCGAGGTGGAGGTGGCGCGCTTCTCCTTCGGTCCGCAGGAGCTGCGCATACCGGCCGGCACCACCGTGCGCTGGATCAACAAGGACCCGGTGGTGCACACGTCGACCTCAGATGACGGGGTGTGGGCATCTCCTTCGCTCGCTCCGGGCGAGACGTTCTCGTTCACGTTCGAGGAGAGCGGGGAGTACCCGTACCACTGCATTCCGCATCCCTTCATGAAGGCAAGCGTGATCGTGACGGGCGGGGAGGAGGAGGCGACGCCCCAGGGGGCGAGAGAGCACTGAACCATCGGCCGGAGGCTGAGGATGGAAAACAGACAGGAGTCAGGAAACATCGATCGCAGGCACGTCGACCGGAGCGTTGATCGGCGCGACTTCGTGGTGCTGGCGATGGTGGGGCTCGGCGGCGCCGCCCTCTACCTCACCGGGTGCGGCGGGGACAGCCCGACCGGCGGTAACGGCGGCAATGGGGGCAACGGGGGTGGCAACGGAGGTGGAGGCCCGGAGGCTGACGTCGTGATCGAGATGGAGAACATCGCCTTCGTCGCGCCCAACGGCGGGGACTCGGTCACCATCCAGCTCGGCCAGACGGTCGGCTGGGTCAACCGCGACGGGGTGGCGCACACCGCGACCAGCAACGAGGAACCGGAAGGCGGAACTCCGTTCGACAGCGGCCTCCTCTCCAACGGCGACACGTTTGTCTTTGAGCCGAATGTCGTCGGCACCTGGATCTATTTTTGCGAGGTGCACCCTGCGCAGATGGCCGGCGCCACGATCGTGGTTCAGTAGCGGGTGCGCAGCTTCGGATGTCGGGAGACTATCGCTCGAACAGGAGCCGAGAGATGAGCGACTTATCTACGATCGATCGTCGAAAGTTCCTCGGATTGGTCGCCGGGGCGGCGGTGTACCTGGTCGGCTGCGCCACCGAGTCCAGTGGGCCGCCCCC
>CAZEBA010000022.1:0-56478 GCA_964510615.1 uncultured Gemmatimonadota bacterium
GGCCCATGTCCGGGCCCGTTCAGGTCACCTATGCCGGCCAGGTCGACCTCGGGGCGTTCGCTGGGCGCGAGGCGGACATCGTGGCTCCACCGCCAGCCGACCTATCCAAGACATCGAAGCTCGCGTACCTACAGGCACTTACTCGGGAACTCGTCGATCTGCCTGCACAGGACACGGAAGATCTCGAAGCAGCTGTCGCCACGGGAGATGTTCCGGATGTCCAGGTCCTGCTAACGCCGAGGGAGCCTGTCAGCTCAGCTGTCTCGGCCGCTGCGGTGCCGAGTGGCGTTCCTCACGTCTTGGCGTTCCAGAAGGTGGGTTGGGTAACGCCTTGGACGGCGCAGCACGAGTATGGCAGGGCGCTTCTGAGAGTCGGAGAGGCTGTCTTGGCATCGCTCGCTCTCGAACCAGAGGCGACCTACCTTTTCGAACTGCACGTTTGGGCTGCCGACAACGCGACGGATGAGACTGAGCTCAGCCTTTTTCCTTACACGTGTATGATCGATTTCAAGCCTGAGAGAAAGCTTTTTTCGGTTTCCAAGGGTTGGAACGTCCTTCTTGCCACGCTTAAACGGCCATCGTCCGTTCAGGCGAATGACGCTTGCAGGTTCCATATCAGCATAGCCAATACCGGTGTTCCCTACGGCGAGCAATTCTATTTCTATTTCTATTCCGCGGAATTGACAAAGCTGATTCCGGAGTGACGATGAAACCAGTTCGTGGGCAGAGCTCTTGTCGGTCGACCGCGCCAGACGATCTGATGATCCCAGTTCTGGTTTGGCGAGCCTTTGGGACGTTCCGCCGAGTCCCCGGCTTGTCGGTTCTGCTATGTGTACTGCTTGCGTCTCCTGGACACGCCCAGGACGACCGCTCCCTCATCACGCCTGTCGACTGGTGGTGGTACGACGGCGTTCCCGCCGAAACGATCGGGCAGCTCGTCGACGCACACGGCGCGCGGATCACCGACATCGAAGTAGAGCGGACATCGCCGCCTCTGTTCACGGTCGTGCTGGTCAAGAACGAGGGTCCATACGCCAAACGCTGGTGGTGGTACTACGATCTCTCGGGCCAACAGGTAGAGCGGCACCTGGCCGAGGAGCGGGCGCGCATCGAGGACATCGAGCTCATGGGGGTGAGGCCGGACGCGAGTTTCGCCGTCATCCTCGTCGGCAACAGCGGAGATCAGTCCAAGCGTTCCAACTGGACCGCCGGATCGGTGAGCTCCGCAAACGCTGGAGACTACATCTCCGGTCTTTCCGACGCTGGGATGCGGATGATCGACTTCGATCCCAACGATCGCATGGGTGGTTACACCACGACGGTGGAGCTGGCGGATGAGGTCGGCGGAGCGGGTGCCTGGTGGTGGTACGAAGATGTCACGGCCGATGAGATCACGCGCGCGTTAAGCGAGCATGAAGCACGTCTCATTGACATCGAATGGACGGGGCCGAACCGATTCAGCGCGCTCATGGTGAAATCGAAAGGGGAGCGCTGGTGGTGGTACTACGACTTGACCGGGCAGCAGGTCGACGAGCTAGCACAGGAGAACGGGTCGCGCGTCATCGACATCGAGACGCGGGCCGTGAACGGCGAGAAGAAGTTCGCCGCCATCATGCTGCAGAGTCGGTCACTGCCCGCGGACCAAGTGCAGTTGGGCCGAGCAGCGGCGGCCGCTGCGGCGGGCCGCACGGAGCCAGCCCGTGCAGCGAGGGTGCCGACGAGCAACGCCATCGACCAGATCCGTCCGCGCCCAGTGGCCGGAGCGCACCAACAGACCGCTTCCGGCTATATCTGTCAGATCCAGCGCACGGGTGCTACACCTTCGCTTCGCGTCACGTTGACGAGCCAGGAGCTCTGCGGGGGTCAGTTGACCGCGGACGTGATCTTCCCCGGTGACGGCGAGACAGGCCCGCAGTCCAAGCTCGGACTGACGGAGCAGGCCATGGAGACGCTCAAGGAGGAGAGCTCCGTGATCTCGATTACATACGAGCCCGAGGCCGACGGCACGAACCGAGCAATCGAGTTCAGCTACTGAGACTGAGCGGTTCAGACATCTTACGTTTGGCCCACAATGCAACCCGATGCAGCATTGCTACTGCTGACTTCTCTCCACAAGGTTCCTTCCCCTCGGAGATAGGTCCAGCAAGGGCGGTATCTCCGGCGGCTCGGGCTGCATATTGAACATGTAGATGGAGCCCGACCGGCCGGGACGCTGCTCGAGGCGTGTTCCCATCGCAGCGGCAAGATCCCTCAGCGGCATGTAGGGCTTGTTGTCGATGATGATGATTCCTCTCGAGACGAGGTTGCCGCCGATCTCGAAGCGTATGGCCTGCACCTCTCGTGGGCCTGGTTCGGCGGCGGCTGGCTGGCCAGCAGCGGCCGGTTGATGAGCGGCGCCAAGGCGCGCGATCTGTTCGAATCGCTCCGAGTCATCACCGGGAGCCGGCCTCTCCTCAATCACGATCCCCATCTGTTCCCGGCCAATCTCCAGACTGGGGTGTTCCTCGACGATGATTCCCATCACGTGCTCGGGATTGATGCGCAAGAGACCTCGTTCGCCGGGTTGGGCGGCGTAGGTGTTTCGGTCTGAGTCGAACTGAAGCCGCGCTCCGAGTGCCTGGGCGACATCGCCCAGAGGGATATACGCCACTGTCACGATGCTCTCACTGAACACCCCAACCGGAACGGGCCGCGTTTGCACTTCGTCTTCCGGTTGGGCTGATGCGGCCAGCGGTGTCAGCAGAAGCGCTGAGAGCCCAATCGTCACTCGGCTTTGGAACCTGCAGGCCCTCAAGCGCATCTCCGTCCTCCCTGCGGGTGTAACCGTGGACCCATCTGCGTGCACTCGTACCGCTATCTCGTCGTCTGCCAAGTCCCGCTCAGACTGATGGTATCGCCGATATCCTGAAAGAAGGCGGCGTCGCACGATACCGTGCCGTTCATCACGTTGGGCGGTGTCCCCGACAGCGTGCCAGCGAATTGGCACAGCGGCTCGATTCGAAAACTGATCTCCTGGCTCGAAACCTGACCGGTGGATGTACTGGCAGAGCCCGACCGCGGAATCGACCCGTTGGGTAAGGTACACGCTCCGGTTGAGTTGATGGTGCCCGAGAATGTCGAGCCTGTCTGAGTGATCTCAATGGTTCCTTGGTCGCTGCAAGAAACGCCTTGCACGTCGTCGCCAATACTCTGGCTCCAGTTCCAGACTCCAGTGATCTCCGGTGTAATCGGTTGGGAAGGACCGCTAGTGTCACCGCCGCATTGGGCGAGGCTCAGAAGGGGAATCCAGGTGAGGGCAACCCGGCGCATTTCATCAGACTAGCGTTGGAGGGTGTAGTCGGCAACGAGACGCCATTCTCTACAAGCAGTGCCAGCGACAGTGCCAGCGCCCATCCCCTGCGCCGGACACCGCCGTGTTCCATTGGGGTGATCGCTCTTGCGAGCCGCTGTACGACGATTCACCATTCGCCGGGAGCAGGCTGCGCAGGAGCGAACAGTCCGCTCCTTTGGTAAGAGTCTTCCCCTCGGAGGTGTGCCGTGAAACCCCTATCTCTCCTTGTCGTCTCCGCTCTTCTTTCCGCTACTGCCGCGGTTACTTCTGCTCAAACAGCGCAAGAAGCTCCCGACGAAGCCGGACTGTCCGTTGAACAACGGGATCAGATCGGGCAGATGCTCGTGGAATGGGAGCAGGACTGGGTCAATAGCGTGCAAGAAGGGGATCCCTCGGTTCTCGAACGTATTCTCGCTCCAGACTTCATCTATACGGTTGGCACCGGGGAAGTGCGTGCGAAATCTTCCTTCATTGCCGCCGCCGTAAGTGACGACTTCACGTACGAGTCCTTCGAGATAGACGACGTTGAGGTCCGCTGGTATACCGATGAAGTCGTCGTGATCACCGGCACGGCTCGCTGGGCTGGGCAGGATTCGGACGGTCAGTCGTCCAGCGGTACTTCAAGATGGACCAACGTGTTCGTCGAGCGGAAGGGTGAATGGAAGGTGGTCGTGGGCCATTCAACTCCCGTCAACTGATTTCGGAAATAGACGCTCCCCCGTGTCGGCGAGCGCGACCGTGATCGCGCCCGTCGGGCAGTTGAAGGCGGCTTCGAGAATCTTCTCTTCCGTCCCGCCCGACGGATCGATGACCGTCGACTGACGGTTCTCGTTGTGTTCGAACACCCCCGGCACGGTTGCCACGCACATGGCGTTTCCGACGCAGCGGGTGTGGTCCACCGAAATATCGAGGCGGCGACTCATTCGTCCCTCACCAGGTTACGGGCAGCGACTTGAGCGATCGGAACTGGATGCTGGGCTGATACTCGACCTTGCCGTGATCCAGTGCACCCGTATCGAGCTCGAAGCGCGGAATTCGCTCGGCCAGGGCCCGGAAGACTTCCTGTCCTTCCATCCGAGCCAGCGCCACTCCGAGGCAGTAGTGAATCCCGGAGCCGAAGGAGACATGCGGGTTCGGCTGCCGGCCGATGTCGAACCGGTCAGGATCCTCGAAAACGGACGGGTCCCGGTTCGCCGCCGCGATGATCCAGCGAATGCGATCGCCTTTGTGGATCGTCTTGCCGTCGAGCTCCACGTCCTGGGCGGCGATCCGCTGGGTCGACTTGACCGGAGGGTCGTAGCGGAGGCACTCCTCGGTGGCCAGGCGAGCCATGCCCTCCGGATCGCCCTTCAGCCGGTCCCACTCTTCCGGGTGCTGGATGAACGCGAGGAGCCCGTTGCAGATCAGGTTCATGGTGGTCTCATGGCCCGCGAACAGGAGAAGTCCCGTGTTCACGAGGACCTGGTGCCGGGTGAAGGTCCCCTCCTTCTCGCCTTCGGCCAGTATCGATATGAAGTCGTTCCCGGGGCACTCCAGTCGTTGTTCGACGAGGGGCGCTGAGTATTCGAGGATGCCGCGCATGCCTTCGGTCAAAGGTCTAAGCCGATACGGTTCGCCGCGGTTCATATAGAGGATGCTGTCCGCAAGCTCGCGAAGCAGATCCCGATCCTCCCAGGGCACATCCATCATCTGGGCGATGACCCGCACCGGGAGAGGGGCGGCAAAATCAAGCAGGACGTCCATACGTCCGAGCGGCTCGAGCTCATCCAGCAGCTCCGCCACCGCGTTTCGGACGAAGGGACGCCATTCCTCCATTGCCGTCGGCGTGAAGTACTTGTGGACGACGCTGCGCTGGTCGAGGTGATCGGGGCGGTCCTGCTCGACCAGTTGGTCGGCGCGGAACTCGCGCACCTCGTCGAACAAGGGCAGGTCCGCCGGGTCGACCGGGGGATATGGAGGGGAGGTGGTGTTCTTCATGATCTCGGAGGAGAACAGCTCGTGATGGCGAACCAGCCAGACGACCTCATCGTACCCGGTGACCACCCAGAGCTGAAACCGATCGTTCCAGTGAACCGGCTCCGCTTCCCGCAGGCGGGCGAAGTACGAGTAAGGGTCTGCGATCACCTCGGGGGCGAAAAGGTCGTCCAGATCGCCGACCGTCACCGTCTCCTTCTCCATCTCCTCTCCTCTTCGCGCGGCGCGTCGCTGACCTACCAGCTACCGATGTCAGTCAGGCTGTGTCAATGGCCATCGAAGAGCCGACGGGCGATCGAGCGCAGCGAGCGGCCCTTTGCAGAGAGTGCTCGGGGTATCCAGATCCGCCAGCCTAATGAACTGTTTCCATAAGCCGCCGTTTTACCTCATCTTGCTCAGGTTTCACGGACCTATGAGCGGTCTCACGGCTCGTGCTCTCGGAGAGCAGAAGAGATGTCCCGTCACGTGACGGTCGCGCTCTGTGCGCACAATGCGCGCCCGTTCATCCGCCAGGCGCTCCGTTCCGTTCTCCGCCAGAGCCATCGAGAGCTCGACGTGTACGTCGTCGACGACGGCAGCAGCGACGGTACGGCCGACGAGGTGCGGGATCTGGTGTGGGCGGATCGGCGAGCCCATCTCGTCCAGTTCCGGGAGAGCATCGGGACGTACGCGGCCAAGAACCTGGTGCTCGCGACGTTCTGCCGGGGCGAGTACTTCGCGCACCAGGACGCGGATGACCGGAGCCGCGAGCATCGGCTGGCGCGACAGATCGAGTTCCTCGAGCGAAATCCGGACGTTCCGTTGTGCGGCACCTCCATCGACGAGTTCTTCGCGTCGCCAGCCGACGCGCCCGGGATTCCGGCCGAAGCCGAGATCCGGTACTCCGAGGCCAGCGGCCACTATCATCGCGAGAACATCTACGCCGCACGAATCCCTCGTATGGAGACCATCCCGCCGATCGGCGAGCTGTCAAGCATCAAGATCGCGATGAACGGCTCGCTCGTCATCCGCGCCGACTTCCTGAAGCGACTGGGTGGATACGACGGACGCACCCGGATGGCTGGTGACACGGAGTTGCTGTGGCGGGTCTTGTGTCTTCGCGACGTCGCGAATCTCCAGGAGGTTCTCTACGAGAGACGTTTTCACGGGGCGTCGCTGACGCGTTCGGCTGCGTACGGATTTGGATCGGATGCACGCCGCGAGTACGCCGTCGCGGTGCGCGCGAGGATTCTGCAGGCGCTTCGAGGGTCCTCGGGGGCGACCGACCTGGAGCGCGCCCTACGGCAGGACATGTACTTCCCATCGGTGTCCATTGAATACTCCGAGTGAGCGGGCGGACTCGCACGGGCGGGCGGACTCGCACGAGCGGGCGGGCGGGCCGACGGTCGTCCATGTCGACCGGCGCGTCCTGCGCGTGCCGTACCGCGAGATCCCCGGGCGCAATCTCGAGCGCGGCCTTCCCCACTGGCGGTATCTCGAGCATGTCGAGGTGCACCTGTCGAGCGGGCACGTCGGGCGCGGAGAGGCGATGCTCTTCTACACCTGGCGCCCAGCGACCCCGGAGTTGCTGCGGCGCGCGATGGGGGGCGACGCCGCCCGGTTGATGCGGGACGACTCTCTCGGGGCGGCTCTCCAAATGGCGCTTCTGGATGCCGTCGGCCGCGCGCGCGGCGTTCCGATCCATCGCCTCCTCGGCCGCCGTGTGCGAGACCGTGTCTCGCTCGCGTGGTGGGCGATCGACTTGCCGCCCGAGGATCTGGCGGAGGAATGCCGCATGGCGTCACGTCGCGGTTACCGGTGCCTGAAGACGAAGGCCCGTCCTTGGCACGACCTCTGGCAGCAGATCGACGCCGTCACCGCTGCCGTGCCCGCGGAATTCGAGATCCAGCTCGACTTCAACGCCACGCTGCTCGATTCCGATCGCGCGCGTCCGATCCTCGAAGAGTTGGGTCGCCATCCCCGGATGGGCCGTTTCGAGGAGCCGATCCCGCCCTCGGATCTGGCGGGCTGGGCCGAGCTCCGCGACGTCGTTGCGGTTCCGATGGCCGTGCACCTCGACGAGACGGCCGGCGTCGAGCATCCCGCCGACGGATTCCTCGTCGCGGGAGGCGTCGAACGCGTCCTCGCCGCGAGCGAGGCAGCGCGAACGCTGGGCAAGCCGGTGGAGCTGCAGCTCGTCGGTACGGGAATCACCGCGGCGTTCTGCCTTCACCTGCAGGCGGTCCTGGAATGCGACGTGTGGCCGGCCGTCACGTGCCATGAGATCTTCGAGCACCCGCTTCTCGCGCGTCCGATCCCGGTCACCGACGGATCGGCGGCCGTGCCCGACGCTCCCGGGCTCGGCCTCGAGATCGATCGCGAGGCGATTCGCCGCTTCGAGCTGCCGGATCCCGGGAAACCGCCCGCCCCCGAGCGCTTGATCGAAGTGCGATGGCCCGACGGTTCCCGACGTCATTTCACCTGCGGCGGAGTCATGCGCGAGCTCGCCCGCCAAGGTCGCTTTCCCTTCTACTCGCGCGGCGTGACGACGCGCCTCGTCCCGGACGACGGAACGGATCGTTGGCGATCTCTCTACGAAGACGCGGTCTCGGAGCCTCGCTCGGTGAGCCGCTGGGCCGGGATGAGATAGCGGGCAATCTCCTCGGCGAAGCGGACTTCCGAGTCGTCCTCGGGTTGATAGTCGATGACCCGTCGCGCGTTCGTGAGGCTCCAGAAAGCCCGCGTGTTCGCCGAGATCCCGAAGAACACCTGGAACGGCACCCCGTGCTCGTCTCGGATATCCGGAGCCTCGATCGAGCGCACGACGAGTTGCGTGAGATCCCGCGGGCTGATGTAGGCGGCGAGGCGACGCTCCATCTCCCGCACGTCGTCCGCGCACTCGGCGAGATCGGCTTGGCGCGGGCGGCCGATCCGGAGCATGACGACCTCGAGAGCCGGGTGGAGCCGGCCGCACGCATACACAAAGCCGAGCGCTTCGGTCGCGATCTTCGACCAGCCGTAGAAGTTGTCCGAGAACGGCACGACGTCCGGACCGAAGCCAGCGAACGTCTTCTTCCAGTACAGCCGCTCGTACCAGTCCGCCGCGTGATTCGAGCTGAACTGCACGATACGGCGCACTCCCTCCGCACGAGCCGCTTCCAGCACGTTGCGGTTCATGTCGAGGCTGGCTCGCTGACCGAAGTACGCTTCGGCCTCGAGCTGCGCCCCTCCCGCGTACGCTAGCTGGACGACCGCGTCGGCTCCGGCGAAGTGTCGGCGATAGCCGTCGAGGTTCGGATCGCGAAGGTCGACGAGCTCGATTCCCGGGACCCGGGTGCCGTCCTTTCGCGTGTCGCGGACGTCGAGCAGGACGGAGTCGTAACGCCGTTCGAGCGCGGGAAGGAGCAGCGCCGCGCAGTAGCCCGCCGCGCCGGTCACGACAATTCTCTTCGACTCTCCCAAGGAATTGTTCCTCCGCTGTTTGCGCAGACACGGGAAGTCTGCCAGAATCTCGCGATCTCTTGCCGGTTTGCACACTGCCCCAGGAGTGACCCAGGAGCGCCATGGAGATTACCAAGGTCGAAGCTCGCATTCTGTTCGAGCGGTTCATCATCGTACGCGTCGAGACGGACGAGGGCATCGTCGGGCATGGCGAATCGAGCCCGATGGGCGCCAGCGTGGTGGGCGCCGCCGTGCATCGTCTCGGGGAGGTCATCAGGGGACGCGACCCTTTCCAGACCGAAGCGATCTGGATGGAGATGTACCAGAACGCCTACAAGCTCGGACCGGGTGGCGCCCAGCTCCACGCGATGGCGGGCATCGACATCGCGCTGCACGACATCAAGGGAAAGGCGCTCGGCACTCCGGTCTACAATCTGCTCGGCGGAGCTCATCGCCTGCGGATTCCGGTCTACGCCAGCCTGAAGCGTCGCGACCTTCCGCCCGAGGGGCACGCCGACCTCGTCGAGGAGGTGGTGGAGCGCGGCTTCACCGGGTACAAGCAGCCGACGGCCCGTCCGTGGATGAACGACGTCGGCGACGATCAGACGATCGAGATCGTCGAGGCGATCCGCAGGCGCCTCGGAGATCGCGTCACGATCCTGGTCGACGTCAACAACGCCTACACGGTGCACCACGCGATCCAGGTCGGACGGGAGCTCGAGCGTCTCGGGGTGTTTCTCTTCGAGGAGCCCATCTCCCCGAACGACTACGACGGGTATCGGCGCCTGCAAGCGGCGCTCGACATCCCGATCGCGGCCGGGGAACAGGAGTACACGCGCTGGCAGCATCGGGACCTCATCCAGATCGCCCAGGTGGACATCCTGCAGCCAGACGTGATCAAGGCCGGCGGTTTCACCGAGATGATGAAGATCGCTGCCTTGGCCCAAACCCATCACCGCCCGATCGTGACGCATAACACGCAGCCGACCCTGGGAACCGCTGCGAGCCTGCACTTCTGGGCCGCCTGTCCGAGCTGCATCTATCCGCAAGGATTGAACATCGATCCGCACCCGCTCCGGGACGAGGCGCCTCTGCTCGCGAAGCCGCTCGTCGCGACGGACGGCCATCTCGACGTGCCCGACGGGCCAGGCCTCGGCGTCGAGGTGAACGACGATTACCTCCTGTCCCAGGGAGTCCTTGCCGGATGATCATGCCGTCGACGCCCCTCGTCTCGGTGGTCATTCCGACTCGCGACTATGCGGCGTTTCTCCCCGGGGCGATCGACAGCGTCGCGCGACAGAGTCACGCGCGGAAGGAGGTCGTCGTGGTCGACGACGGCAGCGCCGACGATTCTGTCGAGGTGGCTCGCGAGCTGGGGCGGTCGTATCGCGGCGCCTTCGACAGGTTCCACGTGATTGCCCTGCCCAAGAACGGAGGCAAGCTCCATGCGGTGAACCGAGGCATGCGGAGGGTTCGAGGAGAGATCTCGGTCATCCTCGATGCCGATGATCGTCTCGAACCGGAGTACCTGGCGATCACGGTGGGCGAGCTGGAGGATCGCCGCACGACGGACGTCGCTTTCGTCTACACCGACTGCTTTCTGGTCGACGCGAAGGGAGAGGTGCTCGGCATCGGCCGCGCGTGCGACTTCGACGGCGAACGGCTCGAGGGCTCCAGCTACATTCCCGCATGCGCGGCGGCGCGGACCGAAACGGTCAGAGACGTCCTGCCGTTCGACGAGCGCGTTCGCATCGGGACCAACCATCATCGATGGCGGCGCATCGCCCGGGCCGGATGGCGCGGCGTTCGCCTCGCCGAGCCGCTCTTCCGCTACACCCTGCACGAGCGAAACCTCTCCGGCGTCGGAAGCAAGCTGCGCGGCACGGTGAGAGGCGGCGAGTCGCGGCTCGCCGACCACTGGCCCGTGGCGACCGACCACTCCGGGGCAACAGCGGCACCCACAGGTACCCCCTCCTCCCAGCGCGCGGCCTGCATTACGCTGCCAGACCACGGCAGCTGAACGCGCATGAGCGAACCCTCGCTTGAAGCTCGCATGCTGGGTGTGGCGCTCGAGGAGGCACGGGCCGGGCTCGAGGAGGGAGGAGTGCCGATCGGTGCCGCCCTCTTCTCGCGCGACGGCACCCTGCTCGGCAGGGGCCGGAATCGCCGCGTCCAGGACGACGACCCGTCGATGCATGCCGAGACGAGCGCGTTCCGGAACGCCGGCCGACGCCGCGACTACCGGAACACGGTGATGGCGACCACGCTTGCCCCTTGCTGGTACTGCAGCGGACTCGTGCGCCAGTTCGGGATCGGAAAGGTGCTGGTGGGCGAGTCGCGAAACTTCCGCGGCGGCATCGATTGGCTGCGTGAGGCTGGCGTCGAGGTCGTGGATCTGGACTCGGAGGAGTGCGTGCGGCTCCTGGCGGAGTTCATCGAGGGCCACCCGGCGTTGTGGGGTGAGGATATCGGAGAGACCGACACGCATGACTGAGCGGGTTCGGGACCTAATCAGGATTGACGGTATGCAGGCTACCTCCGGACGCTCTCCTGTTCCCATTGCCGCCATCCTCCTGACCGTGATTGCCTGTGGCCGAGAGGAAGGGACTCAGCGCATCACTGACGAGTGGCTACGCGAGGCTCAGCGCGACACGGCCAACTGGCTGACGCACGGGCGCACCTACGAAGAGCAGCGGTACAGCCCCCTTCGCCAGATCACCGAGGACAACGTTGAAGACCTCGGCCTGGTGTGGAGCCGCGAGCTCGACACGAACCGGGGACTGGAAGCGACGCCGCTGGTCGTCGATGGCGTGATCTACACGACAGGCGCGTGGAACGTCGTCTACGCGATTGATGCAAGAACGGGCGATCTGGTGTGGACCCATGACCCCGAGGTTCCTCGCTCGCGGGCGCGCGTCCTCTGCTGCGATGCCGTCAACCGCGGAGTCGCCTTATACCACGGCAAGGTCTACGTCGGGACACTGGATGGTCGGCTGATCGCACTTGACGCCGCGTCGGGGACCCCGGTCTGGGAGGCAGCGACGTTCGACCCGGCGAGGGGCTATTCGATCACGGGAGCGCCCCGGATCGTGAAGGGCATGGTGCTGATCGGTAACGGCGGCGCCGAGATGGGGGTCCGGGGCTATGTATCGGCCTACAATGCAGAGAGCGGGACACTCGTGTGGCGGACGTACACCGTGCCGGGGGACCCATCGCTCGGGTTCGAGTCGAAGGCGATGGAAGAGGCGGCGGCGACCTGGAGCGGCCGCTGGTGGGAAGGCGGAGGCGGCGGCACGGCGTGGGACGCCATCGTCTACGATCCTGACCTCGATCTCGTCTACGTCGGCACCGGCAACGGCGCGCCGTGGTACCGCGACCTGCGGAGCCCCGGCGGCGGCGACAACCTCTATCTCTCCTCGATCCTCGCCCTCCAGGCCGACGACGGGGAGCCGGTCTGGCACTTCCAGACGACGCCCGGCGACCACTGGGACTTCACGGCCACGCAGCCATTGATGCTGGCGGAGCTGGAGATCGAGGGCCGACCGCGCCGGGTCATCATGCAGGCGCCGAAGAACGGCTTCTTCTATGTGCTCGACCGTGAGTCAGGAGAGTTCATCTCGGCCGAGGCGTTCTCGAGCGTCACCTGGGCGACGGGCATTGACCCTGAAAGCGGTCGGCCGATCGAGTCGGCCAGCGCTTACGCTGGCATGGACGCCGTGCTCGTGTCGCCGGATCCTACGGGCGCCCATAGCTGGTACCCCATGGCGTTCAGCCCTGTAACCGGGCTCGTGTACCTCCCGGTCAGGGAAGGGACCACGTTCGCGCATCGACCGGACCCGTCGTGGCAGCCTAAGGACACGCGCCGTAACAACGGACTCGACCAGCGGTACGCGGGACCGATCATGGACGCGTGGCTGGCCGCGCCAGCTCCGACCGGTCGGCTCGTTGCGTGGGACCCGGTTCGGCAGGCCGCCCGCTGGCAGGTCGATCATCCCGTGTTGGAAAGCGGCGGCGTGCTCGCAACGGCCGGCAACCTCGTCTTTCAGGGACGTTCGGATGGGCTCTTCCTGGCCTACAGGGCAAGCGACGGAGCGCAGCTGTGGGAGTTCGATGCCGGCACGGGCATCATGGCGCCTGCGGTGACCTACCTGATAGACGGCGTCCAGTACCTGACGCTGATGGTGGGATGGGGCGGGGGAATGGGCCTCATCAATCCTCCCGGATTGGGCCCCGTGAAGCTCGGCTTCGGTCGAATCCTCACCTTCGCAATCGGCGGAGCGGCCACACTGAACGCTCCGCCGTTCGGCCGCTCGGAGCCGCCGGTGCTGGCGGTGGAGACCGACGCGACCCCCGAGACAATCGATGAGGGACGCATACTGTTCGCTCTGCACTGTTTCGCGTGTCACGGAGTGAATGCCGTGGCCGGACCGCTACCCGACCTGCGTTATGCGACGCTCGACGTGCACGAACGGTTTCTGTCGATCGTGCTCGGCGGCGCCCGACAGGAGCTCGGCATGCCCTCCTTCGGAGACTTGCTCACAGAGGGGCAGGCTGAGGCAATTCAGGCATACGTCTTGTCTCGGGCAGCAGAATCTGCGGGGACGTCGCCGAGGTAAGGCTGGCTGCAGCGCCAGCAGAGTACGTCGATGAGGGAAAGCTCCTCCCTCCTCACAGCTTGCCAACGCGGATTTCCCGCGCGTAGGATTAGGTTAGGCTCTTAAGTTTGACTTCCCTCGATGGAACGGTACATGGGCCCCCCCATGGCTTCGAGCCTCGCCGCCTCGCAGGTGTCTCCGTTGGACCCGCTCAGTACGCTGTGGGTGCTCGTCGCGGCCGTTCTGGTGTTCTTCATGCAGGCCGGCTTCAGCGTGCTCGAGACCGGCCTCATCAGGACGAAGAACGCTGGAAACGTCCTGATGAAGAACCTGCTCGACTTCGCCTTTGCCACCCTCGCGTACTTCCTGTTTGGATACGCGATCATGTACGGTGGCGGCGGTCGGTTCCTGGGGACCCGCGGCTGGCTCCTCTTCGGGGTGGATCCCGTGCGGGATGGCCTACCGGTCGAGGTCTTTTGGCTCTTCCAGGCGGTCTTCGCGGGCACCGCGGCCACGATCGTGTCGGGCGTGGTGGCGGAGCGCATGAGGTTCTCGGCCTATCTGGCCTACTCGTTTCTGATCTCGGCCTTCATCTACCCGGTCGTCGGCCACTGGGTATGGGGCGGCGGCTGGCTCGCCGACCTCGGTTTCTACGACTTCGCGGGTTCGACGGTCGTCCATTCGGTGGGGGGAGTCGCGGGCCTGGTGGGAGCTGCGCTTCTCGGTCCCCGGATCGGCAAGTTCAACGCCGACGGCTCTGCGAACGTGATTGGAGCGCACAGCCTGCCCCTGGCCTCGCTAGGCGTCTTCATCCTCTGGTTCGGGTGGTTCGGCTTCAACGCGGGGTCGGCGCTGGGCATGGGTGATCCGGCGTTGGTCGGGCGGGTGGCCATCAACACGACCCTCGCTCCGGCCATTAGTACCGTGACGGTGATGGTCACTAGCTGGATCAAGTACGGAAAGCCGGACCTCCTGCTGGCTCTGAACGGTTCCCTCGCTGGCCTCGTAGCGATCACGGCGCCCTGCGCGGCGGTGAGCCCCGGAGCGGCCCTGTGGATCGGGGCGAGCGCGGGAGTCCTCGTCGTCTACGGCATCGAGTGGATCGACAAGCTTGGGGTCGACGATGCGGTTGGCGCCGTCGCGGTGCACGGGATCTGCGGCGTGTGGGGGACCCTGGCAGTAGGGCTCTGGGGCAGCGTCGCGCTGGGGGCGCCGTCGGACGGGCTGTTCCTGGGCGGCGGCTTCGGCGCCGTCGGCACTCAGCTTCTCGGCGTGTTCGCCTGCGTCTCGTTCACGGCCGCCGCAATGTGGGTCGTCTTCAAGGCGATCGACTCGGTGGTCGGCCTGCGGGTCTCTCACGAGACTGAACTCCGTGGGCTGGACATCGACGAGCACGGCGTCGAGTCGTATTCGGGCTTTCAAATCTTCACGACAGAGTAGAGCGAGGGTTCGACCCCATGAAGATGATTCTCGCCGTGATCCGGCCCGAGCAGCTCCCGGCAGTGAAACAGGCTCTCTTCGATGCCGAGATCCGGCACATGACGGCGAGTGCCGCCATGGGGTCCGCACCCCGCTCCGAGCAGCAGCAATACCGGGGCGTAAAGAAGGAGGTCTCGCTCTTCAACCGCGTGCGGCTCGAGGTCGCAGTCACCGAGGCAAACCTGGAACGTGCGGTCGAGGCGATCCAGGCTGGGGCCCGCCTGACCGGAGGGTCCGGAAAGATATTCGTCGTAGGTATTGACGACACGATCGAGATCTCGGGCGAGCGCGGCACCCGCGTTCTCTACTGAGGTGAGCATGCCCGATACCCGGACGAGCGCACGCGACGTCGTGCGCCTGATCGGCGAGAAGGAGATCGAGTTTCTCGATCTCAAGTTCGTGGACCTCCTGGGGACGTTGCAGCACCTCACGCTGCCGGCGGAGCTGGTGGACGAGGAGGTTTTCCGAAACGGCATGGCGTTCGACGGCTCGAGCGTGCGCGGCTTCACCCGGATCAATCAAAGCGACATGCTTCTGATTGCGGATGCATCCTCGGTGTTCGAGGACCCCTTCTTCGACGACCCCGCCCTGTCGGTCTTCTGCGATATCGTCGATCCGGAGGGGCGTTACACCTTCTCCCGCGACCCGCGCTCAGTCGCGCGTCGGGCGGAGCGGCTCCTGACCAGCTCCGGGATCGCTGACGTCGCGTACTTCGGGCCCGAGATCGAGTTTTTCGTATTCGACGACGTTCGCTACGACCAGGCGACCCAGCACGGCTACTTCTTCCTGAACTCCTCGGCCGCGTTCTGGTCCACGGGCAAGGAGGACGGGGCGAACGTCGGTCACCGCGCGAGTCAGCGGGGCGCGTACTTCTCGGCTCCTCCCGTCGACCATTACAACAACCTCCGATCCAAGGTCTCTCACGTGCTCAAGCGCGTGGGCCTCCGACCCGAGCTTCACCACCACGAAGTGGGGGCTGCCGGGCAGAGCGAGATCGGCTTCAAGTTCGGGCCCCTGCTGGAGCAAGCCGATGCGGCGGTCAAGTACAAGTACGTCGTCAAGAACGTGGTCGCGCGCCTCGGAAAGACTGCCACGTTCATGCCGAAGCCCCTGCTGCAGGAGAACGGCTCGGGCATGCACCACAACATCAGCCTCGCCCGCGGGGGCCGAAACCTGTTCTACAAATCGGGAGGGTACAACGACCTGAGCGAGACAGCGCTCTACTTTATCGGTGGGCTGCTGCGTCACGCCCGCGCGCTATGCGGCCTCTGCTGCCCCACAACGAACTCGTACCGTCGCCTGGTGCCAGGCTATGAAGCCCCGATGAATCTCCTCTATTCCGGAAGGAACCGGAGCGCCTGCATCCGCATCCCGACAACAACAGGTGGGCCCAAGTCGAAGCGTATAGAGTTCCGAACTCCGGATCCGTCGTGCAATCCCTACCTCAGCTTCGCGGCAATCATTTGCGCTGGCGTCGACGGAATCCGCCGGCGTATCGACCCGCCCCCACCCGTCGATGAAGACATATACGAGCTTGCGAGCTCGGGAAGCGAGGTAGAGTTCGACCGCACTCCGAGCAGCCTCGAAGAGGCAATCGATGCCCTCGAAGCGGACCATGATTTCCTCGTGCAGGACGGTGTGTTCACGCCCGACCTAATTGACACCTGGGTGCAGTACAAGCGAAAGAACGAGATCGAGTTCGTGAGGCTACGGCCCCATCCCGGTGAGTTCTCGCTGTACTTCAACGTCTAACCAGTTCTGGAAGGTCGCATCATGTACGACGCCGAGATCGTGGGGATCGCACTCGGAGTGGGAGCCGTCGCGATTCTCCTGCTCATCATTTTCCTCAAGTCGAACATCGTGATCTGCCAACCCAACGAGGTGGTGATCATCTCGGGGCGCAGGCGAAAGTTGTCGGACGGCACGACGGTCGGATATCGCGTCATCCGCGGAGGTCGGGGGTTCCAGATCCCGTTCATCGAGTCCTCGAGGCGCCTTCCGCTCACTACCCGGACGATCGAGGTCCGACCCCAGCGGGCGCTCTGCAAGGGGATGATCCCTGTGGATATAGAGGGCAAGGCCAACGTCAAGCTTGCCGGTCGTGAAGAGGATGGCCTCGAGGCCGGCATCGAACGGTTTCTCGGCAAGGAAGTGGACGCCATCGACCGCACGGCGAAGCAGGTGCTGGAGGGGGCGCTGCGCGGCGTGATCGCCGGTGTCAGTCCGGAAGAAGCCAACGAGCGGCGGCTTGAGCTGGCGACCGAGGTCGCCGGTCGGGCTCGGAGTGAGTTGAGCGGCCTCGGCATCGTCCTCGACTTCTTCCAGATCCAGGACCTCTCGGACGAGGCGGGCTACCTCGAGGCCATCGGTCGAAAGCGCAACGCCGAAGTTCAGCGGGACGCGGCGATCGCCGAGGCTCGGGCGGAAACCGACGCCCGCCAAGTCGCGGCCGAGCAGCGCCGGCTCGGACGTGAGGCCGAGATCGCGGCCGAGAACGAGATCATCGCGCGCGAGAACGCGCTGGAGGTGGAGCGCGCGAACCTCAAAGGGTCCGAGAATGCGGCGAGAGAGAAGGCCGAGGTGGCGGGCGCGATTGCTCGTGTCGAGAGCGAGATCAGCCTTCAGGATCAGCGCACGCGGTTGGCCGAGCGCCAGCAGGAAGCCGATACCGTCATTCCGGCACGCGCAGAGGCCACGGCGGCTCGCCTCACGGCCGAGGGCCATGCCGCGCACATCGTCGAAGAAGGCAAGGCGATCGCCCAGGCAGTCGAGCAGATGCGGGTCCAGTGGGATGGTGGGAACGCACACGAGCTCTTCATGATCCGCATGTTCCCCGAACTCGTGGACAAGGTGACCAGCGTAGTCGCCGACAACCTCAGGATCGACAAGCTCACCATCCTGGACGGGGGCGGAGACCAGGGTGGTGAAGGGTTGCCGAGCTACGTCCGGAACCTCACCCGCAGCATCCTCGTCATGTTGGAGCAGATGAGGAGCGCGACCGGACTGGACCTGGCGCGCATGGCCGAACGTGGCAGTGACAGGTCCCTAGGGTCCGTGCCACCCGAGATCTGATCAGGGCGGCGGGCGTTTGCGATCGCGCCGAACGCATGATGCGCGCAGAATGATGCGCGCAGACGGGAGGGACAGAATAGCCGTGGTCCAAAGCTGGCCTATCTGCAAATGAACATCCACACCTGACGAGGCTTCAGCGCCCTCGAAGCATCTCTTGGAAAGCTGGTTCACCGCGGATCGGATCGAAGAAAGGGTCTGTGTGCAGCCCAATATCGTACTGGACGCCTTCCTGGTACGCGCCCTGGAGTAACGATATGGCACGATCTGGTTCTCCAAGCTGAGCGGCGACCCCTGCCTGAAGAAGCAGGCTCAGACCTCGGAACGCAGGGTCTGCTTGGCGATCGATCTCGGCCATGTACTTCCGGGCTCCATCCTTATCACCGCGGCGGGCGGCGACGATTCCGAGCACGGAGAGTGCACCCACGGGCGGCCGAGCCACAGGCGGGGTACTTAGCTCCTCTTCGGCTCGGGTCTGCAGCTCATCGAGCCTTCCGGCAAGGAGAAGAAGGCTGGTGCCCAGAATCCGGCTTCGTTCGTCCCCGGGCAACGAGTCGTACCACGCGAGCCAGTCGCCGAGCAACTCCTCCGCTGCAGACGATTGCCCGTGAGCTCTGAGCTCCCCCACGGTCCAGCTGACCAGCGTGGTGTGCCAGTTCGGATTGGCGTCACGCAGCTGCGAAGCAAGATGGAGCGTCTCGTCGGGCCGGCCGAGTGCTGCCAGAGCCCTAGCCTTAACCCGCATCGCGACGGCGGATTCCGGATAGAGATTCAGATAGCGTTCTGCGTCCATCAACTCTGCTTCGTGGTCACCCGCCAAATGCCGAGCTCGCGTGAGGGTGATCCAATACCCTTCCCAGCGAGATAGCCATCCGGAGCCCGGATCAAGAGTCGATAAGACTCGGGCCGCGTCGCGATACCTTCTGAGCCCATAAGCGGCCTGTGCCATCTTGTAGCGCCACTCCGACGTGGGGACGATCGCGGCCGCGCGGGTATACGCGTCGAACTGGCCCGGCCAGTCTCCTCTCGTCGCGGCAAGCTGACCATCGACCACCGCCCTCTCGAACGGTGTCAGTTGCGCTCGGCGCGCCGCCACGACCTTGACCACCGAGTCTCGCTGCAGCCATTCACCGGCGTTGCCGTGTGCATAGAAGGCCCAGATCAACGGTGCGATGAACGACGAGTCCAGCCCCGCGGCACGATGGAAGTAGTCGGCGGCCTCACTCATGCTCTGAGCGGGATTGCCGCTACGCATCCATCCCAGAAACAGGTCCATGCCGGAGGAGAAAAGGCGGTACGCTTCCAGGCTGGGGGGCGGGTGGACCGCCCGCTCCCACGAGGCCAGCCTGGGATCCACGGCCGTCGCCAGAGCCGCTGCTGTGCGGCGACGTACGTCTTCTAGCGTGACCGCCGGCTCCGAGACAGGTCCGGTGATGCCATCGATTGCTCGGACCAGCTCGCCCGAATCCGTGTCCAGGACTCGAACGTCGAAGCGGAGGCTGTCGCGTGCCTGTCGGTACGCTCCAGCTACGAGATAGCGGGCTTGGGCGACCGAAGCGAGCTCAAGCCAGAACTTGAGTTCTTTCGAGGCGCTGTCAGTGATAGCGGGAACCGGAGCATCGCGAAGCGCGCTTGCCCAAGGAATTACCGAAACGACACCTGTGGTCGCCAGGTCCTGGCCAACCCAGTCCGCTGCCAGCCGGCCGAGCGCATCCAGCGATGGATTGTCCGTCTCGTTTCGGAGGGGCGAAACGAGGACGCCATTGCCAGGAGGGACGGCGCTCTCGTCGTCCGTCGCGCTGGCACTGTCGCCTCTCCAAAGAAGGCCCGAGACCAGCCCGAAGACTCCGGTGAGGGCTGCAATGCCGGCGACCAGAATCCGACCCCTTTGCCGCCTGCTCCGTGTGGCGGGCAAAGTAGATAACGGAGGGTCGGCATCTCGCTCGACGGGTGCTTTGGGCTGGGCGATCGACGGCTTCGTTACAGGGTGTGCAGGCTGGGCGCGGATTCGCTCGACGAGGGCAACCGTTTCCTCCGTTGGGTCGAGTTCCAGGTCTGTGAACAGCCGCGCCGCGAAGCGCTCGTAGGCGCGAAGTGCACCCGTACGGTCACCGAGACGGTCGAGCAGCTGCAGCCGATCGCGCAGGAGCTTTTCGTCGTACGGAGCCCAGTCGGCTGCCTTGCGCTGCAAGCGCAGCGCGCCAACAAGATTACCTCGCTTCAGATCTGCATCTGCGAGCAAGCTCGTCGCATCCCGTACCTGCTGTCGGAGCCTTCGCCGCTCCGCCTCCAACCACCGCTCGAAATCCCTGCAGCCATCCACGTGGAATCCGTCGAGCAAATCGCCCCGATAGAACTCGACCGCGTCTGCCTGCCGGCCTTGCTCCAACATTTCTTCGAAGTGGAGAGCGTCGCAGGACAACCGCGTAGGATCGATGTGAACGCTTCCGTCCTCACGCCGCTCCACGACCCCAGCCCCGAGGCCGCGTCGCAGAACGAAGACAGCTTGATCGAGTGCCTTGCGTGCATGCAGCGCGTCCGCCGCGGGCCAGAACAGCGCGAACAGCTTCTCTCGGGCGTGACTCCCCCGCGGTCGAGCAAGAACGAGGTAGGCGAGTAGTGCGACTCGCTTCGGTTGAGCGAGCACGGAGTGGAATTCCCGACCAACCTCCGGATCGTGAAGCTCCAGAGATCCGAGACAGCGGAACTCGATCACAACTCCTCCTGGCCGCTTCTACGGGCGGATCATCGCGGTTACGGGACATATAACCGGCACATAACCGCGAAGGAGTAGCGTGGGTGCTTGTCAGAATGGTAAGGCTGCCTCTTCGGTCAAACAAACGAGGCGGCCGGGACGCTTCACGACAAGCTAGAGGCCGCCATGAAGATCCCGCGCACTACACTGCCGTTCGCTGTACTAGCGTTGACGCCCTTCTTCCTCAGCTGCGAGTCCAACTCCGCATCCATCGGCGGCGTGGAAAACCAGGACCCGCTGTTTGAACCGAGACCCTGCGAGCCCGATGATCCGCGCGGCAGGTGCGATGGTGACGGCGGCAGCGGTGGGAGTAGTGGAGCGGATTCCGACCTTACCCTGTCGGGCGGCTATGTCGCCGCTACGGCGGCGGCCGACATTGGAGCCGACAACAAGAAGTTCCTCAAGGTAACGTCGGGAGGCCTGACGGGATCGAGCGGCCTCACGGTAGCGATCGACTTCGACGACACGAACATCTCCACGTGCACGGGCGATCTCAGTCTTTTCTCTGCACTCGACGTCTCCACCTCCTTGGCAGCGAACTTCGGCATGCAGATCATCAAGGCCTCCGTTCTCAACGGAGTACGTGATCCAGCCAACTGGATCCGGATGAGACGCTCGGAAGACGACATAGAGCATCCCTTCGTCGTTCTCAACTTCTCGACCGGCACCGAGCACCCGGACGCGCTGGTCACGTTGCTTTCGGGTGACATCAACGACGCCTCGCAGCCGCGAGTCTTGAGGTTCAGCGAGGGCGCGGTTCGGGTCACCAGGCGCATTGACGTGAACACGAGCACAACGATGATCTGCGATCAGGCACCCGGCGACGAAGTCGTCGTCACGATCGAGCCGCCCTCGTCGTAATCACTTGGGCGAACCCGCAGTGCCAGTGCCGCGGTTACGGGACAGATACGGTTGACCGGAGGGGCGCACGCTCGCCGGTCACGACAATCCGACCACCGCGACTGATAAGCCTCTATCCAGTAATCGGATAGAGGCTATCCCTTTAGGTCGGTTTCTAGGCTCCCCGGGAATCCCAGTAGTGACGGGGCTTGTCCCCACGACGAATAGCTCTCGCGTCTTTCGACGGCCCTGGGGAGCGCCCTGAGGAATGATAGCGGCGACGACATCGGGCGGGCTTGTCACGCTGGCGGTCGCCAGCCATTCTGGGCAGGCTGATGGCCGCCAATCCAGTCCTTGCCGACAGCTCGCGGGTCCGCTACGCGGTCGGTGCGATGATGTACTTCGCACAGGGGATCCCGCGGGGCCTGTTGAGCATCGCGATTCCCGCCTGGCTGGCCACCCTGGGCGTGAGCGCCGGGGACATCGGCTCCTACCTGGCCGTGGTCGTCCTGCCCTGGGTGTTCAAGCTCGTGACCGGTCCCTTCATGGACCGCTACATGTTCCTCCCCATGGGCCGGCGAAAACCCTGGGCGCTGGGCGCGCAACTGGGGCTGACGCTGGCCCTGCTGACGCTCGTGTCGATCAGCGACCCGGTCGCTCAGCTTGGCCGGCTCATGATAATCGGCGTGCTCATCAACATCTTCGCCGCCACGCAGGACGTGGCCGTAGACGGCATGTCGATCGACCTGACGCCGATCAGGGAACAGGGACGGCTCAACGCGTTCATGAGCTTCGGCAAGGCGGCGGGTTGGGCGTTGACCGCCACGGTGTCCGGCTTCCTGCTGGAAATCTTCGGCATGCGGATCACCGCCATCGTCGCGTCGGCGGTCGCGGGCGTGGTGTTCCTGCTCTTCATCTTCGTGCTCGAGAAGGAGGGCGAACGCCGCTTGCCCTGGTCCCGGGGAGAGGCCCGGTCGAAGCGGGGCGCCGACGGCTCGTTCAGGGCTGTGTTCGGCGGCATCAACCAGGTGCTGTGGAAGCGGGCCAGCGTGTTTGTTCTCGTGATCATGTTCTTCAGCGGCATGGTCACGGGCTACGGCTACGCGCTGATGCCGGTGGCTGCGGTCAACGTGTTCAGTTATGCGACGTCGCAGTGGTCGAGCCTGGTCGCCGTGATGGGGTTGATCGGCGCCGTCGTGGCGCTGGGCATGGGGCCCGCGATTGACCGTTTCGGCTCCAGGCCCATGTTGATTCTGAACCTGTCCCTGGTCGGGGTCCACGCGGTCCTGCTGGCGCAGACCCAACTCCTCTGGCAAGACAATTTCTACGTGAAAGCCATGCTCTCCTTCTGGATCATGATGATGCCAGTGATCATGGTCTGTGAGCTCGCCCTTGCCATGGCGATCTGTTCGAGCAGTGCCTCGGCCACGCAATTCGCCATGTACATGTCGGCGCACAACCTCGGGTATTCGTCCGGTGCGAAGCTGTTCGGGATGATCGCCGAGCAGACCGAGTACGTCGAGATCTACATGCTGCTCGGCGCGCTGGTGCTGGTGGCCGTGCTGGCGCTGCTGTTTCACCGGTACGGGCGCGAGGCGGAGCCGGACGGGAGGCGCGAGCAAAGGCCCCGTTTCACGATGGGTGCGGGCGGGCCCGGGGCGGTGATGTTCTTCTCCGGCGCCGGCGAGTTGGAGCTCCTGCGCACGAGGGAAGCCGCGGCCGCCATCGACACGGGCCGGGCCAGCGACGGCAAGCGGTACAACGCCATCGACGAGTACCGCTGCCCACGTTGCGGTGGCGACATGACGCAGTGCGTCGACCCGACACAACGGCACATCTGGTACGAGACCTGTGTCGAATGCGGCGGGTCGTTCTTCGATGCCGGCGAGTTCCGCGACCTGTCCAGCTTGACGATCTCGGACCTCTTCAAGCGGTGGACGAGCCGGAAACGAGCTTGATCGATACGCTGGTGGGTGGGGAGCCCGACTTGCGACGACAGGTCCTCGGAGGAGGCCAATGAAGACCGCGATCCCGCAGACTCGACCGCTCGGCACCACGGATCTGGCGATCACGCCGCTGGGCTTCGGCGCCTGGGCCATCGGCGGGGGCGACTGGGCCTTCGGCTGGGGTCCCCAGGACGATCGGGACTCCCTGGCCGCCATGCGTCACGCCCTGGAGATGGGCGTCAACTGGATCGACACGGCCGCTGTCTACGGGCTCGGTCACTCGGAGGAGGTCGTGGGGCGGCTGCTCCGAGAACTGCCGGCTGGCGAGCGGCCCTACGTCTTCACCAAGTGCGGCCTCGTGTGGGACGATGAGGATCGCATGAAGGATGCGGAGCGGGTGCTTCGGCCCGAGTCCATCCGCCGGGAGGTGGAGGTCTCGCTCCGCCGGCTGGGTGTGGAGCGCATCGACCTCTACCAGTTCCACTGGCCCGACGAGACCGGTACCCCGGTGGAGGACTCGTGGGGGGAGATGCAGCGGCTGGTGGAGGAGGGGAAGGTGAGGGTCGCCGGAGTGTCCAACTTCGGCGTGGACCTCCTGGAGCGGTGCGAGGCCATCCGCCACGTGGACTCGCTCCAGCCGCCCTTCTCGCTGATCGCCCGGCAGGCAGCGGGCGCGGAGATCCCCTGGTGCGCGGGGCACGGCACCGGGGTGATCGTCTACAGCCCGCTTCAGTCGGGGCTGCTGACGGAGAAGTGGACGGCGGACCGGATGGACGAGCTGGATCCGGACGATTGGCGTCGCCGCTCGGGGGAGTTCCAGCAGCCCCGGCTTGGCCGCAACCTCCAGCTTCGCGATGCCCTCGGGCCCATCGCCCGGCGTTACGACGCCACCATCCCCGCCGTGGCCGTGGCCTGGACGCTGGCCTGGCCCGGCGTCACGGGCGCCATCGTGGGCGCCCGCTCGTCCGAGCAGGTGGACGGGTGGATCCGGGCCGCGTCCCTCGACCTGGACGCCGAGGACCTGAACGCCATTGCACGAGCTCTCGACGCCACGGGTGCGGGTGACGGTCCGAGGAGGCCGTAACGGAGACGTCAAGCGGATGCCCACGCGCCCAAACCGCTAGCTCTGCCGGCCTCGGCAGAATACGTTCGGCCGAACCTTCCTTTCCTTTTGCCGCGGGGTCGGCGATGCGACACGATGATGAACAAGTTGGACGCATCTTGAATCGTAGGGAGGCGCTCGGCCTGCTGGGGGCCGCCAGCGCCTCGATGCTCGGAGGCCGCCCGGCCCTGGCGGCGCTTCCCGGATGGGCGCAGGCGCTTCCGTCCTGCATTGTGCGTCCGCGCCAGACGGCGGGACCCTACTTCGTCGACGGGCAGCTCGAGCGGTCGGACATACGATCGGATCCGACGGACGGTTCCGTGTGCGACGGTGCCACCCTTCGTCTCGCCTTCCACGTTTCGCGGATCGGCTCCAACGAGTGCGCTCCCTTGCCCGGGGCCCAGGTGCATCTGTGGCAGTGTGACGCGCTCGGCGTGTACTCGGGAGTCCAGGATATCGACGACCGGTTCGACACCGTGGGCCGCAAGTTCCTCCGCGGCTCCCAGCTCACCGATTCGCAGGGTGTCGCTCGATTCACGACGATCTACCCGGGTTGGTACGAGGGGAGGACGGTCCACATTCACTTCACGATCCGCACGAATCCTTCATCGGAACAAGGCCACGAGTTCACATCACAGCTCTACTTCGACGATTCGCTCACCGATGCGGTGATGGATGGCGAGCCCTACGCGAGCCGGGGCCGTGACCGGGCCGTGAGGAACCTCCAGGACGACATCTTCCGCGCCGGCGGAGACCAGCTTCTGCTCGAGGTGGAAAAGGATGACGCCGGCTACTTCGCCAGATTCGACATCGGCCTCCAGATAGCGTAGACGAGTCGGACGTCGCGTGCGGCTGACGTCTCTCGACCTCCTCATCATCGCCATCTACGGGGCCGCCGTCCTCGCCCTGGGTTTATGGTTCTCGCGGCAGGCGGGGAAGAGCATCGAGGACTACTTCCTGGCCGGCCGAGCCCTCCCGTGGTGGATCGCCGGCACGTCGCTCGCAGCCACCTGGTTCGCCGCCGATGCCCCCCTTGCGACGGCTGGAATCGTTCGCGAACGGGGGCTGTACGCCAACTGGCTCTGGTGGTACGAGGGCACGGGCGTGATCATGCTGGCCTTCTTCTACGCCAAGCTGTGGCGGCGGGCCGGAATCGTGACGGATGCCGAGCTCATCGAGCTCCGCTACTCGGGCAAGCCGGCGGCGGTCCTTCGCGGCTTCGCCGCGCTCTACAACGGCGTGCTCAGGAATGCGGTCGTGATGGGCTGGGTCATGCTCGCCATGGTCAAGTTCAGCCAGGTCCTGCTCGGCTGGGATCCTGCGTTCACGCTCACCATCTGTGTGATCACGGCGCTGATCTACACGGCCGCTGCCGGACTCTGGGGCGTGGTGGCCACCGACTTCCTCCAGTTCGTCGTCGGCATGCTGGGCTCGGTGGTCCTCGCCGGCATTGTCCTGTCCGTCACCGGAGGACCGGCGGCGATGGCGGAGGCGGTACGCACGCTTCCCGAGACGGACCCTGCCGTCCTCGATCTGGTTCCCGGATCCGCACACCTCGGACCGCTCGAATTCGGCTCATTCGCCTGTCTGATCCTGTTCCTGTGGGTGCGTAGCGCTCAGGGCGACGGGTACGTCGCGCAGCGTCTGTTCGCGTCGGGCGACGAGCGACAGTCGATGCTGTCGGCGCTCTGGTTCGCGTTTGCGGGAATCGTATTGATGACCTGGCCATGGATCATCGTCGGATTGGGGTCGCTCCTCGTGCTGCCGGCGGCGTCGGGGGGCGCGCTGGCCGCGGATCCCGAGCTCGCCTACCCGATGATGATCGGCGAGCTGATGCCGATCGGACTGCGCGGGCTTGTGGTCGCCGCGTTTCTCGCAGCCTTCATGAGCACGATGGACACGCACTTGTGCTGGGGGGCGTCGTATCTCGTGAACGACATCTACCGGAGGTTCATGCGCCGTGGGGCCGCGGAGATCCACTACGTCCGGGCCTCAAGGATCGCGGTAGTCGTGCTGGCGGTGGTGGCCGCGCTGGCCGCGTGGCAGATGACCTCGATCCAGCGGGCGTGGATCTACGTGATCGAGCTCACGGCCGGGATCGCGTTCGTCTGGCTTCTCCGTTGGTACTGGTGGCGGGTCAACGCCTGGGCGGAAATCACGGCCATGGCCGGTTCCGCCGTTCTCGCCAACGGCGGAGTGCTGGTCGGGCTGGCCCATCGCCTCGGTCTGGCCCCGGCCGCCGTCGCGGAATCGGCGGCGGTGTTCTATAGCCCCCCGTACGACTTCATCCGCGCGACGTTCATCGTCCTCCTCTGTACGATTCTCTGGGTGGCCGTCGCGTTGCTCACGCGACCCGATCATCCCAAGGTGCTGGAGGAGTTCTATCGAAAGGTCCGTCCCGGCGGCTGGTGGGGACCGGTTGCCCGGGCGGCGCCCGACGTCGTCTCGGACGGTTCGACGAGGGGCCGATGGTTGGGGTTCTTCCTCGGTACCGTGTTCCTGTACACTTCACTTCTCGGCGTCGGCTACAGCCTCACGGGACGACCCACGGCGGGAGCCTCGTTGGTGGCCCTGTCGGGCATCGCGGCCTTGCTCGCGCTTCGAGTTGGCCGGCGGGAAGCGGAGATCACGGTTTGATCATCAACCTCATGCGGATGAGACCTCGTTGAAGCTCAAGATAGCCATCGTCGGAGCGGGAAGTCGGGAGTTCGGGCCTGCGACGGTGGCCGATGTCCTGCTGAGCGATGCCATCTGTGAATGCGACCTCGATCTGTCGTTGATGGACCGCGACGCGGCGGCCGTCGAGCGGACCCGAACCTACGCCCGCGCCTGCGCCGAGGCGCTCGATCGCGAAGTCGGGATCCACGCCACCACGGCCCTCGAGGACGCCCTCCGGGACGCGAGCTACGTGATCCTGTCCATCGAGCGGCGACGCTACTTCTATTGGGCACAGGATTTCCACATCCCGCGCAAGCTCGGCTTCCGCCAGATCTACGGCGAGAACGGAGGGCCCGGCGGGCTCTTCCACGCGCTCCGCGGGATGGAACCGTGCGTCGAAATAGCACGCACGATGGACCGGGTCTGCCCGGATGCGTGGCTCCTCAACTACACGAACCCGCTGACCAAGCTGTGCGAACAACTGACTCGAACCAGCGAGGTGACAACGGTCGGGCTCTGCCACGGCGTATTCAACGGGATGAAGCAGGTCGCCGCTATCCTCGAACGACCTGTGGACGGGATCGAGTTCGAAGCGAGCGGACTCAACCACTTCACCTGGTTCACCTCGATTCGCGACCGGACGAGCGGCGATGATCTGTATCCCGAGCTTCGGGATCGCGAGCGCCGCGCTCACTGGCTGTCCGAGTGGGACGACATCGCCCTCAGCCGGATCTTGTTCCGGACGTTCGGTCTCTACCCCTCGCCCGGCACGAACCACATCGGCGAGTACATTGGGTGGGCCGAGGACTTCCTCGCCAGCAGCGCTCTCCAGTTTTTCTACGATCCGGCGGAGCTGGATCCATGGAAAGACGACCGGGTGCCGTCCTGGATCTACAATCTGGAAGAGCAGCCGACCGGCGTGCCGCTCTTCCACCCGGTGGCCGAGGGTCGACTGCGCCCCAGCGAACGCGAGACCTTGAATCCGAGGGCGCCGAAGCCCTCGAACGAGCTGGCGATCCCGCTCATCGAGGGCGTGAGCTGTGGTGTGCCGCACCGCCTCGCTGCGGTGAACATCCCCAATCGGGGTCACCTGCGGGGGCTGCCCGATCAGGCGGTCGTCGAGCTTCCGGCGCTCGCCGACGATGGGGGGCTCACCCCGCTGGAGGTGTCCGATCTGCCCGAGGGGGTGCTGGCTCTTCTACGTCCCCAGTTCTCGATCAATCGTCTGCTGTGCGAGGCGTTCGAGGAGGGCTCGCGGGACAAGTTGCTTCAGGCCCTGCTGCTCGACCCTACCACGCCCTCGTACCAGGCCGCGGTGCATCTGATCGACGAGATGTGCAAGCTACAGGAGGATGTCCTTCCGACGCTGGAGTGGCATCGGTAACCGGGCTCGGTTTCCTTTCGCCTGGAATCTGCTTCAAGCTGACCTGAGGGCCGACTTGACCCATCGGCCGGGCCGGCCAGAGAGTGGGAGGATGAAGATGGCACTTCCGGCTGCGCGGACAGTGTGGCTCTTCGGACGGGCCATGTGGCTCTGCGGCCTCGTCGTGTTCGCGGCGCGTCTGCCCGCTCAGCCGGTGCCGGCCGCCGACCTTCGTGCCGATGCCGATCGCCTCGAGGCCCACATCCTCGCGCTCTCCGAGTTTGGGCGGAACCCGGAGGGCGGCGTGAGCCGGGTGGCGTTCAGCGAGGCCGACATCCAGGGCCGCGCGTACGTGATGGGGCTCATGCGTGATGCCGGCCTGGAGGTGGTGATCGACGCCGCCGGCAACATCATCGGGCGTCGCGCCGGCAGCGACCCGTCGCTGGCCCCGATTCTGTTCGGCTCACACATTGATTCGGTGCCGCTGGGCGGCAACTACGACGGCGACGTCGGCGTGATCGCGGCAATCGAGTGCGCGCAGGTCCTCGAGGATGCAGGGTTGAGCACGCGGCACCCGCTGGAGGTGGTCGTATTCTCGGACGAGGAGAGCGGCCTGACCGGCAGTCGCGCGATGATCGGCGAGCTGGGCGAGAAGGCGCTGGCCGAGACGACCCACAGCGGTCTCACGCGGCGCGAAGGCATCCGGGCGATCGGCGGCGACCCGTCCCGGCTCGACGAGGCGAGGCGGGCGCCCGGCGAGATCGCGGCGTATCTGGAGCTCCACATCGAGCAGGGCGGGCGCCTGGACGAGGAGGGGATCGACATCGGCGTCGTCGAGGGCATCGTCGGGATCGAATGGTGGGACGTGACGATCGAGGGAATGGCCAACCACGCGGGAACGACGCCGATGAATCGGCGCCGGGACGCGCTGCTCGCCGCCGCCATGTACATCCAGGCGGTGAACGAGATCGTGACCTCCGAGCCAGGAAGCCAGGTGGGCACGGTGGGTCGGATCACCGCCCTACCGGGGGCCCACAACGTGATTCCGGGCCGGGTGGAGGCGACCCTCGAGATCCGGGACCTCTCTCGGGACAAGATCTGGGACCTCTTCCGGCACGTCGAAGCCCGAGCCGATGAGATCGCCGCGGAGACCGGAACCGCCTTCACGTTCGAGCTTCTCGACGTGAGCTCCGTTCCGGCCATGATGGACGAGCGCGTGCGGGCCGTGATCGGCGAGGCCGCCGAGGGACTCGGGCTTCGGTGGATCTCCATGCCGAGCGGCGCCGGCCACGATGCGCAGGACCTGGCGCGGATCGCGCCGGCGGGGATGATCTTTGTGCCGAGCGAGGGCGGGATCAGTCATTCGCCCCGCGAGTTCACCACCAAGGAGGACATGGCCCACGGAGCCGACGTGCTCCTTCAGTCCGTGCTGGCGATCGACGCGGGGCAGATGGGAGCTAGGCGCAGAAGTACGCTTGATCCTTGACCGCTTCGGACTGGCGCAGTCCTTCCAGGGAGCCCGGGCCACAGCCGGAGATGGTCGCATCCGGGCCCACTGGTGCGGTCGGAGACTGACATCCGGCCGCGGCCAGCGGGATGAGAACCGACACTGTCAGGACAAGAAGAAGTTGGGCCGCGTGGCGACGAGCCGACACAGCCACCTCCGGCCAGAGTAAACGCTTCCTCCGCGTCCTCCGCCCGAGAAGCGGGGCAGTCAGGCCCGCTTCGTCTCCCTATCTAACCAACCTCGAAGCCGAGGGGAAGGCGACGATCGTCCATTATTCGCTGGAGTAAATTGGCGATGAAGCCGGCCGCCCCGACGAGAGCCGAAGGAGAGGTGCAATGTCCGAGGGAGAGATCCATGAACCGCCTCGTCATCCCCAGGATCTGGAGCGCTTGCTGATCGAGCGCCAGTGGAAAGGGGACATCGACGGCATGGCAGCCCTGTACGAGCCGGATGCCGTGCTTGACGATGGTGGAGGAACACTGACAGTTGGCAGAGAAGCGATCCGGGCGTCGTTTGCGAACTTCACCGCAACTGGGAAGAAGTTCGCCGCCGGCGAGCAGAGTCCGGCCTTGATTAGCGGTGACCTGGCGCTGACATCGACGCGCCTTCCCGATGGCACCGTCACCGCGGAAGTGGCCCGTCGGCAAAGTGATGGAACTTGGCTCTGGGCGATCGACAAGTACTCGATCGTTTAGGCTAGCCCGGTTGGCTCCGCCCTGCGCTCGCTCGCCGGTCAGGCGAATCCGACCGGCCCCTCGCCGTTTCACGGAGCGGATGGCGCTCTGCCATGGAGTGCGCAGATTGTTCACATGGTCGCGGAGAGCGAGATCCGGGAGCGACGGACTCTCCTCTGGCTCCGATCTGTGTAACACTCGGTAAGGAAACGCGTTGCGGCCCACTCGATGGCTCGAGCACTTCCGGACGCTTCGCTGGTTCACTCTCTGCATCCTTCTCCCGGGAAGCCGTGCTGCCGGAGTCGCTGCAAAAGGGGGGCAGGATGCTCACGAGGTTCAAGCCATTCGGGGATGAGCGCGGAGTGGCCATCGTCCAGGTCGCATTGGCCCTGGCGATTCTGCTCGGCATGAGCGCGTTGGCCATCGATGTCGGCATGCTCTATGAGGTGCGCACCGAGCTCCAGCGCACGGCCGACGCGGCGGCGCTCGCCGGTGCGAGCGCGTTCATCGACTTTCCCGTCACCATGGCCCCCGATCCCGCGCGGCAGCGCGCCCTGCAGTACGCGCTGGCGAATGGGACCGCTCGCGCCCCGATTTCGGCCGGCCAGGTCGATATTCAGGTTCTGCAGGCGGAGGAGAAGGTGCGGGTGCGCGTGGACGCGACCGCCAACACCTTTTTCGCACGCATCCTCAACGTAGATCTCGTCGATGTGGCCGCCCAGGCTGCGGCGGAGGCTGCCGTGGGAGGTGTGCAGGCGGTCTGCGTGAAGCCGCTGGCGATCCCGGACCGCTGGCTCGATGCGGACGACGACGATGGGAACCGGATTTGGGACGATCCCGAGAGCTGGGTCTACGAGCCCCAGGCTCCCATGCTGGATCTGTACGCCCAGGCGGGCTCGCCCGACCCGACGGGGTACGGCAGCAACTTCACGTACGACGTGATGAGCGACTACCCCCTGGACTACGGCCGGCCGATGACCATCAAGGCGGCGGAGGACACCGGAGACCCCTCCGATGCTCCCGTGGACTCCTTCTTCTTTCCCTGGATCATGCCGGTCTCCGAGGGTCGCATCGGCGAGTGTCGGTGGCAGTCCGAGGGGGAGAGCGGGGCCGATCCGTACCGGGCCAACATCTGCAACTGCAACATGGCCACGATTACGCTCGACCGGGAATACGAGACGGAGAACGGTGACATGGAGGGGCCGACCTTCGGGGGTGTGCAGGAGCTCATCAAGATGGACCCCGACGCGCACTGGGATCCGATCGCCAACGTAGTCAAGAGCTCGAAGTACGAGGACAACACGAGCCCGAGGATCATCAAGATCGCCACCTTCGATCCGGAGGAGTACCGGAAGCCGGGGAAAACGTCGATCAGGTTCAACAACTTTCTCAAGGTGTTCGTCGAGTCGCAGCCGACCGAGAAGGATCCCGTCCGGGCCCGCTTCATGGGATTCACCTCCGGCGTCGGAGCGCCATCCACCCCCGGAGGCACACTGGTCAAGGTCCTGCGGCTCGTGGAGTGATGCCCGGAACGGGGAACCGGTGAGAACGAATCTCCCTGAAAGCGATCTGGACAAGATACGGAGGCTTCCATGAGTACCATGTTCGTTCGAGGTAGCACGCGTTGGGCAGGTATGGGGACGGCATTGGCACTCGGCCTACTCGGGTGCGGCAACGGCACCGGCCCCGAGGGCACCGGGCACGTATCGGTCGCCTTGAGCCGGGCGTCCGACGGCCTCGCCGCCGCCACCGGCCTCAACACCCCCACGTTCGATGTCGTGCCGATCGGAAGTGTCGGCTCCTTCAGCGTCGACGTCACGGCCGTCGAGGTCCACCGCGTCGGCACCGACGGGGACGGATCCACGGCCGAGTCCGAGGGCGAGGGTGAGGCAGAAGGGGGCAACGACCCCTGGATCCGGATCGACCTGACGGCGGCCGGGGAGGAGGAGGTCGACATGCTGGGTCTGCCCGAGACGGACGAAACCTCCTCGGGTTTCCAGGTCGCCCTCGACGCCGTACCGGCTGGTACCTACAACCTCCTGCGCCTGTTCTTCGACGGGGTGTCGCTCAGCCTGCTCGAAGACATGATGATCGACGGGGTCCTTTACGAGGCGAATACCGAGCTGTCGCTCGAGATTCGCGTCCCCAGCGGCGACCAGTCGGGCATCCTCGTGCAGACGGGCACGTTCGAGGTTCCGGATGGAGGAACCGCCAGCATCGTGGTCACCTTCGATCCCGCCACCTCGCTGCAGAACGTGACAGCGACCGGCAACGGGGTCGTTTCCGTCGCCCCGGTGATGAGCGCAACGGTTGATGTCTCTCAGGCAGCGCCTGAGGAAGGGGCCTGAGGACCCGGAAAGCCATGAGTGAGAAGGGTTGGATGCGGGACCCACGCGGTCTCGGCGCACTGCTGCTCGCTTGTGCCGCAGCGTGCGGCCCGCTGGACGCCGGCCAGGGCCGAGTCGAGGATGCTGACCGGCCGACCACCGAGAGCTGGGTTGCTCAGCTGGCGGCTGGCACGAGCTTCGAGGTTCTCCTGGCCGGTGAGGTGGACACGCGCTCCGCGACGGTCGGGTCGCCGATCAGCGGATTCACCGTCGATCCGGTCCGATACGCCGAAGTCACCGTCATCCCGGCAGGCTCCCAGGTGAGCGGCACAATCACGTCGATCTCGACGAATCCTCCGAGCCTCGGCGCCCGCTTTACGGAGCTGAGGATGGGCGAGAGCTCGCATCCGATCCACGGGGCGGTCTACGACGCGCCCCTGACCGTCCGCTCCGAGATGACCGATGAGGCGCTGAAGATTGGCGGCGGCGCGGGTGCCGGCGCGCTGCTCGGCGGTGTAATCGGCGGCGACGTCAAGAGCGCAGCGATCGGGGCAGCCGCCGGTGCCGCTGCGGGGACCGGCGTGGCCCTCGCCACCAAGGCCAAATGGGCCGTCTTGCCCGCCGGTTCGGTGCTGAGCGTCGTGTTGGAGCACCCGCTTCGCGTCGAGGCCAGCGAGGTGCCGACGGCCCTGGGGTGGATTCGTTGACCCCAGCCGGCTGAGGTTCAGTCGTTTTTCCCGGAGCAATCTGGTCGGGTCACTCGGACCATTCGTGACACTGGCCCGCGTATTGCCCGCACTCTTGGCATGCGGGGTGCCGGGTACGGAACTCGGCGGCAGTAGCTCCTCTGCTAGTCGGCCGGCGCAAAGGCGCGGTCCGACCCGGCACAAGGGCGGTGTAGGTCCCGAGGCCTTGCCGCCTTCTCCGTACTCCAGAGAGATCGCGAAGCCGAGACAGAAAGGACGGTCGTACGTGGATCACGAGAATGGGTTGCTGGCCGCAGGATACGACGGCCTGAAGCGCGAACTCACGGCAACCGAGTCCGACATCGAGAAGCTGGAGGTACGAGCGGAGAAACTCCGTGCAGCTCTCACTGCGCTTCGGGACCTGATTCCGGCACGCGGCCAGGCACCGACGAACGGTGCGGCGGACACTGATGTCTGGCTCAAGCACGATCCGGTTGTGTAGGCGGGCCCACGAACCCGGTGCGACGTCCGGTCGTTTCCCGACCGGCCCTGCTACTCCTCCTCGGTGCTCAGGCTCATCCCCCGAAGAACCGGAGCTAGCAGCAACTCCGCTCGCGCCGTGAGCGCGGAGAGGATGCTCCGCCAGCCGGTGGCCCGCTACGTTCCAGTGCGGGTCATCGGCAAAGTAGGCGAGCTGTCCGCGTTCGGCTGCGGCGCGGAGCACGGGTGTGAGGTCGACGAACGCGATCTACGCCGGAGGCGTAGGGGACGCATTCCATTCGGAGACGCAGGATCGCCTCGAGCGCGTTCTTGAGGAAGCTCCGATCCACCGGCGTGGGCGGGCCTCCTCGCCAAGTCTCCGCCGGGTGGTCCCAGCGCTGCCCGAGCTCCCGAAGGTCGTTGCCCTCGTAGAATTTGCCCGGTAGTGGATTTCCCCACACGTCCAGTCCAGACTCTGGCGACTCGCCGGCAGTCCAGGCGTGCCAGATCGTAGACGTGGTTGTAAGGGTCGCTCGATCGCCCGGCAGGATCTCGACGTTTGGCACCGGGCTGCGAGAGCGACGAGCCCAAGACTACATCAACGCCCGAGGTGAGGAATGAGCACCATAGAGCACGAGGCGCCTGTCTCCATCGACGAACCGTGGGCCGCGAAGTGCCCGGTGATGCGCGTCGCGCACCAGGCCGTCGGGAGCGCGGCCAACCGGCACTGGTGGCCGAATCAGCTGAACCTCGGGATCCTCCGTCAGGACCATCCGAAGGCCAATCCCCTGGGCGAGGACTTCGATTACGCCGAGGAGTTCGCCAGCCTCGATTTCGAAGCTCTGGCCAGGGACGTCGATGCGCTGATGACCGATTCGCAGGACTGGTGGCCGGCCGACTACGGTCACTACGGTCCGCTGTTCATCCGGATGGCGTGGCACGCCGCGGGCACGTACCGCATCGCGGATGGCCGTGGCGGCGGTGGCAGCGGCGCACAGCGCTTCGCCCCGCTCAACAGCTGGCCCGACAACGCCAATCTCGACAAGGCCCGCCGACTATTATGGCCGATCAAGCAGAAGTACGGCCGCAAGATCTCCTGGGCCGATCTGCTGATCTTCGCCGGGAACCGCGCCCTGGAGACGATGGGCTTGAGGACGTTCGGTTTCGGTGGCGGCCGCGAGGACATATGGGCACCGGAGGAAGACGCCTACTGGGGCCCCGAGCGGGAGTGGCTCGGCGACGAGCGCTACAGCGGCGACCGTGAGCTGGCCGGTCCGCTCGGCGCGGTCCAGATGGGACTGATCTACGTCAACCCGGAGGGCCCGAACGGCAATCCGGATCCGGTGGCCGCGGTGCGGGACATCCGGGAGACGTTCAGCCGGATGGCGATGAACGACGAGGAGACGGTGGCGCTGATCGCCGGCGGCCACACGTTTGGCAAGACCCACGGCGCGGCAGCCGTTGACGAGCACCTCGGCGCCGAGCCCGAGGGCGCCCCGCTACAGGAGCAGGGACTCGGCTGGGCGAACCGCTTCGGAACCGGATGGGGTGACGACACGATCACCAGCGGGTTGGAGGGCGCCTGGACCCCGGACCCGATCCGGTGGGACAACGGCTACTTCGAGATGCTGTTCAAGTACGAGTGGGAGCTGACGAAGAGCCCCGCCGGCGCGTACCAGTGGACGCCGAAGGACGTCAAGGAGCAGGATCTCGTGCCCGACGCGCACGACCCGTCGAGGAAGCACCCGCCGATGATGGCGACGACGGACCTGTCGCTGAAGGTGGACCCGGTCTACAGGTATATGTCGCAGCGCTTCTACGAGAACCCGGACGAGTTCGCCGACGCGTTCGCCCGGGCGTGGTACAAGCTGCTCCACCGCGACATGGGGCCGAAAGCTCGCTACCTGGGCCCGTGGGTGCCCGACGAGGAACTGTTGTGGCAGGACCCCGTTCCCGCGGTCGACCACGAGCTGATCGACGCGGCGGATATCGCGGCGCTGAAGGGCAGGATTCTCGACTCCGGATTGTCCATCTCGCAGCTGGTCTCAACGGCCTGGGCGTCGGCCTCGACCTACCGTGACACTGACAAGCGCGGTGGCGCGAATGGAGCGCGGATCCGCCTCTCGCCGCAGGCCCGGTGGGACGTCAATCGGAAGTCCGGCGTGTCGCAGGTAATGGGGACCCTGGAAGGAATCCAGCAGGCGTTCAACGCTTCGCAGGCGGACGGCAAGAAGGTCTCGCTCGCGGACCTGATCGTGCTGGGCGGCTGCGCGGCCGTGGAGGAGGCGGCGAGGCGGGCCGGCCACCACGTGCAGGTTCCGTTCACGCCGGGCCGCACCGACGCGACGCAGGAGCAGACCGACGTCGAGTCGTTCGCCGTGCTCGAGCCGACCGCCGATGCGTTCCGCAACTACCTGCGGGAGGGCCACGAGCTCCCGGCGGAGCACCTGATGGTGGACAAGGCGTTCATGTTGACGCTCTCCGCTCCGGAGATGACGGCCCTACTTGGCGGTATGCGCGTTCTGGGAGCCAACGCCGGTCAGTCCGAGCAGGGGGTGTTCACCGACCGACCCGGAACGCTGACCACCGATTTCTTCGTGAACCTGCTCGACATGTCGACGGAGTGGGAGACCACCTCGGAGGACGAGGCCGAGTTCGAGGGTCGCGATCGCAGGACCGGCGAGCCCCGGTGGACCGGGAGTCGAGTCGACCTCGCCTTCGGCTCGAACTCCGAGCTTCGGGCCATCGCCGAGGTCTACGCCTGTGACGACGCCGAGCCGCAGTTCGTGCACGACTTCGTCCGTGCGTGGGACAAGGTGATGAACCTCGACCGCTTCGACGTGCCACGGCTTCGCCGTGGACGCTAGCGGCATCAGGGCAGAGGTGACCAGGAGCGCATGAAGGACCCACCAGGCGACAGGAGCGCATGACGTCTCCGCCCGGAGGTTAGTTCGGCACCTCGTCCGTGTTGGCCAGGCGGAGTCCGAGGTAGAACATCAACCGTGTCACGCGCGCGGTCTTTTCAAAGTCGATCTTGTCGGCCTCGTCGGACCGCTGGTGGTAGTCGGCGTGCGGGCCGCTGGTGAACAGCGCCCCAGGGATGCCGTAACGCACGAAACTGTACTGGTCCGACCGCACGATAAGGTTGCGCTCGGGCCACGGATCCTCGATCACGTGCAGGCCAAGCTCGGGATGGTCCCCCTCCACCCCCTCGGCCATCCGCACCAGGTAGCTCGAAGAGCTGATGGCGGCGACGGCATCGGCCCAGTTTCGTCCGACCATGTCCAGATTGATGTTGGCCACGGTGCTCGCGAGCGGGATCGTCGGGTGGTCGGTGTACCAGAGCGAGCCGATGAGGCCGAGTTCCTCGCCGCCGAATGTCATGAACAGGAGAGAACGGCGGGGGTTCGGATCGAGGAGCGCGAAAGCTTCAGCCAGCTCGAGCACGGCTGCCGTGCCCGAGGCGTCGTCGTCCGCGCCGTTGAACACCGAGTCACCGTCGATCGGTGCGCCGATTCCCACGTGGTCCATGTGTGCGGAGAACACGACGAACTGATCCCTCAGCGCCGGATCGGATCCCTCGATCCAACCGATGACGTTCGGCGCATCGATCTCGAGCGCCGCACCCACGGGAAAGCGCTGGACGTAGTCCGGCTCTCCTCCGGGGCGCAAGCCGATGGCTAGAAACTGCTTGACGATGTAGCGGGAAGTCATTTCGAGGCCGGCGCTTGGCGTGGCGCGGCCCTGCATGGAGTCATGAGCGATCAACTCGATCCGGTCCCGGAGGTCCACCGCCGTGATACTGAGGACCGCCGCCTGAACCGAGGGATCCGCTTCGGGACCGGTGAGATCGGATGCGCAAGCCACGAGTGACACCGCCCATCCCCCCACGGCGAGGGCGTGCAGACAGTGTGCTATTCGGTGGCCGGAGCGGTGGCCGAAGAGGCTGCTGGGCTGGTTCACGCGCTTCGCGTCCGTATGATGGGCCGGAGAGTGGTCGATCGGGCTGGTATAATGTAGCTTCCGCTCCCCATGGGAAACGTGCGGGCCCGCCCCACCGGGACGCGCGTGGCACCCTGAAGACGCTTCCTTCGTTTTCTCCGATCTGCCGAAGCCGCTACTCTAGCGTATCACCTATCGAGACGGTGTCGAGTGTCCATGCGAGGATGTCTTCCTGCCTGCGTTGCCTTTGGCCTCGCCGTCCTGCCCGCTCCCTTGGCAGCGCAGAGGATTATCGAGAGCTACGATCCGATTGACGGGTTCTTGCGGATCGGTCCGGAGCCGAATCGCAGGGTACCCATGACGGAGCGTGGGCATACTCTCATCCTCCCGGACGCCGGGTCGCCGACGCGTGGCGTCGTGGTCTTCATCGACGCTCGAAGATTCGACACGGAGTCGTTCGAACTGAAGTCCGGCGGATTGGAGACGGAGGCGTTGGCCCGTGATGTTGCCGTTCTTCACATCACCACGGGGAATCCGCTCGAGTTCCTGTTCGATGAGGCGGTCACGTATGGTCTGGCCGATAGAATTGCAGGGGTCCTGGAGGAGAATAACCTCGGCGAAGCTCCCATCTTCCTGGCTGGTCTCTCGCTCGGCGGGACGCGAGCGCTCAAGCTGGCCGAGTTCCTACGGGTCTACGTCGACCGGTATCACATTCAGGCTGCCGCCGTTGCGATCGTCGATGCTCCACTCGACATGGTTCGACTGTGGGAGGCCGAGCGACGCGCGGCGGCATTGAACTTCCACCCGGCGGCCGCGGACGAGGGGCGCTGGGTGACCTATCTGCTCGAGACCCATCTCGGCGGCGCACCGGCGGACGCCCGGGCTCGATACGTGGAATACTCGCCGTTCGTATACGGCGCGGCGGATGGCGGAAACGCCGTCCATCTCAAGAACGTGCCCGTTCGCGCGTACCAAGAGCCAGACGTCGACTGGTGGATTGAGAACCGGCGGAAGAGTTACTACGGCATGAACGCTCTTGATCAAGCGGCGCTCATCACTCAACTCCGCATTCTTGGCAACACCCGGGCGGAGCTGGTATCGAGCCACGGCCGCCGTGAGGGCTATTCGGAGGGGGCCTCGCCGCACACGTGGTCCATCGTGGACAACGGGGAGCTGGTCGAGTGGTTTCTGGACCAGGTCGGCCCATAACCGCTCAGCTGCTCACCTTCGCCTGGCGGTGGGCGGTGTCGCTGTCGCCGTGAGCCGTCAACGCAGACGTCAACCAGCGGTCAATGCAGACATCAACCAGCGGTCGCGCCATCCAGCGGCTCGCAGCGCACGTCCGTCTTCACCGAGTTGGCGATGAAGCACTCGGCGTGCGCGGCGGCATGCAGGGCATCGTACTCGGCTGCCGACGGACGTCTGCCGCCCGCGAAGCTCACGGCGGGGCGGAGCGTGACCCGGGTCATGGCCAGCTTGCCGCGCTCGTCTTCGGCCAGTACGCCCGTCGCCTCGTCCCTGTAGCTTTCGATGACGAAGCCTCGCCCTGCCGCTAGCGAGAGAAACCAGAGCATGTGACAGCTGGCCAGGGCGGCCACGAAAGCCTCCTCGGGGTCGACGGCAGCCTCCACCGAATGCGGGAGGGGGACGACGTGCGGGGAAGCGGAGGCCGGCACCTCGACGCCGCCATCGAACGTCCAGCGGTGCGCCCGGCTGTAGCGGTGGTCCGTGAAGACGGCGCCGTTGCGCTGCCAGGTGATCACGGCCCGGTAACGGCTCACCTCGCAGCCTTCCTCCACCGCTCTTCGATCCTCGCCAGGTAGTCCGCCGCGCTCGGGCCGGTCGACGACAGCATCGTATCCACCCACGCCTGCCTCTCCGCCGCAATCACCTCGAGATCCCACACGCAGACCGATTCACCTCCTTGGGCTGGCCGCCAGCTATCCTCCCGGCTTCTGCGCACCCACACGCGCAGAGGGAGCTCGTTCTCGTGGTCCCACCAGCCGAGAACGACGTAGTCCCCGGTGCGGCCCTGGTGTGCGATCAGGAACCCGAGCCCCGGACGGCCCTGGCTCGCGTCCGGCTCCGGCAGCTCTTCCTCGGCGAGGAGCAGTCCCGGCTCGAGCTCCGCCCAGGCCATCGGATTGTCGCCGTACACAATCGAGTAGAGCTTGAGCCTCCAGCTTCCGACTTCGCGAAGGCCGCCGAAGCGGATCCGGCGCGGCGCATAGGGTTCCACGTACGACTCCTCCGTCGTGGACTAGAAGAGGACGCCTCCGGTAAGAACGAACTGCTCGCCCCCGGCGAGCTCGAACCGGACCTCTACGAACGGGTGGACGGGGCCAGGCCCGATCAGCGTTCCCCCCAGCAGATTGAAACCGGGATCCGTGTCCGACTCCCCGTCTCGGGAGAAGTACGAGATGTTCAGGCCTCCCCCTGCGTAGGGGGCCACGCTGGTCGTGTTGACCTTGAAGAAATAGGCCAGGTTGCCGTTCAGCTCCCAGTAGGTCTGATCGTCGCCCGGGAAGAACCAGTCGAACATCGGAATGATGGCCAAACGATCCGCTGATCCAAGGTTGATCTGGACGCGGCCACCGATACCGAAGTCGGCCTTGCTCCCGACGTCGAGTTGCGGTCCGAATCTGGCTTGCGCATGCAGCTCCGGAACCCAGCAAACGCAGGACAACGCCACGGCCGCCAACAGAATCCTTCGCATGATGCCTCCGCAACGTTTCATCGTGGATGCCGATCACGCTGGCAGTGACGAAAGAGCAATGCCTGTGCCAGGGGCGTAGCTGGCCGGCGGCTCCCCCCGATCGCCTGGTCTCAGCCCGTCCGGTTTCGGCCCGATCGCCTGGTCTCAGCCCACAGGAGGCGGCAGGTCGCTGTTGTGCGCGATAAACCTCGTGCCGGCTCTGCGTACGAACACAGGGGGATCAGTCGAGGTAGAGGCCGCTGCCCACGATGAGAGTTTGCCCATCGAGTTCCGTCTTCTTTACGTAGCTCGACTTCCTTGAGGGTTCGGTCTCGCCTGGCTTCGGCCACAGATAGTCGACCCAGGCGGACTCCTTCGCATCGAGGGCGCCGACGATCTCGCGGTTGACGAACTTCCCGTCGGCGTCCTGCAGATCCCACAGGTTCCGACCTTCCAGCGTCGGCTGCGGCGGATTGACGATCTCAGTGCCTTGTTCATCTATGACAAAGACGTACGTGTCTCTGAAGCGATATGGGCCGGTTTGGTCCCGCAGCACGTCGAACGCGTCCACTCCCTCGCTTCGAATCAAGTCCACCGCACCGTCGACGAGGTCCGCCACGAACATGCGTTCCATCGGCATGTCATAGAGACCGCTGGCGACTACGTATTCCGTCCCATCCGGAGCCTGCGCCAGCATCGCATACGTGGTCTTCCAGCTCGGCGTCGTCTCGTCGGGCTTGGGCCACTGGTAGTAGGACCAGCCAGCGCGCTCATCACCGCTCACGGAGCCGAGGAGGTGACGGATGAGCGGCTTGCCGCCGGCATCGGTCAGATCGAGGATGTTGGTACCCTCGAGCTCCGGATTGGCGGGGTGGCACACCTCCATGCCGTCGAGATCGACGATAAAGAGATATCGCTCGCCGTCCAGCCACCGACTGTCCTCCTCCTTGAAGGCGGCACACGCCTCCAGGCCGTCGGTCGCCACCAGTGCGGCCCCGTCGCTGACGAGGGACATCAGCTGTCGGGTTTCGTCGAAGGCTGGCGATCGGAGATCCGCCTCCCGGACCACTGGCTGCTCAGCGACCGGTTCTTGGTCGTCCGCACGCTCGCAGCCCGCGATCAGGGCAAACAGGATCGGAATGCAGGAAACGCCACGTTTCATGGTTGCCTCCCAGTGATGTTGGATGCGACCAAGGAGGGCGCGGCCTAGAGCCCTCCGCCAGTCGCTACTTGCCTGGCAAGACTCCGGTCAGCCAGTGCATGACGTTCAGGACGAATTGGGCGTTCTGGGGTGCCTCGGGGTGATTCATGCCGAATGGGCCGTCGTCCTCCACCTGCGCGGTAAACATCGCCGCCTCCCCGAACACGGCAACTCGCCCGACCCCGTAGCTCAGCGCCGCGCCCTGCAGCATCCCGTCCGCTCGAATCCGGGGCACCCGGTCCGTCTCCTCCTCGAACGGATCCCAGTGCAGGACCAGCGTGGCATGGTCGCCGAGGACCAGCGGACCTTCGCCCGACGGGAAAGCCGGAGAGCGGACGTCGGGCTCGAAGTCGGTCGAGGCTCGCTGTTGGCCGACAAGCGGCTTGGGCGGGAAGAGGAGGCCAGCCGCGAGGATCAGGAGACCGATGCGGAGACGGCTGACCTTATTCAGGATGCGAGATCGGGTCGGCATACCCCTTACCGCCGTTCGATCAGGGTCCGTACAGGAGCCTGCGCCTTCACACACTGACTCCATGGCCTGTCCGCTGCAACCGAAGGCCGGCCCGCGGACCGCTGCGCGCGCCTATTCGGCTGCGGCGAGGCGATCGCGCAACCAACCGTCACAGCAGCCGACTCCGTCCGCACGATCCTGGTCGACTTCGCCCACCACAACTTCCTGGACGTCGTCGAGAGCCACGCGGCCTCGGATCAGATCGACCCGGACGGTTGAAACGTGGCTTTGCCGCCGCTCTCCGTCAGCGCGGCGGGAGGGGAAGCCACCGGTTCACCCGCACGCGATAGACCTCGTACTCGTCTCCGAACTGGCGCCTCAGCGTGGGCTCCTCATAAAAGACGACAAACGAGTGGAAGGCGGCGCCGGCGAAGAGGGCGTACAGAAACAGGATCGGGGCTTGAAGCAGGATGCCCCAACCCAGTATCACCGTGAGGACGGCGACGTACATCGGATTTCGCGTGTATCGGTAGAGGCCGCGGATGACCAGCTTCTTGGGGGCGTCGATCGGGGCCGGCGTCCCGCGGCCAAAGGTGGCGAAGTCCCAAACGCACCGGAGGTACAGGGCTCCACCCAGCGCGAGCATCGCGAGCCCGATGGCGAACGTCACGCCCGGTGGCGGCGGGAATCGGCTTCGGGCGAGGTATAGGGGCAGCAGGACGGCACCCGTGCCGGGCACCACGAGGGTGAACAGCAGGTTCTTTAGCAGGAGCATCATCTCAGCCCGAGCCGGTTCAGCCGCAATGTAGCATCGGACGATCGCTCACGAGTATCCGACGATGGCTCACGAAGGACGATCCGGCGACGAGAAGATCGGGAGGAGGTGCGCAGTGGAGAGAGAAGCACGGGGCGGCCCGCTCATTGTCTCGAGACGTGAGTTCCTGCGCGCCGGCGCGGCCGGCTTGGCCCTCGTGCCGATAGGATTCGGTCCGCGCAACGGCGCGGCCTTGGATCTTTCTCCCGTGCCTTCCCAGGTTTCGTCGATGCACGCGCGTCCGATCCCCTCCTCCGGGGAGCCGTTGCCGATCGTCGGTCTCGGTACCTGGCAGGCGTTCGATGTAGGTGGCTCGGAGCCCGAGCTCGAGCCACGCCGCGAGGTGCTGCGGCTGCTCGTCGAGCGTGGGGGAAGGCTGGTCGACTCGTCGCCGATGTACGGGCGCTCCGAGGAGGTCGTTGGCCGCCTGTCGTCGGAGCTCCGTATCCAAGACCGGCTGTTCTTCGCGACCAAGGTATGGACGCGCGGCCGGGACGCCGGGATCCGGCAGATGGAGACCTCCATGGACCGAATGCGGGCGCGGCCGATGGATCTCATGCAGGTTCACAACCTGGTGGATGTGGGCCGCCATCTCGAGACGCTGCGCGAATGGAAGAGCGCCGGCCGCATCCGCTACCTCGGCGTCACCCACTATCAGGTCGGCGCGTACGACCAGCTCATGGCGCTGATTCGGTCCGAGAACCTCGACTTCGTGCAGTTCAACTACTCGATCGCCACGAGGGAAGCCGAGCGCCGGCTCCTTCCGCTCGCCGCCGATCACGGGACGGCCGTGATCGTCAACCGGCCGTACGAGGGCGGGGAGCTCTTCCGCCGGATCCGAGGCCGACAGCTGCCGGCGTGGGCGGCCGAGTTCGACTGCGGAAGCTGGGGCCAGTTCTTCCTCAAGTACGTGCTCGCCGCCCCCGAGGTGACCTGCGCCATCCCCGGGACCTCCGACCCCGAGCATCTCCTCGACAACGTGGCGGCCGGGTACGGGCGGCTGCCGGACGCGGCTACCCGTCGCCGGATGGCGGAATGGTTCGACTAGAGGTGGGCTCGGCCTCCTGGGGCGGACGGAGCGGGTAGTCTAGCGTGCGCTCCGCCAACGCCCATCAACCGCCGTTGAGCCCGGGCGTCTCCGCGGAGACGCCTCATGTCGATGCCTCCCACGGCGGCGGTCTCCGAAGAGTGAAGAGCGCCCATTCGAGGTCAAGGGGCTCGCCTTGCCATGCCGGCGTCGGGGTCCAGGGGTCGATCTCGAGGTCCCGCTGCGGCCCTTCCAGCGCGGCCACCGGGTCTTCACCGAGCGGGGAAGGGGCGGGCACCTCCGGAAAGAGGCGCCCGTCGGGCCGGTGGAAGCGCACCTCCCCGTCTGGGCGCCTCACGACCAGCCAGCCGTCCTCGTGGACCAGGCGGTGATGGCGGCGGCAGAGGAGGGTGAGGTTGTCGAGCTTCGTTTCGCCCCCGTCCGCCCAGTGCCGAATGTGATGCGCGTCGCAGTAGCGGGAGACGCAGCCGGGGAAGCGGCAGCCTCCGTCGCGGCGGTCGAGCGCCCGGCGGAGCGCCGGCGGCACGGCGCGCGTCCGGCGGCCGACGTCCAGCACGCCCCCCGCCTGGTCGTGCGTCATCATCACCACCGCCGCGTCGCAAGCTAGCCGCCTTGACGTCTCCGCGGAGACGTGCGGGCCCGCCTCGATGCGTGACTCGCCCGTTGCCTCGGCGGCCCCGTCGGCTGCGCCATCGGCGGCCCCGTCGCTGGTGCTGGCCCCGGCCAGCGTCTCCGCGGAGACGTGCACGACCACCTGGAACCGCGCCGCGCGGCCGATCACGGGAGCCGGCGCCCGCTTCGCGGCCTGAGCTTCGCTCACCGCCGCCGGCTCCGACGGCGCCTCCCGCTTCCTCCCATCCCTCCGCGCCTTCGTTCCACGCTCCGATGCCCCGATCCCTCCGGCGAGCGCCAGCTCGGCCACCAGCCCCAGCGCATCGGCGCGCCGTGCTTCGGCGGGCGTCTCCGGATCGGCGGTCTCCCCGGCGTAGAGCGCCTCCCCGGCGGCCTCGAGCGCCCGGCGGAGCACCGCTCCCGCCTCGGGGTCCAGCCGTCCCCGGATCGACCAGGAGCCGTCCGCTTCCGGCAGCAGCCAGAGCTCCCGGCGCGCGTGACGCTCCCGCTCTTCCTCCTCCGCCCGGTCGGCCGCCCGCCACCCCCGGACCAGCCGCTCGAGCTGCGCGGCCGGCGTGTACCGCGCGACCTCGGCCAGCTCCGCCTCGTTCTCCGGCGTGGCCACCCGCGTCAGCGCGCGGGCCGCCGAGTAGCTCAGGCGCCCCGTGCGGATGGCCTCGCTCAGGTGCGGAAGCGGCCCGAGCGCCCGCGCCACCCGGACCTTCTCCCGCGCCGCGCCGGGCGTGATGCCGGTGCGCCAGCTCAGCCACCCAGCGCAGCTCTGGAAGCCCTCCTCGTGCCAGCCCTCCCGCTCGTCGAACTCGCGGATCATGCAGAGTAGCCGGTAGGTGGCCGCCTGGATGTGCGCCGAGAGGCGGGCGATCTCGTCGCCCAGCCGTGCCAGCGATCCGGGCGCGGCGGAGTCGTAGGATGCGAATTGGATCACGGAAAACCTCCGTTCTCGGAACCCCGAAGATACCCCGAAATATAACACCGGGGTTTTCGGCGCTCGTACCGCCGCCCTCGCCGACGAACGGGCGGAAGAGACCCATTTGATGGCCTTGGAGGCCACGCCCGCCGGCAGGAACCGCACAGTAGGTCCGGAGGGGGTTCGCTGAGGCGATCCCGGACTCCGACGGAGCGCCGCCCCGAAAGTTGTCAAGGGGGTATGTTCGGGAACCTGCCGGTCCGTGAGTGCGCCGGCACCCGCCGCGCCGAGCTGTGGGCCTTGAGGAGGCGGTCGAGATCGCGCGTCCACCCCCGAGCGGCACACCCTTCCGGAGTGCAGGCCGCACAGCTCGACCGGAGCAACTGATCCGGCACCTTCTCAAGCCGCCCGGACGACAAGCTCCGGACGCGCACGCGCGCCGTCCAGATACGACGCCAGGTGCGCGCTCAGGTCCCGCGCATCGTCCCCGACACCGTCGATCAGCGTCGACTTGCGGCGCCGCAGGAACGGCAGCCCCAGCACGTAGACGCCCGGCGACTCGGTGACGACACCTCCGTCGTGCCGGATGCGGCCTTTCCGGTCGAGAACGGGCAGGTCGAGCCACGAGTAGTCGGGACGGTATCCGGTCGCCCAGAGGATCGTCCGGATCGTGCCGAGATCCAGGCTCAGCGGAGGGGAAGCCTCCACCCGGGTCGGCTCGAGGCGGTGCGGCGGGTCGATCACTCCGTCGAGGGACCTCTCCGATGCCCACTCGTCGATCCGGTCGAGCAGCCGGTTCATCTTCAGATCCGACATCGCGCACAGGTTTGCCAGCGATCCCGAGAACTGAGCCTTTCCATCCTGCATGCCCGCGAGACGGCCGACGAGCCGGACTCCCAGGTCGGTCAGGCGGTTGAGGTCGAGATCCCTCCGGTCGTCCACGAGCTGCAGGGAGGGCAGGCTGCGGACGCGCACGAGGTTGTCCGCCTCGTCGTAGCGCTCATCCAGCACGCCGGTGACGTCCATCCACCACTGGATGTCCTTGCCCCGGTATGCTCGCGGGACTCGTACGTGCTCTCCGACCGCCAGGGTCACGGGCCGTCCGGAGCGGTGGATCTCCTCGGCGATCTGGAGTCCCGAGGCGGCGGCGCCGACGACCAGCACCCCGCCTGCGTCGAGCTGGTCCGGATTGCGGTACTCCCGGGGCGTCAACATGTCGATCCCGCTCGGGACCGATTCGGCCACGGCCGGAACGTTCGGGGTGTTGAACGCCCCGGTGGCGATCACGACGGCCTCGCACCGCCAGGTGCCGTGGTTCGTGACGACCTCGTAGCCGTCATGACGCGGCCGAACCGAGAGGACGGTGGTGTGAGTCCGGACGGGGGCCGAGGTGACGTCCGCATACCGCTCGAGGAAGTCGATCGTCTCGGGCATCGTTCGATACCCGTCCGGATCGTCGCCCTCGTAGCCGAAGCCGGGCAGCCGGCTCTGCCAGTTGGGCGTGAGCAGCCGCAGCGAGTCCCACCGCTCGGTCTTCCACGTGTTCGCCACCTCTCCGCGCTCGAGCACGACGTGGTCGATCGAGCGCTCGGCGAGGCAGCGGCTCATGGCCAGCCCGGCCTGGCCGGCTCCGATCACTACGGTCGTCGTGCGCATGGTTGCCTCCCTTTATGCGGTGCCGGATCTAGAGGACCTCGACCGCGACGTTGGTCGGGTTGGTGACGATGTCGAAGACGGCCGAGCGCTTCTGCGACTGGGCCACGACGGCCTTGATCTCGTCCGGCGTTGCGTCGGCATCGATCTCGTAGGTCACCTTGATGCCGCTGAAGCCGTTCCGGACCTCGGGATCGATTCCGAGGATGCCCTGGATGTCCATCCCGCCTTCCAGGGTCGCCTTCACGGACCGGAGCTGGATCTCGCGGTTCTGGGCCACCGAGGCGATGCCGGCGGTCAGGCAGCTCGCCAGGCCGGACAACACGAGCTCGACGGGCGTGGCTCCGTGATCCTCGGACGCGAAGATCTCCGGGTGATCGGCCTCGAACGTGAACGTCGACCGGTGCTTCTGCTCCTCGCCCAGCCCGAAGAACCCCTCGACGGTGGATCGGCTGTGCGTGCCTCGGATCCACTCGTTGGTCGCTCGCCAGGTGAATTGGGCTGCCTCGGGCATCTCCGTCAGGGCCTCGCGCGCCTCGAGCAACGCGGCGACGTTGACACCGTTGTCGACAGGAGCGGTCGTTCTCGTCATGATTCCTCCCATGGTCCTTGATCCCTGTCATCCAGCGTGGAGATCGGTCTTATTCACAGATGCGAAGAAGCCGTCCGGGACCGGACATGGCGAGGTCGATTCGGAGAACTGCTCATGCTCTACATGATTATCGAATCCTTCCGCGGCGGTGACGCCGGACCGGTCTACCGTCGCCTTCGCGAGTCGGGACGCCAGCTGCCGGATGGCCTTGGGTATGAGGGCAGCTGGGTCACGCGGGATCTCACCCGTTGCTATCAGGTCATGCGGTGCGAAGACGGTGCACTGCTTGACGAGTGGATGTCGTGCTGGAAAGATCTCGTTGACTTCGAGGTCATACCGGTCATGACCTCCGCCGAGGCTGCCGCTGCAGCTCTCGGGGGCTGACCGGCCATCTCACGGGACTACGTCATGAGGACGGTTGCCGCGTGATCGACGTCGACGGTGTGACGAAGCGCTTCGGCCGGATCACGGCTGTGGAGGACCTCAGCTTTCGGGTGGATCGCGGAGAGGTCGTCGGGTTTCTCGGCCCCAACGGTGCCGGGAAGACGACCACCATGCGTCTGCTCACCGGCACGTTGGAGCCGGACGAAGGCCAGGTGGCGTTTGACAACCGGCCGATCGCGGAGGGACTGCGGGAGGCGAAAGGGCGGGTCGGCTACCTGCCCGAGGCCAACCCGCTCTACGACGAGATGCTCGTCTGCGACTACCTCGAGTTCGCGGCCGAGCTGCGAGGGCTCCGAGGCCGGGAAGCCCGGGGCGCGGTGGGCGAGGCGGCCTCCGAGACCAACCTGGACGACGTCTTCTTCCGTCCCGTCGGCGAGCTCTCGAAGGGCTACAGGCAGCGCGTCGGCCTCGCCGCTGCGATTCTGCACCAGCCGGAGATCCTGATTCTCGATGAGCCGACGGAGGGTCTGGATCCGAATCAGCGGGTGGAGATTCGACGGTTGGTCAGCGAGCTGGGCCGCGAGCGAACCGTGATCCTCAGCACCCACGTGATGCAGGAAGCGGAGGCCACCTGCAGCCGCCTGATCATCGTCTCGCGAGGCCGGCTGGTGGCCGATGGGAGCGTCGGCGACCTGCTCTCGGGTCGGGGCGGCGGCGCACGGTATCTGGTCGAGGCCGAAGGCGACGGGATCGCAGAGGCGCTCGATCAGGTTCCGGAGGTCCAGAGCGTCTCCGTGGAGCAGGCCGGCGCACAAGCCGGGGGGCGGACCCGCCTCCGGCTGAGCGCCTCCGCGCGCGAGGATCTGCGGCCGTTGGTGTTTCGCCTCGCGAAGGAAAGGGGGTGGACGCTGTGGGAGCTTCATCTGGAGCGGGCGAGCCTGGAGCAGCTCTTCCGCGAGCTGACGGCGGGTGAGCCCGAACGAAGGAAGCCGCAGGAGGAGGTGCCGGACTGATGGGGCGCTTCCGCACGCTGGCCCGGTACGAGCTACGCTCCTTCGTCGACCATCCGGCGGCCTACGTCCTGGCGATCGCCTTCCTCGCCCTGGCGCTGTTTCTGTCCCTGAGACAGGCGCTGGCGAGCGGGATCGCCACGATGCGCCCCCTCTTCGATCTGCTTCCCTGGCTGCTGGCCATCTATGTGCCGGCCGTGACGATGCGGAGCCTGGCCGAGGAGCGGCGCGGACACACGCTGGAGTGGCTGATGGGCCAGCCGGTGAGCGAGCTCGATGTGGTGGCCGGCAAGTTCATGGGCAACTGGCTCTTCGTGCTCGCGGTGCTGGCGGGCACGCTCCCGACCGCGCTCGCCCTTCTCGCCATCTCGGACGCCGACCCGGGCATCATGACCGCCCAGTATGCCGGTTCGGCGCTGCTGGCGGCCGAGTTCGTCGCCATCGGCCTGGCCGCCTCGGCGGCCACCCGCAACCAGATCACGGCCTTCGTCCTGGCCACCGCGATCAGCCTCACGCTGGTGCTGTTCGGCACCCCCCTGGTGCAGATCGGCCTGCCTCCGCTGCTCGGTGGTTGGGTGGCGAGGCTGTCGGTCCTCGGCCACTTCGAGAACGTGGCCCGCGGTGTGATCGACCTGCGCGACGTCCTCTACTTCTTCTCGTCGGCTGCGTTCTTCCTCATCCTGGCGGTGGCCCTGATCAGTCGGGATCGGCTTAGCGTGGAGCGCGGAGCCTTCCGGAGACTGAGGACGGGTGTGATCGTCGTGGGCGCGGGGGTGGTGGTGCTCAACCTGCTCGGCGGGTACGTGCGGGGCCGACTCGATCTGACGCGGCAGAACCTCTACACGCTCGCCTCCGGCACGCGCGGGATCCTCGGCGGGCTGGACGATGTGGTGACGATCAAGCTGGTTGCATCCCGGGAGCTGCCGCCCGAGGTGCAACTTGTCCAGCGCGACGTTCGCGACCTGCTGGCGGACTTCGCCCGGGCGGGCGGAAGCCTGGTGGTCGTCCAGGACATCGATCCGGCCCGGAGCGACGAGGCCGCGGAAGAGGCGTCGGCGCTCGGAATCTCGCCGATCGAGTTCAACGTCCTAAGGGACGACGAATTCGAGGTGAAGCGAGGCTGGTTCGGCCTCGCCGTCCTGTACGCGGACGAGCGCGAGGTGATCTCGCCGATCGACCGCACGGACGACCTCGAGTATCGACTGGCTGCCTCGATCGCGTCGATGACCCGATCCGAGAAGCCGGCTGTCGCGTTCGTCACCGATTTCGGAGCGCGTGGTCCGTTCCAGTTGTCGGCGCTGCGGTCCGCGCTCTCGGACCGCTACGATGTCCGGGGCTTCGAGCTGCAGCCGGAGCCGCCGGATTCGGCCTCGTCCGAGGACTCCACCGCGGGTGAGGCCCCGGTCCGTCCCGTTGCTGCCCCGCCGATCTCGACCGACTCGTTTCCGGTGATCGTCCTCGCGGGGCCCACGTCTCCGCTCGACTCCGCCGCCGCCCGGCGGCTCGGCGGCTATCTGGCCGATGGCGGGGCCGCGCTGCTGCTCCTCGAGGGGGCAGAGATCTCGATGCAGAATCTGATGGCTCAGCCGATCGCCACCGGGCTCGACAGCCAGCTGGCGCAGCTGGGCGTTCACCTGCCGGGAGGTGTCGTCTACGATCTCCGCTCCAGCGAGCGAATCAACCTCGGCCAGCGGGGCATGTTCAGCGTCATCACGGCCTATCCGTTCTGGCCGATCGCCTTTCGCGCCTCGGACCACGCGATCACGCGCGATCTGACGAACGTCACGTTCGGCTGGGCCAGTCCGGTCGAGATCTGGGACTCATCGCTGGCAACACCTCTCTGGACGACGACGGACGCGGCAGGCGTGGCGCCCGCGTTCACGTCCGTGTCGCCCCAGGCGGCGCCGGCGACCATGAACCCCGATTCACTCGGACGACGAGTCCTCGCCGCCGCGATCGATCCCCGGACGACTGCCGACACGGTTCAGGAAGCGCCGCCCGGCGGACGGGTCGTCGTGGTGGGCGACGCCGAGTTCCTGCAGGATGATTTCGTCGGAGCCAATCCGCAGAACCTCGTGTTCGCGGCGAACGCCATTGACTGGCTGGCCCAGGACGAGGCGCTGATCCGCATCCGCTCCAAGAACCGGGCGCCGCCGGCGCTGGCGTTCACGTCGGAGGCGCAGCAGGCCGGCTTCAAGTGGGGGAGCCTGATCGGGGTCCCTCTGCTGCTGGCGGCCCTCGGGATCATCCGCGTGACCCGACGGGTGTCCCGGGCCCGGCGACGGTGGAAGGGGGCGTACGACGAATGAGACCCGTGCGCTTGGGCGATTGAGACCCATGAGCTGCGGCGTTTGAGGCCCATGAGCTGCGCCCGATGAGCGCGCGTGCCCTGCGGAAACTGGTGCTGCTCCTGGTGGTTCTCGTTGCCCTCTACGCCGTCCTCACCCTGGTGAAGGGGAGGGCGGGCCCCGAGGGCTCTGCCGCCGCCGGTCCGGTGGCTCGAGCGCTGGAGACTATCCAGGCCGCGGAACTCGAGAGCGTCGCGCTCCGGGGGCCCGCGGGCGAGAGCGTGGTGCTGGAGCGAGGTACGGGCGGTACGACCGGCGCGGGCGGTGGGATCGGCTGGACCGCGAACGGGTTCCGTGCCGATTCGGCTACCCTGGAGCGTCTGCTGACCGCGATCGGCGGGGCGACGGTCGGGGATCGAGCGTCGACGAACTCCGCCAATCACGAGCGTCTCGGAGTGACGGCCGACAGCGGCTGGCAGCTGACGTTCGCCGGCGCCCAGGGAATCGAGGTCGTCCTTCTGCTCGGCAAGCCCGGGCCGTCCTTCGGCAGCGCGTACGTGCGCCTGCCCGATCAGACGGACGTCTTCGTCGTGGGCGGCGATCTGAGATCGGCTGCGGCGAGGCCGCTCGACGACTGGCGGGACAAGACGATCGCGCGAGTGGACACGGCGAAGGTCCAGGCGCTGCATGTGACGCGAAACGGCTCGAGCTATTCGATCCACCGAGCCGATTCGGCATGGACTCTGGTCGGCTCCGGCGCCCGAGCGGAACCGGCGGCGCTGGCCGACGCCGTGGCGGTGGCCGATCTGCTCGGCGAGCTCGCCAACCTCCGTGCCACGGGCTTCTTCGAAGAAGTTCGCGAGGGTCGCCCGGGGGCAGGCGATGCGCCCGATGCTGGCGAGCAGGAGACGCCGGACGACGGCGAGGCCGAGCCCGAGGCCCCGGCCGAACCGGAGGAGCTTCGACTGATCGCCCTCGGCGCCGCGGCCGACACGCTGCTCGAGATCACAGCCGAACAGCGCGCGGCGGCGTACGAGATCCGGACGGCCGGGGACTCCGTTCTCTACCAGCTCCCCTCGTGGCGGGTGGGCCGGCTGATGCCGCCGCTCGACCGCATCGCGTCGACTGGGCCCGTGCACTAGCGTAATGGAACCAGGCCGCGACAAGATTGTGAACTCACCGCCAACCCGAGCAGGGTCACCGCCCGGAGGCCAATGAGGCACAAGACTCTCCTGCTGGCCTGTCTGCTTGCATGCCCCGATGCGGTGGTGGCGCAGACGATCGAGACCGGTTTTCTGGACCGCTCGATCTCACTGGAAGGCGCAGACTACCGGTACCAGGTTTACGTGCCTCGCGCCTATCGCCCGTCGGAGGAGTGGCCGGTCATCCTGTTTCTTCACGGAGCGGGGGAGCGCGGCGACGATGGGCTGCTTCAGACGCAAGTCGGGCTCGGGAGCGCGATCCGGTCGAACCAAGAAAGCTGGCCGGCGATCGTGGTCTTTCCTCAGGTGCCCGAGGAGCTGACCTGGCAGGGTGTACCCGGCCGGATGGCGATGGCCGCGCTCGACGCCACCCTGCGGGAGTACCGAGTCGACGAATCGCGGGTCTATCTGACGGGTCTGTCGCTCGGAGGGAACGGGACATGGTACCTGGCCTACGAGCATCCCGATCGTTTTGCGGCGCTCGTCGTCGTTTGCGGTTTCGTCGCGGCCTTTCCCGGCTTCCCGATGTTCCTCCCCGAATCCAGCGCGGACCCGTACTCGGATCTGGCGGCTAGCATCGCGGGCATTCCGGTTTGGATCGTTCACGGTGATGCCGATGACATCGTACCCGTGGAGGAATCGCGCCGGATGGCAGCCGCTCTCGAGGAGGCCGGCGCCGACGTGCGGTACGATGAGTTGCCGGGCATCGACCACTTCGCGTGGGTACCCGCCTACGCGTCCGAGGAGTTGATCGAGTGGCTGTTTCTCCAGCAGCGGCGCTAGGCGAGCGGCAGAGGCAAGCGGCGTTGGACGAGTGAACCGGGCGCTCACGCGACGGGAGGCGCTGACGAGGCTGGCCGCGCTCGCGGTCGGCTCTCCGGTGCTCGCATTGTCGCCCATGGCGGCGGCGTGCGCGCGGATGGAGACGGATCGGAGGAGGTTCCCGGGCCCGTTGGGCCTCCAGCTCTACACGGTCCGCACGGAGATGGAGCGAGACGTACCGGCCACTCTGGCCCGCGTGGCGGAGATCGGCTACGAGAAGGTGGAGTTTGCGGGCTACTTCGGCCATTCGCCATCGGAGATCCGGAGATTCCTCGCCGATGCAGGCTTGCGCGCCCCTTCGGCTCACGTACCCCTCGAGCTCGTGGACGAGGCGTGGCCTGCGACTCTCGAGGCTGCCGCGGCCATAGGTCACGAGTACGTCGTCGTGCCATCCGTTCCCGAGTCGATGCGCGCTTCTCTGGACGATTGGCGGCAAGTGGCCGAGCGCCTCACGGAGGCGGCCGCAGAGGCCCGCGCGCTGGGGCTTCGCTTCGCCTATCACAACCACGACTTCGAGTTTCCCGAGATACAAGGGCGGACTCCGCTGGACGTCTTTCTGGAGACGGCCGATGCCGAGCTGGTGGAGATGGAGCTCGATCTCTTCTGGATCATTCACGCGGGTCGCGATCCGATTGCCTTCATCGACCGCTGGCCAGGCCGGATCGCGATGGTTCATGTCAAGGACCGGACCGGCGATGGGCGCATGACCGAGGTGGGAAGCGGCGTCGTCGATTGGGCCGAGATCTTTCGACATCGGGAGCGCGCCGGGATTCGCCACTACTTCGTCGAGCACGATGACCCGGAAGCGCCGTTCCGTTCCGTGGAGAAGAGCTTCCGCTATCTGAGCCGCCTCGAGACGGCATGAGCCGGCGGACCAGCACCGAACCGCTTCAGCCTTCTTGCGCGAAACGTCACGAGGGGAGACGATCCGGGATCCGTAAAGTGTTGCGGTCCCGTCACGTCTCGCCGGAAGGTCCGATGGCATGAGACCCGCGCACGAAGAACGCGACCCTCCGTCGATGGCGGTGCTGCTCGAATTGGGATTCGAGCCCGCCCGACCCGCACCGGAGCGCATCGAAGACACGATCTTGCCGTCCGGCGATCACAAGCTGGTGGTGGACAGGCGGGCGATGAGCACCCGCGTGTCGATCGCGGCGATCCACCACTCCCGCTGGATGGTCGAGGATGCGGCCGGCCGCGCCTTCGAGGAGATGGATCGGCTGATCGGGCTCCTCAATCGGTTCGACCCGGGCTCCGCCGTGAGCGCTCTCAACACGGAAGGACGGCTGGCAGACCCGCCTCCCGAGCTCACGTTGCTGCTCGATCGATCGGCTGCCGTCCACGAGGTCAGCGGCGGCGCCTTCGACGTCACGGTCCAACCGCTCGTCGATCTCCTCAAGCAGGCGCCGGACAACCCGGATCCCGTCCTCTGGCGAGAGACGCTGGAAATCATCGGTGCGAGATCCCTTCGTGTCTCCCGCGGATTGATCGCCTTCGAGCGCGGCGGGATGGGCATCACGCTCGACGGGATCGCCAAGGGCTACATCGTGGATGCGATGGCCGCCGTGCTCGAGGCGCGCGGGATCGACCGCTTCCTGATCGATGCGGGCGGCGACATCCGGGCCTCCGGCCTTCGGGAGGACGGCCTCCCCTGGGCGGTCGCCGTACGCGATCCGCGGCACGGTGGGGTTCTGCCCTCGCCCCTGCGGGTCACGGATGGAGCCGTTGCGACCTCGGGCGGTTACGAGGCCCGCTTCGACCCGCAAGGATCGTGGCACCAGATCGTGAATCCCCGCACCGGGCGTTCAGGCGATGGCGTCCTGAGCGCGACGGTCGTGGGCCCCACCGTCTTCGCCTCGGATGCGCTGGCGACAGCCACGGCTCTGATGTCCCCAGGGCGAGGGGTTCGCTTCATCGACTCCCTCCCCGGGTTCGAGTGCATGGTGATCGACGGGGAAGGGCGCGCGACGCTCTCGGTAGGCTGGGCCGGACCAACAATGGCTTCTCTGCGGAAAGGGGCGAGATGAGATCGGAATACTCAGGCGTTCAACTGACCGCCCTGGTGGCGCTGCGCTTCGCTATCGGCTGGCATTTCTTCTACGAGGGTGTCGCGAAGCTCGTGAACCCGTATTGGACGGCCGCCGGCTACCTGGAAGGCTCGCAGGGCTTCATGTCGGAGCTCTTCATGGACCTGGCCTCCAATTCGGGCACGCTGGCTTTCGTCGATCAGCTGAATGTGTGGGGGCTGATCCTCGTCGGACTCGGATTGATGCTGGGTGGTCTCACCCGCACGGCAACGGTCTTCGGGATCATCATGCTCCTCCTCTACTATCTCGCTACGCCGCCATGGCCCGGGCTCGTGTACACGATTCCGGCAGAGGGCGCCTACCTGATCATCAACAAGACGCTGATCGAGCTGTGCGCGCTGCTGGTGATCCTGTTCTTCCCCACGGGGCGGATCGTCGGACTGGATCGCTTGGTGCGGCTGGCACGCGCCCGCGGCCCGGCTCAGGAATCCTACGCATGACAACTACGGGCAATCCGGCGGAGAACGACCGATGAATGATGAGATACGGGACGAGGACGAGCAGATCGGCGGGGACGAGGACGAACAGATCGGCGGGGACGAG
>CAZEBA010000022.1:56578-62489 GCA_964510615.1 uncultured Gemmatimonadota bacterium
CAGATCGGCGGGGACGAGGACGAACAGATCGGCGGGGACGAGAACGGCGGCGAGCTGACCGGCAACAGGCCGGAGGATTCGGCGGGCGAACCGGTTTCTGCGGGTAAGCCGTCGGGCTCGGGCGGAATGGGACGCCGGGACGTCCTGAGGGCCCTGGCCACGGTCCCGGTTGTCGGCGCGCTGGGATACACCGCGCTCCGTCGCAGGGGACTGGACGCAGATGAGCGGCGACGCCTGCTGGACGAACTGGGGATCGAGGACGAGGGCGCGGCCATCTTCTCGGAGCTCGAGACACGAACCCACCCCGAGACGATTCGCGTCGGCATCATCGGATATGGTGGGGAGGGGGAATCGCTGGTGCGAAGCCTGGGTTTCGCGCATCCGGACTGGATCGAGGAGCGTCGCCTGGCCAAGATCGAGGACCCGCGCGACACGTGGCTGGAGGAGTGGCTCGACCAGGAGGACCTGAACGTCGAGCTCACCGCAGTTTGTGATCTGTTCGATGTGCGGGCCGAGAGGGCGATCGCCGCGTCCACGCAGCCACTCCGACCCGGCGGTGATACCCGGCAGCTTCAGCCGGCGAAACGGTATCGCCATTACGAGGAACTCCTGGCGGCACCGGACGTCGACGCGATCATCATCGCCACGCCGGACCACTGGCACTCCCGCATCACCGTGGCCGCGGCCGAGATGGGCAAGCACGTCTACTGCGAGAAGTGCATGACGCGCACCGAGGATGAGGTGTGGCCGATGGCGGAAGCGGTGAAAAGCTCGGGGATCGTCTTCCAGCTCGGTCACCAGAACCGCCAGATGGAGAGCCACGAGAAGGCCCGGCAGGTGATCGAGAAGGGGATCCTCGGACCCGTCACTCTCGTCGAGACGACCACGAACCGAAACGACCCGTGGGGCGCCTGGGTGTGGGAGATCCACGAGAAGGGAAGCCCGACCACCATCGACTGGGCCCAGTTTCAGGAGGCCGCCCCGAACAAGGTCCCGTTCGACCTCCGGCGCTTCTTCCGGTGGCGCTGCTGGTACGACTACGGGACAGGTCTGTCCGGCGATCTCATGTCACACGAGTACGACTCGGTCAACCAGATCCTCGAGCTGGGAATCCCGCACTCGGCCACGGCGTCGGGCGGCATCTACTTCTTCAGGGACGGACGCGACGTGCCGGATGTGTGGCAGGCCGTGCTCGAGTATCCGGACCGGAATCTGACGTTCGTGTACAGCGCCACGCTGGCGAACGGATACCAGCGGGGGATCCGGATGATGGGGCACGACGCGACGATGGACGTCGGCGAGCGCCTCCAGGTCACGGCGGACGCCTCGTCCACCCGCTACCGGGATCTGCTGGAGGAGGAGCTGTTGAAGCCGGATCGGCCGATGCTCACCTATCACAGCGGCTTCAAGGGCGTGGACGCCGTGACGACACCCACGCAGGAGTACTTCGCGAGCCGCGGCCTCCTGTTCACGTACCGGGGAGGACGCCGCGTGAGCACGTACTATCTGCACCTCCGCGAGTGGCTCGACTCCATCCGGTACGGGGGGACACCCAGCTGCAACATCGACCGCGGCATCGAGGAGGCGATCACCTGCCACATGGCCACCAAGTCCTACCGGGAGGGCCGCCGCGTGTACTGGGATCCGGTACAGCGCAGGATCGTCTGAGGGCGCGGTTGAGCGACACACCCGGCGTCCGGGGCACGGGCCCGAAGTTCCAGCTCGGGGCCATGATGTTTCTGCAGTACGCCATCTGGGGGGCGTGGGCCCCGGTCCTCTCCTCGTACCTGCTGAACGATCTGGGCTTCAGCGGAGGGCAGGTCGGCTGGATCTACGCGCTGCTTCCGCTCGCGACGATCGTCGCTCCGATGATCGGCGGCCAGGTGGCGGACCGGTATTTTCCCACCGAGAGGGTGATCGGCTTCCTGGCGCTCACGGGCGGCATCCTCCTCATGGCCGTCGCGCGCATGACGGACTTCCGCGCGATGCTGGCTCTCATGCTCGTGTACTGCCTGCTGTACGCCCCGACTCTGGCGCTCACCAATTCGATCGCGATGATCAACCTGAGCGATTCCGAGAAGGAGTTCGGGGCGATCCGCGTCTGGGGGACGCTGGGGTGGATTGCCGCCGGCTGGGCGCTGACCGGCTGGCGGTGGCTGGGGGAAGGCGACGCCCTGCCTGCCATGCGGGGTGACATGCTGCTGCTCGCGGGGGCGCTGTCGATCATCATGGGGCTGCAGTCGTTGGCGCTGCCGAAGACACCGCCACAGAAGGAAGGCGTAAGCCCATGGGCTTTTCTCGAGTCGCTGAAGATGCTCCGGGTGAAGGACTTCGCCATCTTCGTCGGGATCACGTTCGTCGTCGCCACCGAGCTGGAGTTCTACTACATCCTCACGGCGCCCTTCCTCGAGTCCGAGGCGATCGGGATCTCGAGCCGGAGCGTGCCGGCGGTGATGACCGTGGCGCAGTTCGCCGAGATCTTCGTGATGGCGTTTCTGCTTTCCTGGTCGCTGAGGAAGTACGGCATGCGGAAGACCCTGGCGATCGGGGTGATCGCCTGGCCGATTCGCTACATCGTCTTCGCGATCGGAAGCCCGGTTTGGCTCGTCATCGCGTCCCTCACGCTGCACGGCTTCTGCTACGTGTTCTTCTTCGTCGCTGCGTTCGTCTATGTGGACAAGGTGGCGCCGCCGGACATCCGGGCCTCCGCCCAGAGCCTGATCGCGATCATCGCGCTCGGAATGGGACGGTTCCTCGGAAGCCTGTTCGCCGGTCAGGTGCGGGACTTCTTCACCACCGAGGCCGGCACGAACTGGACGAGCGTGTTTCTGGTGCCAACCGCGCTGACGATCCTCTGCGCCGTGGCGTTCCTCGTCTTCTTCCGCGAGGAGCCCGGGCGGGCCGCCGCCGAGGTCGCCTGAGGTCGGCGGCGCTTCGACGCGGACGCCACGGACGCGTCGCCTGAGAGAGAGCGATGAGCGATAGCGATCGACTGGGCATCGGATTCGTGGGGGGCGGGTTCATCGCCCGCTTCCACATCCGGTCCTGGGTCGGGGTGCGGGACGCGGATGTGCTCGGCGTGGTCAGTCGAACCCGCGCCACCGCCGATGGAGCCGCGGCGCTGGCCCGACAACTCGGCGTGGGCGAGGCGAAGGTGTACGAGAGCCTGACGGAGATGGTGGCCGACCCCACGATCCACGCCCTCTGGATCTGCGCTCCCAACTTCACGCGGCTGGAGGTGATGGAGGAGATCGTCGAGGCGATCGAGAGCGGCAAGGGGGAGCTGGTGGGCGTGGCGTGCGAGAAGCCGCTGGGGAGGAACGTTGCCGAAGCCCGGCGCATGCTGGAACTGGCCCGGCGAGCGCACCTGCTCGACGGCTATCTCGAGAACCAGCTCTTCACCCCGAGCGTGGTGCGAGGGAAGGAGATCGTATGGGCTCGCGGAGCTGCGCTTGCCGGACCGCCATACCTGGCCCGGGCGGCCGAGGAACACAGCGGCCCGCACATGCCGTGGTTCTGGGAGGGCGAGCTTCAGGGCGGCGGTGTCCTGAACGACATGATGTGCCACTCCGTGGAGGTGGCCCGCTTCCTCCTCACGCCTCCCGGCGCTCCGCGCGAGGAGCTGAAGCCGGTCAAGGTCACGGCGCATACGGACTGCCTGAAGTGGCAGGCCTCGAAATACGTGTCCCGGTTGGCCGAGATGAGCGGCGGCCGCCTGGATTACGCCCACCGGCCGGCCGAGGACTTCGCGCGGGCCATGGTCGAGTTCCGGGCGCCTGACGGCGGGCGCCGGATCGTGGAAGCGACGACCTCCTGGTGCTACGTAGGCGCCGGGCTTCGCCTCAGCATGGAGTTGCTGGGTCCCGAGTACTCGATGCAGATCAGTTCACTCGATGCGGGCCCCAAGGTGTTCTTCAGCCGCGAGGTCGTGGGCGAGAGCGGCGAGGACCTGGTCGAGAAACAGAACGCCGAGACCGGTATGATGCCGGTCGTGGCGGACGAGGAAGCAGAGTACGGCTACACCGGCGAGAACCGGCACATGGTGCGGGCGTTTCGCTCCGGATCTCGCCCGGACGAGAACTTCTCGGACGGGCTGGCGGTCGCGGAGCTTCTGATGACGGGGTACATGAGCGCCGAGCGGGGAGAGGCGATTCCGTTCCCGCCGCCCGGCCTGGATACCTTCGTACCGGCCGTCGCCCGTGGCGAGTGGAACCCTCGGAGGGAGCCATGAACAGAGGCAGGATCCTGATCGCGGTCGGCGCCGTCGGCGCGGCGTTGGTGAGTGCGACGTCATGCGGCCAGAACCGGGCGGAGGACGCGGCGCCGGCTCGCGAGGAGGCCGCACAAGAGGAGATGGCAGCGGCGGACGGGGACGCGCCCGTGGCCCGAATCACCGAAGAGGAGATCGCCGACGGCTTCGTTCCGCTGATCGCCGAGGGCGAGGACGGCAGCTTCGACGAGCGCGGCTGGAACCACTACGGCCCCGGCCACTTCACCCTGGACCACGAGACGGGCATCCTGACCTCGCACGGTGGAATGGGACTCTTGTGGTACGCGGCCGAGCCGTTCGGGGACTTCACGCTGCGGCTCGAGTTCATGACGTCGGTGCCGGAAGCGAACTCCGGGATCTTCCTGCGTGTCCCCGGCGTCCCGGTGAGCGACGACTACATCTATCACAGCTTCGAGGTGCAGGTCGACGCCGCGGCACCGGAGCGCATCCACCGTACGGGGGGCGTCTACGATGCCGAGGCCCCGAGCGAAGACCGTGCGAAGCCTCCCGGCGAGTGGAACGAGATGGAGATCTCCTTCGTGGGCGACCGGATCACGGTCGACCTGAACGGCGCCCAGGTCGTCGACTGGGCGGCCGAGCCGCGTGGCAAGATCGAGGACTTCGCGGCCCGCGGCTACGTCGGTCTCCAGAACCACGATGCGGACACCAGCGTCTACTTCCGGAACGTCCGGGTGAAGAAGCTGGACTGATGTCAATACAAATGTATTGACAATTTGGCGGCTCTGGGTCTAGCTTGGGCATATGGCCTCGAAATCCGAGCAGCTCCAGATCCGCCTAACGAAGGCACAGAAGGCCCGGCTCAAGCGCCTCGCGAACGCGTGCGGGCAGGACGTGTCGGCGTACGTCCTCTCACGAGCGCTGCCGGCAGAGGAAGCTCGCTTCGCCGGCATCCTCGAGAAGCTTCGGGACGAAGGAGAGCGCCGGTACGCGCTGGCCGCTCTGAGCGACCTCCTCGTCTCGGTCACGGCTGGCCAGTTCGAGCGAGCGGTGGCCCACGCCGATCTGGAAGGCGTGAGCTCGTTCGCCCAGAACTACGTCGCGGCAATGATCGAGCACGCTGCCAAGGAGAAGGGCGTGGCGCCGCCCCCCTGGGTTGGCGAGATCGAGCCGCTGGAGCGGCCTGACTTCGCGACAGACCTGAAGAGTCTGCGGCCTCATCTTCTTCGGTCTTCCTTCGTTCCCTTCAAGCGCCGGAACATCTTCGTGGATTCCACCGTCGGCGCGCGGGTCTAGGTCCCGTCTCATGGAGCATCCGGTCCGCCTGACGAAAGCGGAGATCCACCGGCTGTTCGATCTCCTGAACGAGGAACTCGCATCGGACGGCGTCCTGGCGGAGGTGTACCTGGTGGGAGGGGCGGTGATGTGCCTGGCGCTCGACGCCCGCGCCGCCACCCAGGGCGTCGACGCGTTCTTCCGGCCCGCGAGGACCGTGCGCCAGGCCGCCGCTCGCGTGGCTGCGAAGGCCGGGGTCCCCGACCGCTGGCTGAACGACGCCGTCAAGGGCTACCTGGGGCGCGGAGGCGAGTTCGACGACTACCTCGAGCTGTCGCACCTTCGAGTCTTCGTCGCCCGACCTGCCTACCTGCTGGCGATGAAGTGTGCGGCGATGCGGCTCGGAGA
>CAZEBA010000023.1:0-14615 GCA_964510615.1 uncultured Gemmatimonadota bacterium
TGATCTAGATCGTCGTCAGGCCGAACGCACGCTTCCGCTAGACGACGATCCAGAACTGGTCGAACAACCTGTACAACCTCGTCACCCAGCGGGCGCGGGTCGAGGAGGGGGGGTACATGGAATGGCTGGATGGGAACCTCGGCTCCAAGCTGACGATGAAGTACCCGTCCTGCTTCCTGGTGGGTGAGGGCGCGCACGGGCAGATCCTCTCGATCGCCTACGCGAGCGACGGCCAGCACCAGGACACCGGCGGCAAGGTGGTGCACGTGGCATCCCATACCACCTCGCAGATCACCTCGAAGTCGATCTCCAAGGGAACCGGTCGCGCCTCCTATCGCGGGCTGCTGAAGGTATACGAGGGCGCCGAAGGCTCGAAGTCGAACGTCGAGTGCGACGCCCTGCTGCTGAGCGAGACCTCGCGAACGGACACCTACCCGTACATCGAGATCGACGAGGAGACGGCCTCGGTCGGCCACGAAGCGACCGTCTCGAAGGTGGGCGACGAGCAGCTGTTCTACCTCACCAGCCGCGGCCTGTCCGAGGAGGAGGCGATGGCGATGGTCGTGCGCGGGTTCATCGAGCCGATCGCCAAGGAGCTCCCCCTCGAGTACGCGATCGAGCTCAACCGGCTTGTCGAGCTCGAGATGGAGGGAAGCGTAGGCTAGGGATTCGTGGGAAACGGGGTGACCAGCGTGACGATAGACACGACGGCGGGCGGCGGCGTGAAGCCGGCTGAGCCGGCGGGCGCGCTCGCCGCCATCGACGGGCTGAACGAGCCTCAGACGCTCAGGAAGGCCCGTCGACTCGCGTGGGAGCGCTTCCGGGCGCTCCCACTGCCGAGCCGCAAGTCCGAGGAGTGGAGGTACACGGATCTCGGCGGCCTTCGCTTCGAGGACTTCGAGCCGGCGCTGCCCGGCAGCGGATCGGCCGAGGCCGATGGGTACGCCCCACCCGCGTTGAACGAGCTGGAGGCCGTACCAGAGTCCGTGCGCGAGGTGCTGGCCCGCTCCGGAGAGCGGTGCGGCGTCTGGGTCCAGGTCGACGGTTGTACCGCGTACTACCGGCTCGACGAGGAGCTGGCGGACCGCGGGGTGGTGTTCGCCCCGATCGCTCAGGTGGCTCGTGAGCGGCCGGAGGTTTTGGAGCGGTTTCTGTTCACGAGCCCGATCCCGGAGATGGAGGAGAAGCTGTGGGCGGCCCACGTCGCCTTTCTCTCCGGCGGGTACTTCCTCTTCGTTCCGAGCGGCGTCCGGCTCCCGTCGCCGGTCCACGCCTTCCAGTGCATCGGCACCGGCGGGCGGCTCGTCTCCTCCCATTCGCTCGTCGCCGTGGAGGAGAACGGCGAGGCGACGTCCATCGACGAGTTCGTCTCGCCCGACCTGCCCGAGCCATCGCTCAGCCTGGCCGGAACGGAGCTGTTCGGGGGTGCCGGCGCCACGATCCGATACATCTCGCTACAGAGATACGGGCGGGGTGTGAGTCACTTCGGGATGCAGCACGTCACCACCCAGCGGGACAGCCAATTGGCCGGGATCAACATCAGCCTCGGCGCCGATCTTGCCCGTGCCGACGTGACCAGCCACCTGGAGGGATCCGGCAGCCGGAGCGAGATGCTGGCCCTCTGGTTCGGCGACGGGGGCCAGCACATCGATCACCACACCATGCAGCATCACGCCGCTCCGAGCGCCTTCAGCGACCTGCTCTACAAGGGCGCGTTGACGGACTCGGCCCGGAGTGTGTTCCGCGGTCTCATCCGAGTGGAGCCGCACGCGCAGCTCACCGACGCCTACCAGACGAACCGAAACCTCATCCTCAGCGAGCGGGCCCGCGCACGGACCCTGCCGAACCTCGAGATCGAGGCTGACGATGTGCGCTGCTCGCACGGGGCGACGGTGGGTCAGGTCGATTCGAGCCAGCTCTTCTACCTGATGAGCCGTGGGCTGAGCCGGCGGCAGGCGGAGCGGCTCCTGGTGTTCGGGTTCTTCGATGAGGTGCTGGGCCGCATTCCGGTCGAGGGCGTGCGCGACCGGATTCGCGAGGCGATCGAGCTCAAGATCGGACTGTAGGGGTCGCTGAAAGGCCACCGCGACCTGCTAGGGGAGAGACGCGTTGGGAGAGTTCGTGAGGGTGGCCAGCGTGGCCGAGGTGCCGGAGAACGGCATGAAGGCGGTACAGGTGGACGGAGTCGGCATCGTGCTCGTGAAGCGCGACGGCCGGGTCTTCGCGCTGGAGGACCGCTGCTCGCATGAGGAGTTTCCGCTCTCGGCGGGCGAGGTAACGGGCGATCAGATCACCTGCGCGCTGCATGGAGCCCGCTTCGAGCTCGTGTCGGGAGCCGCGAAGGCGCTCCCGGCGGTGCTCCCTGTCCGCACGTTCGACTGCCGCATCGAGGGCGACGAAGTCCAGGTAAGAGTATGACCCGTCTCGCGGCGGAGCCGGTGGAGACGCCGGCGTCCGTCCCGGAATACAACGTCGACGCCGTGCGCGCCGACTTCCCGATCCTCGGGCAGATCGTGCACGGACAGCCTCTGGTCTACCTCGACAGCGCGGCCAGCTCGCAGCGGCCGCGGCAGGTGATCGACGCGGTTCGCCGGCACTACGAGACCTCCCACGCCAACGTTCACCGCGGAGCGCACGAGCTCAGCATCCGGGCCACCGACGCCTACGAGGAGGCCCGGCACGTGGTCGCGCGGCACATCGGCGCCGGTGATGAGGCGGAGGTCGTGTTCGTGAGAGGAACGACGGAGGCGATCAACCTGGTGGCCGCAAGCTGGGGCGCGGCCAACGTCGGCCCCGGGGACGAGATCCTCCTCACCATCATGGAGCACCACTCCAACATCGTGCCCTGGCAGCTGCTGGCGGAGCGGTCGGGAGCTCGGCTGCGCTTCGTCGACATCACGGCGGATGGTCGGCTGCTCATGGAGCAGTACGCGCAGCTGCTCGGCGAGCGGACCCGCCTGGTGGCGGTCACGCACGTCTCCAACTCCCTGGGCTGCATCAACCCGGTGCGCGAGATCTCGGCTCTCGCCCACGACGCGGGTGCCCTCTGCCTGGTGGACGGCGCCCAGGCTGCGCCGCACCTGCCCGTGGACGTCGGCTCCATCGGGTGCGACTTCTATGCTTTCAGCGGTCACAAGATGTGCGGGCCGACCGGAATCGGGGTGCTGTGGGCACGGAGAGAGCTGCTGGAGGAGATGCCCCCCTACCAGGGAGGAGGGGAGATGATCTCCTCGGTGACGCTCGAGGGATCCACCTGGGCGGCGGTGCCCCAGAAGTTCGAGGCCGGCACCCCGAACATCGCGGGTGCCGTCGGCCTGGCGGCCGCGGTCCGTTATCTTGACGGTGTCGGCCTCGAATCCCTGCGGAGGTATGAAAGCGGACTCGTCTCGTATGCCCTGGAGCGACTCGGCCAGATCGACGGTCTTCGCATCTACGGTCCCACCGAGGAGAGGGCGAGCGTCCTCTCCTTCACCTTCCGGGACGTCCACGCTCACGACCTGGCGACGATCCTCGATCAGCGCGGCATCGCGATCCGCGCGGGCCATCACTGCAACCAGCCACTCATGGAGCGTCTCGGGGTCGACGCCACCGCCCGGGCGAGCCTCTATCTCTACAACACGCGCCACGAGGTCGACGCCCTCTGCCACGCGCTGCACCTCGCGGGTGAGCTCTTCTGCCGAACCGTCTGACCCGGGCCGTTCCGCAGGTTCGCAGGGTGAGTGATCCGAGTCGACCGCGGAGCGGCGAGCCGATCGACCGGTCCATTCCTAGCACCCTGTCGAACCTCTTCCAGGAACTTATCCTCGACCACTACCGGCGACCCAGGAACAAGGGGATGCTGGAAGACTCCACCCACTCCGTCACGATGAACAACCCGCTGTGCGGGGACGTCATCGAACTCTCGCTCACGGTTCGAGACGGCCGGATCGAGGAGGCCCGGTTCGATGGCCGCGGCTGCTCGATCAGCCAGGCCTCCGCCTCCATGATGACCAGCCTGCTCAAGGGAGCCGACCTGGCCGAGGCTAGTGCCCTGTCCGCCAAGTTCACCCGTCTGCTGCACGGTGAGGCCGCGCTGGAGGCCGACGAGGCGCTGGGAGACCTTCGCGCCCTCTCCGGAGTCGCCCGATTCCCGGTGCGGATCAAGTGCGCGCTGCTCGGCTTCAACTGCCTCGACGAGCTCATCGGCAAGGCGGAGCCGGACGAGCGGACCCCCGATCCGGGAGGAGAGCGGTAGTTACCTCCGGGTTCGGCCGATGAGCGCGCCAATCGAGGGACGGGTGCTGGCTAGGTCGGGTGGAGTGTATACGGTCGACCTCGGCGACGAGATCGTCGACTGCCCCCTGCGCGGACGGTTGAAGCTCGACGACCAACCGGTCGCTCCGGGGGACCGCGTCCGGCTGGAGCGCGTGCCGCAGGGAGGCTTCCGGATCGACCGTCGCCTGCCGCGGGCGGCGAAGCTCTCCCGGCTGGCGAGCTCCGGCGGCCGCGAGCAGGTGATCGTCGCGAACGTCGACCGGCTGGCGGCGGTGTTCGCCGTCGACCGTCCACCCCCCGAACCGGGTTTGCTGGACCGCCTTCTCGTGCTCGCCGAGCTGAACGAGCTCCCGGCGCTCATCGTGCTCAACAAGGTGGACCTCGAGAGCCATGCGGGCGACGGGGACCCCCCGGACCGGTTGGGAGCCTATCCCCCGGCCGGGTACCCGATCCTGCGCACCAGCGCCCGTCGGGGCGATGGGATCGCGGAGCTTCGCGAGGCCCTCGGCGATCACGCGACGGTCCTTGCGGGGCCTTCGGGCGTCGGCAAGTCCAGCCTCCTCAACCTGCTGCTGCCCGGTCAGACGCTGAGGGTGCGCGAGGTGAGCCCGAAGGCCGGGCGAGGACGTCACACGACGGTGGCGTCCACCTTCTACCGGCTCCCGGCCGGCGGGTATGTGGCGGACACGCCGGGGCTCCAGTACCTGCGGCTGGCGGATCTCTCCGCGGATGAGCTCGCGGGCGCGTTCCCGGAGTTTCGGCCGGCCATCGGTGGCTGTCGCTTCGGCGACTGCCGTCACCTCAGTGAGCCCGACTGCGCGGTGCGGCGCCTGGTGGAGACCGGAGCGGCGAGTGAGGCGAGGTATCGCAGCTACCGGACCCTGCTCGACGAGGCAACCGAGAACGCGCGATGAGCGAGTCACCCGGCTTCCCCGGCATTCTGATCGAGAGCCTGGCCGGCTACGAGCCCCGCCGGGTGACAGTGCCGCGGGGCACCACGCGCGCCGCGGTGATCCTCGTCCTCCGGGCCGGTGCGGCCGATGCCGAGGCCCTGTTCATCGTGCGCACGACGCACGAGGATGACCCGTGGTCAGGCCACGTGGCGCTTCCGGGAGGGCGGCGGGAGCCCGGAGATTCGGACCTGACGCATACGGCGCTCCGGGAGCTGCGCGAAGAGACGGGCCTTGCGCTGACGGAGGCGGACATCCTCGGCCGTCTGGATGAGCTGCACCCAGCGAGCCGACACGTCCCGCCGATCGCGATCACGCCGTTCGTGGCCTGGCGCTCCGAAGCCGGCGGCGTGCAGCGGTCGGCCGAGATCGACGGCCACTTCTGGGCCCCGCTGTCGGCGCTACGAGCGCAGGACCGGCGCTCGTCCCTAGTGCTGGAGCGGGATGGCGAATCCTACCGCTTCCCGACGATCGAGTACGCGGGCCATACCGTGTGGGGGCTGACGTTCTCGATCGTCCAGAACTTCCTGGCACTGCTTGGAGACCCAGGCGCCCGGCCGACCGGCGGGTCGTGAAGGCGCTCATCGCCGGCTGCGGGTACTCCGGTCTTCGTCTTGCCCGCCGCCTGCTCGCCGATGGGATCGAAGTGGTCGGCACGGTCCGAGATCCGCGAGGCGTCTCTGCCCTCGAGGCGCTGGGGATCCGATCCCTGCTTTTGGACGCGGATGACGACCGCTCCGTGCGCTCGCTCGAGACCGTCGCTCCGGACGTCTGCTGGTGCCTCATTCCCCCGGCACCGCTTGAACGTGATCCCGACGCCGGGCGGGTGACCCGGATCGTCACCGCTCTGCGGCGGGCGCCGCTCGAATGCTTCGTCTACGCGAGCAGCACAGGGGTGTACGGTGACCGGAGAGGGGATCCGGTCGACGAGAGCACCGTTCCCCGGCCGGACTCGCCCAAGGGATCGGCCCGGCTGGCCAGCGAGAGAAGGCTGCTGGAACTGGGCTGGCGCCTGGACTCGAGGGTCAGGATCGCCCGGATCGGCGGCATCTATGGCCCGGAGCGCACGCTGGGGCCGGCGATCCGCGCGGGTCGCTACGTGCTCATCGCCGGACGTGACAGCTGGACCAGCCGCATCCACGTCGACGACCTGGCCGCGGCGCTGATCGCCATCTGGCGGGCGGGAGCGAACGGGCGCGTGTACAACGTCTGTGATGACGAGCCTCACCTCTCATCCGACCATGCCCGTCTCACGGCCTCGCTGCTCGGACTCGATCTTCCCGAGGTGAGCGAGGAGGAGGCACGCACCCTCTACGCTCCCGATCGGCTCGCCCGCAGGCTGGCCAGCCGCAGGGTGTCGAACCGGCGGCTGCGGGAGGAGCTCGAGGTAGAGCTCGCTTATCCCACGTATCGGGAGGGAGTTCCGGCGTCCCTGCGGGAGGAGGGTGTCCTGGCCGGCTAGCCGCCGGTGCGCAATTCCTGGAGGATGGCGTCGCGGATGTCGTCGATGATCTCGGGCCAGCCCACGTCCTCCTCCTTCGTCACGGTGACGAAGTTGTCGGCCATGAACACGGCACGGACGCCTCGCACGCCGAAGATCCGCTCGGCTAGGGGGTTCTCGCCAGCCGGCGGACGCTCGAAGTAGGACCTCCCCTCTGCGTCGAAGATCGCTCGCCGCACCTCGAACTTGGCCGCGTTCGGGTTCGGGGTCCCCGCGATCCGGATCTTCGGCTCATCGCCGACGGGCAAGCGCTCCCCTCCGTTCCTCGACCTGCGGGCCCGTTCCGGGGCATGCGGTTCTCGTGCAGGCGGTTGCTGGAGCTACGGTAGACGGCCTCTTCGGTATCAGCAAGGGGAACGCAGCCAGCCTCCGGCCTCCGCCAGCACCTCCTCGAGAGCTTCGACGGCCCGGTCGAGCAGGTCGCGCTCGATGGTCAGCGGAGGGGAGAGGGAGATCACATCCCCCGCGGTCCCCGCGCCGAGCAGGAGCCAGCCCCGTTTCAGGGCCCGTGCCAGGATCCTTCCCGTGATGCAGGACGCCGGCACCCGGTCGGCCGGATCACGTAGCTGGAGACCGACCATCAGACCGCGCCCCCGCACCTCGCGTACGATTGGCAGGGAGTCCGCCATCGAGCGCAGCCGCTCGAGCCAGCGGGCGCCCTCCTCCCGCGCCCGTTCGGCCAGCCGCTCCTCCTCGATCAGCCGCATCGAGGCCAGGGCGGCGGCGGCGGAGATCGGATGACCGAGGAAGGTGGAGGTGTGCATCGCCTCCCCTTCCGACTCGGGCCAGGCGCTCATCACGGCGGCCGACCCGACGCAGGCCGATATCGGCATGCCCCCCGACATCGCCTTGCCGACGCAGAGGAGATCCGGCACCACCCCTTCCACGTCGCAAGCCAGCCGCCACCCGGTGCGCCCGAAGCCGGTGAAGATCTCGTCGGCGATCAGCAGGACGCCGTGCTCGTGGCAGAGCCGCCGGAGGCCGGGCAGAAAGCCCTGCGGCGGGAAGACGTTTCCGCCCCGGCCGAGCGCGGGCTCGACGATGACTGCGCCGATCCTGGCTCCGCCGGAACCGGAAAGGATCCGCTCCACCGCCTCGAGCTCCTCCGACGCGTCGCCTGAGCGCCCCTGGGGAAACGGGGCGCGGAGAACGTTCGGGTTCAGCTGCCGGCCGAACGGGCCACGAAACAGGGCCCGGTCGGTGACCGCCAGCGCTCCGTACGTGAGGCCGTGATAGGCACCGGTGAATGCCAGGAACCCCGGCCTGCCCGTGCGCAGCGTCGCCGTCTTCAGCGCGATCTCCACCGCTTCCGAGCCGGAAGTCCCGAGCACCACCCGAGAACCGGGCGCGCCCAGCGCCGCCAGTCGCTCGAGCAGCTCGACGCGTACCTCCGGGGGGTGAACGTCGCCCATGCCGTGCACCAGGGCCGTCGACTGCGTTCGAATCGCTCGCACGATCGCGGGATGTCGGTGTCCGGCCGCCGCCACCCCGAAGGCCGCGGTGAGGTCGACGTAGCGGTTCCCGTCCGCATCCCAGACGTTGCAGCCCCGGGCCCGTGTCCAGAACACCGGGAAGTCAGGAGACATGAAGGTGACGTTCGGCGACTCGACCGAGGCGAGGCGTGCTGCGAGCGCCTTCGATCGGGGCCCGGGAACGGGCCCCGTCAGGCGGGGAGGCTGCGAGCGCCGTGTCACCAGATACCGGCTACCAGTCGTACATCGTCCAGGCACCACAGGAAGCGGCCGGACAGACCAGGCGCACGCGAAACAGGCTGTCGTCGCAGCGGGGCGCCGGATGGCGCTCTACGTGACGCACCATGCGAGTACCGCACCGCGGGCAGGTCGGCTCCCCACCCGCCGTCGGGTGCTCCCGGTCCACCTGTTCGAGTGCGGCGCCTTGCTCGTGATCGAGCATGCGTCCGACATTGTCCTCGTGGTCCACTCCGCCGGTCCCGCCGTCGGTTCCGTTCGCGTCAGGGGCGTCCGCTCGACCGCGCCCCCGAGGGCGCACCGTCCGCTGTTCGAATCTACGATGCGTCCCGCCGGTAGGGTCACGCCAGGATGAGCGCGTGGGACGACCTCCCCGGTCGCTACCGCCGCGAGTTCCCGATCCTAGAGCGAAAGGTCTACCTCAACTCCAACTCGCTCGGCGCCCTCTCCCGCCGCTCCATCGAGTACCGGCGCTCCTTCGAGGCGGAGTGGAACGACCTGGGCGCGAGTGCCTGGTACGTCTCCTGGCTGGCCAAGCTCGACGAGATCCGGAGCTCCTTCGGACGGTCGGTCGGCGCCCGCGCTTCCGAGATCGCGCTGATGCCCAGCATCTCGGCCGGCCTCGCCGCCGTCATCGGCTCGATCGACTGGAGTCGACGCAACCGCGTGGTGGTGACCGAGCTGGATTTCCCGACGCTCTGCTACTCGTTCCTGTCGCGCGTCCCGGCGGGCGTGGCCGTCGAGATGGTCGAGAGCCCGGACGGGATCGAGGTTCCGCTCGAGCGCATCGCCGCCGCGGTCGATGAGCGGACGGCGCTGCTCGCGACCTCTCACGTCTTCTTCTCGTCCGGCGCCATCCAGGATGTGGGAGAGCTGGCGCGCATCGCGCACCGAGCCGGCGCCCGGCTACTGATCGATGCGTACCAGTCGACGGGCCAGCTGCCGGTGGACGTGAAAGCAACCGAGGTCGACCTGCTCCTCTCCGGCGCGTTGAAGTGGCTCTGCGGTGGTCCCGGTCTCGCCTTTCTCTACGTGCGGCCCGACCTCGACCTCCAGCCCGCCTCGCTCAGCTGGTTCGGAGTCGAGGACCCGTTTGGCTTCGATCCGCGTGCCGCCGAACCTCGCCGCGATGCACGGCGCTTCGAGCTCGGTACGCCGGCCGTCGGCGCCGCCTTCACCGCCGCCGGCGGCCTGGAGATTATAGAGGAGGTGGGAATCGACCGGATCCGCGGGCGCAACCGGGCGCTGGCAGAGGACCTGGTGGAGCGTCTCGCCGCCGCCGGCCTGCGCCCGCGCGTCGCCTCGGACCCCGAGCGCCGGTCCGCCGTCGTGCTCGCCGACCACCCGGATCCTCCGGCCGCCGTTCGCCAGCTCGCCGAACGCGGGATCATCATCGACTGCCGACGGGACCGGGTCCGGTTGTCGCCGCACTTCTACAACACGACGGAGGAGAACCGGCTGGCGGTCGAGGCATTGGCCGAGACCTGACGCGGTCCGGGCGGTGGACCCTACGGCAGCTAGTGCTCGAGGCCGACGACCCCGTACCCCTTCCCCTCTCCGAGCCAGATCAGGTACACGTTGGCCGGACGGGGACGCGGAGTGGCGGTCGGCTGCAGCTTCTCCGCGCGGATCCGGAGCACCGCCAGCCGCTCCGGCGTCAGCTCCTGCGGCATCGAGGCTGCCGCCTCACCACCTGGCCACACGCAAGCTCCTCCGGCACCCGGTGGCCCCACTCGAACGTGCTGGCGCCCGGGCCCCGGCGACAGGCTCGATCCGCTCCAGTGCCGGTCCCGGCTCTCATCCCGCAGCTCCCACTCGTATCGCGTTCCCGAGGCCGCGCGCGCGCCGGCGGCGATGCCCAAGTCCTCGAACGATACGGTGAAGCCGCCGGCCGCGGGGTCCACGCAATCCACCCGTATGCTCTCGAGCGGGGAGACCCGGGCGTACCAGTACCGCACCGTCTCGTCCCGCCTGGCGACGAGGATGGAGGTGAGCGTGTCCGTCGCTCGGGCATCCGGCAGCTCGCCCGCTTCGACGGCCGCGCGGATGAGCGGCTCGCTGAAGCGGGCCACGAGCTTGGCTCCCCAGTAGCCGTCGGCTGCGGTCACCGACCGGAAGGCCGCGTTCGGCCAGTTGGGCTTCCAGTGGCCCGGGTCGTAGCCCTCGACCGACAACCAGCCGACGGAGGGCGCGATCGCCTCGTACTTCTGGCCCTCCCAGCCGGCGTGGTAGAAGCCGAAGGTCGGGAGGCGGGCCAGAAAGGCCCAGACGTCGAAGTTGTACTCCGTCCCCTCCCGGGGGCTGTGGGGGCGCACCGTTCCGCTTCCCAGGCTGGCTCCGAAGTCGATGAGATAGTGACGCAGATAGCCGGGCGGCTCGATCCAGACATCCATCGTGTTGGCGAACCGCATGTCGACATGGTTCGTCCAGGCGGAGAGCACGTAGAGACCGCGAAGCTCCCGCCGGTTCTGGTGCAGGTAGTAGTCGTTCGGGTCGTCCTTTCGCGTGTCCCGAAACCGGAACGGTCCCTTCGTTGGCCCGGGAAGCTGCTTGCTGGCGATGGCGCGGTAGCGCCCGTCCCCGAGCGGGGCGGTGCGCTCGAGGATCTCCTGCACCTCCGCTTCGGTCGGCCCGCCTTCGGCGGTCGTGAGCAGCAGCGAGCTCCGCTCGAACACCACGAGCATATCCTGCGGGACGTGATAGCCGGTGGCCCAGAAGAGCCGGTTGGAGATCGTGTTGGCAGCGCTCGCCAGGTAGAGGTTCTCGGGCGGATCGAACTTGAACAGGTAGAAGTCTCCCTTCGCATCCTCGACCCAGAGGCCGGGCGAGATCCCGGTGGTCTTGCGCCGGGTGACCGTGTAGGGCGGGCGGGGGCGATCGACAGCCGTTGTTGGCCCGAGCCACACCTGCGCCGGCGATAGCTCCTTTCGGCCGATCCGGTGCTCGAACCAGGCGGAGTTCACCACGTCATCGAAATGGGTCAGGTTCAGCGCCTCGTTCCGATAGATCCAGTCGTCCGGATCGAACGGCTGGCCGAGCTCTCCCACCGTCGCTTCGCGAAGGACGCCCCAGATCTCGGCGGCGTCCCGCTCCCGAGGCTCGTGAATCGGCAGCGTGTCGGCATACGGGATCGGCTGCGGCCGCAACGGCAGCGGCGGCAGCCCCACCCCGCGGGCACATCCCGAGAGCGCGAGAGCGCAGGTGGCGAGGGCCGCGACCGCGGCCGAAAGCGGCGGAGGCCTTCGCACCTCAGAAATCCGAGATGAGGCGAAAGCCGAAGCGGAAGCCCTCGTCCCCCCAAGCGAAGAAGAAGTGGGCTCCCGGGCCGGATTGGGTGGCGAAGCGGAGCCCGAACCCCCAGTCGTTTCGAAACTCGGTGATCTCCGCCAGACTGGGCATCACCGTCCCCGAGTCCCAGAACACGAACCACTCGGCCCGCGACCGATCCTGGATCTCCCGCCAGGCCTCGTATCGCCATTCCACCGTCCAGAACAGCCGGTCCCGGTCCCGGAAGCGCCCGATCGGGAACCCGCGTAGATCCTTGTCCCCGCCGAGCTCCGCGAGGTAGTAGAACGGGACCCCCTCGCCCGAGCCCGGATTCGTCTCGACCAGGGCACGGAGCGCAAAGGACTGTCTCTGGTTGAACGGGATGTAGCCCTGCGCCTCGCCCTCGAGGCGGAGAAAGTCGGAATCGGTGGAACCGGTGCCCAGGTGGTAGACCGCCTGGCCGATGAGGCGCGCGCCCCGCGGCTGGAGTACGTCGATGTGCGTGAGGTCCAGGGTGGCTTTCGTGCCGGCGACGAAGTAGTTGACCACCTCCTGCGACCCGTAGAGCGAGTCCGGGTCGAACGTCTCGTCGATGTCCGGGAGGTCGCTGTTGTGCCCCGGGCCGGTCTGGTTCGTCTCCCAGCCGACGGCGGTGTCGAATCTCAGACGCTCGGTCGCTCTCGCCTCCCACTTTCCGCCGAGCTGAACCTGCTTCCACTCGTAGTTCGACTTGTCCTCCTCGTCGGAGTCGATGCCCACACCCCAGAACTCGGCCTCGGTCAGGCGGCGGTACTTCGCGCCCACATCCGTGGATCGATCCGTGGTGGTGAGGCCAAGGGCCGCGTAGGCGGCCCCCGGGGACTGAATCACCGAGACGGCGCCCTCGATGAAGAACGGCCGGAAGCGGGTTAGACGAAGTTGGACTCCGTCGCCCGCGTTGTAGCCGATCGGCTGAATCGAGGGCTCGAGTCCCCACTCGACCAGCGCATCGTAGAGGTTCGGTCCCTCGCCCTCGGGGAGTAGCTGACCGATCCCGGTCGCCGCCAGCCCGACCCCTCCCGCCAGGACGCGAAGGGGAAGCATGGCGAGCGCCAGGGGAAGCCCCACGTAGTCGCGGGCATCCGGCGGATGGCTCGCCGGCGGCCGCCGAAGGGCCGCGCGGATCTTGTCGGCGCTGTCCGGGGACACCGGTCCGTCCTGCGGCTCTCTGTCCGGGCCGGAAACCGCCGCCCGCGTAGGCGGCAGCGTGTCCACGGCCTGCGCCTGGAGCGGGGCCGGGAGAGCCAGCAGACAGGTGAAGACTGGCAGCCACGCGATCGGGGCGAACCCGGCGGCCGGCCGGATGGAGTGACGCGGACGGAGCCGCTTGCTAAAGTACCGGTGCATCGGCGCGATTCAACGTGCTCCCGAGAATGTCGTCCTCCGGCCGGGTGCTGCCCGCCCGGGGGGCGTCCATTCTGTCACGCGTTGAACGCCGGGACCAGATGTGGTGGTTTCATGCCGGGTTGGCCGACCTCCGGGCCGAAAGGACGCGCAGGGTGCCAGAAAGGCGGTCTGGCCCGCGGGCCCGGCGGCTCCGCCGGGCCCGGATCGTGCACGGGATCTCGCGGGCGGGTCAGCGCGTTGGGCGGAATGGAGCAGAGACCCGGCGCATGACGTGGGGCGAAACGGTCGCGGCCGGAGGCCCGGCCGGTTTGGATCGGAAGAGGGGAATGACCGAAGAGGACCGATACTTCGAGGACGAGTTACTGGCCGCAGGTGGGTCAGGAGGCGACGAGCTGAACGGAGGCTCTCGCCCCGAGTCATCCGGCCACGTGCCCGCCAGCACGAACGGCGATCCGGAGCACGTCGTCGGGCAGAGCGAGCGCACGCGCCTGCCGGTGCTGCCCTTGCGCGGAACCGTCACCTTCCCAGCGGTCGCGGCCCCGATCGCGGCCGGACGCGAGATGACCCTCAAGGCGATCGAGGCCGCTGTCGCGGGAGACAAGCGCATCTTCGCGGTGGCGCAGAGAGATGCCGACGTCGAGGAGCCGGACGCCTCTGCACTCTATCGGGTCGGGACGATTGCCCGAATCGCTCAGATGCAGCGAGTGCCCGGCGGCGTTCAGATGGTCATCCAGGGCGAGGAGCGGGGTGCCGCCCTCGAGTATGCCTACCGGGACGGCTTCCTCGAGGTCGTATGCCGGCGCATGGCCGACATGCCACCGCTCGATCCGGAGGAGTCAGCGTTCGCCGCGCTGTACAAGGAGGTGCGGGAGCGGGCCGCCGAGCTCAGCCGTCTGCGCGGCGTCCCGAAGGAGATCGTGGACCATCTGCTCGGCGGCATCTCGACCCCCGGCGAGCTGGCGGATCTGGTAGCCTTCTACACCGAGCTCGAGACGGAGGAGAAGCAGGAACTGCTCGAGACCCTTTCTGTCGAAGACCGGCTTCGGAAGCTGCTCTTCCACCTGCAGCGCCAGATCGGCGTGCTCGAGGCGCAGGAGCAGATCCGCTCCAAGGTCCAGGAGGAGCTGGGCGAGCGACAGCGGGAGATCTTCTTGCGCGAGCAGCTGAAGGCTATCCACAAGGAGCTCGGCGAAGACGTCGACAGCCAGGAGGTCGAGGAGCTCAGGGAGCGGCTCGAGGCGCTCCAGCTCCCGGAGGAGGCGCGTAAGGAGGTCGATCGGGAGCTTCGGCGGCTGGAGCGCATTCCGCGCGAGACGGCCGAGGCCCAGGTCATCCGCACCTACCTCGAGATCATCGCCGATCTGCCCTGGTCAAAGAAGACGGAGAGCCGGCTCGACTTGAGGTCGGCGGAAGAGATTCTCGAGCGAGACCACTACGGTCTTCAGGACGTGAAGGAGCGCGTGCTGGACTTCCTGGCGGTACGCAAGCTTCACGAGGAGAAGGGAGGAGAAGAGGGCGCCGAGGCCGGCGACGGCGCGCAGGCCGGCC
>CAZEBA010000023.1:14715-33993 GCA_964510615.1 uncultured Gemmatimonadota bacterium
CGACGGCGCGCAGGCCGGCGACGGCGACACCGTCGATGAAGGAACCGTCGACGGCGGCGAGGTGGAACCGGACGCCGCGGAGCGGGCGGAGGAGGAAGGCGCCGGCGAACCGGCCGAGGACGAGACGCCCAGTCGACCGGTCCTTCCGATCGGGCACATGGACGATCGGACCGGCTCAACCCTGCTCTTCGTCGGCCCGCCCGGTGTCGGCAAGACCTCGATCGCCAAGTCGATCGCGGAGGCGATGGGCCGCAAGTACGTGCGGGTGTCCCTCGGCGGTGCCAGGGATGAAGCGGACATCAGGGGCCACCGGCGAACCTACGTCGGTGCCCTGCCCGGGCGGATCATCGAGGGGCTGAAGCGAGCCGGGACGCGGAACCCGGTCTTTCTGCTCGACGAGGTGGACAAGCTCGGCGTCTCCTTCCAGGGAGACCCGTCGGCCGCTCTGATGGAGGTCCTGGACCCGGCGCAGAACAGCGCCTTCGTGGACCACTACCTCGGAGTGCCGTTCGACCTGTCGGACGTGTTCTTCATCGCCACCGCCAACTTCTTCGACCAGATTCCCGGCCCGCTCCGCGACCGGATGGAGGCGATCGAGTTCCGAGGATACACGGAGGGGGAGAAACTGGAGATCGCCAAGCGCTTCCTCCTGCCGCGCCAGATCGCACTCAGCGGGTTGGAGCCGGACCAGCTGACCGTCGCCGACGAGGCGATTCGCGATGTGATCACCGCGTACACGCGTGAAGCCGGCGTCCGCAACCTGGAGCGCGAGCTGGGGGCCATAGCTCGCAAGTCGGCGCGCAAGGTCGCCTCTGAGGACACGGATTCGGTCCAGGTCAGCAGCGAGGATCTGCGCGAGCTGCTCGGGCAGCCGAAGGTGCACCCGGAGCGCATGCTGGACCACGACCGCGTGGGCGTCGCCACCGGCATGTCGTATACGCCGGTGGGCGGGGACATCATGCTCGTCGAGACCAACGTGCGCCCAGGCAAGGAGGAGCTCCAACTCACCGGCCACCTCGGCGATGTGATGAAGGAGAGCGCGCAGGCGGCGCTGACCTATGCGCTCAGCCACGCCGATGAGCTCGGCATACCAGCCGACGATCGCCGCGCGATCCACGTCCATGTGCCGGCGGGCGCGGTGCCCAAGGAGGGCCCCTCCGCCGGCATCGCCATGGCGGCTTCGTTGGTGAGCGCGCTCAGCGGGCGGGCGGTTCGGCACGACTTGGCCATGACGGGCGAGATCACCCTGACGGGCCGGGTGCGAGCCATCGGTGGCGTGAAGGAGAAGGTCCTGGGAGCCTACCGCGCCGGCATCCGCCAGATCATCCTCCCGCGAGACAACGAGGGAGACATCGAGGAGCTGCCCGAGCGGGTGCGAGAGCAGACGACGTTCCACCTGGTGGACACGCTCGGAGAGGCGATGGAGATCGCGCTCCCCGACGGCGGGCCGACGCGGTCCCCCAAGCCCATCTCACGGTCGGCCAAGGCCGAGAGGCCAGCGGGCGCCGAAGCGGTCGAGGAGGTCGTCGCCAGCCAGTAGGTGTCGGTCGTCGCCTGGCGGCCGCCCCGCCTCCGCTGCAGCCTCTAAGTCGACAGGAGCAAATCCGCGAGCTCCGCGGGCCGCTCCAGCCAGAAGTCGGGCTCGCCGATCGCCAGCTCTGCTCGTCCGAACGGACCCCAAAGCGCGGCCCCGGTCCGCGTGCCGGCCGCCCTGCCGGCCAACAGGTCCCACACCGAGTCGCCGACGAAGAGCGCCCGGCCCGCAGCCGCGACGCCAGCGCGCTCGAGCGCCAGCGCCACGGGGCCCGGATCCGGTTTGTGCGGCACGGGATCGTCGGCCGTCACGAAGACCACGAACCATTCCCGCTCCAGGCCGCAGGCATCGAGTCCCCGCAGCGCCATGTCGCGCAGCTTGCTCGTCACCACGCCCAGCCGAAATCCGCCCGCATGAAGCCGTCGAAGCACATCGGTCATGCCGGGAAACGGACGAATCGTCGTGTCGTGGGTTCGGGCGTTGTGCTCGCGATACGTCTCCATCATCGCCTGCGCGAGCCGTTCGTCGGTCGAGAACCCACGAAGCTGCACGGCGAGCGGCTTGCCCATGTTGGCCAGCCAGGCCTCATCGGGCGGCACCCAGCCGAGGTGAGCCCGCATCGTGTGCCGAAACGAGCCGAGGATCAGATCACGCGAGTCGACGAGGGTGCCGTCCAGGTCGAAGAACACGGCATCCAGACTGCCCGGATCGGGTCGTCCATCGATGGTCATGCCCTCAGAGGGCGGCGGGCGCCAGCGCCACGTGCCCGAACTCTTCCCGGAAGCGGCTCGGCGTGAGGCCGCAGACGGCGGCCAGCTGGCGTGCCCGATCCTCGTTCTCCAGATCCATGTCGCGGAGCCGGATCATGTACCGCCGCGCGATCTTGTAGCGGGTCGAGTTCGCGTCCACCATCCGGACCCCGGTGCGGCCCGTCTCGGGGTCCAGCAGGCTCTCCAGCGGTAGCGGCACGAAGCTCCCTCCCTGCATGGTAACGAGGACGGAGTTCCCTCCTTCGCTCAGGCAGCGCGAGGCGCAGAAGCCCAGGTCCCGCGTGTACTCGAGATCGTACGGTATCGGTTCGACGCAACGAAGCTCGTACCCGATGTTCTTTTCCACGATCGTCGGCCGAATCCCGAACTCGGCAAGCCTTGCCTTGACCCCTCCCTTGAGGATCCCGCCCACGTCCACCTCGGAGAGGCGGACGTGTCCGTGATCGTCACGCTCCACGCCCTCCAGGACGGCGAGCTCGCCCTCGGAGAGACCGAGCACCAGCCCTTCGGCCAGCACGGCCACTCCATCAGGGCGGCCGTCCGCCAACCGCTTGATGATGGACCCGGCGATCGTGTCCACGATGAAGTCGAGGCGCGCGTGCTCGCCCACGAACTCCTCGGGGATCAGCGTGATCGTGGCCGCCGCCGCCTTTCCGATTCCGAGTGCCAGGTGGCCGGCCTTGCGCCCCATGGCCACCGCGAAGAACCAGCGAGAGCTCGTCTGAGCATCGACCATCAGCGTCTGCACCACCCGGACGCCGACGTGTCGCGCCGTCTGGTACCCGAACGTATCGCAGTCGGGCGGGAGCCCGATGTCGTTGTCGATCGTCTTCGGAACGTGAACTACCCTGACCTTGCCGGCTGCCCGCTCGGCCACCTTGGTGGCGGAGAACGCGGTGTCATCACCGCCAATCGTGATCAGACCCGTGACGCCCAACGCGGACAGCGTCGCCACCACCTGGTCCAGGGCGGCGGAATCCGTTGTGGGGTTGGCGCGCGAGGTCCGAAGGCAGGAGCCGCCCGTGAAGTGGATGCGGCTGACCTTCTCGATCGTCAGCGGCTCCACGTTGTCGACCTCGCCCTCCATGAGCGTTCGGAAGCCGTCGTAGATGCCCAGCACCTCTACGCCGTCCAGCGCACTGCGAATCGTCGCGGCCCCAATGACGCTGTTGATCCCCGGGGCGGGTCCGCCTCCGACGAGGATGCCGAAGCGCTCCTTGGACGCCATCGCTTACGTTCCCACGCTCTCCGCTGTCAGGGTGAGGGCACGACCGGGACGTCGACCCGCCCCCCTTAGCGGCCGGTCGGCGAACCGCCCGGGGGGCCGGTCGCTTGCAACAGGCGGTCCGGCGTTCCTATCCGGTCGCCTCGGCGTAGCGACGGGCGACCTCGTCCCAGTCTACCACGCCCCACCAGGCCGCCACGTAGTCGGCTCGCCGGTTCTGGTAGTGCAGGTAGTACGCGTGCTCCCAGACGTCGAGCCCCAGGATAGGCGTGTCCCCCTGCATCAGGGGGCTGTCCTGGTTCGGGGTGGAGTAGACGTCCACTCCCCCGGCGCCGGTGACGACGAGCCACGCCCATCCGCTCCCGAAGCGGCTCATCGCTGCCTTGGAGAACGCATCCTTGAAGTCATCGAACTCTCCGAACCTGCCCTCGATGGCCGTCAGCAGCTCTCCTTCCGGAGCCTCGGAGCCGCCGGACGGCGAGAGAACCGTCCAGAACAGCTTGTGGTTGGCATGGCCGCCGCCGTTGTTTCGAACCGCGGTCCGGATCTCATCCGGCACGCGATCGATGCCGCGCAACAACTCCTCGATCGACAGGCCCGCGAGGTCGTCACGGCCTTTCAGAGCCGCGTTCAGGTTGTTCACATACGCGGCGTGGTGCTTGTCGTGGTGGATCTCCATCGTCCTGGCATCGATCGCCGGTTCGAGCGCGTCGAACGCGTAGGGAAGGTCGGGGAGTACGTGCCCGCTCATCTGGGTTCCTCCAGGTGCTTCATCGTGGACGGTCTACTCAGACTGGGATCTTAGCGGAGCCGCCGAGGCTTGCCCAGGCCTCGCCGCCCTAGTGCTCCCGTCCCGGCGACGACGCGGCGATCTCCTTGAGCGCGCGGCGGACCAGGACGGGCACCATCGCCCTGCGCCAGTCTGTATCGAGGGTGATGTTCGTCAGCGGATGGCACTGCCGGAACGCCTGCTCGGCCACCGCATCGATCACGGACGCCGTCAACCGGTTGCCAACGGCCGCCTCCTCGACCTTGCCGAGATGGCGCGGATACGAGCTCAGCGCCGAGACGGCCATGCGAAGCCCGGTCACCAACCCCCTTCCATCGAGCCGAGCGGCTACCGCCAGGTTCAGGACCGGGAAGTCGATGGAGGAACGCGGCCGCAGCTTCTGGAAGCTCATGCGGACGTCGGGCCCGGGCAGCGGCACCTCGACGGAGACCAGCAGCTCGTCCGCCTCCATTCGACGGTTCCAGATGCCGTTGGAGGTGAAGAGACGGGAGAGCGGCAGCGTACGGGATCCGCCGGGTCCGGCGATCACGACGCTCGCATCCAGGGTGAGCAGGACCGGCGGCGTGTCCGCCGAGTGGGCAGCCACGCATCGCGTCCCGCCGGGCACGACGTGACAGATCTCGCCGTCCTTCTTCAGGCAGTAGCCGAGCGCCTTCCTCCAGAACTGCGTCTGGTTGTAGTAGGTGCAGCGGGTGTCCAGGCAGATGTTCCCGCCCAGGGTCCCCATGCGCCGCAGCTGCGGGCTCGACACTTCGGCGCATGCCGTGGCCAGGGCTGGCAGCCGCTCGCGCACGACGGGATGAGAGGAGACGGCCTGCAGCGACTCCACGGCTCCGATCCGGATCCGCCCCTCCCCGAGCTCGATCCCCCTCAGTTCATCCAGACCGCGCAGCGCGACGAGGTGGCCGGGCGTGAACAGCTTGTGCTTCATGTTGGGCACCAGGTCGGTGCCTCCGGCGATCGGCAGCACGTCGCCGGCGTGGCGCTCCAACAACTCGAGCGCGCCCTCCAGGGAACGGGGACGGTGGTAGACGTACGGATGGAGCCTGAGCATGGCGGCTCAAGATACCGTGCGAACGCCGTCGGTCTCCAGTACCGTGGCCTTCAGCGTTCGGCTGATCCGGGCCAGAGCCTCCACCAGATCCTCTTCCTCCCCGCCGAAGCCGATCCGCAGGTACCCATCCAGCCCGAAGTGCTCGCCCGGAACGACGAGCACGCTACACTCGGATCTCAGCCGCTCCGCCAGCGCCGATGAGTTACCGCCGCCGGCGTACGGGACCATGCCGATGGCGCCGGCGCGCGGCCGGATCCATGGACCGATCGGCTCGCAGGCGTCGATCCAGCGCTCGACCAGAGCCCGATTGCGCAGGATGATCTCCCGCGTGCGCGAGAGGACCCGCCGACGGATGTTTGGTTGCAGGACCCGCAGCGCCAGCGCGTCCGAGGCGGCGCCCGGCGAGATCGTCGTGTAGTCCTTGCAGGCCCACAGGCTCTCCATCGCCTCCACCGGCGCCAGCAGCCATCCGAGCCGCAGCCCGGGGAGCCCGTACGCCTTGGACAGGGAGCCGGCCACCAGCGTGCGCTCGTATCGGCCCCAGCAGCTCTCCGTTTCGGGATCTTCCGCCTCGGCACCGACATACACCTCGTCCGCCAGCAGCCAGGCACCGGCGCGCCGACAGGCATCCACGATCTCCTGCACGGCCGCGGAAGACAGGATGGAGCCGGTGGGGTTCGCGGGGTTGGTGATCACGACCAGGCGGGTGTCGGCCGTGATCGCCCGCTCCGCCGCACCGGGCGCCGGCTGCCACGAAAGATCCTCCTCGAGCGCGAAAGTCGCTACCCGCGCGCCGAGCGCCGCGGCCAGTCCCGGCGTCTGTCCGTACGTCGGAACGAGAACCGCGACCCGGTCGCCGGGCTCGAGCAGCCGCCACAGGGCCACGAAGTTCGCCTCCGCGCCGCCCGCCGTGACGAGGACGTTCTCCGGCCCGGCTCCCTCGTAGAGGCCGGCGATCGCGGCCTTCAGCCCGGGGGAACCGTTCGTCTGCGGATACCCCAGCCCGACGTCGTCCGGAGCCAGACCCGTCAACTCGAGTATCTCTGCGAGCGTGAACGGCAGCACGCCGCTCTCGGAGAGATTGTATCGAACCTGGTGCTCGTAGTGGGACTGCCATCGTTCCATGGCGAATGCCGGAACCCGCATGATCGCGACCTCCTCGGTCTCGCTACCCTGGTCGTTCCAGGCTCTGTGGCGGCCTGCCCCATTCGCGGCCCACCTCTCCATCGGTCCGCCCCTGTCGCGGCCGTGCCCCCGCCGGCATCATGGCCCGCACACGCCAGCCGCGTTCTGGGCACGCGGGCGTCCACACCTGCTGGAAGGGTAAGCGTACCATGCACGAGAGCACCACCATCGCGATCCGCGCGCGCCGCCTCGTCCCTGCCTCCTGGCACCTGGCGTTGGCCTGCCTTCTGGCCTCCGGCTGCGCGGCACCCGATGACGCTACCGGGGACGGTGCCGCCGGTCGGGCAACCGCAGAGGGCGGGGGAACCGAAGCGGACGAGATCTTCGCCGCGGATGAGGCGTTCTACCGGGCGACCGACGAGCTCGGCGTCGCCGGTTGGGTGGACTTCTTCGCCGCCGACGGCCGCATGCTCGTCAACGGGGCAGAGATCGTCGGGAAGGAGGCGATCCGCCAGGCGATGGAGCCCTATCTCGCGACCATGCAACTCGAGTGGGAGCCGGTCCGTGCGGTGGCCCAGAGCGGAAGCCTCGGCTACACGACCGGGCGGTACCGCGCCGCGCCGCGAGACCATCCGGATTCCGTGGTGAGCACCGGCACGTACGTGACGATCTGGGAGCGCCAGGGGGACGGCAGCTGGAAGGTGTCGCTCGACGTGGGAAGCGCCGATCCCGAGCCGCGTCCCTGAAGCTCCGGCGGATCAGCTCTCCAGGATCTCGATTCGGTCCGGCCGGTTAGGCACCGCGCAGAGGAACTCGAAAGGCTCATCCCCCACCGTCTCGTACCAGTGCGGTACCCCTGCCGGGATGAAGACGGCGTCGTCCCTCGCGACCATCACCACCTCGTCGCCGATCCCGACGCGGGCCCGGCCGCGAAGCACGTATTGCTCGTGCTCGACGGTGTTCGTGTGCGGAGGCATTCCCCCGCCCGGCTCGATCCGGAAGCGCCGCAACGCGAAGTTGGGCGCTTCCGCGGGGCCGATGAGGACCTGGCGCGAGGTTCGCGTACCCGCGCTCACGCTCTCCCTAGGCACCTCGTCGGAACGTCGAACGTACGTCATGCCTTCTAGCTCGTCAGCCCCGCCGACGCCTGCGGGCCCGCCGCGATGACATCGGGCTCGCAGTGATCGGCGTACTTCTCGAAGTTGGCGCGAAACAGCCCGGCCAGCTTGGCTGCCGTCCGATCATAGGCGGCCCCATCCGCCCAGGTCGCACGCGGCACCAGGATCTCGGACGGCACGTTCGAAACCGCGGTCAGCATGCGGAGACCGAACACGGAATCGATCTCGGTGGGCGCATCGGCGAGCGCGCCGCGATGGATGGCGTCGATGATCGCCCGCGTGTGAGGCAGGTCGATGCGCGATCCGACGCCATAGGTACCGCCCGTCCATCCCGTGTTCACGAGCCATACGCGCGCCCCGTGGGCCTCCATCCTCTCGGCGAGCATCCGGGCGTACACCGAGGGGTGCCAGACGAGGAAGGGAGCACCGAAGCAGGCCGAGAACGTCGTTTGCGGCTCGGTAACGCCCACCTCGGTGCCGGCCACCTTCGCCGTGTAGCCGCTGATGAAGTGATACATCGTCTGCGCCGGCGTGAGCTTGCTCACCGGAGGGAGGACGCCGAACGCGTCGCAGGTAAGAAAGATGATGTCTGTCGGGTGTCCGGCCACGCACGGGATCTTCGCGTTCGGAATGTAGTCGATCGGGTACGCTCCGCGGGTGTTCTGAGTGATCCGGTCATCCGAGTAGTCGACGTTGCGCGCCTCATCCAGCACCACGTTTTCCAGGACGGAGCCGAAACGAAGGGCCTGGAAGATATCCGGCTCCCGTTCCATGCTCAGGTCGATCGTCTTCGCGTAGCAGCCGCCCTCGATGTTGAAGATCCCCCGATCGGTCCAGCAGTGCTCGTCGTCGCCCACGAGGAGCCGCTTCGGATCGGCCGACAGCGTCGTCTTCCCCGTTCCCGACAGTCCGAACAGCAGCGAAGACCGGTCCGTTGCGGGATCCGCGGTGGCCGAGCAATGCATCGAAAACACGCCCTGCTTCGGCATCAGGTAGTTCATGATCGTGAAGACGCCCTTCTTCATCTCGCCGGCGTACTCCGTGCCGAGAATCACCACCTCGCCGTCCTCGAAGCTGAGATCGACGGTCGTCGGCGACAGTCCCGTGGTCTCGTGCGCCGCGGGGAACTTCCCGGCGTTGTAGATCACGTAGTCCGGATCCCCGAACGCCTCGAGCTCCTCGGCCGAAGGACGAATGAGCATGTCGTGCATGAACAGGGCATGGTAGGCGCGCGAGCAGATGATCCTCACCTTGATCCGGTACTCCGGATCCCAGCCCGCGAAACCATCGATGCAGTACACGGGGTCGCAGAGGTTGAGGAGGTCTCGCGCCCGCTCGCGGTTGATGCCGAACAGTTCTTGCTCGATCGGGAAGTTCACCGGTCCCCACCAAACCTCGCCCTCCGAGTCGACGTGCTTGACGAGGTGCTTGTCCATCGGGGAGCGGCCGGTCTTCTCGCCCGAGTACGCGACCAGAGCCCCGTTGGCCGCGATCCTCGAGTCCGGCTCCCGCCGGATCGCCTCCTCGTAGAGCGCCGCCGGTGGCGGGTTGCGGTGGACGTTGGTCGCCGTGATCCCGTGGCGGCTCAGAGCGAAGCTCATGTAGACGGCTCCCGTTCCAGTACGCGCCCACCTCGCATCCCGGCGCCGATGAGCACGCCGACGGCTCCGAGCAGCGGGTTGAGGAGCGCGACCCAGGTGGGTTGCCTGGCGTTCTGCATCGCATCGGTGGCGCTTACCACCTCGCCCCGAGGCGGGGAAGGCTCCGTCGTCGTGAACAGCGGGACGGCGAAGGCGAAGCCGAGCAGAAGCACGAGGATGGCCAACATCTTCGCGGCCCGGGCCGTACGGCCGACCGCCTCGCACACGTATCCCCCGAGGATGGAGCCGGCCAGGCCGAGCAGGAAGCTCACGGCGATCCACAGGCTCGTGACATGGTAGACGCCGGGCTGGAAGGCGCGCTCGGGACCTAGCAGCCGGTACGCGAACGAGAAACTCAGGAACACGAACGCGGCCATCATCAGGTAACCCAGCACCACGCCGCCGACGGTTCTCATCGTCGCCCTCCCTGCTCGAGGTCCCAGGCGCGGCCGAATGCTTCGCCACTCGCCGCTTCGGAATGAAATACCGGCCCGCCGGCCTTCGGACCAGCCACAGCGCCCTTGAGCCGACTGCCGCCCCGTCTGGTGCCCGCGCGCGGCCCCTTGATCCTTACGTAACGTAAGGTAGTAGACTCGTACCAGCGGCGGAGCAGCGGTCGTTGGCCGCGGCACTGGGCGTCGCGACGGCACGGGCCGCTGGGAGAGTGAGGAATCTTGCAGCCTTTGGATGACGACACGGTACCGCTGAAGATCGGCGAGCTGGCAAGGCGCACGGGGCTCACGGTGCGCGCCCTACATCATTATGACGCGATCGGACTGCTTCCGCCGGCGACACGCACGCCAAGCGGTCACCGGCTGTACGGTCGCCGGGAGGTTCTGCGACTGCAGCAGATCTGCTCCCTTCGTCAGCTCGGGCTCTCGCTCGCCGAAATCCGGGCGTGCATGGAGCGCCCCGCCTTCTCCCTGGAAAGCGTGGTAAAGCTCCACCTGGCCGGGCTGGAGGATCGGATCAGGCAGCTCGAGCGCCTTCGCGCCCGCCTCCAGCGGCTCGCCGCCCACCTCAGCTCGTCCGATGACCTGTCCATGGGCGAGCTCACCCGTACGATCGAGGAGACGATGACCATGGAAAAATACTACACGGCCCAACAGCTCCGGTACCTGGAGGACCGTCGCCGACTCGTGGGGGAGGAGCGAATATCGGAAGCAGAGCGAGAATGGGCGGATCTGTTCGTCCGGTTCGCCGCCGCCCTGGAGGGCGGAGCGGATCCGGCCAGCGAGTCCGTTCTGGCGCTGGCCAGGAAAGCCAGGGACCTGATCGCCGAGTTCACGGGTGGCGACGCCGGCATCACCGCCTCGCTCGCTCGGATGCACCGGGCCGATCCCCGGAGCATGTACGACCGTTGGGGCGTGGAGCCGGAGGTCGCCGAGTACATGGGCCGCGCCATGAAGCAGCTGACCAGGCACGAATGAAGGAAGCTGGCCAGGCACGATCGAGGCGGGGTCAGCGCTCTCGCGAAGGATCCTCCGGCGGCTGCCAAAGCTCGATCTTGGTGCCCTCCGGATCGATGAACCAGCCGAACCGGCCGTAATCGTACTCTTCCACTTCGCCCACGACCTCGGCACCTCCTCGCGCTACCTGCTCCAACGCACCATCGAGATCGTCGACGACCAGGTTGACCATGAACGGCTTGTCGGAGGGATCGAAGTAGGTCGTGGAATCCTCGAAGGGTCCCCAAACGCAGCGAGCGGTCTCCGGCTGCCGGGTTACGTCGAAGACCGTTCCGCCGAAGTCCCCGATCTCGAAGCCGAGGTGCTTCGCGTACCAGACACCGAGATGCTCCTTGTCCGCGCACCTGAAGAAGACGCCACCGATCCCGAGCGCTCTGGCCATCATCCGATCCTTTCCGCCGAACATGAATCTCGGTTGATCCATTTCAGCCCACCCTTCCACCACCTCGTCCCGATGCGCTAGGGCCTCATCGCGCGCCGCCACCAGAAGAACCACCGCAAGAGAGCGAGGAAGATTACGCAGTTGCAGATCGCCAGCAGCACGGAAGCCGCGGCAGGGCGAACCGGCCCGCCGATACCCGCCAGGACACCGATCAGGCCCAGCGCCCCGACGAGTCCGAGAAGGACGACCAGATTGCGGTGAGGAAATCCCTCCATCACTTCGGCGTTCTCGGGTCGCCGCGCGGCGGCGCCGGTATTGGAGAGCGAGATCCAGGCACCGGCAAGAAAGCCCACCGCCACCATGACCAGGAAGTTCCGGGGAGACTCCGTTCCGATCCACCGGATGGCAGCGAACTGGAAGACCCCGACGGCAAAGGCGGCGGCGAAATCGAAGAAACGGAACACCCACTGGGCCAGGGTGACGAGCAAGGTATAGCTGACCCACACGTAGAAGATCGTCTGACCCAAAAGCGCCACCTCGAGCCAGACCATGGCCGAATGAGCGGTCAGGCTCGGCTCGAGGCCGACCGCGTAGACTCTGGACACGAGGACTTCGAGGGCGATCGCCTGAACGACGCTCACCAGCGTGACGTACATTGCCGGGAACTGGGCCAGCGCCCTCTCCCGAGGGCTTTCGGAGGCAGCCATCACGCTTCCGGAGGCTCCCCATCCGGGGCGAGCGGATCTCGGGTCAGAACCGGCCCTCATCCACGTCGTGGATGAACTGGACGAGACCCTCGAAGTAGACCTCCTGGTCGTCGTACGGAGCCAGGTGGCTGCCCTCGGGGCAGTAGAGGTATCTCCCGTTCTGCACCGCGCTCGCCATCCACTCCATGTGCGCGGGGTCCATCGTGTCGAACCGGGCGCCGATCACCAGGGTGGGGACCTCGATTCGCCCCAGATCCGCCGTTCGGTCCCACTCCACCAGCCGACCGCTGGCTCCTAGCTCGCTCGGCCCCTGCATGAGGACGTAGATCGACGGGTTGATGTGCTCGAAGCTGCGGTTCACCGGCTCCGGCCACTCGGCGGCCGGCATGCGGAGCACGTGCTTCACGTAGTGGTGCCCCATCAGCAGCTCCATGAAGCGGGGGTTCTCATAGTCCCCCGCCTCCTCGTAGGCCTTGATCTCGGCCAGCACGGTCGTATCCATCTCCGGCATCAGCACGGTCTCGGCGTACTCGTTGTAGGCCGGGATGCTGGCCATCATGTTGGAGATGATCAGGCCCTTGAGGTGCTGCTGGTATTTCAGCGCGTACTCGATCGCCAGCAGCCCGCCCCACGATTGGCCGTAAAGAAAGAAGTTCTCCCGGTCGAGACCCAGGCCCAGCCGCACCTGCTCGACCTCCTCCACGAAGCGCGGCAGATCCCAAAGCTCCGGCTCGTCCGGCTGGTCGCTGTAGTACGATCCGAGCTGATCGTAGTAGTAGTACTCGATCCCGGCCGCGGGAAGGAAGCTGTCGAACGCCTCCAGGTACTCGTGGGTCGCGCCCGGGCCTCCGTGCAGCAGAAGCACCTTCATCGTCGGGTGGTTGCCGATCCGCTTCGTCCAGACGTGGAAGGCCCCCTTCTGGGTGCTCACCGGAATCATCTTGACCCCGCCGCTCAGGACGTCGTCGCGGCCCGAATAGTCCAGGTACTCCTCGATGCCCCCGGACGACGCCGGTCGTTCGCCGCACGCCGACAGCGAGAGTACACCGGCGATGAGCAGGAGCGCTCTGTTCATGCATGCCTCCCGGGCCGGAAATGGATGGACGATGATGCGAGAGCGGCCGCGCAACAACCATCCGCCAGGCGAGCGAGCCGCCGGCGCCCGTTCAGATCGGCTCGGGGGGCGTGGTCGGGAGGCGAGCTCAGGTGGGCTCGTCGGGCGTCGAGCGCGTGATCAGGGTGCTGAAATACTCGTGGGGCAGGATCGAACCCGGGCTCTCGGGATAGGGATCGAGGCGAACGAGCGCCAGCTCGATCCGGCCGAGCAAAACGGCCTTCGGCTCCAGGAACGTGTGCAGCGTCACCTCGTATGCGTCCCCGACCAGGGGCGCAATCTCGAGCAGCACCGCTGCGTCTCCCGCCCAGACGCACTGCCCTCCCGTCGGACAGCGGGAGTCCTCCGTCACCTGAATGAATCGGATGCTGACATCCGCGACGGATAGCGAGACCCTCTCCCCCACGCGGAGCTCGAACTCCTCGCCGAGATCGGGACCGGTGGTCGAGCCGCAACCGGCGAGCAGGAGCGCGCTGATGAGAAGCTTCGTCTTCACGTGGCCTCACGACTGGGACGACGCCCGCCCTGCTGCGCGGCGTCGGCTGCATCAAGAACGCGTCGTTCGCCTGCGGAGTGACGCGTCAGGCTCGGGACTTGTGGAGCCGCTTCAGCAGCTGGATCTGGCCGACATGGTAGGTGTCGTGCATGACGATGCCGTGGAGCAGCTCGATGTAGGTGTAGGCGCCTCCTCGGGCGGGCTCGTCGAGGCGGCTCGGATCGAGCGCCCGAACCGCCGAGATGAAGCGCTCGTGCTCGGAGCGGAAGAGCGCGCGATCCTCCCTCCAGGCCGCTTCGTCTTGCCGCTCCGGCGGGCGCGGCCAGTTCGACGGTGAGCGAGGGAAGCCGCCCCGCGGCAAGTCCTCCAGGTTTCTCCGCACCGCGTACTTCCAGTAGGCGAGGTGCAGGACGAGGTCCCAGATGCTGTGTCTCTGCGGCGCCGGCTTCCATGCCGCCTGGCGAGCGGACACGCCCCGAAGGCAGCCGAGCGGCGTAGCACCCCCGTACCAGAGACGATAGCCGGCCTCGGGATCGAGCATGCGGAGGATCTCGGCTCGGCGGGGGTCGTTCATCCGCTCAAGCGTCCAGACGCTCTTCGTAGCCGACCGACTCCCCGTGCTCCAGGTATCGCCTCAGGATCCTCAGGTACATCGCCCAACAGTAGCAGGAGATTCGGTAGTGCTCGTTGGCTGCGGGCCAGCCCGTATGGCGGAAGCGCAGCTGGGTGAAGCCGTTGCCGGATGTCAGACTGAAGCCGACACGAGTCCCCAGCCAGTCCTCATCGGCCTGCACCATCTCCAGCTCGAACTCGGAGCCGGGCACGCATCGGGTCACCCTGGCCCGCCAGTCGTGCTCCGGGCCAAACCAGAGCTCGTACTCCGCTCCCAACGTGGGGACGCCGGCAGATCGCTTCGTCCACCAGGCATCCAAGCCCTCCGGCTTGCTCACGGCGGCGAAGACGCGGCCGGCGGGAACCGCGATCGGGAAATCGTGCAGAATGTCGGACACGAAGACCTCCTGCGGATGGAAGGGACCGGGGAGCGCCCGGCTACGCGACCTCCTCCGACGCCTTCGTCGCCTCGTGCTCCCGAATCGCCCTCCAGACGCGCTGCGGCGTGAACGGCAGGCTGTCGATCCGGACGCCCACCGCATCGTAGATCGCGTTGGCGATGGCGGGAAGCGAGGGGTGGAGCGGGCCCTCGCCGGCCTCCTTGGCACCGTACGGGCCCTCGGGATCGTTCGACTCGACGATGAGCGGCACGAATTCCGGGCAGTCGAGGGATGTGGGGATGCGGTAGTCGAGCAGGGACGGCGCATCGTGGAGCGCACCCTCGTGCTCGCCGGTCTTGTATGCTTGCTCCTCGAAGATGGCTTCCGCGTAACCCATGTACGCCGACCCCTCGATCTGTCCCTCGACGAGCACCGGGTTGAGCGCGTGGCCGCAGTCGTGCGCCACCCAGATCGTTTGCACGCCGACGAATCCGGTCTCCGGCTCCACCTCGACCTCGGCTACGTGGGCGGTAAAGCTGTAGGCCGGCGAAGCGCCGATCGTGCCGCCCCGGTACTCGCCGTGTACGCCCTCCTTCGGCGTATTGTAGTGACCGACGGCGCCCAGCGTCCCGTGATCGGCCTCGGCCCGCTCGAAGGCGGCGGCGATCGGTAGGCGGCGGCTCCGGTCGGTCGGCGCCTGGCGATCGAACGCCCAGCCTCCGGCCAGCCGGACCCTGGGGGGATCGATCCCCCACTCCCGTGCGACGCTCCCGCGCACGAGATCGCCGAGCTGCCGGCAGGCCATCACGCACGCATTCCCCACCATTACCGTCTCCCGCGACGAGTAGGCGCCGAGGTCGACGGGCACGAGGTCGGTGTCGGCAGAGAAGACCCGTACGTAGTCGAGCGGCACGCCGAGCTCCTCGCACGCGATGTACGCCATCGTGGAATCCGATCCCTGGCCGATCTCGGAGGCGCCGTGCAGCACGGTGACGCGGCCGGAGCGCTCCACCTGGACCTGGACGGCGGCCTGCGGCATCGGGTTGGGGTAGATCGGGTAGTTGGTGCCGGAGATGTAACACGAGCCGGCAACTCCGATCCCGCGGCCGTAGCCCATACGCCGGAATTTCCTTCTCCATTCCGAAGCTCCCTCGACGGCGTCGAGACAGTCGAGGAAGCCGTTCGACTGCACGCGGAACTCGTTGACCGTCCGGCCGGTGCCCATGAACACGCCCCGCCGAAACTCGATCGGATCCATCTCCAGCCGCTCGGCCACCTTGTCGAGCGCGATCTCGAACGCGAACCGCGGCTGGACGGAACCGTGCCCGCGCTTGGGTCCGCACGGAGCCTTGTTGGTGTACACCCGCGTGGAGTCGAAGCGGTACGACTCGATCTCGTACGGCGCGGTCAGGAGCTGCCCGCTGTAGTAGGTCGTGACGAGGCCGAACGAGGCATAGGCGCCCCCATCCAGGATGGTCCTGGCGTCTACCGCTACGATGCGCCCATCCCGGGACGCTCCCACCCGGTATCTCATCTTCATCGGATGGCGGCCGCGGTGAGAGTAGAAGACCTCCTCCCGGGTGTAGAGGATCTTGACCGGCCGGCCCGTGCGGATCGCGAGCAGCGCGACGCAGAACTCCAGATCGAACGGCTCCGACTTGCCGCCGAACGCGCCGCCGACGGCCGGCTGCACCACCCTGACGCGGGCGACGTCGAGACCCAGAACCCGGGCGATCTCCCGGTGCAGGTAATGCGGCACCTGGGTGGCTGACCAGACCTCGAGAAGCCCGTTCTGGTTCATGCGCGCGACCGCGCAGTGGGGCTCGATCGGAGTGTGCGTCGTGCCGTGGAAGGAGTACTCGCCATCGACGACGACATCCGCCTCCCGCATCCGGTCGTCGACCGGCCCGAACTCCAGCTGCACCTGCTTCAGAACGTTGCCGTTCTGGCCCGGCTTGCGCGGCTCGTGGATCGGGTTCTCCGGATGCGCCAGCGCTTCCTCCGGGTCGAGGTAGTACGGAAGCGGCTCGTACTCGACCTCGATCCGCTCCAATGCCTCGTTCGCCGTATCCTCATCGACGGCTGCCACGCACGCGACCGCGTCACCGACGAAGCGCACCTTCTCGAGGGCCAGCGCGTGCTCGTCGGGAGTCCAGGGAATGATTCCGTACGGTCGAGGCAGGTCCTTCCCGGTGATCACCGCGTGAACTCCCGGCAGCTCCAGGGCCCGGCCATAGTCGATCGACAGGATCCTGGCATGAGGCTCCGTGCTGCGGAGGATCTTGGCGTGCAGCATGCCCGGGAAGGAGAGGTCGTCCGTGTACCTCGCCCTGCCGGTCGACTTGAGCAGGCCGTCCGTGGTCCGGTTCCGCCCGCCGATGATGCGGTACTCGGCCTCGGCCACCTCGGGCAGGGCACCGGTCGGGTCGGCCGTCTCCGCCTGTAGCGGCCACAGGTCCTCGCTACGCATCGTCCTCGCTACGCATCACGGCCCGCGGGGTTCGGGGCCAGGTCGCGGCCGCCGCCGGGCTGCGGCCCGCCGCGCTGCATCGACCGCGACGGAAAGGCGAGCCGGTAGCGCTCGGCCACGATATCCCGCGGGTCGGCTCCGGAGCGCAGGCTCTCCGCGGCGACCTCGACGGCCTCGAAGATCTTGGTGTAGCCGGTGCAGCGGCAGAGGTTGCCCGACAGGGCCCGCTGAATCTCCGGCCGGGACGGGCTCGGGTTGGCCGCCAGCAGGCCATGGGCACTGCAGAGGATGCCGGGCGTGCAGAAGCCGCACTGCGCCGCTCCGCACAGGTCGAAGGCATCCTGGAGCGGGTGGGGATGGCTGCCGCGGGATAGTCCCTCGACGGTGGTGATCTCGTGCCCGACCGCCTCTTGGAACGGCAGGATGCACGACAGGTGCGCCTCGCCGTCGAGCAGGACGGTGCAGGCGCCACAGTCGCCCTTGTCGCACCCCTGCTTCGAGCCGGTGAGGCCAAGCACGTACCGAAGCGCCTCCAGCAGGGTGTAGTGGGCCGGAATCCCCACTTCCAGCTCGTCGCCGTTGACCCGCAGGGTCGCGATCTCCCTCATGCCGTCATAATACGCCGCGCCGCGATGCCGGTTCAAACCGAACCCGAGCCTGGCGGGGAGGGTACAGTGCCGTCGAGGCAGTCTCGACGGCATCCGGCAACCACCAGCCAGGGGATCAGCGGACGGTCGATCGCATGAAGCACGGGACTGGGGCTCTGCGGATTGGACTCGTTGCGCTCGGCGTCCTCGCCGCAGCGGTGCCGGCTGCCGCCCAGGAACGGCCGATCGACCGCTGGCTGCTGTCGCGGCCGTTTTCCGCCGGCAGTCTACCCGATGCCGGGCCGCTCCCTACGGTGGCGGAGCTGAATCCCCTGTTCGCACCCGGCGACGTGGCCCCGCCGTCCCCTACCCAGCTCGAGGAGGACATGGCACGGGCCGATTCCCTGCTCGGGAGGCCCCCTCCTCCCGGGCTGGATGAGGCCATGGAAAGGAGGCCTCCCAGCCGTGGGCCGACCGGAGGTGCTTCCTTGCCCGGCCTTCGGCCCGGCTGGATGGTTCGTCGCGATTCCGTCCTCTTCCCCGATCGGGGGATCCGCGTCGGGGCGACCGTCTGGACGCTGGTGCGGCAGGATGGCGATCCCCGCTTCGAGCTCGACAGCCTGCTTCGGCAGCAGGGCGCCACCGCCACCTTCGCCCACGTCTATGTGCGCTCACCCGCCGATCGTACCGTGCGGCTGGTCGTCGCCGGCCTCGGGTGCTCGGTCGTGTCGGCGAGGTTGAACGAGCGACCGCTGCCGCTCGAGGCTACCGGCGCCGGACCCGTGGACCCCGCCTGCGCCTCCGGTCCGACGTCGGCGGAGACGACGGCGCGGCTGGCCTACGGTTGGAATGCGCTGCTGCTCGAGATCGAGGGCGACGAGGCGCCCTACGGGTTCTCGGCCGCGCTGGAACCCGGGCCGGGCGGCGAGCCGCTCGACGACCTCCGCATCCAGGCATCCCGACCGCCCGGAATCCAGCCCAACCTCCCGCTGGCAGCGATCGACGTAGTGGACGTGCGAGTGCCGGGTCTACAGTGGCGAGGCGGTGACCTGTCGGCCGAGATCGTGGTCGACTTCCGGCTCTGGGGCGGCCGGCCACCCCCGAACGCAGAGGCCAACATCGAGATCGGTAGCGAGCGAGCGGAGCACCGGTTCGGCCAGCGCCCGGCCGGCGGCGGCGCTGAGATGGTCGAGTCTGTGTTCGAGCTCGTGCCGTTGAAGAAGGCTCGGGAGGTGGCGCTCGGGAACGGGGTGGAAGTGCGGCTCGAATGGAAGGATCACGAGGAGGAGATCGTGCGGGATCTTCGGGCCGAAGCGATCCTCCTCGCGTTCCACGGGCAGATCCAGCTGCAGGGGTGGACGGGTGGCGGCACGCGGCCCGGGAGCGGCGATGTGCTGACAGGAGAGTGGAAGGTGCCGGGCTGGCTCTCCGGCTTCACGGTCGAGCTGGTCACCCAGGGCGCGCCGGCGGAGTACACGGTCGACGGCCAGCCACCCACGCGGGACGGCGAGCGCGTCATCCTCTGCGCCGACTGCCGCAAGAACGCCCGTCTCGGCATCCGGGCGGCCGTGAGCGGCGAGTGGTCCGCCCTGCCCTCGGTTCGCATTGTCGGACCCTCGTATGCCGACGCGGCCGGAGCCGAGGGATCGCCCTCGGCCGATCGCTGGCTGCGCGCCCTGACCGAGGGTGGCAGCGAAAGCTACCGGAAGCTGCTGGCCAACTACGCGAGCAGCGCCCCCTAGCTCAGTCGGCCGGCGGCCCCTCCCCTTCCGCGTCGGGATCGGCTGGCCGACGGGCCGACTCGT
>CAZEBA010000023.1:34093-60736 GCA_964510615.1 uncultured Gemmatimonadota bacterium
GGCTCGGAGATGGAAGGCTCGGAGGGAGAGCGAAGGGCCGCCGCCAGCGGCGTCGACGCCTGCGGCTCCGGGCGCTCCGGCGCTTCCGGCGAGGCGGGGCTCGTCGAAGCGGGCTTCGCCGCCTGACGCGTAGCCGCCTTGTCCGGCTCGAGCGAAGCGGATCGCTCGGCCTCCCGCAGCTCCCGTTGGATCTCGTTCAGCCCGCGCCGGAATTCCCGCAGGGCGCCGCCGATGGCGCGACCGATCTCCGGCATGCGACGCGGGCCGAAGAAAATAAGCACGATGACGGCGATGATGAGGATTTCCGAGAAGCCGAAGTTGCCGAAGCTCATGGCTAGTTTGCCGCCGACCGGCCGCCCCCGTCAGCTGGTCCTGAGGGCGCTGGCGATCTCCTCCCCGTAGAACATCCCGATGTACTTCGCCTGGATCGGCGTCACCGTGCGCACCGCCCAGATCAGCTGCACGTGGTTGGGCTCGTGCGGCTCCGAGCGCAGCTTCAGTCCGCTCTCCTCCGCGAGCCGATTGCCCTTGCGCAGGTTGCAGCGACTGCAGGCGGTGACCACGTTCGTCCAGCCGTTCCCCCCACCGCGGGAGATCGGAACCAGATGGTCTCGGGTGAGGGATTCCCGATACCCCAGCTCCCGGCGGTGGCGACCGCAGTACTGGCATCGGTAGCCGTCGCGCGCGAACAGAAAGGTGTTGGTGACCTGGCGGCGGAAGCGGCGCGGTACGTGAATGAACCGGACGAGCCGGATCACCACCGGAGCGGCGTAGCGAGACCGCTCCGACCGGAACGGCCTGGCGTCGTCCACCTCGAGCGCTTCGGCCTTCTGGTCGATCACCAGCCGAACCGCCCGCCGGACCGGTATGATCGTCAGCGGCTCGTAAGACGCGTTCAGCGCGAGACAACCCATGTGTCCTCAGCCCTCCTCGCCGGGCGGAGATTCTAGGCCGCCGCGGATGGAGCAGTCAAGCAACGGAGCGCGGACCGCCCAACCACAGGCGCTCTGCCAGGTCGCACTGCCGCTCCCCGTGTATCAGAGTTTTACCTACCGGCTTCCGGAAGAGATCCGCGGGCTGGCCAAGCCGGGCATGCGGCTGCGGGTCCCCTTCGGACAGCGGACGGCGATCGGGTGCATCGACCTCCTAGGCGGCGAAGAGCCGGCAGGAGGTGCCAGGGAGGCACTCGGGCTGATCGACGCGGAGCCCGTGCTCACGCCCGAACTGCTCGACCTCTGTCGCTGGACCGCCCGCTACTACGTCGCGCCGCTCGGACTCGTGTTCCGCACGGCTCTGCCCCCCGGCATGCTCTCGGAGACCGCCCAGGAGGCATCGGCCACGGGGCTCGTCCGTCAGGTTCTCCGGTTGACGCGCCACCTGCCGACCCTCGAGGAGCGGGAGAGGATCTTCGGACGGGCCCGTCGGCAGCGAGAGGCGTTCGAGGCGCTCGAGGCGCTCGGAGGTGCGTCGACCGTCGTGGAGCTCGAGGCGCAAGGTTTCAGCCGGTCGGTCCTTTCAGGCCTCGCCGAGCGTGGCGTCGCCCGCGTCACCGAGGAGCGCATCGAGCGCGATCCGTTTCGGGAACTCGCGCGCGCGGAGTCGGTCGATCATCGACCGACGGCGGACCAGAGGCTCGTCATCGAGCGGCTCACCGCCATGCAGCAGAGCGAAGCGCCGGGAGTCGCCCTCCTGCACGGGGTCACCGGTTCTGGGAAGACCCTGGTCTACATCCGCCTGATCGAGAGGGGGCTGGAAGCGGGGCGCGGCGCGATCCTCCTCGTCCCCGAGATCTCCCTCACCCCGCAGACCGTACAGCGATTCCGCTCCGCCTTCGGCGATGCGGTCGCGGTGCTGCACTCCGGGCTCTCGGCCGGGGAGAGGCACGACGCCTGGCTTGCGCTCCGGGAAGGGCGAAAGAGGATCGCGATCGGGGCCCGCTCGGCCGTCTTCGCCCCGATCCGCGAGCTCGGCGCGATCATCCTGGACGAGGAGCACGAGGGCAGCTACAAGCAGTCCGAGACGCCCCGCTACCACGCCAGGGCGGTGGCCGCCGTCCGCTGCCGGCGCGAAGCGGCGCTCTGCCTGTTGGGCTCGGCGACGCCATCGCTCGAGAGCTGGGAAAACGCCCGCTCCGGGTCCTACGCGCTGCTCGAGCTACCCAAGCGAGTGACGGACCACCCGCTTCCTCGTGTGCGGATGGTGGACCGTTGCCTCGCCAGCTCCGAGGCCTCGACCGCGGAGCCTGGGCTCGGGGCCGGCTCGGCTCTCTCCGAACTGCTGCGGGAAGCGATCGAACGTCGCCTGGCCCTGCGTGAGCAGTGCATTCTGCTCCTCAACCGCCGAGGCTTCGCCACCTTCGTCCAGTGTGAGCACTGCGGGAAGGTCTGGAGCTGCGAGCACTGCAATGTCTCTCTCACCTTTCACCGTCGCCAGCGGAGCGTCCTCTGCCATCACTGCGGCTTCCGAGCCCCGCCCCCGGAGCGCTGCGACGAGTGCGGAGAGCGGATCTCCTACTCGGGACTCGGAACCGAGCAGGTGGAGGAGCGACTCGGAGAAGCGTTTCCGGGCGCCCGCATCGCCCGGATGGACCTCGACACGACGGCCACCAAGTGGTCCCACTTCCGCATCCTGGAGCGCATGCGCCGCCGAGAGGTGGACATCCTGCTCGGCACCCAGATGATCGCCAAGGGCCTCGACTTTCCGGCGGTTACGCTGGTTGGCGTCATCAACGCGGATGTCGGTCTCAACCTGCCGGACTTCCGGGCCAGCGAGCGCACCTTCCAGCTCCTGTCGCAGGTGGCGGGACGGGCAGGACGCGGGTCCGAGCCGGGCGAGGTCATCGTCCAGACCTCCCGTCCGGCCCACTTCGCGCTCCAGGCAGCCGTCCGGCACGACTTCGAGGCGTTCGCGACGCAGGAGGTGGCGGACCGCGCGGAGCCTGGCTATCCACCGCACCGCCGCCTGGCCAACGTCGTCGTATCGGGCAGGTCCGAGGAACGGGTGACCGATCTGGCAGCTGCTCTCGCCGACTGGACCCGGGGGCTTCTCCACTCCCGCTCGCTCGCGGGCCTCGATGTGGTCGGGCCCGCCCCCTGCCCGATCGACCGGCTCAGGGGACGGTGGAGGTGGCACTTTCTGCTCAAGGCGAAGGATCCGGGCCGGCTGGGGGCGGTGCTGCGCTTCCTCGCGGAGCGGCACGGCCAGCCGTCGAGCGGGCTCAGAGTCGAGATCGACCGCGATCCCGAGTCCCTGCTCTAGGAGCTCGTCGGGCCGATGTTCCCGTCTCCGCGGCGGGTAGGCCGCCGGCCGGCCCCCGTAGGGAGACGCCGAGCCCGGGCCCGTCGCCGAGGACGATGCGGGGACCGTCGAGATGAGGGCCGCGGAACGGATCCGAGCGCAACAGCGCCGCACCATCCAGGTCGGCGTAGTCGACCAGCGGCGAGAGGTGGGCCGCCGGAGCGATGCCGAGGCTGCTCTCGATCATGCAACCGAGCATCACCTGCAACCCGCACGCCCGCGCGGTGTGGATCATCCGGAGCGCCTCCCGGGGACCACCGCACTTGGCCAGCTTGATGTTGATGCCGTGCGCCCGTCCCATCAGTCCGGGGATGTCCGACGACACGATGGCCGACTCGTCGAGGATGATCGGCAGCGGTGAGGCCTCGAAGACCTTCCGCATCCCCTCCCGGTCGTTGGGGGGAAGCGGCTGCTCGACGAACTCCACGCCGAAGTCGGCAAGCATCGCGATCCGGTCCAGCGCCTCGCCCGCCGTCCAGGCGGCGTTGGCGTCCACGCGGAGCGTCGCTTCCGGGGCTTCGCTGCGTACGGCTTCGAGCAGCTCGCGGTCACGCTCGGTCCCCACCTTGATCTTCAGGATCGAGTAGGCGCGTGCGCGGCGCACCTTTTCCGCCACCACCTCCGGCTCGTCGATCCCGATCGTGAAGGAGCTGAGCGGAGCGTCGGCGGGATCCAGCCCCCAGAGCTTCCACAGCGGCCGTCCGAGAATCTTCCCCTGCAGGTCGTGAAGGGCGGTGGAGATCGCGGCGCGCGCCGAGGCGTTCCCCGGCAGGCGGCTCGCGAGGCGGCGCTCCCAGCGCTCGATCGACTCCGGGCCCAGTCCTTCCCCCGGGGCCTCGACCACGGAACGGTAGGCCCCCAGCGCGGCGATGACCGTCTCCACGCTCTCCCCGTAGAAGGCCGACGGATCGGCCTCCCCCCACCCCTCGAGGCCGTCCTCCTCGATCCGCACCCAGACGGCGCCCTGCGTGCGGCGGGTGGAGCGACTGATCGTGAAGGTGTACTCCAGCTCCAGGGCGAGAGGCTCCCAGCTCAGCCGCACCGCCGCCTCACCCGCGCCATGGCATGGATTGGACCTCCGTGGTCGTGACCTCGGGCCCATCGGGACCCAGGTAGACGTTGATCTCCGATCGGACTCCGAAGCGCCCCGGAAGGTAGACGCCGGGCTCGACCGAGAAGCCGATCCCCGGGATCAGCTCACGGTCCTCCCGGGTTTCGACGCTGTCGAGGTTCGGCCCGAAGCCGTGTAGCGCCCGGTCCATGCCGTGCCCGAGACGATGCTGCAGGTAGTCGCCGAAGCCCGCCCGCTCGAGGATCCGGCGGGAGAAGTCGTCCACGTCGGCGCCGGCGAGCCGATCGCCTCCGCCGAGACGCTCCCGGATGAACTCCACCGCGCCATCGCGTGCGGCCCGCACCGCGGTCCACGCCTCGTCGAAGCCGGCCGGTCCCGCGACCCCCAGCACGCCCATCCACGTCTGGTCCGCAAACACCGCGTCCGGATCGCCGGCGACCCTCCCCCAGAGATCGATCAGCAGGACCTCACCGGCCTCCAGCGGCGCGGACTCACCGGCGACGGGCTCGTAATGCGGGTTGGCGCTGTTCGGGCCCACGCCGACGATCGTCCCTCCGTCGGCGAGTCCGGCAGCGGCGATCTCGCCCAGGATCCACTCCGTCAGGTCGTACTCGGTCATCCCGCCGGTCCCGCCGACCGCCTCCAGCCCGCGCTGAAAGCCGGCGGCGGCGATCCCGGCCAGGTGTCGGCCCGCCCGGACGTGCGTCTCGTAGCCGCGCTCCCCCCACTGCGCGTACGTCCCCGAGATGAGCGACGCCGAGCTGACCACTCGGACGCCCAGGCTTTCGACCAGCTCCACGACGCCGGCCGGGACGAGGTCGACGAACGGCACCGAGTCTCGCTCCGAGACCTCCATCGCCACCGTCCCGCAGCCGTCCAGCAAGCGCCGCAGTGCCTGCTCCATCTCCTCCCACCCGACGTATGCTGTCAGCTCCCCCTCCCAATCGCTCCACGGACCGAGCTCGATCCGGTGCGCGAGCGCTGCCGGGCGGGCATCGGGCCGCAGCAGGAGGAAAATTCTCCTCGAGGGCCCATCGCCGAGTCCCAACAGCTCGCACAGAACGCGATTGCGCCCCTCGAGGTCGAACAGGAGCCAGCCGTCCAGCCCGTGACGGCGCAACTCGTTCCCTGCGGCCTCCGCGAAGCCGCGTGGCAGACGAATCCTCATGAGGCGGAAACCTCCTTGTTTGATGCGGGCGAGCAGGTCGCCCACGAGTCCAGCAGGGCCCCGATGTGGGCCACGACGTTGCGCCCGAGCTCTTCAGGCTGGTACCCGCCTTCGAGAGCGGAGACGATTCGCCCCTCCGCGCTCGATCGCGTGAGCCGGTCCAGCTCGAGGGTCAGCGCCCGGAAGTGCTCCTCCCGGAAGGTAAAACCGCCGATAGGGTCATCGGCGCCCGCATCGAAGCCGGCGGAGATCAAGACGAGATCCGGCCGGAACGCAGCCGCCTCATCGAGGGCGGCGAACCACTCGTCCATGTATCGCCGGGGCGGTAACCCCGGAGGCAACGGGACGTTCAGCGTCGTTCCCTCGGCCGGGCCTGCACCCCTCTCCTCGCGGGCTCCCGTGCCCGGGTATAAGGGGCTCTGGTGCACCGACACGTAGAAGACGTCCGGATCGGAGTAGAAGATCTCTTGGGTGCCGTTTCCGTGATGGACATCCCAGTCGACGATCAGCACCCGGCTCGCCAAGCCCGTTTGCCTCGCGTACCGTGCCCCGATCGCGATCGAGTTGAAGAGGCAGAAGCCCATCGCCCGGCTTGCCGTCGCATGGTGACCCGGCGGCCGCACGACGCAGAAAGCGTTGCGGCTCCTCCCCCGCACCACGGCTTCGACCGCGTCGATCACGCACCCCACCGCCGCCGTGGCCGCCTCCCACGAAGCCCCGCAGACGACCGTGTCCGCCTCGAGGCTGATCGGCCGGTTTCGAACGAGCGAGGCCTCGGCGGCCCGCCGCACGTTTCTCACGTGTACGGCCGTATGCGTCAGTTCGAGAACGGCCGCGTCGACCAGCGAGCCGGACAGTGTCTCGACATCGGGCGCCCATGCCGGCATCGCTCTCTCGAGGGCTCCCATCACCGCCCGCAGGCGCCCCTGGTGCTCCGGGTGGCGCCATCCCGTGTCGTGACGCGAACAGGCCGGATGACTGTATACGGCGGTGTTGGCCAAGATACCCTCTCCTCCCGTCGAACCGCCCGCGGAGCGGGCGACTCGGAGGCAAGTTACGGAGCGCCGCCGAGGCCAGCGACCGATACCGGAAACGAGCCTGGCCGGATTTGCCCCTGGGCTCGCCGGTCGCCTACCTTCCCGCCGTCGCGTCGCGCGGCAGCTGACTCGAGACGAGAGCGTCGATGATCCGAGCGCCTTCCCGACCCGCTCCTCCTGCCCCTTCGGTCGCGGTGCTGGCCGCCGCCCTGGCTACCGGCGCCTGCGAGGTGCAGTGGGGCGGCGGACGGGTGGCACTCGAGGATCCATCGCCCCCGCAGCCGGAAGCGGCTGGCGAGGAGACAGAGGCTCCCCCCGCACCCCTGCCGGACGCGCCCCTGCTCTACTTTGCCCGTCTGCGCACGGACGGAGCCGGGGTGGTGGCGCCGATCGCCCGCCTCGGGGCCGACAGCGTGAAGGCGCTCGATGCGCCTCGGCCGCCGACGGAGGAGTACAGAGAACGGTTCGAGGCCGCCTTCCTGCAGCCGGGAACAGAGCTGGCGCTCGTGGCCGGCGGCCGACGGATTGGGAGCCTGGTGGTCGGCGAGCCCGCGTCGGAGCATCCGCGCTGCCTCTTCGTCTCGCACGTCCAGGCCATCCTGCCGCCCGGCGCGGCCGTGCCCGAGGCGGGGTTCGCCCTGCCGCTCGAGCTCGCACCGGAGCGGATCGGTCGGGTACCCGGGCGGGAGCCGACCAGCCGGATGACCACTTTCGGACCGGTGCTCGCGGAGCAGCTGCTGCGAGCGGACGGGATTCCGCGGCCATACCTGGCGCAGCGCATGTCGCTCGCTGCCGTCGCCGGTCCCGACACCGCGCTCGAGTTGGCAGCCACCTACCTGATCAACGACAGCCTCAGGGTCGGAGCACCGCAGGGAGAGGCGGTGTCCCTGTTCTACCTCGCACGACGCGAGCCGACCCGCGGGTACGTTCCGGTCTGGCGCGAGGTGCGCGCCTACGCCGAGGCGGGGAACAAGGAGGCGATGGTGTACGTCGACTGGCTCGAAGCGGGCGGCACCCGGTTCGACTTCGTCAACATCATCGGCGGAACGGAGGAACGGCTCTCCGTCAGTCGAGCGCCGCCCGACTGGCGCGACCGGACGGGCCTTGCTGAAAGGCGTTTCGAGTGGGTGGAGCCGGCGGAGTGTCCTGCCGTCCAGGCGTTGTCCGAGATCGATTCCGGCTAGCTCGCTCGGTCCGCGAACGGGCCGTTCCGATCCCCGTCCTCCGACCCGCCGCGCTCAGGCCGCGTAGCTTCGAAGAGCTCGACCGGCCGCCCCGGTGCGGAGCTCCCGGAGAGCGCGATCGCGCAGCTGCCGAACGCGCTCTCTGGTGACCCCGAGCAGCTGTCCGATCTCCTCCAGCGTATGCTCCTGTTCGCCCTGCAACCCGTAGTAGAGTCGGACCACCCGGGCATCCCTGGGCTTCAGCTCCTGGAGCGCCTTCGCGATCTGCTCCTTGAGCAGCTTCGTCTCCAGGCCCTCCTCCGTGCTGAATTCGTCGACGAGAAAGCGGTCGACCAGTTGGTTGTCGTCTCCGGGTCCGACCGGCGCGTCCAGCCTCACCTCGGAGACGTTCAGCGCCTGTAGCATCTCGACCGTGGCGACGTCCAGCTCGGCCAGATCGGCGATCTCATCGGTGCTGGGATCCCGCCGAAGATGCTGCTTCAGTTCCTCACGCACCCGGATCACCCGCGCCAGCTCGGTCGCGCGGTTGAGGGGAAGTCTGACCGCGCGGCTCTGCTTGGCCAGCGCCGCGAGGATCGCCTGGCGAATCCACCAGACGGCATAGCTGATGAACTTCACTCCCTGATCCGGATCGAACTTGCTGGCCGCGGTGACGAGGCCGACGTTGCCCTCCTGGATGAGATCGGCGAACGGCATGCCCCGGTTCTGGTACTTCTTCGCGACCGAGACGACGAAGCGGAGATTGGCGCGAACGAGCGCCTCCATCGCGATGCGGTCCCCGGTCTGGGCGAGGCGAGCGACGCGGTCCTCGTCCTCCGGCGTCAGCAGGGGATAGCGGCTGAGCTCGTCAAGATAGAGGTCGAGAGAGCTCGACACCTCGTCGGTCGGTATCTGACCGTTCGTGCGTCGACGGGTTACCATGTCACTCTCTCGGGGTCGATCTCCGTGCTGTGATACCGGGCGTCGCGGCCCGGCCGATGCCCGCGACGGTGCAAGGTAAACCGGCTCCTTACCTCGGTCTAGATGGACGACGGAGGCTTTCCGCAGAACGGCGCCCCTGCAATACGATGTACGGCGGCGGCACCGTCGACGGCCAAGCTGGCGAAGGGGCGGAAGGCCCTCTATTCTCCACTCCCGTCGCCGACCCGTCGCTCCGACACGCAGACCGGCATCTGGGCCGGAGCGTGTCTCCGACAAGCCTGCCATCGGGAAGAAGGCAATGCCAGTTGCCCTTCGGCACGCCGCCGCCACGCATGTCGGCCGTGTGCGTCAGAGCAACGAAGACAGCTACTACGTCGACGACGATGCCGGGGTGTTCGTCGTCGCGGATGGCATGGGCGGCCACGCCGCCGGAGAGGTCGCGGCCCGCATCGCGGCGACGCGGGTGGGCGAGGCACTGTCCACCGCCCTCGCGCGGCCGGCGGCGGAGCTTCGGCACACCCTCGAGACGGCGATTGCCGAGGCGAACCGATGCATCCTTTCACAGGCGGCGGAGGATCCCGCCTGCTATGGCATGGGAACGACGGTGACGGCGCTCTGCGTGTCCGACGATGCCTTCCTCATCGGACACGTGGGAGACAGCCGAGTCTATCGGCTGCGTGGCGGCGCCCTCGAGCGGCTCACGCGGGACCACACTCTGGTTCAGCAGGAGGTGGATCGGGGGACGCTCACGGATGAACAGGCCCGGACCCACCCGAGATCCAACGTCCTCACCCGGGCTCTCGGCATCCCGGGCGGGCTGGCCTCCGATCTTTACGAAGGCACGGTGGAACCTGCCGACCGGCTTGTGGTCGCCACGGACGGGTTGAGCGCCATGCTGCCGGACGCCGAGATCCGGCGCATCATGGCCGCCGGCAAGGATGTGACGGAGACCGCCGCCGATCTGGTGGAAGCAGCCAACGGAGCGGGCGGTCTCGACAACACCACGGTGATCGTCGTCGACGCTGGTCGAGCCTGACGTGGGGCACACGGTACTACACAGGGCAGAGCGCTCTCGCCTCCCGTAGCCGGTTCCTGACCTCCGGCGCGCCGGCGTCGAGCAACTCGAGGAACGGACCGGGGTCCGCTTCCAGCCGCTCGCCCAGGACGAAGACCCGGAACACGCGCGCGGCATGGTGAAGGGAACGGCTGAGACGAGGCAGATCGATCAGCCCCTCCTCTCCCTCCTCTGTGAGCCGTTGCACCGCCCCGGATCTGCGCACGAGGAGGATGTCCAGCTGGAGCATCCCGGGGTAGCTCGGATAGTCCACGAACACGCTGCCCTCAGGTCGGCCCCATTCCTCCGCCAGCCGGTCCTCCAGTCTGCGCACGAGGTCCGAGCCCCCCTCGAGCCAGGATCCGATGCCGGCCGGCAGGGCGTCACCGGATATCTCGACCGCCCGCTTCGGCAGCCGCCGGTTCTCCAGGCACTCCACCAGCCGTCCCACCACCGACGTCGCCCCCCCGGAGCGGCTAGCGGCAGCCCGCCGGGACAGCAGCCCGAGCAGCTCCTCGTCCGTCCGCCCTGGTAGCTCCACCGGCTCCACCAGGCCTGCCGCACCAGCCCGCTCCACCAGCGCCCGAAACACGACAGACGCCGCGCGGACGGCATGGTGCCAGTAAACGTTGCGGAACATCTGGTACTTGGAAAACAGCAGAGATTCGAGGGCACTCAATCCCTTCTCGGAGACCGCGACCTCCAGCCGCCTGGTCCCCTCCTGGCTGGCGAGGGTGAGCGCCTCGAGCAGCCGATCCACGTCGACGGCGCCGTACGGCACGCCGCAGAAGAAGCTGTCCCGCCTCAGGTAGTCGACCTTGTCCAGGTCGAGCGAGCCCGCGATCAGACCCTGGAGTGGGTGGTCCGAGGTCCCCTGGATAAGCTCCGCCACCAGCTCCGGTCCCTCCTCGTTCACGCTCTGAAGCGCCGTGCGAATCGGCTCAGCGTCGAGGAAGAGGCCGGCCATCTCCTCGTGATGGCCGGGAATCGTGCCCGGACCCACCTCCTCCATCGCGTGCGAAAAGGCGTAGTGGCCGACGTCGTGCAGCAGCGCGGCCAGGGGAAGAAGGGGCAACCGCTGTCGGTCGACCACCGACAGCCGGTCGAGGGAACCGCTCCAACGGAGGCTCGCGATTGCCCGACGCGTGAGACCGTATACGCCGATCGCGTGGTTGAAGCGCGTGTGGACGGCTCCGGGGAAGACGAGATGGGCGAAGCCGAGCTGCTTTACTCTGCGCAGCCGCTGGAAGTGCGGAGCGTCGATGACCTCCGCTGCGGCCGCGTCGAGCCGAACGTTGTTCCAGACCGGATCCCTCACGACCCGGCCGGTCGGCTTGCCCATGGAATGCCCTCCGATGCCGGCGGCAAGATGTCCGGCGCATCCCGCCGCGGCAATCGCCTCCGGCGCGTCCCGAGCCTGCTTGACACGTTCGACGGCGCCCGTGACTTTGACCCGACCCGATCCCTCAACGGCCTGCAGCTGGCCCCTTTCCGGGAGGTACCGTGGAGATCAAGCCGGGCCGCATGATTCATCTCGGCTACGGGAAGTTCTGGCGCTCCGACGAGATCGTCGGCCTGCTACCGATCGAAGACGGACGAGGCCCCGGTCGGCGGACCGAGGTCTACACGTCCACCCGGGAGGAGCCGGTGGTCGCCTCGCGCTCCGAGCAGACGATCCTGCAGGACATGGCCACGCTGCCGGACGACGTGGCCCGCGCGACCGAGGCGCTCTCCGCGGCGGAGGACCTCCTCGACGCCCTGCTCGAGATGTCGCCGGTGCTGCGGCGGATGCTCAAGAACGAGGAGAGCTTCGACGTCGAGTATTGGATCCGCCGCCTCCAGGGACTCGCCAGCGCGCCCGACGAGAAGGACCAGGAGGAGCTCTTCTAGCCGCAGCGGCCGAGCGCGCGGCAGCCTGCTTCCCGCCTCCCGCTCCGAGGAAAAGATCGGAGGTCGTGGCCGGCTGACCTGCCGCCGGAACGCCCCCACCGCTCGGAAAGTATTCACCTCCATCATGTCGTCGCCGATACGAGCCATCCCGCTCGGCCTAGCGGCCCTTCTGCTGGCGCCCGCGACCGGTCGCTCGCAGCCGCAGTCCGTGGGCGAGTCGACGTGGAACGACGCGCGTACGATGGAGGTCGTCGAGGCCGCGATGCGCACGCGCCATCACGCGTTCTCCGACAGCTCCCTCCGCAACTTCGAGGTGGAGTCGCAGGGCTGGGTCTACCTGTTCACGCAGATCGAGGACGAGGAGCGGCTCGTGCGAGCCGATCAGATCGCGCTGCGCGTCGTATGGGAGGCTCCGGCCAACGTCTCGCAGACGATCATCGGCCGGCGCTCCGACCAGCGCATCCCGAGCCGAATCCGCTATCACATGGACCACCTCGCGATCACGGTCGACAACTTCGGAAGCTCCATCCGGATCGGGGAGGGAGACGAGGTGACCGGCGTGCGCCATCCGATCTGGCGTGGTGCCGAGCGATACTACGAGTACCGGCTGGTCGACTCCACGGAGATCCGCTTCGCCGGCGGCCGGGCCCGTGTCTACGAGGTCGACGTGCGCCCGTTGAACTTCGGTCGGCCGGGCGTGATCGGCACCCTGTACATCGATCGCGACAGCTGGGCGATCGCCCGCATGTCCTTCACGTTCACGCCGGTGTCCTACCGCGATCCGCGCCTCACCGGCCTCGACGTCGATATCGAGAACGCACTCTGGGAGGGTCGGTACTGGCTGCCCGTCCATCAGGTGTTCGAGGTGCGGAGATCCTCCGTGTGGCTGGCCTTTCCGGTCTCCGCCACCATCCGGACCGAGCACCACATCGGACCGTACCGAATCAACGGCCCGCTGGCCGAGCCCGTCGCACCCGGCGAGAAGATCGCCTCGCTGCCGCCGGAGCGGCTGGACACCTACGACGCCTGGAGCTCGGGACTGCTGGCCGGTCCGGTAGAGCCCGCGGACACGGCCGCGATCGACCTCGAGCGGATCCGGGCCCGCGCGAAGGAGATCGCGGGACGGCGGATCGTACCTACCGGCCGCTTCAAGGTGTGGCTCCAAGGGATCTCCAGCTTCATCCGCAGCCGCAGAGCGGAGGGCTTCCTGCTCGGCGCTGGGGGAGAGTACTCCTTCCCGCACGGCGTCGCCCGCGCGTGGGCCGCCTATCCGTTCGGCAGCGAAGTGACCGAACTCACGGTCGAGCTGGACCTCGACCTCGGTCCCGATCGTCTTCGCCTGGAAGGCTACCGGCAGCGCCTCACCGATGTCGGCCCGATCCAGGCAGCCGCCGGCGTGACCTCATCGATCTCCCTCCCGATCAACGGTGAGGACTTCACCGATCCGTACTTCGGGGACGGAGCGCGAGCGACGCTCCTCTTCCCCTTCTTGCGCGGCAACGGCGCCATCTCGGCCGGGTGGGAGCGGCAGACCAGCGCCTCGCTGGCCACGGGCATCGAGGACGCACGCCCGATCCGACCCATCCGCGATGGGGACCTGTGGAGCGGGTCGGCGTCGCTGCGGCCGCGGCTTCCGCGGCTGCTGGGCGGCGCGACGACGGGCCGCCTCGACATGGAGGCCGGAGCCCTGGATGGCGTGGGCTATGCGCGCTGGCTGGTCGGCATCGAGGTCGACGGCCGGCGTCCGGGCTGGCCTTGGGCGTGGGAAGCCGAGATCGGTGGCGCCCTGGCGGTCGGCACGCTACCTCCACAGCGGCTCGTGCTCCTCGGGGGACGGCAGACGGTGCCTGGGTACGGATTCCGGGACTGGGGCGGGGACCAGGCCTTCCTCGTTCGGCTGCTGGGCTCACGCCAGCTGATCGGCTCGTGGCTCAACCTGCGCGGGTTCGCCGCCGCCGGCTGGGTCGAGGCGACCGAGGTCTCGGCGGAGTCGGATGCGTTCTTCGGCGCCCGGCCGAGCGACGGTCTGCGGCCCGCCCTCGGCGTGGGCATCGGCGTGCTGAACGACATCCTGCGCGTCGACGTGGCTCGCGGTCTCGACGACGGCGCGTGGGAGTGGATGGTCTCCTTCAATCGGGACCTGTGGCCCATGCTCTGAGCCGGGCCCGGCGCCCGCGGCCGGACCGGCGCCGCCGCGGATGCCCGCCTGCACGACGCCGGCGACCGTCTCGCTCAGAACCGGTCGGCGCTCATCATGCCGAGGTCCATGGACGGCGCGCCATCCAGGATCCACTCCGCCACCAGCTGGCCCGTGATCGGGCCGAGGGTGAGGCCCAGCATCGCGTGACCCGCGGCGACGAAGACGCCCTTCAATCCACGAACGGGTCCGATGACCGGAAGCCCGTCCGGCGTGCAGGGGCGCAAGCCGCACCACTCGGAGGTAGATGGCGCGTCGCCGACACCGGTCAGGTACTGCTGGGCGGCGAGCGTGAGTTGCGCGACGCGGGACCTGCGGATCTCGTGGTTCACGCCCGAGAACTCCATCGTGCCGGCGAACCGCACGAAGCCGTCCATCGGCGCGCAGAGCACGTAGTACTCCCGGAGGATGCAGGTGATGGCGAGGGCCGGGGCGCCCCCCGCGCCGGGGTCGCGGTCTCGATGGTAGCCCTTTCCCGCCTGCAGCGGCAGCGGACAGCCGAGCCTCCGCGCCAGATCCGTGCTGTACGCCCCGGTAGCGAGAACGACGGTGTCGCCCTCCACCACCTCGCCGGAGCCCAGCCGGACGCCGATCGGGCGGCCGCCGCGGATCGGCACATCGACCACCTCCGAGCCGGTGAGGATCGAACCGCCGTGAGCGATCGTCCGCTCCGCCAGCTCGAGAACGAAGCGACGCGGATTGCAGGTCGCCGCTTCAGAGTAGAACGCACCACCCAGGAGTCCCTCTCTCAGCGCCGGCTCACGCTCACGGATCGCCTCTCCGGCCAGCATCTCGACCCGATAGCCGGCGGCGCGAGCCATCGCCGCCTCCGCCTCCACCTCTTCGCGGCCGTGCTCGGTCCGGAACAGCTCATAGTATCCTTCGGGACGGTAGCCGCAATCGAGCGCCTCCTCGTCCACCAGCCGGTCGAACAACGGCCGGGTGGCGTGGCCGAGCGGCTCGAGGGCACGCATCCCCGCCTCCAGGCGCGCCGGCGTGGAACAGGCGCGAAACGCCCGCAGCCAGCGCCAGAGGTCCGGATCCCAGCGGAGCGGGATGTACAGCGGGCTGACGGGGTCCAGCAGCCAGCGGATGGCCCGCCGCAGGGCCACGGGCCGGTTCATCGGGGGATGACCGGGGGAGATCGTGCCGGCGTTTCCGTAGGAGGCGCCGCTCCCTATCGCGTCTCGTTCCACCACCGTGACCCGAGCGCCCTTGCGCGCGAGGAAGTAGGCGCAACACACCCCGATCACGCCGCCGCCGACGACGATCGTGTGCCGGTCCCTCATTCGCTCACTCCGCCTTGCACGCGTACCAGCTGTCGCCCACCCCGATGTCGACCTTCAGCGGCACGTCGAGCTCGGCCGCCCCCTCCATCTCCGCGCGCACGACCCCCGACAGCCTGTCGGCGAGATCGCTGCGCACCTCGAACAGCAGCTCGTCGTGAACCTGCAGGATCATGCGCGCCATCTCTCCGAACTCGCTGGCGAGGCGATCGTGCAGCTTCACCATCGCGATCTTGATCAGATCGGCGGCCGTGCCCTGGATGGGTGAGTTCGTGGCGGTGCGCTCCCCGTAGCCGCGCATGCCGGGATTCTTGGCCCGGATCTCCGGAATGTACCGCCTGCGGCCGCTCAGCGTCTCCACGTACCCGTGTGCGCGGGCGTGCTCCTTCATCGTCTCCAGGTAATCCCGCACTCCGGCGAAGCGCTCGAAGTACGCCTCGATGAACTCGCGGGCTTCGGTGCGCCCGATCCCGAGTTGGGCGGCGAGGGCGACCGGGCCCTGCCCGTAGATGGTGGCGAAGTTGATCGTCTTCGCCTGCCCCCGCATCGCCGGCGTAACGCGATCGGGATCGACGCCGAAGATCCGACCGGCCGTCTCGCGATGGATGTCCCGATCCGCCCGGAATGCTTCCACGAACGCCGGGTCGCGCGACAGGTGGGCGAGTACCCGAAGCTCGATCTGCGAGTAGTCGGCAGCGAGGAAGACGTGGCCGGCCTCCGGCACGAACCCCTTTCGGATCTCCCGCCCGATCGCGCTCCGGATCGGGATGTTCTGAAGGTTCGGTTCGGAGGATGAGAGGCGGCCGGTGGTCGCGACCACCTGGTTGAAGTTGGTGTGGATCCGTCCGGTCTCAGGGTTCACCAGTCGGGGGAGCTTGGAGACATAGGTGCCGTCCAGCTTGTCCAGCTCCCGGTACTCCACGATCAGCCGTGGCACCGGGTGCCCCTGTTCGGCGAGAGCCACCAGCACGCTCTCATCCGTGGAGGGACCCGTCTTCGTGCGCTTCAGAACGGGCAGCTCCAGTCGATCGAACAGGAACTCGCGGAGCTGCGGGACGGAGCGGAGATTCACCTCCTCCCCCGCGATCTTGAAGATCTCCTCCTGGATTTGCCCGATCTCGCGGCGCAGCTTCTTCGACAGCCTTCGGAAGAAGTCGGTATCGATGCGGATGCCGGCCCTCTCCATCGCTACCAGGACCGGCAGGAGCGGGATCTCGATCCGTTCGCACAGCTCGAGCATCTCGTGCTGCCGAAGTTCCTCCTCGAGGATCCGGGTCAGCCGGAGCGAGTAGTCGGCCAACTCCGCCGCCGCCGCCCCGGCCTTCTCGACCGACTCCTCTGCGACCTCCTGGCCTGTCCAGCGACCGCCCCCGGCCAACTGATGGCCGAACCGCTCCAGCACCAGGATGTCCAGATCGTGCTGCCGCTTCCCCGGGTCCAAGCAGTAGGAGCCGAGAGAGGTGTCGAATGCGATGCCCGCCAGCGGCGATCCGGATCGCTCCAGGAGGTGGGCCGCATACTTCGTGTCATGCCCCGTCTTCTCGATCCTGGGATCGGACAACAGGGCGCGGAGATCGCCGAGGCAGGGATCCTCGGACGAGCCTAGCGCGGGAAGGTTCTGCGGCCGGTCGTCGCTCCTCTCGAGCTTCAGAACCGGGTTGCCGCTTTCGTCTCGCGCGATCGTCGGCGGAACGTGGCCGAACGGCAGATACCACGCACGACCTGGCTCCACTGCCACCGCGATCCCGACGAGCGCGGCCCGCATCGGATCCCCGACCGTGCCGGTGACGGCAAGCGAGATCCTGCCGGCCGCGCGGGCCGACGCCACGACCTCCGCCACACGCTCGGGTACTTTCGCCAACCGGTACTCGGTTTCCGGCTCCGGCTCCTCCTCCGCGGCCGCCAGCTCGCGCACCAGGGAATGGAACTCGAGGGCCAGGAAGATCTCGCGGAGCTGCTCGCGGTCGGGCGACCGGCGCACCAAAGCCGAGAGGTCGAGGCGGATCGGGACATCCCGGCGGATCGTGACCAGCTGCCGAGACAGGCGGGCCTGCTCGGCATGCTCGGACAGGGTCTCCCGCGCCCTCTTGGCGCTCACCTCTTCGACCCGCTCGATCATCTCGTCCAACGTCTCGAACTGGGCGAGGAGCGCCGTCGCGGTCTTCTTCCCGATCCCCGGTACGCCGGGCACGTTGTCCGAGCTGTCGCCGAGGAGGGCCAGGTAGTCGGTGACCTGCCGAGGCGGGACCCCGAGGCGCTCGGCGGCGTTCTCCGGCGTCACCCACTCCTCGTCGACGGCCGCCGGCCCACGGCGGCCGGGATTCAGGAGGTGGATTCGGTCGTCGATCAGCTGGTAGAAGTCCTTGTCGCCGGAGACGATTACCGTCCGGACGCCCTCGTCTCGGGCCTGCGCAGCCAGCGTGCCGATCACATCGTCCGCCTCCCAGCCCGAGACCTCCAGTACCGGAATGTGGAACGCCTCGACGAGCGACCGGCAGCGTGGGATGGACGCCTCGAGCTCGGACGGCATCTTCTCGCGTGTCGCCTTGTACTCGGGGTGCACGACGGTGCGAAAGGAATCGCCGGCGTCGAAGACGACGCCCACGTAGTCGGGCGAGTGCTGCTCCAGCAACCGGATCAGAAACCGGGCGAGCCCGTACGGGGCGGAGGTGTTCTCGCCGCTGGACGTGGTCAGCGGCCGACTGATCATGGCGAAGAACGCCCGGTAGATCAGGGCGTATCCGTCGATCAGGAACAGGGTCGGACGGTCGCTTGTGGGAATCGGCTCGCTCACCTGAGGCTCTTCTGCGAGACCTGGGGCCGGAGCACTCGAGACACCGGTGACGGAGGGCACGCCGGCCGGAGCCGCGCGACCTTCGGAGGGGTCTCAAACGGCGGCGCCCCGGCGTTGGGCCTTCCCAGGCAGCCGGGGCGCTTACGACTTCTACACGAGCGCGGGCTCGTGGCCCGTCACTGTTCTAGGCGCGGACTACATTCAACGCGTGGAGGCCCTTGTCGCCCTGCTGGAGCTCGAACTCCACCTCCATTCCCTCGGCCAGCGTCTTGTATCCGTCCATTTGAATCGCACTGTAATGGACGAACACGTCCTCGCCGCCCTCGGGAAGCTCAATGAAGCCGTATCCCTTGGCATCATTGAACCACTTCACCTTACCTCTTGCCATCTGACCGGGTCCTCCTCCTGTGCGGTGGGAATCTTTCGGGACCGCTGCTCCCGACGGCGCCTATGCTACGACCCCGGTTCGGGTCCGTCAACATTTGACCCGCCGAGAGCGTACAGACGCGAATATACGAACGCGTTGGCGGCGACCTCCTTCGTGTAGATACGGGTCTCGCGGAAGGGAATCCTCTCCACGAACAGCTCCTGGTCGACGCTTCGCTCAGGAAACTCCCGCCAGCTCAGGTAGCGACTCGGCCCGGCGTTGTATGAGATCAGCGCAGCCGGCAGATAGCCGTCGAAGCGCTCCAGATTCCGCGCCAGATAGGCGGTGCCGAGACGCAGGTTCGCCTCGGGCACCTCGAGCTGAGGGAGGACGAAGTCATCGAGGCCGGCCTCCCTTGAGATCTCGAGCGCCGTCCGTGGAAGCAGCTGCATCAAGCCTACCGCGCCGGCCGATGAGACGACGTCCGCCTCGAATCGCGACTCGCGACGAACCAGCCCGGCGACCAGTGCCGCATCCAGACCCCGCTGCCGCGCGAGCTCCTCGAGCGCCGCTCGGTAGGGCAGCGGATACACGGCCCGGAGCGTAGCCTCGCTCCACAACCGCCCCTCGCTGCCATGGGCCGCGAGGCCGAGGCGCATTCCGTGCCGCGCCCAGCCCCGGTCGCTCAGCGCCATTGACAGGGCCAGCCGCTGGCCCCGGCTCAGCCGGCTCGCGCGCAACGCGATCTCCAGCTCGTGCTCGGCCCGCTTCGGCCAGCCGAGAGCGCGCAGCCGATCCATCCGGTCGAGCAGTTGGACCCAGCCGGCGCTCAACGGCTCCGGCGGCAGGACCGGACCTCCCATCGCCGACTCGAAGGGATCGATCCCGATACGCCGGGCTGCGAGCTGCCCGTAATAGGCGAGGGGAGAATAGCGGACGGCGTCTCCGTAAAGGACACGCGCGCCGGCCGTGTCACCGGCGGCAGCGAGCGAGCGGGCGGCCCAGTAGATGGACGCGTGGTACCAGCTCCCACCGGCGTGCCCGCGGCGGTATCGATCGAATGCCGCGAGAGCCGCCGCGAAGTCGCCCTCCAGGAACGCCAGCCACCCGAGCCTCATCTGGCCCTGTGCGGCCCAGACGGAGCGCGGGAAGCGCTGCATCGCTCGCTCGTACGCGGCGCGGGCGGCCGCGGCGTCGCCGTCGTCCTGGAGGTGGTCGCCCATCAGGTACGCCGCGAACGCCGAAGAGTCGCCGAAGCCGGAGTCGACGGATTGCCGGAACGCGTCCTCGGCCGCCACACGGCTCCCCAGACGCGAGAAGGACCGGCCGGCTAGCAGCCACACTCTTGCCCGGTCCACGCCGGGCTCCGCGCGCGACCCCTCCATCAAGGGGGCGAGGGTCCATACGACGGCCTGATAGTCACGCGCCGCGAACTGGGCCTCGGCGAGCTCCACACGCAGCTCGCCGGCCGCGGCAGCCGGCGCCTCCTCGAGGGCGGCCCGGAGATAGGTGACCGCTCTCTCCGATCGGCCTGTACGCAGATCCGCGGCCGCCACCGACCGACGGGTCTCCCAACCAGGGGACAAGCGGATCAACAGGGAGCCGGCCTCGGGGCCGGCTCTCCGTCCGATCGCCGCCTCGAGAGCCCGAATCGCCCCCGCCGAGTCGCCGACCGCCAGCAGGGCCGGGACGATCCAGCGCGTCGCCATGGCGGCGGCCGCCGCCGGAGGGAGGCTGCGCGACAGGCGCAGCCCCTCCTCGTCGTCCCCGGCCTGGAAGTAGGCGAGGGCCAGCTCCTGTCGAACGGAGTCGTCGGGGACGCCGGGCTCCGCCTCGAGGGCGGAGGATAGCTTGGCAACCCTATCCAGATCGCCGGCACGCGCGTCCTGCTGAAGGGCGGAGAGCCTCAGCCAGCGGTCGAGATCCGGCTCGGCGTTCGCGGCTGCCTCGTACTGGGTCGAAGCCTCTAGCGGCCGGTCCAGACGCGCCAGGACGGACGCGTACCCGACGCGGAATGCCGTTTCGACCTCGCCGTCCGGCCGCGCGGCGGCGTCCGCCGCCAACAGCGATTCGTACGACCGGTAGGCGGCCCGCGCGGCCGTGAGGCTGTCGAGGCCCTCGAACGCCCGGGCGATCACCAGCAGGCCTCTTCCGCCCTCCGCCTCCGCGAGCCACGGCTGCTGGTGTAGCAGCCGGAGGACCGCGGGCCAGGCGCGGCCGTCGCCGTAGGCCTCGGCCGCCCGGAGAACGATCGCCGGCGGTGCCGGGGCCGCAGCGCTAGGCGTCGACAGGTAGCGGGCGAGGAGATCCCCGGCCGAGAGCGGGAGTCCGGCCTCGATCAACTCGTTCGCCGCTTGCAGGAGCTCCGCCTCCGATTCCTGCGGCCGTGGGGCCTGGGGCCGTCCCGCGACGCCCTGCGAGCCGCAGAGGATCGCCGCGATCAGCAGCGGTACCTTGCCGGAGGTGCCGACAAGAATGCCGGCGGCCGGGGTCACGTCCCCGGTCGCCGGCTGGGAGCCGAGGCCGAGGCTGCGAGAGTACCGCAGCCGGATCGGGAGCCTACGGCGTATCGTAGGTGATCCTCCCGAGCACCACCCGGCCGAGGTACGGGGTGTTCGGGAACGACTGATAGCTCTTGTCGAGCAGGTTCGTGACGTCGACCTGGATGGACATGCCGCGGGCCGTCGGGATGCTGTATCCGAACGACAGGTCCATGGTGGCGTAGCTGTCGACGGGTCCAGCGTACTCTCCGGAGTTGGCGAAGAAGCCGTCGATGAACCGGAAGCCCACGTTGCCGAAGAATCCGGTGCCGTATCCCCGGTAGCCGACGGCCGCCGAGGTCTTGAACTGGGGCGCGTTGAGGGAGACGCACGTAAAAAACAGGGGATCATCGTCGCAGAGCGCGTCGCCGCCCTCGCCCGAATTGAAGATGTCCTTGTTGACCCAGTTCGCCCGCATGCCGAAGTACCACTGCGGCAGAAACTGCCACTCGGCCGAGAAGTCGAGCCCGACCACGTCGAAATCCCCGAAGTTCTGGTAGGTGAACAGGAGCGGATTCTGCTGGATGGAGATCTGCTCGGGGGTGAGCACGCCGAGCGGGGTCGAGCCGATTGTCTGACCAATCTGCGCTGCGATCTCCGACGGTACGCCGAAGCCCGCCACATAGGCGGCGACTTCGGCACCGTCAAGAGTAACATTGGGCGTCACGATTCCCAGCGGGCCGATGAAGTCCTGGATCCGTGACCAGTAGAAGGCGAAGTCGAACAGGAACTGCTCCTCGATCAGCCCCTTGTAGCCGAACTCGATCGTGTTGGTGATCTGGTTGTCGATCGCCGGGATGTCGGTGATCCCATCCACGCCCCGAGGATCGGGGAGAAACGCACGGGCCTCCCGATTGAACAGCGCCGTGACGATCCCCACCTGGTCCTCGTTCGGGACCGGCAGGCTTCCGAGCAGTGCGCCAAGCGCGGGATCCACCGCTCCCGCTGTGGCGACCGCGAGCGCCCAGAGGTTCGGCGTCGTCGTGGGGATGAACGCTGTGTTGGACTGGCCGATCAGCGGCGCGAACGGCGACTTGAAGTCCGCCCGTCCGTCCGTGCGGTGGAAGGTGAACCCCTCGTCTGTCGTTCCCTGCGTGTTGAGCGGGTACGCGAACGGCGTGCCCGGGATCGGCAACACGGCCGCGAGTAGGTCGAGGAACAGGTTGTTGGTGGTCGGGGACGAGAAGGCGCGGTTGTACGTCACCCTCAGGTTCTGCTCCGGCGTCGGCTTGAACATGAAGGCGGCGCGCGGCGACCAGACCACCGGCTTGACGACCGAGTTGTAGTCGGCCCGAAGGGCGAGGACGAGGTCGAACTTCTGGCTCAGCGCCGTCTGGGACTGAACGAAACCTCCCACGTCGGTCGTGTTGTCCCTGTCCTCGTACACCCCGTTGATCGTGCCGTCGGTCTTCGGGGTCGTCTGGAGGAGGTCCACCCCGTAGGTGAACGACTGCCGAGAGCCGAGAAAGCTGGTGTGCTGGACCTGGGTGGCGAAGATGTTCGAGTTGTCGACGATCGCCTCCCCCGAGCGGAGAAGGTACGTCTCGCCCGCGTTGCTGGCGTTGAAGTAGACGTTGAGGAAGAAGTCCTTCCAGTTCACCCGGGCCTGGGCGTAGTTGTAGCTCCAGTCCACCACCTGGCCGGCCCCGATCCCGGTGAGGTCGATGCTCGTGCCGGAGGTCGTGTGCCCGTAGGAGAAGATGACGTCCGTATCCGGGTTCGGCCGCCAGTCCGCCCGCACGTCCACGCTCCAGTTGTTCAGGATCGAGTCCCTGACCCCGACTCGAGCGAGATCCTCCGGAGTCACCGAGGGGGGGAATGCCAGGCAGCCCAGCGGCACGCCCGCGAGACACGCCTGCGCCGCCTGCTGCTGCTCGACCTCCACCGGGTCGATGAAGATGAAGTCCGTGCCGCCCAGGTACTGTCCGGAGACCTTGATGCCGAACTTGTCGCTCGCCTTGAAGGCGATGCGGCCCTGCGTCTGGAAGATGCCCTTCGTGTTGTCAGGGACCGCGAGCGGACCGAGCCCGGCTGCCTGCTGGTTCCTCGCGCCGCCCGCGACGGAGAGCACGTAGCCCGGATCGTCGATCGGCGAGGTGGTGATCTGGTGCACGACGCCGTTCGCCGTGTTGGGACCGTAGACGGCCGAGCCCGGACCCAGCACGACCTCGATCCTGCCGATGTCCGTCGGCACGGTGGGGTTCAGGTGCGAGATGTTCGCCCTGAGCGAGGGGACCCGGGCGATCCGGTAGTCCGTCAGGTACATGACGGCGCCCGAGAAGATGTTGTTGAATCCTCGAGTCACGAAGTAGTTGCCCTGGAGCCCGGTGGTGATGACGTCTACCCCGCTGACGTTGTCGATATAGTCGGTCGTGCTGAGGGAGGTCTTGGACTTGATCTCGACGTCATCGACCACGTGAATCGATGCCGGTGCCTCCAGCAGCTTCTCCTCCACCCCCCGCTGCACCGTCGCCGTGATGGGGTTCATGCTGAACAGCTGCTCGGACAGGGCGATGGTCAGCGATGTGACCTGCCCGGCGGTGACGACGACACCCGGCTCGTCGTGCGTTCGCCAGCCGGCGCCGGTGAAGCGCACCGTATAGGTCCCCGGCGGCACATCCGTGATCCGGAAGGTCCCGCTCTGACCGGTAAAGCCGCCCGCCACCGTGGTGCCATCCGCATCCCGGACCGCGATCTCCACCGCGGCCAGCTCGGCGCCCGTCGCCTCGTCTCGCACCGTTCCGCTGATTGCGCCGCCCTGCGCGAGCACGGCGGTCGGGGTCAGGAATAGCGCGGCGATGAGAGGGAGGAGGAGGCGTGAAAGGTGGCTCGGAAGGGGCCAGCGAACGGAACGACGGTTACGAACAGTGTCAGCATCCATCGCGCACCTCGCCTGCTCTTGAGGAAGACGGCGGCCGTCAGCTGTCCGCGGCGGCGGCACCGCAGGGCGCCTGTTGGGAGGACGGCCGGGGAACCGCCCGCGGCGGATGGCTAAACCTAAGTGAAAAGGAACGATTCGGGCAACGAAACCGGCCCAACAGAAAGCCCGGCGCGGCGGCCGGGCTTCTCGTTCTGGTCAGGTACGGATCGGCGGCTCGCGCCGGGCGATCTACGAAGCGGCCCTGGCCGTCTCCTGCTCGTGCAGCGCGTCGATCATCTTCTGGGCGCTCTCCTCCATGTCGATCACCAGCCGATCCACGCGCGTCACGAAGTAGTTGTGCGCGATGTTGATCGGAATTGCGATCGCCAGGCCGGTCGCCGTCGTGATGAGGGCCACCTTGATCCCACCGGCCACCAGCGTGGCTTCCACCTCGCCGGCGATCTCGATCGCCTGAAAGGCCTGGATCATACCGATCACGGTTCCCAGGAAGCCGAGCAGCGGCGCCACGTTGGAGAGCGTAGCCAGCCAGACCAGCCCCTTCTCGAGCTCCGCGATCTGGATCGCCCCTGCGTTCTCGATCGCCTGGATGACTCGCTCGGTCCCCTCCTCGTGCCGGCGCAGGCCCGCCTCCAGGATCGCCGCCGCCGGTGCCTTCGAATCCTCGCACCGCGCCAGCGCCTCGCGGAGCCGGCCGTGGGCGATGAGCTCATCCACATCCGACAGCAGGCTGCGGGTCCGGGTCGACTTCACCTGGAGGTCGAAGAACTTCCAGACGATGATCAGGGCGCCTACGGCCATGCAGAAGCCGAGCGGCCACATCATGAAGCCACCGGCAGCCCAGATCTCGCCGATGTTCAGCTCCTGCCCCTCCCCTAGCCGGGGTGTGGCTTCCTGCAGGAGCCACAGGGCTGTCGCTATCAAGCTGTTCAAGATCACCTCCAACTGCGATCACCAGGGCGCGTGCTGCGGGGCCGATCGACCCGTCTGAAGACAGGCGGCGCAAGCTACGAGAGCCTCGCAGAGGCTGTCAAGTCGGCTCGGACGGCCCGTACGCGCCACCGCTCACGGCGTCCTCAGGCCTTGATACAACGGGCCCGGCGCCCCGGCGCGCGCTCCTCCAGTGCCGGAAGATGGCGGGTGCAGGCCTCGTCGCGCGCGGGGTGCGAGCAGCGAGCGTAGTAGGGACAGCCACCCGGCTGATCGTTCCACCTAGCATCCGCCCGGTCCGCCGCGGACGGCGTTACGGCCTCCGCGCTCGAGCCGTCGTCCTCCCCGGCAGCGTTGGCGTCGACTTCGTCCGGCGGCCTCTCGGGCGGACGCGGCCGGGGCACGGCCGCGAGCAAAGCCCGCGTGTAGGGGTGCAGCGGATGCGTGTAGAGGGACTCCGCGGCCGCTTCCTCGACGATCCGGCCGGCATACATCACCGCCACCCGATCGGCTACCTGCCGCACGACCGCGAGGTCGTGAGCAATGAACAGGTAGGAGAGCCGGAGTCGATCCTGCAGGTCCGCCAGCAGGTTCAGCACCTGCGCCTGTATCGAGACGTCGAGGGCGGAGACGGGCTCGTCGGCAACGATAAGCTCGGGCTCCACCGCCAGTGCCCGGGCGATCCCGATGCGTTGCCTCTGTCCTCCGGAAAACTCGTGCGGGTAGCGCTCGGCCGCGTCCGCGCTCAAGCCCACGAGCTCCAGCAGCTCGGCGATTCGGGAGCCAAGGCCCTCGCGGGAGGCAAGCCGGTGGAACCTCAGTACCTCGCCCAGCATGGCGCCGACGGTGAAGCGCGGATTCAGCGACCCGAACGGATCCTGAAAGACGAGCTGCACCCGGCGGCGGAACTCCAGCCTCTCCGCCGACGACATGCGGCGGAGGTCGCGACCCCTGTAGCGAACCGCCCCGCTCGTCGGCGGCTCGAGGCCGAGCAACAGCCTGGCCGTCGTGCTCTTGCCGCAACCGGACTCTCCCACCAGCGCCAGCGTCTCCCCTTCGCGAATGGTGACCGAGACGTCCTCGACTGCGCGGGCGGCCGAGCCGGTCCAGCCAGCCGGCGGGGAGTAGTGGCGGGCCAGCCGATCCCCCTCGAGCACGACGGCCGTCCGATCGGTGGTAACCGTTTCCGGTGGCGCTGCCGGACGCCGCTCGCTCACGCGTCCCCGCCGTCCTCCCGCGGACCGGTCGCTCCGACCGGACCCCACCCCTGCCCGACCGGCGCGAATCCTGATCCGCGCCTCCGCTCCGGTTCGGCCGCCAGCCAGCAGCGCGCGCGAGGTGTGTCGTCCGACCCGACCGATGCGAGCGGCGGCTCGTCCTCGCAGCGACTCCAGGCGTAGGGGCATCGCGGCCGGAAGCGGCAGCCGGACGGCCAGGCGCTCGCGTGTGGCACCGTCCCGGGAATCTCCGCCAGCCGCTCGTGCCGGGCATCAAGATCGGGCACCGCCAGCAGCAGGCCCTCCGAGTACGGATGCCGCGGGATGTGGAAGAGGGCATCCACGGGCGCCTCCTCCACCACCTGCCCGCCGTACATCACGAGCACCCGGTCCGCCACCTGGGCCACGACCCCCAGATCGTGGGTGATCAGGAGAATGGCCGTCCCCAGCTCCCGCTGCAGAGAGGCGAGCAGCTGGAGGATCTGACCCTGCACGGTTACGTCGAGCGCGGTGGTGGGCTCGTCCGCGATCAGCAGCGAGGGCCGCGTGGCCAGCGCCATGGCGATCATCACCCGCTGTCGCATGCCGCCCGACAACTGGTGCGGATAGTAGCCGTAGCGCCGCGCGGGATCCGGGATGCCGACGCGGTCCAGCCACTCGACGGCTGTACGCCGGGCCGCCGTCCAGCCTTCGCCGCTGCCCGGCGCGGCCGCCCGGTGCGCGACGATCGCCTCGGCGACCTGATGGCCGATGGTGAACAGGGGGTTGAGGCTCGTCATCGGCTCCTGGAAGATCATCGAGATCTCGCCGC
>CAZEBA010000024.1:0-53293 GCA_964510615.1 uncultured Gemmatimonadota bacterium
ATAGCTCGCCCTCGTTCAGCGTGGTTCGAGGGTCCACATCACCGCCCGTCCGTAGTCGAAGCCCGATCCCACGATCTGGTTCGAGTCGTTAATCCCGAAGGCGCTGCTCGATCCATCGGTGGTCGCCAGAGATGAGAAGCGGCCGGTGCTCTGGTCGAAGAGAAAGCCGATCTGTTTGCAGCAGCTGCCGTCCGTCGTCGCGGAGCCAACGATCTGGCCGGACTCGCTGATTCCGCTCGCAAAGGCGGTTCCCCAGTCATCCCCCGAGATGATCTCGGGCGAGCCCCACCCGGCACCGACCCGATGCCAGATCACCGCGTGATCGACGCCTGCGGCATCGTTGCTCACACCCACGATCTCGCCCGTCTCGCTGATGGCGATGGGCCGGCTCTCGGGCTCGTGGAGGAGAGTGGAGGGCCCTCCCGGCAACGCCTCCAGCACAGTCATCTGCCAGCCGCTGCCGCCTTCGGTCCACACCACCCCTCGCCAGCCGGGAGCCGTCCCGACGTAGCCGATGATCGCGCCGGCGTCGTTGACGTCCACCGGATACGCATGGGCATAGCCGTTCGATGGCAGCACCGTCAGCGCCCAACCGGGGCCGCTCCGTGTCCAGAGGGCAGGTACGGCGGCATCTGGAGCGTACGGCGACAAGCTGCCCACCACGCGATCGCCGAGGTCGCTGATCCCGTTGGCTCCACCGTTCCCACCGCCGACACTCGGATCGGTCGGGAGCTCCACCTTGGTCCAGCCGCTTCCCGCGTCCCGCTGCCAGACGGCCGCCTTGGCCTGATCCGTGTTCACATCGGCCGTCCCGACTACCAGCCCATCGTCGCTGATGTCGGCGGCCCCACCATGGCCCAGGTCCGTGAGGATGCCGTTCTCCCAGTGGAACGCCCGATACCACTCCTGCGCGCTTTCAGATTCGCCGGATGAAGCCAGACCGACGACCTCACCACCCGCATTGATGCCGTACGCGAGCATGAGTTCGGCGTCGGGGAGGGCCCCCAGATCCGTGACCACGATCGTCGGGGCGCCGGGCTCTCCGCCCGCGGAGGCACCCTCCGGCGCGGTCGGGGCGTCCGCGGAACAGGCGACCAGCCAGAGCGCCACCGCGGAGACGAAGAGGGTCAAACCGGAGCGAGCCATGGCGCTCACGTGGGATCCGCGATGCGGGTCGGCGTGCTCGACGTGTCGCCTAGCGTCCCGTTACCCAGCTGCGCAACCGCGTTGGCTCCCCAGCAGTAAGCCAGCCCGTCCGAGTCGAGGGCACAAGTGTGCACGCCACCGGCCGCAATGACCGGGAACGACTCGCCATCCGGCATGCGGACCGGCGTGCTCGAGCACGACAGCGTCGCGCTCTCGTCGGTGCACTGCTCACCTGTGGGCGGCACGCCGAGCTGGCCACCGGAGTTGTTGCCCCAGCACCAGGCCGAGCCATCGACCGCGAAGCCGCAGGCGTGCTCGGCCCCGGTCGTCAGGGCGCGAAAGACCAGGCCACCGGAGACGGGCGTCGGACTCTCGCGGTTGACCAGCGATCCGTTCCCGAGCCGGCCGCGAGATCCCTGACCCCAGCAATACGCGGCCCCACCGGTCGCCACCGCACACGCATACCCGAGCGTCACGCCGGATCCGACGGCCGAGAACGTCAGCGAACCCGCAACCGGGGTCGGTGACGGGAACGCCGGGAAGTCGTCCGGATCGGAGAAGGCTCCCATGCCGACCTCGCCGAAGCTGTTCGAGCCCCAGCAGTACAGCTCTCCGCCCGGGGTAAGCCCGCAGGTGCTGAACTGTCCACCCATGAAGTCGGCGAACGCCAGCCCTCCGACGACGGGGGCCGGGGTCGGGAAGACGACCTCCTCTTCCAGCGCCCCCCTGCCCAGCTCGCCGAAGAAGTCGAGCCCCCAGCAATAGAGCTCGCCGGCACCCGTCAAAGCGCACGTGTGCTCTCGTCCCGCCCGGATCGTCGTGAAGGTCTGACCTCCGGCCACGGCCAGTGGGAGGGCGGTGTTCTCCGGCGATAGGTCTCCCGTTCCGAGCTGGCCCCACACGTTGTCGCCCCAGCAGTAGGCCTGACCGCTCGGGTCCAGAGCGCAGCTGTGCGCGCCGCCAGCGGTGATCGAAGCGAACCGGAGCGCCCCCGAGACGCGCACCGGCCTCGACCCGCACCGGCCAAACTCGCCGCAGTCCTCATCGGTCTGCGCGCCGAGTTGGTGGGACCCGTTCGCCCCCCAGCAGTAGGCCACGCCGGCGGAGGTGAGGCCGCAGGTGTGGTTGAGCCCGGCGGCCAGGTCCGCGAATCCTGCGTCGACGACAAGCGAGATCGTCGCGCTACCGCCCTCCGCACTCGCGGTCACGATCGTCTCCCCCGCGCTCACCGCCGTCACCAATCCGCCCTCCGAAACGGTGAGGATGCCGGAATCTCCACTCGACCAGACGACCACCGGATCGGCGATCGGTTGCCCGTCCTGATCGCTGACCCCGGCGGTGAGCTGCACCGTGTCCCGGACCAGGAGGCCCGCGACAGTTTCCGCAATGCGAACCTCGGAGACAGCGTCTGCCTCGTCGCCCGCGCCGTCCGGGCCCAGCGGCGATTCCGAGTCACCGCAGCCCGCGAGCAGCGCCAGGGCGGTGAAGCGGCCGAAGGTCCGGATCAGCGATCTCCGACCCGACATGAACCACGACTCCGCCATCATCCCCTCCGAGACTCCTAGAGTGATCCTCGCACCCGTGTCGATCGGGTTACCGCACGGTCCAGAGCAGGGCGCCCGTGCCGTTGGCCGGTTGCCCGCCGGTGGAAGGTTTTCCCCCGTAGCCCGCGATCTGGCCGGAGTTGTTGATGTCCACGCCGCGGGCGTAGGTGTAGGTGTGCGGAGGATCGAGCTCGGCGAACTCGCCGGGCGGCCGCCACAGGAAGGCATCGAGCGCAGCACCCCCGTCGCGGAAGAAGCCGACGACTTCGAGGTCGCTGTTCACGGCCAGCGCCTCTCCCTCGAGGGCCGACGATCCGAGGTCGATCGGCGGGTCCCAGCCGGTGGGGTTTCGCCTCCACAGCACCGGACGGAAGACATACGACGCGTCCTGGCTGTAGCCGACGACGTCGCCCGCATCGCTGATCGCCCACGCCCAACCCAGCACCTCTCCCGCGAGCCGCGGGAGCAGGTGCAGCGTCCAGACTCCGCTCTCCAGCGTCCAGGCGACCGCCCTCGTGCCGCTCTGCCCGACGACCTGATCGAAGCGGTTGATGCCGTGCGGGTATCCGTTGCTTCCATTCATCGGGAGGACGGTGACGGTCCACTGGCCGGCGCTCTCGGTCCACACCAGCGGCAGGTTCTCGCTTCCGCCGACCGCCCTTGTGCCCTGCGGGTTGATGTCGTTGGCCCACGGGTTGTCGGCTCCGGTGACCGGCAGCAGGGTCTCCGTCCAGGTGTCACCCTGCTTCTCCCAGACCGCCGGCTCCCCGTTGACCCACCCTCCGGCGAGCCCCACGATGCGGCCGTTGTCGCTCAGACCGTTCGGGATTCCAGTCACACCCACGTCCTCCATCACGCCGTCCGCCCAGTAGAAGACGTGCGAGACCGCATCGCCCGGGAGCGTGCTCGTGCCGACGACCTCGCCGAGGCTGTTGATCGCGTAGGCCTGGCTGGTGCTTCCGCCGAGGGTGCCGATCTCGGTCGCCGCGTAGGAGACCTCGAACAGCTCGATCCCGACCCCGCGCTTACCCCTGCTCGTCGTCACGGCAACGTCGTACAAGTCGGTCGCCGCATCGCCGGAGATCGTGATGCTCGCGACGAGCTCGAGCTTGCTCACGAATCGGGTGGCCTTCGTCTGCACGGAGGGAGTCGGCTGGCCATCCAGCAGGAACTCCACCACGGAGCGAGCGTCGAAGCCGGAGCCCAGCACTCGGACATCGAGCGTCGTCCCCTGGGGCGCGCCCAGCGGATCGGTGGCCGTCACGGAGGGGCCACCAGTGGTCCCTCCTGAGCCCCCGGAGCCCTTGCCGCCCGACCCGCCCTTGGCGGCGAGCGCCGTGGGCTCGTCCAGGCTGGTCGGCCCCTCGGCCGAACAGGCGCCGAAGAGCAGGGCGCACGCCGCGGCGCCGAGCACGGCGGCTCCCCGAATCCGGAGCGTCATCTCAGCCCTCCGGCTTCCACACGACGCCCCTGGGCAATCCGCCCGAGACGGCGCTCGAGGCGCTGGTCCCGATCACCCAGCGCTCGTCGTTCACCGCGAACGCCTCCTCCACCGAACGGCTGGACTTGATTTGCGGGAGCGACTCCACGGACCCGGAGGCGCGCCAGAGGATCGCTCTTCCCTGAAGCAGCTGGGCCAGGGAATAGTTGCCGGCCACGTCGCCGGCCGCGTTGATCCCGTGGCCCCGCCCCTGCGGGAAGCCGTCGGCGGCGCCGAGCTGCTCCCGGCCGATCTCCTCCCAACCGCTGCTTTCCGCGTTGAAGGCCAGCGTCCAGCGCAGGGCGTACAGGCCGTCCTCGCCGCCTCCAAACCCCGCCACGCGAACCAAGCCATCCGCCCCTTCGGAGACCGCATACGCCTCGGCATGCCGCCCGTCCAGGAGGCTGCTGAGGAGGATCGGCTCGTGTCCGGTCGCCGTTCTGGCCCAGAAGACGGCGACGCTGGTGCGCGTAAAACTGTCGGCCAAGCCCACGACGTGGCCCGACGCGCTAATCGCCCGACCCCCTGCCCCGGCGCCCTCGTCCGTGTCGTAGGGCGGCGGGATCGGGAGCACAGAGACGGAGCCGTCCGCGTCCCAGAAGACCGGGCCACCTCCGACGCCGAGCACGTACCCAACGGCCTCGCCGGCATCGTTCAGCCCGAGTACACCACCGCCCGAACTGCCCGGCACCGCCGGCAGCACGCGCATCGTCCACGTCCCTCCCGACCGGTCCCAGATGACGGCTCCACCCGACGCGGCGTCGGTACCGCCGACGTCGCCGGCCGAGTTCACGGCGGACGCCACGCTGCCGGGGGCCGAGAGGGGCTGCACGCTCAGACTGCCCGAGGCATAGGACCAGAAAAAGGCTTGCCGCGACGTATACGAACTGCTGCCCTTGGGGTAGAAGAGGCTCATCCCGACCACCTCGCGGTTGGCGTTGATCGCCGCAGGTCTGACGACCGTGTATCCCGGTGGCGGCTCGAGAACGAGCACCGCATAGCCGCTTCCGCCCCCTCCGCCTCCGCCACCCCCGCCGCCGTTGCCTCCCTTGGCGAAGACACCGGGGGGCTCGGACGGGCCGAGGCTCATAGGAGCATCCCCACACGAAGCGGCGAGCAGCGCGAGACCGGACGTGAAGGCTGCGAACGCCGCGGCGGATTGCCACCGCCCGTTCGTGGCCCATGGTCTGGTGGCCGGGACTGGACGACGAGTAGCCGACATGGGATGCCCCCTTTCGTGAGGCAGTGGCGTCGAAATCGCGCCTATGTTGCTAGAGATGTGTTACGCCGGCTTTCGCGGCCTTTGCGGGGAGGCGATGGCGCCGATAGAGGCTCGCCCCTCTGGGGGTGTCGTGGGGAACGCTGCGTGGTGCGAGGAGCCGGCCGGGCTCCGGCCCGATTACTGGCTAGGCGCGGGCACCCAGAGGATGGCGTTCTCGTTGTCGGTGCCGGCGATCCAACCGTTCTCGCTGATCGCGGACGCGATCGCGTCCTGGGGGCCCCGGAAGGTGCCGATGTCCACCATGCCGGCGGCCTCGGTCCAGACGAACGGATGCCGAAGGAACCGCTGTCCGGCGACGCCGCTCAGGCCGACGACCTGGCCGACGTCGTTGATGTCCGTGGCCTGGCTGCCCTCGAAGAACTGGCCGGTGCTGCGACCCAGGATGCCGAGGTCCGTCCCGCGGGCCCAGCCGGTCGCCAAGCGCTTCCAGAGCACGGCGCGGGACGTCTGATCGCCGCCGAGAGGTCCGACCTCTCCCACGATGTCGCCACCGTTGTTGATGGCGAGGGCCCTTGCCTCATCGGAGACGAACCCGGGCGGCGGCTCGAGGACGGCGGCCGTCCAGCCGGCGCCGCTGGGCGTCCAGACCATGGCGTTCCGGGCGGCGCGCCCGGCCACCTGACCCAGATCGTTCAGCCCATCGACGTTGACGTCGTCGGCAGGTGGCGTCGGGAGCGCCGCCACGCTCCAGACGCCGCCGGACTCGGTCCATACGGCCGCCGTCGGGCTCCCGTCCGCCTGTGACATGATGCCCGCGATCATGTCGCCCACGGAGTTGATGGCGTTCGCCAGACCGAAGAAGCCGGGTACCGGCAGCTCGAAGCTCGTCCACGTCCCGTTCTGCCTCTCCCACACAACCGGCTTGAAGGTGAGGTCGCTGAATCCGGCCACCCGGCAGCTCCCGACGGCGCAGTCCGAGCTGATCGCGTTCGCGAAACCGCGGCCGAGCTCCTCGAGCACGCCGCCATGCCAGTAGAAGGCGTGGAAGCCATCGAAGTCGGGCTCACCCCCGAAGCCGATCTGCGACCAGCCGATAGCCTCGCCGTTCGCGTTCACGTCGGTCGCCCGGGAGTTCACCGCCCCGGGCAGCGCACCCACCACCACCAGCTCGTAGGACGTGACCTCGAAGCTCTCGATCCCGACCCCACGCTTTCCGCCCAAGGTCGTCACGACCACGTCGTACAGGGCCACCTCGGCGTCGGCCTCGATCGTGATGTTCGCGACCAGCTCGCGCTGACTGACGAATACAGTCGAGTTCGTCAGGATCTCGGTGGCAGGTTGCCCGGCCAGCTCGAAGCTCACCGTCGAGCCATCGTCATAGCCGGATCCCCGGACAAGGACGTCGAGAGTGGCGTTCTGGGGTGCACGCGGCGGATCGACCGTCAGCACGTTCACATTCGGGCTGGCCGCCGGGCGGGCGAGAGCCCGGTCCGATGCGTCGTCGAGCGAGGTCGGAGAGTCGGAGGCGCAGCCGCCGGCGAAGATCGCCGCGGCCCAAAGGAGCATCGAGGAAAGAAGCGGAGCCCGGAACCGGGCCGCGAGGCATGAGTCGTTCATTCGCTTGCGGATCGCCATACATCCTCCTGCGGCGATCGGACCTCGTCGGCGGTGGCGACGAGCCGCATGCGACTTCGCCCGCGCAGGCCGACAGCCCACCAAGAGTGGGCGTTACGAAACGCTATGCGAGCGACAAGGGCCGGTCAAGGCGGCTCGGCGCCGTTCTCCGCTGTAGCCCCCTGGCGCCCGGTCGCCCCCGCGGGATCGCGCTCAGGCAACGTCTCCCCCGCCAGGCGGTAGGCGGCCCAGTAGTACGGCGCGCTGTAGCGCTCGGAGGTGATCATCTCCCGCTGGGCCGCCGCCAGGGCCGCATCGGCGTCAGAGCCACGAAGTCGCTCGTAGAACCGGCCGGCGAACTCCGCCGCACCCTCATCATCGATCCTCCACAGGGTCGCGATCACGCTCCGGGCACCGGCGTAGAGGAAGGCCCTGGCGAGGGTGGCGTAGTCATCGCCGCCGGCGAAGGTGCTCGACCGGGCGGGACCCGTCTCCGTCTCACAGCCCGACAGGAAGACGAGCGGGCTCCGGATCGCCACGTCGAGGATCTCGTGCAACTCGAAGCGGCCATCGTTCGAGGGTCCGTTGGCGCCGCGGGCGAGCTCGACCCGCGAAAACAGGGGGTTGGAGCGCTCGAGGACGCCGTGCGAGGCGACGTGCACGATACGGCCGGACGCCAGCTCGCGGCGCAGGCTCTCCTCCGTGGCGCGGCGACCGGTGATCAGCTTCGTACCGTGAAGTGCCGCGCGGATGGTTTCGGCCTCTCGGCGGGTCGCCGGCAGGTCCTCGGGAAGCGGAGCGAAGACGGTGGCCGTGAGGGGCGCCGCTGCAGCCGTTGCGGCGCCGCCGGACCGTAGCAGGGGCAGCGCGCCGGCCGTTGGCAGGTAGGAGATCGCGTAGCGCTCCACCAGGTAGCGCCCGCCCTCCGCATCACGCAGGGCCGCGAACGGCACATGGCCGAGGGCCGCGTCCGGGACGATGATCAGCCGGCGGGCGTCTATGAGGGCGCTGTTCCCGGCCAGCGGCTCGATCAGGGTCGCGTGGAGGCGCTCCAGCACCTCGGTGGCGGAGAGGCCGGAGGTTACCTGTCCGGCCAGCTCGCGCGCGATGCGCGCCTGGCGGATCACGTCCGCGGACGGCACGGCCACCGCGAACGCTTCCACCCGGTCCCTGGTGGCGGCGAAGACGATCGCCCAGTCGGGGCTCACGACGAACTCGAGCAGCGTCTCGTCCGGCCGGAGTGCGGCGCGCACCTCGGCACTTCGCACCCTCTGGCCGCCGATGAGGGAGCCCGCCTGCGCGTCCCGCTCCTCCAGCCGCAGATGCAACTCCTCGTACCGGCTGCGCGTCTCCCTCAGCTTCTCGGACAGCTCTCGGATCCGGATATCGCTCTCGGGGTCGCGCTCCTCGTCCGGGAGCATCTCGATGTCGTCACGTCGGACGAGCAGCTCGTCGATCTCGCCCAGCAGGCGCTCGGCCTCAGCGGCAACCTCCAGGGAGGCATCCTGCCGCATTTCGGCGCGGGGCACCGCCGCCAGGTGCTCGAGGAAGGACCGGCCGCGCGCCGCATCGGCCACCTCGAACGCATCCTCGACCCGCCCCAGCTTCAGGAGGGCATCGATCAGGTCCGTGTACGCCACCTGTCGGTCGGCGACGAGAGCCGTGCGAAGCCAGCTGGAGCCCAGCCGATCCCGCACCTTCTCGACGGCCTCCACCGCCCGGTACCCTGCCGCTGCCGCCTCCTCCAGGTCCCCCAGGCGCGCACTCGCCCGCGCCCGCAGCATCTCCGCCTCCCACACGACGCGGTAGCTTCCGTCCGAGATCTCCGGGGCCGCCGCCGCCAGGATCTCCAGCACCCGCCCGGCATCGGCCCCGCGGTCGGCGATTCTGGCTTCGGCCAGGGCGATGTCGATTCGCGCGGACCGGGAGTCGAGCCGCGCCGCCAGCCGGCGGGCGCGCTCCAGATCCGCCCGCGTCTCCGAGACCGAGCCGGTCAGCTGTCCCAGCTCGGCCAGCAGGAGAAGATCCGCCAGCGCCTCCACCGCGGCGCCCGACTCCTCATGCAGCGCCGCCGCCTGACGGGCCAGCTCCCGCGCCGCCTCGTAGTCCCCCAGCGCGGCGTGGGCCGCGGCCGCCCGGCTGAGATCGGCCCCCTCCTCGATCGTAAGGCCGAGCTCCCGGTTCAGGCGTCGGGCCTGCTCGTAGAGCTCGAGCGCCCGCCGATGGTCGCCCGCCTCCCGGTACAGCTCGCCGAGCCACTCGAGCGCGCTCGCCTCCTCGGAGCGCAGCCCGTGCCGGCGGGCGAGAACCAGCGCCGTGTCGAGAAGAGCGAAGGCGCGGCGGGGCTCGCCGAGGCCGAGGTAGGCGGTGGCGAGCTGGCCGAGGGCGTTGAGCTCGCCGGTGATGTCCTCGCTGCTGCGGTAGGAGCGCCGCGCCTCCTCGAGGAACCGCAGTCCTGCGGTCGGGTCACCCGTCTTGATCTCCAGCATCCCGAGGTTGTTGAGCGTGCGCCCCTCGATCAGGCGGTCCCCCAGCCTCCGGCCGGCGTCGAGGCTGGCCTCGAAGCCCGAACGTGCGCGCGCGAACTCCCCCAGGTCGCTGAAGACGAGTCCGAGGTTGTTGGCGGCCTTGGCGGCCGTCTCCTCGTCCCCCTCCGCGGCCGCGGTGGACGCCGCCTGCTCGAACAGCCCGGCGGCGGCGGAGAGACGCCCCTCGCTCCAGGCCAGAAGTCCGAGCGCGTTGTAGGACTTGGGAAGCTCCACGCCGGGACCGAGGGCCAGCTTGAGCTCGAGGGCCGACTCGCCGAGGCGGCGCGCCTGCTCGTAGTCGCCTGTCCGAAAGGCCACCAGGCCGAGCCAGGTAAGCACGCGGGCCTCGTTCCTTCGGTTGCCCAGACGACGGCTGCGAGCCAGCGCGTCCTCCCAGACCAGCCGCGCCTCCTCGAACGCCCCCTCCCAGTACCGCGTCTCGCCCAAGGCCAGCAGGGAGTCGAGGGCCGACTCGGAGTCCGGCGCGCGGGAGCCGGGGACGGAGGGTCGGTCGGTCAGCGGGGACGGCGGCCCCCGCGCTCCGCCCCGAATCAGGGTTGCGAGGATGAGGGCGACGGCCAGGCCACCGAGGCCGATGAGAACCTTCAACTGCCTCGGCTGCCGCGTCGCGGGCCGACGCGGCGTGATGCTCAACGCCCGCTCCGAAAGTGGTGAACCCCGGAGGAAGCCGGACGGCCGTCGGTCAGCAGGGCGTCTACGTACCAGAGGTACGTCCGATCGGGCTCCAGAATCCCGGCGGGCAGGACCTGCACGGTATCCCGGGTCGACGCCGCCCACACGCTGTCCCCGTCCATGGTGGTCACCGACACGGCGTACAGCGGGGAGCTAGAGCCGGCCGGCTTCCAGACGAGCTCCAGCTCGTCGGCAGGGACGACGGCGCCTTCGGACGGCGTGACCACCTCCACGAACGGCCGGTCGGCCGAGGAGGTGCGCTGGACGGGTGCCATCCGATCCGCCGGGGCCTGCACGAGGGCCCACGGCTGCCCGATGAGCAGCGCGACCACGGCCGCGGCCGCCGCTGCGGTCGCGGCCAGCCAGACAGGCCTCCGGTGGATCGGCTGACGGCCGAGACGCCGCACCGCGATCAGTTCGCCGCAGCAGGCCGAGCAGATCGAGAGGTGCGCCTCCAGCTCGGCACGCTCCTCGTCGGAGAGTCCCCCATCCAGGTAGGCGGCGAGGTCGCCGGGCTCCAGGTGCCCTTCGGCCTCATGCCCGTTGGCCCCGCGTCCGTCGGTCATCGAGCCCTCGAGTTCGGTTCGCTCCCCCGGCATCCGGTTCGCTCGCTCACGGTCAACCGCCTTCTTCCACCTCTATGGTACGCCACGACCACCTCGTCTTGCGCCGCCTGGCTCATGGCTCCGGATCCACCACGCCGTGCCGGGCGAGGCCGCCTCGAAGCCGCTCCAGCGTCCGGTTCAGGCGGCGGTAGACGTGGAACACCGAGGGCGCCCTCACGATCTCCGCGATCTCCCGTACCGGCAGGTCGAACTCGTACCGGAGCTTGAGCAGGAGACGCTCGGAGTCGTCGAGCTCGCCGATCGCCGCCTCGAGCGCCGCCGTCAGCTCCTGCCCGCGCAGGTTGGCATCCGGTGACGACGTCCCAGCGTCCTCCAGCGCGTCGAGGTCGATCCTCTCGCCCACCAGGTCCGCCAGCCGCCTGCGGGCGGCTCGCCGCTCGGCGGCCTCGCCTCCCGATGCGGAAGCGTGCCCGTAGCGACGCCGAGCCTGGTCGAGGCAGAGTCGGCGGGCGACGACGACGAGCCAGGTCGAGAACTGACACCGTCCGTCGGGCACGAAGGTGCGAAGGCGCGCAAGGTCGTCCCGCCGGAGCCACTCGAGGACGTACGCGTATCGGTCCATCGCCGCGTCCTGCCCCCCGCCCAGTGAGTGCGCGACCCGGAGGATCAGGCGGCTGTGCCGGTCCACGAACGCAGCCCAGGCCGCGTCTCGATCGCTCGTCTCGGAGCTGGCCAGCAGGCGGTCCAGCTCCGGCGGAAGCGCTTCGGACATCCAGCTTCCTCCGCTCGGTGGCACGACCGGCGCTCGTCCCCCGGTTCATCCTGCGCGCCTCCCGCACTCGTCCCCAATTCGGGTCGGAGCGGCCGATCGCCGTGGCTTCTACACGGCCCGCATCGCCTCCGGGATCCGTTTGCGCGCAGCCGACCAGGCGGGGGGAAGACCGCCCACCAGGCCGGTGACGACGGCCAGCACCACACCCCCCAGCAGCGCCGGCGGGGTGGTGCGGAGCGAAAAGGTGATCTCGCTGAAGGTGAGGAAGTTCGTCGTCCCGGTGCTGAGCAGGTTCAGAGGGAGGGCGAGGAGGACGCCGATCAACCCGGCCACCAGGCCGAGAAGCGCCGACTCGAGAAGGAACGCCCCCATGATGCTCCGCCGCTTGAAGCCGAGGACGCGGAGCGCGGCGATCTCCCGCGTGCGGGCCGAGACGGCGGCGTACATGGTGTTGGCGGCCGCGAAGCAGGCGCCGATTGCCATGATCACCGCCAGCGCGTTGGCGAGGAAGACGAACTGCCGGGTCGTCTCCGTCGTCTGCCGGGCATAGTAGTCGGTCTCGGTCAGCGCGTTCAGCTTGAGGCGCTGATCGCGGTCGATGCGCTCGACCAGCGCTGTTGCCTCCTCGGCCGACCCGGTCCGGGCGAGCACCGACGACACGTAGCCGGAACGGCGGAAGGCGGCGGTCAGGTCCTCCGCCGCGCCCCAGGCCTCGGAAGCGAACGCCGTCCCGTCCGCCTCGAAGATGCCAACGACCCGGAAGGTGAGCTGGCCCATCGTCAGCTCCGAGCCGAGGGCGAGACCGGGGAACCGCTCGGCGAGCCGCCGGCCGACGATCAGCTCGGCGCGCCCCGGCTCGAACCGCCGGCCCTCGATGATCCGCACCACGGGCCGGAGCGAGAACGACGCCGGAGCGACGCCGCGGAAGGTGACGTTGCTCATCGACCCGTCACGTCGGGCGAGGTTGTTGAGGATCAGCACCTCGCCCCCGGCCAGCGGCGTCCCGTCCGCGCCCTGCACGATCCCGGGCAGGGTCATCACCTCTCGCGCCCGCTCGAGGGAGAAGAAGCTGCTGGTCTCGCTCAGGGCCCCTTCGCGGAGGACGACGACCTGGGCGGGATCACCGGAGCTGCGGAAGGCGGACCTCAGCCCGCCCGCCAACGACAGCACGCCGAGATAGACGAGAACCACGAAGGCGACCGAGGCGATCGTCATCAGGGCCGTTCCCCGGCGGACGAGCAGGCTCCGGGCGCTGTACTTGAGCGGCAGCCTCATCGCACTCTCATCCTCGCAGTCTCATCGCGGCCTCATCGTCGTCTTCGGAATCTCATCGCGGCCTCATCGTCCCCTTCGTAGCTCATCGTGCCTCACGCGACCTTGCGGAGACCCGCCACCACCGGGCGCCGCGCCATGGCCAGGCCCGGCAGGAAGCCGGAGAGGACGCCGAGGCCCAGCGCCGCCGCCAACCCCGCCAGCGCCACGCCGGGGCGCAGCGTCATCGCGCCGAAGAGGGGAAAGGAGGTGGAGAGCGCCCGGGCGGCGGCGCCGACCAGCCAGGTGGCCAGCAGCACGCCCAGCAGTCCGGCGACCAGGCCGATCCCCGCCGATTCCGCCGTGATGAGACCGAGGATCCGGCCCCGGCCGAAGCCGAGCGTCTTGAGCACCGAGATCTCCGAGTACCGCTCCCGTACCGCCATCGCCATGGTGTTGGCGGTGATGAAGAAGACGGAGACGATGACGGCAAAGCCGATCGCCCCGAACAGCAGCTCGATGTTCCCGAGCATCTCGGTGAACGACAGCATGAAGGCCTGCTCCGTCTCGGCCTTCACCCGCGCCTCGGTGTTGGCGAACATCGCCTCGGCCGCCTCGATCACCGAGGGAACGCTCTCGAGCTCGTCGACGCGGAGCCAGTAGGTTCCGACGCTGCCAGGATTCCCGAGCGCCTCCTCCAGATAGTCGCGGTGGAAGAAGATCTGGTTCTCCTGCGTCTCGTCCTCCGGGTAGGTGAAGATCCCCCGCAGCACGAGGTTCAGGTCGGCGGGGTAGATCTCCCCCTTGAGGAAGATCTCGTCGCCCACCCTCCAGCCGTGCTTGTCGGCCAGGGCCTTCCCCGCGATGAACGCCCTTCGTTCGGCCCTCCATGCCTCGGCCGCGCTCGGATCGATGACCACGTCCAGCACATCCAGCAGGGTCGCCGGATCGCTCGCGAACTGGGAGAAGAAGTTCTCGGGCCTCGTGTCCTTGTAGATGCCTCCGAACCAGCTCAGCGGCGTCACCGCTTCCACGTGCTCCAGGGTCTCGAGGCGGCGCCAGTAGGCCTCCGGCAGGTCGAACTGGAGCGAGACGGCGTGCCGTACGATGATCCGGTTCTCCGACGCCTCGGTCTCCGCCGGATTGAAGGTCTGTAGAAGCGCCCCGAGCACGCAGAGGAGAAAGACGCCGACCATCAGGCTGGCCACGGTAAGAGCGGTGCGCCGCTTGTTTCGCAGCAGGTTGCGCCACACGAGCTTCATGCGTCCTCCACCGGGTCGCTCCAGAGCCTTCCCTTGTCCAGGTGCAGGAACCGGTGGGCGTGACCCGCGGCCCGCGGATCGTGCGTCACCATGACGATCGTCTTCCCGAACTCGTCGTTCAGCCGCTCCATCAGCCGGAGCACCGCGTCCGCGCTCTCGGCGTCGAGATCCCCGGTCGGCTCGTCGGCCAGCAGCACGGTCGGGTCGGTGACGATCGCCCGCGCGATCGCCACCCGTTGCTCCTGACCGCCGGAGAGCTCGCGCGGGTAGTGCCTGCCTCGATCCGTGAGCCCCACGACCTCCAGCGCCGTCTCGACCTTCGCCCTCCGCTCGGCGGAGCTCAGCCGGCTGAGCGTGAGCGGCAGCTCCACGTTCTCGTAGGCGGTGAGCACGGGAATCAGGTTGTACAGCTGGAAGATGTATCCGATGTGGCGGTGCCTCCACGGCGCGAGCTCGCTTTCGCTCAGCTCCGCCGTGTCCTGCCCGGCCACCACCACCCGACCGGAGGTCGGCCGGTCCACCGCCGCGATCAGGTTCAGGAGCGTGGTCTTCCCGGAGCCGGACGGGCCCATCAGAGCCACGAAGTCGCCAGCGGCAATCTCCAGGTCGATGCCCGACAGCACCTCCACCCGCAACCGATCGCCGCCGTAGACTTTGCCCACGCCCTCGATCCGGACCACCGGCTCGTTCATTCGCTTCCCTCCGCTCGGATCGTGACCCTCAGTGCGCGATCCGCACGCGTCGGCCGTCGGTCAGCCCGGCGGCGCCGCCCGTCACGACCGGCTCCCCCCCGCTCAACCCGGACCGGATCTCCACGGCCTCCCCCACCTCGCCTCCCGTCTCCACCGCGGTCCGGATGGCGCGCCCTTCGATGACCTGAAAGACGTAAACGCCCGACGAATCTTCGAGTATCGCGGCCTTCGGCGCCAAGACGATCGCCTCGCCGCTCGTCGCCTCCTCCGCCTCCTCGACGAGGAAGGTGACGTTGCAGCTCATGTCGGGCAGGAGGCGGTCATCCCGATCATCGACCGACACCTTCACCTCCACCACCGCTCGCTGCCGGTCGGCCGTCGGGACGATTTGCCGCAGGCGGCCCCGGTACTCGCGGCCAGGCACGGCGTCGACCCGGATGATCGCGGGTTGGCCCAGGGACAGGCGGGAGATGTAGCTCTCGTTGATGTTCGCCTCCACCTCCAGGCTCTCGGGGTTGGCGATGCGGACGATCGCTCCGGTCGCCTGTTGCGTGGTGAAACCCCCAGGAGCGACGAGCTCGCCGACCTCGACCCGGCGCTCGATGACCACCCCCGGGATCGGTGCCGTGATGACCGCGTAACGCAGCCGCGCCTCGGCGGCTGCCAGGTCGGCCCGCGCCACCGCGACCTGTGCCTCCGCCACCTCCAGGCGCGTCGCCTCCGCGTCGTACTCGGCTTGCGCGATCGCGCGGTCGGCGAGCAGACGGGCCAGGCGGGCCTCCTGGCGACGAGCGTCCGCTTCGGTCGCGCGAGCTTCCAGCAGGGCTGCGCGCCGCTGTCGCAACTCCGCCACCAGGTCTTCGCTGTCGAGCACGGCGATCGTGTCGCCCCGCTCGACCCGGTCGCCCTCGTCGACGAACAGGCGCTCCACCCGGCCGATGATCTTCGCCCCGACCGAGGCCCGCTCCCTGGCGTACGTGTATCCAGTGGCCGACAGCACCGAGGCCGCCTCACCGGGCGTGGCCACGCGCACCGTGGCCGTGCGGACGACCGGCAACCTCCACGGGAGCCGGGGGACGATGAACAGCAGGACGAGCGCGGCCGCGGAAACGAGCGTCAGCAGTCCAAGCCATGCCCGGCGACCGCGCCGGCGCCCACTCTCCTCGCCTCCTTCGCGCCGCATGCGGAGCACCGACAGATCGGGCTCGCCGCGGCCACCGGTTTCCGTCACTTCGGGTCGTCCACTCCCATGGTCCTCTCATGCTGCGTCTGCGTAGGTCCGGCGGGTTGGACCGCTCTGCAAACTTAGGCCGGGTGCCTCGGTTCGGCAGCCGGCCGCAGCCCGGCCACCTGACCCGGCCGACCTCCACCGGCGGGCGTGGCCGCGAAGGCGAGAGCGCCGTATGCTGCTGCAGAGTCGAGTTCCGCGCCTGGCGAAAGGAGTGCCGCCGATGATTCCTGCCGCATTCGACTACCGCCGCCCGGCCAGCGTCGACGAGGCGCTCGCTGTGCTCGATGAGCAGGGCTTCGATGCCAAGCTGCTCGCCGGCGGGCAGAGCCTGATCCCGGCGATGAGGTTCCGCCTGGCGGAGCCCCGCACGATCGTGGACCTGAACGGGCTCGCCGAGCTCCAGCGACTCGAGGAGTCGGGCGGTTTTCTCCACATCGGCCCGATGGTCCGGCACGCCACCATCGCCGGGTCCGAGATCGTGCGTGACCGGTACCCCGCGCTCGCTGACGCCGCGCGGGTGATCGCCGACCCGCTGGTACGGAACCGCGGCACCATCGGCGGCTCCCTGATCCACGCCGATCCGGCCGGCGACTGGGGGGCCGTGATGATCGCCTGCCGGGCCGAACTCGATGTTCGCTCCTCCGGGGGAGAGCGCACCCTGTCGATCGACGATCTCTTTCTGACCACCTTCGTCACCTCCCTGGAGCCGAGCGAGCTCCTGGTCGCGATCCGTATTCCCGCGCCGGGACCGGGCTCGGGTGGAGCCTACGAGAAGCTGGAGCGAAAGGTCGGCGATTTCGCCACCGTCGGCGTCGCGACGCGGATCACCCTGGACGGCGACGGTGTGGTGAGCGCCGTCGGGATCGGGCTCACCGCCGTCGGTCCCACCAACCTCCGGGCGACGGGGGCCGAGAAGAAGCTGCTCGGTACCGCCGCCGATGAAGCCGCCGTCGAGGCGGCCGCCGTCGAGGCGGGCAAGGAGTGCAGTCCGACCGCCGACACGCGGGGCTCGGAGGCCTACAAGCGCGACATGGTGAGGGTGCTGACCGGGCGGGCACTACGACGCTCGATCGCACGCGCCCGAGACCGGTCCTGACGGAGGAGGGGAACCGACGATGGCTACGACAATCTCTCTGTCCGTGACGGTCAATGGGACGGAGCGTTCGGCCGAGGTGGATCCGCGCCTGCTGCTCGTGCACTTCCTCCGCGACGAGCTCGGGCTGACCGGAACCCACATCGGCTGTGACACCACGCACTGCGGCGCCTGCACCGTCCTGCTCGACGGCGTTCCGATCAAGTCGTGCACCATGTTCGCCGTGCAGGCGGACGGTCACTCCATCACCACGGTGGAGGGACTGGCGCGGAACGGCGAGCTCCACCCGATCCAGGCGGCGTTCAAGGAGGAGCACGGGCTCCAGTGCGGGTACTGCACCCCCGGGATGATGCTGGTCGGGTCGGCGCTGCTCGAGTCCAGCCCCGAGCCCGACGAGGCGGAGATCCGAATGGCCATCTCCGGCAACCTGTGCCGGTGCACGGGCTACCAGAACATCGTGAAGGCGATCCGGAACGCGGCGCACGCCATGGCCGCCGAGCGAAGCGGCGGGAGCGACGCAGGAGACGACGACGGCGCCGAGGGAGGTGGAGCATGAGCACGCAACAGGAGCTCGGGGGTCTCGGCTGTTCCGTCAAGCGCAAGGAGGACGCGCGCTTCATCCGCGGCCAGGGCAGGTACGTCGACGACGTGAAGCTCCCGAACATGGTGTACCTGGATCTCGTCCGCTCGCCGTTCGCGCACGCGCGGATCGGGAGCATCGACACCTCGGCGGCGCTCGAGGTGCCGGGTGTCCTGGCCGTCATCACTGGCGAGGACCTGGCGGCGGCCAACCTCTCGTGGATGCCGACGCTCTCGCACGACCAGCAGATGGTGCTGGCCACCGGCAAGGTTCTGTTCCAGGGCCAAGAGGTCGCCGCCGTCGTGGGCGAGACCCGGTTCGCGGCCGCAGACGGCGCGCAGGCCGTACGGGTCGAGTACGAGGAGCTCCCGGTCCTCATCGACCCGCACAAGGCGTTGGAGGCCGACGCTCCCGTCCTCCGCGAGGATCGCGAGGAGAAGACGAACCACATCTTCCACTGGGAGTCCGGCGACCAGGAGGCCACGGACCGGATCTTCGCGGAGGCCGACGTGACGATCGGCCAGGACATGTTCTACCAGCGCTGCCATCCGGCACCGATCGAGTGCTGTGCCTGCGTGGCCGACTGGGATGCCACCAACGGCAAGATGACGATCTGGATGACGTCGCAGGCGCCGCACGCGCACCGCACCGTGTTCGCCCTCGTCGCCGGTTTGCCGGAGCACAAGATCCGGATCATTTCGCCCGATGTGGGGGGCGGTTTCGGAAACAAGGTGCCGGTCTACCCGGGGTACGTCTGTGCGGCCGTCGCCTCCCTCACCCTCGGCCGACCCGTCAAGTGGACCGAGGACCGGACCGGCAACCTTTCCAGCACCGGCTTCGCCCGTGACTACCACATGCGGGCCGAGCTCGCGGCCACCGACGACGGGAGGATCCGGGCCCTCCGCGTGAAGACGCTGGCAGACCACGGGGCGTTCAACGCTGCGGCGCAGCCATCCAAGTTCCCCGCCGGCCTGTACAACATCTGCACCGGCTCCTACGACCTCGAGAACGCGTTCGTGGAGGTGGACGGCGTCTACACCAACAAGGCGCCGGGCGGGATCGCGTACCGCTGCTCGTTCCGCGTCACCGAGGCAGCCTACCTGATCGAGCGGGCGGTGGATGTGCTGGCGGACGAGCTCGGGATGGACGCCGCCGAGCTGCGACGGAAGAACTTCATTCGCAAGGAGCAGTTCCCGTACCAGACCCCGCTGGGGTGGTCGTACGACAGCGGCGACTACGCGGCGGCGCTCGACAAAGCGTTGGAGATCGTGGGCTACGATGAGCTGCTGAAGGAGCAGGCGGAGAAACGGGCCCAGGGCGAGATCATGGGAATCGGGATCTCCAGCTTCACCGAGATCGTCGGGGCCGGACCGGGCAAGACGTTCGACATCCTCGGGCTGGAGATGTTCGACTCGTGCGAGGTGCGGATCCACCCGACGGGGAAGGTGCTGGCCCGCATCGGGTCGCAGACTCAGGGCCAGGGCCACGAGACCACCTTCGCCCAGATCCTCGCCGAGGAGCTCGGCATCCCGGTGGACGACATCACGGTCGAGCACGGCGACACGGACACGGCGCCGTACGGGCTGGGGACCTACGCGAGTCGCTCGACGCCCGTGGCGGGGGCGGCGACGGCGATCGCCGCTCGGAAGATTCGCGACAAGGCGAAGAAGATCGCGGCCCATCTGATGGAGGTCTCCGAGGAGGACGTGGTTTGGAAGGATTACGCGTTCCGGGTGAAGGGGGCTCCGGATCGCTCCACCTCGATGGCGGAGATCGCGTTCGCGGCGTACACCAACACGCCCGAGGGCGTGGAAGCCGGCCTGGAGGCGGTCAACTACTACGACCCGCCGAACCTGACCTTCCCGTTCGGCACGTACATCTGCGTCGTGGACATCGACAAGGGCACGGGCGAGTGGAAGGTCCGCCGCTTCGTCGCCGTGGACGACTGCGGCACGGTGATCAACCCGATGATCGTCGAGGGGCAGATCCACGGCGGGTTGACCGAGGGGTTCGCGATCTCGGCGATGCAGCTCATCGACTTCGACGAGAACGGCAGCATCATCGGCAGCAACTTCATGGAGTACCTGCTCCCCACCGCCGTGGAGACGCCGGTGTGGGAGACCGACCGGACGGTCACGCCCTCGCCGCACCATCCCATCGGAGCCAAGGGCGTGGGCGAGTCCCCGTGCGTGGGCTCGCCAGCCGCGTTCGTGAACGCCGTGGTGGATGCCCTTTCACCGTACGGGGTCCGGCACCTCGACATGCCCATCACCTCGGACAAGGTTTGGAAGGCGCTTCGCGATGCCGGTATCCGGGAGTGACGGGGCGGACGGCCACCTGTTCCGCCTGGCGACCGAGCTCTCGGAGAGCGGGCGCCGGTACGCCCTGGCAACCGTCATCTCTCGCCAGGCGCCCAGCTCCTCACGGGTCGGGCAGAAGGCGCTGATCGAGGAGGACGGGACCGTACACGGCTGGCTCGGAGGAAGCTGCGTCGAGCCGGTCGTCCGAAGCGAGGCGCTGGAGGCGCTGAGCGATGGGCGGCCTCGCCTCATCGTGCTGGCGCCCGACGGACGGTCGGACCGGCCCGACGCGATCGTATACCCCATGACCTGTCACAGCGGGGGAACCGTGGAGATCTACCTGGAACCGCAGCTGCCGGCGTCGCTGCTCCTCGTCTACGGCGACTCCCCCGTCACCCGCTCGCTGGCCGCGCTGGGGGAGCAGGCGGGCTACCGCGTACGCGTCCTCGCCGAGCCCGATGCGCTCGATCCGCTCGAAGCCGATCTGGGCGACCGCGCCGCGGTGTACGCGGTGGTCGCGACACACGGGGAGTGGGATGCGCCGGCCGTCGAGCACGCGCTGCGGGCCGGGGCGCGGTACGTGGGGCTGGTCGCCAGCCCTCGGCGGGCCAGGGAGGAGCGGAGCCGCCTCCTTGCCCGGGACTGGGACGAGGCGGACCTGGCGCCGCTGGTGGCGCCGGCGGGCCTGGACATCGGCGCCCTCCGGCCGCCCGAGATCGCCATCAGCATCCTGGCCGAGCTGATCCAGCGGCGGGCCGAACGAAAGGGCGACCGGGCCGGAGAGGCGGAGCCGGCCGTCGACATCGAGCCGGCCGTCGACATCGAGCCGGCCGTCGGCGTCGAGCCGGCCGTCGGCGTGGATCCTGTTTGCGGAATGGAGGTCCGGATCGAGGGGGCCCGGCACACCCTCGAGCACGAGGGAACGACCTACTACTTCTGTTGCAGCGGGTGCCGGGAGAAGTTCGCCCGCGACCTGGCGCTCGCGGTGGAGTCGTGAACCGCGCTCAGTCGGCGGCCACCAGGCCCCAGGCCCGAAAACCGAACTCCTCGTCGATCGCGTTCTCGAGAAAGTCCGCGAAGAACTCCTTCGGGTAGCCCAGAGCACCGTCGTACTCGGCCCGGACGGCGAACGGCTTCCGCTCGAGGGCGGAGCGCACCTCCTGGAAGAGCGCCGGCACGGTCGGATAGGCCTCGAGATTGTACGGCTCGGGAGGCTCCCCATCGGGAAAGCGGACCGCCACGACCGACCCGTCCCTGACCTCGATCTCCGCGGGCCGGATGCCGGGCCCGCCGCAGAAACAGCGGAGCTCGTAACGGAAGGAATACGCATCGATTCCCGCCGCCTCCCACCGGCGCAGACCTTCCTCGTAGGAAGACAGATCGGCGGCGAGCGGGCTGGAACAGCCCGATGGGGCCAGCGACAGGAGGAGCGGAAGGGTGCGGAGAAGCCGCCGAATCGCGATACGGGCGGACCGGGACCGAAGAGGTCCGCTGGCCGGGGGCGAGGCCCCCCCACTCCTCATCGAGCCGGATGTCACCGGAGCGGTTTCTTCCGCCATCAACTCCCTCCACATTCGCCCTCCTGTGGCCCGGCGGCTCGGCCCGGCCGGCAGAATAGAAACGACGGAGCCGAAGCGACCGTGACGGCCCGGCAGCGGGCTGAAGGCGCCACGGACCTCCGGGCCACCAGGGTGGTAGAGGGTAGCGTCCGAACCGGAGAGAGAGCGTGAAGGACGAGATCCATAGGATCGGCGAGCAGATGGAGCGCCACGGCTACGTGGCGGACCGCTCCATCGCGACGGCGGTGCACCTGGCCCGGACGCTCGGAAAGCCCCTGCTCGTCGAAGGGGAAGCCGGCGTGGGCAAGACCGAGATCGCCAAGGTGCTGGCCACGATCCTCGACACCGAGCTCATTCGGCTTCAGTGCTACGAGGGCCTGGACGTGAATACGGCTCTCTACGAGTGGAACTATCAGCGACAGCTGCTCCGGATACGGGTCGAGGAAGGCGGCCGCTCGAGCCCCGAGGAGCTCGAGGCGACCATCTTCGGGCGCGAGTACCTCCTCGAGCGGCCCCTGCTGCGGGCGATCACGCGCGAGTCGCCGCCGGTGCTCCTCATCGACGAGATCGACCGGGCGGATGAGGAGTTCGAGGCCTTCCTGCTCGAGCTGCTGTCGGATTTCCAGGTGTCGATCCCCGAGCTCGGAACGATCGGGGCGACGACCCGGCCGCACGTGATCCTCACCTCGAACGGCACGCGCGAGCTCAGCGACGCGCTCCGCCGGCGCTGTCTTTACCTCTGGATCGACCACCCGACGCCAGAGAAGGAGCTCAGGATCCTCCACACGCGTCGCAGCGGGCTGCCGGCAGGCCTGAGCGAAGAGATCGTGGGCTTCGTGCAGCGGCTGCGGGAGAGCCGCCTGTACAAGACGCCGGGTGTGGCGGAGACCCTCGATTGGGCCGAGGCGCTGGATGCGCTGGGCGTCCGCTGCCTGGACGAGAGCGTCGTGCGAGCGACGCTCGGTTGTCTGTTGAAGGATCGCCATGACATCGTGGCGCTGGTGGGGAACGGCCTCGGCGATCTCCTTCTGAGCGGCGCCGAAGCCCCCGCTCCGGATGGGCGGGCCGCCGAAGCCCCCGCTCCGGATGGGCGGGCCGACGACGCGCCCGAGCGGTGACCGAGCCCACTCCGCTGGGCAGACCCATTGCGTGGACGAGCCGGTTGGCGGTGGCGCTGCGCGCGGAAGGCGTGCCGTGCACGCTGCACGAGTCTCTCGCGGCGTGTGAGGCGCTGGAACAGCTCGATCCGACCGACGCGCTCGATGTGTACTTCGGCCTCAAGGCCGCCTTCACCTCCGCTCGGGAGCACGAGGCAGCATACGACCGCTGCTTCTGGGCCCACTGGGGCGGACGGCGCCCGGCCCCGGAGCCGCACGCTGGAGCGGCCCGCCATCCTCCCGATCACGAGCCCATCGGCCACCCGCGGCGGGGATCGGACCAGCCGCCGCGCGCGGCGGCTCCGAACGTGCTCGAGCGCCTACGGCGCGAGGCCGAGTCGGATCAGCCGGCCGCAGAGCCGGCGACGGAGTTGGCTGGGGCGTCCTACAGCCCGGCGGAGCGATTGGCGGTCCGTGCCTTCGATCGGCTGGACGAGAGCGAGCTGCGCCGGGTGGACCGGATCTTCGATCGCATCCGGCTTCGGCTCGCGACCCGCCGGAGCCGCCGCTACCATCCGCACCGTCGGCGGGGTCGGCCCGACCTCAGGCGCAGCCTCCGAGACACCGTGGCTCACGACGGCGAGCTGCTCCGTATCGCACGGCGGCGGCGGAAGCTGGAGCGTCCCCGGGTGGTGCTCCTCTGTGATGTGAGCGGCTCGATGGAGCGGTACAGCCGTTTCCTGCTGCGCTTCCTGTTGGCGGCCGGCCGCGAGCGGGATGTGGAGAGCTTCGTGTTCGCCACCCGTCTGACGCGGCTCACCCCCTGGCTCTCCGCCTCCCGCCTGGACGAGACCCTCGATCTGCTCGGGCGGCGGGTCCGGGACTGGTCGGGCGGGACGCGAATCGGCGAATGTCTGGACGAGTTCGTGCGCGAGCACGGACGATCGCTGCTCGGCAGAAGGACGGTGGTCGTGATCCTCAGCGACGGCCTCGACCGGGGAGACGCCTGCCGTCTCGAGAGCGCCATGGCCGCCATTCGGCGAAAGGCTCGGAAAGTGGTGTGGCTGAATCCGCTGCTGGCGAGTCCCCGATACGAGCCGACCGCGAGAGGGATGCGCGCCGCCCTGCCCCACATCGACGTCTTCGCTCCCGGACACAGCCTCGAGAACCTGCTGGAGCTTGAGCGTCACATCTCGCTGACATGAGCACCGCGAACCGAAGTTCGACCAGACGGGCACGAGCCGCCCAGCGGATCCAGACCGCCTGGCGGATCCGAACCGTCGGGCAGATCCAGACCGCCCGGCGGGCCGCTACCGCCCTGTTCCTCCCCGTCCTCCTCTCCGTACCGGCCACGGAGGCCGCCGCGCAACCGACCCCCGGATCGCTGGAGACCGTAGACAGCGTATTCGTCTCTCAGGCCGGTGACACCGTCGTGGCCCAGTACGGGTTTCTGTGGGTGCCGGAGAGCCGGTCCCGGCCCGAGGGCCGCCTCGTACGCCTCGGCCTGGTACGCTTTCCGAGCACCTCGCCCCGGCCGGGCCCCCCGATCGTCTACCTGGCCGGCGGACCCGGGGGATCGGGTATCGATGCGGTACGCGGCCCCCGCTTTCCGTTCTTCATGGCCCTTCGCGAAGCCGGGGACGTGATCGCGCTGGCTCAGAGGGGGACCCGCGGCTCGATACCCTACCTCGCCTGCCCGAACCCGTGGGTCTATCCGCTCGAGCAGGCACTGACGCGGGAGACGTTCCTTCAGAGCATGCTCGCCTGGTCGGAGACGTGCGTGGAGCATTGGCAGGAGCTGGGCGTCGACCTCACGGCGTATCATACGGTCGAGAGCGCCGATGACGTGGAGGATCTGCGAACCGCGCTCGGAGCGGAGCGACTGAGCGTGCTCGGGATCGACTACGGTACCCAACTGGCACTCACGTTCCTGCACAGGCACCCCACGAGCGTCGACCGGCTGGTGCTGGCGGGCGTCGAGGGGACGTCCCAGACCTTCAAGCTCCCAAGCGAGGTCGAGGCCGTGCTGGCGCGGCTGGACAGCCTCGTTCGTTCCGACTCGGCCGCCAGCGCAAGGTTTCCGGACTTCCTCGGCTCGATTCGCTCCGTGCTGGACAGCCTGGAGCGGGGCGCCGTCACCGTCGAAGGGCGGGACCCGGCCACCGGGAACGTGATCTCGCTCGCGATCGGAAAGTTCGACGTACAGTGGCTTACTGCGGGCTCGCTGGGCAGCAGTCAGATCCTCTCCCAGCTGCCGGCGATCTTCGACCGCCTGGCGGCCGGAGACTACGCATCCATCGCCCCCTTCGTGGCGGGCAGTCGCGAGCGCTCCATGCTGGCCACATCGTTCACGACCGACTGCGCTTCGGGGGCGCCCGGCGAGCGCCTGGAGCGCATACGGCGGGAGGCCGAGTCGACCCTGCTCGAAGACGCGATCGACTTCCCCTTCCCTTGGGTGTGTGACGCGTGGCCGCACGCCACGCTGGGACCATCGTTTTGGGCTCCGGTGCGCACGGGCGTCCCGGCCCAATTCATCAGTGGAACGCTCGACGGTCGAACGCCGGTTACCGCCGCGGAGGAGGTGCGGAGTGGTTTCTCCGACAGCGGGCAACTCCTGCTCGCGGGTGGGAGCCACGTAGACGACCTGCTACTCGGCTCGCCGAGGATCCTGGAGGTGACTCTGGACTTCCTGACCGGCGGCCCGCCGGTCAGCGAGACGATATTCTTGCCGTTTCGCGTTCTCGTGCCGGAGTGACGGGCCTCAGCCCTGCCTCAATAGCTCGGCCTCAACCCTGCCTCAGCAGCTCGTGGATGCGGCGGAAGATGGGCTCCGAGGCATCGCCCCTTACCTCGAGGTTCGACATCACACGCCGCGTGGTGAAGATGCGGACGATCGTCCGGGGCCCGGAACGGCTGGTCTGCTCCGGCCTCTCGATCTCGACGCGGATCAGCGTTCCCGCATCGAACGGGGTGGGGAACTTGTCGGCCAGGATCACGTGGTCGCTTCCCTTCACCACGTCGTAGTCGCCGCGGATCTTGTAACCCTCCTGGAGTACGGCCGACCGCGTGGCCAGCAGCACCGGGTCGAACTCGGCCGCGAAGACGAAGTAGCGCCCGTCCTCGTCGGAAGGGGCCGCGCCGGAAGCCACCGTACCGGCAGGTGCCTCATCCTGCGTCCCACCGCTGGCACAGCCGACCAGAACCGCCGAACCAAAGAGCCAGGGTGCGATTCTGCATCGGGGGACGACCGAGAGCCCGTACCATCCTGTCCGGAATCGGCGTCCCGGCCGCAAGCGGTCGGCGCTCACGGACGATTCGTCGTGTGACTCATGCCCCTCCATACCCACGAGGCAGCACACCGATCTCTGGGCGCTCAGCCGAGAGCGCGCGGCGACAACGCGGATATGGACCTGGCGTGACTATACGCCGTGAGGGACCGCAACTCGCGGGGGGCCTGCTGTCAATCGGCGGCCCGACAGCCGGATGCCCGGAAGTCACGACGAACCTCCTCGAGAGCGAGCGCGAGTCCCCGCGTCGCCACGGCCGCGACGTCGAGCCGGGCCGTCGACTCGATGCGGTCATAGGCGGTGCGCAGCTGCTCGCAGTCGACGGATTGGTCATCGGCGGCGGACGCGCGAATCCGTCCATACTCCTGAATCTGATCCAGGAGGACCCCACCCTGGCTCGCCGGGCGTGCCAGGCTCATTCGTGGATCCGCGGACGGAGCTCCGGGGCCTTGCCCGCGCGCCCTCGGGACCGCCCCGGCCTGCCCGTCCGCGGTGCCTCCCGGCGACGGCAGAAGAGTGTGGGCCAGCGTTCGTGCCAGCGCGCGTGATCGCGCGCTGACATCCTCGGTCATCTCTTCGAGGTCGATCCTCCCCGACATGTCGGCGTAGACGAGACCGCCCGCGGCCAGCAGTACGGACCCGGCAGCGGCGGTCAAGCGCAGGATTCGCCGCCTCCGTCGTCGGGCCCTTCCCGCCTCGAGAAGTTGCGAAAGCAGAACGGTCGGGGCGGGCGCCCCCCCTGCTTCCGCGCTATCCTCCACCCGAGTTGCCCGCCCCGCATTCCCGTTCGTCTGCTTGGCCGACGGAGGGCCCGGTTCCACACCCGCGGCGACCGATCCATCCGTGTCCATCGGAACCAGCTCGAAAGCGGCCTCCCGCCGACGACCTCTGGAGGTCTCCACCGAGCGATCCGGCTTGTAGTTGCACCAGCCGGACCACGTTCGGATGCGTCCGCCGTTGAATCCCTTGCCGGAGACGATCTCGTAGAACGGAGCCGGCGTGGTCTCGAAGGCACCGGTCCGTGGGTCCCGCTGGAAGAAGCCGCCCTCCGGCCTGACCGGATCCGAGGTGAGAACCAGCGCACACTGCCAGCGGTTCGGGAAATGCGCGTTGTGGAGGCGCTCGTCGCTCCTGCTGAGCGAGACGCCGAGCCGCGAATGGGCGTGATACCAGCCGACCAGCTCTCTCTCCTCCTGACCCGCCTTCATGCTGATGGAAAGCCAGAATTCACGGAACCGCGACAAGTTTCCGTGATCGTTGGCCTCCGGCACCGCGTGCGGCGACGGATGGGCGTCCTCGACCGCCACGTACGACGTGTCGGAGGCCGGGCAGCGATACAGACGGCCGACCAGCATTCCGTAGCCGTCTCGACCGCCCGGGGTAGAGACGTGCATCGCGATCTCGCGCAGCGCCGATTGGTGGATGAAGAGGTCGAAGTCGCGCGCCGGGGGAGACCCAGCCGGCTCCGAGGCGGAAGGCGTCCAGAGTATGGAGCGAGAGATGGGCTTGGGAACCGCCGGCGGATGATCCCGTCCGCTGCTCCCGGGCGCCTCGGTCGGTTCCGACCGGGACGCATCGCTGTGATCCGACCGCCACGTATCTGCCATCCGTCTCACGCTGTCGCGCACGACCCCACGAGGTACGGCGCTTGAAGCTGATCAATTCGGCTGACGAACGAACGGATGGGCACACAGGCGGGACCACATCAGGGTAGCCACAAGCGAGGAGGCCGTCAAGCTGCCGGCCGCAACAATCCACACCACGGGGGAAAACGCACTTCCAGACCCCGGTTCACGTTCCAGGTCCACGTTCCGGCAAAAACGTACAAAGTTTCCACCATCTTTCCACACGGTGCCAAAATCGTTTTTCCAAAAAACCGAACCGAAGCCTTCGGTGACACCCGAGAGCACCTCCGGCACGCGTCATCACGAAAGCGCAGGACATCGGGAGGCGGGAATCTGGATGCCGAGGAGTCGGGATCCAGGACGGCAGGGTCTCGAAGCGTGCTACGGAAGTACCTGGATGTACTCAGCCCCCGCACACTCCGAAGAGCGTCGGGGGCTGAGAGGAGGATTGACTTGCTCTTGCGAACAAACCCCTCTGCCTCCCTGACAATTCAGCCTCGGTTGATTGCGCTTCTCTCTCGAGGCCACACCGGTCTGGTACCAGCTTCACCCGATCCGCGGTTCGGCGTTCTCCCCTCCGGGCCTAAGCCCTTCGAGTGATCGCCAGTCGGGCGACCGGTGCTTGTGTCAGAGGGCGCGGCGATCCGGCCCGCCGGTGCTTCCTCCTCAAGCACGTCCCAATGATAAAGAAGATGTTTTTCTCCGGCAAGGCCTCCATCGGTCGAACATCGGTTTTTTCGAATCTTCATTTGCATCAGACCGTCGTGGCGCGGTCGGCGGGCTCCCATTTCTGCGGATTCGGAAGCCAAGGCGCAGGCTCTAGGTCCAGGCTCTAGCATTCCTCGATCCTCGTGACCACGCCCCGCCCATCCACGTTGTTGCTGCGGTTGGCATCCGGCAGCATCCCGCGCGGATCGATGTGGACCGTGCGAACGTTCTTGCCCGTCAACTCGATCGTGTACGTATCGGAGTCTCGCCAGATCTCCACCGGAAACCGGCGGCACTCCGCCGTTCCGTCGCGATATACGAAACGGACCTCCATCGGCATGACCGCCTCCCCGCGATTGCCGATGGTGACGACGCTACCTCCGTCGCCCCGGGTCACACCCGTCACGGCCTGATCCAGGTAACCGGATCCATAGAACCACGAATTCCAGAACCAGTCGAGGTCCGCTCCCGCCACGTCCTCAAACGTGCGGAAGAAGTCGGCGGGCTGGGGATGCTTGTAGGCCCAGCGCTCGATGTAGGTACGGAACGCTTCGTCGAAGACCTCGGGACCCAACACGTATTCCCGCAGCAGATAGAGCGCCATTCCGGGCTTCGTATATCCCAGGAAGCCCAGCTGACTCTCGCTGAGCTCGTCGGGCTGCGTCATCACCGAACGTGCCAGTTCTTCGGATCGCGTCAGCCTGGCGGAGTTCAAGGGCAGGATAGGATCGGCCGGCCACGCGTCGCTGCCTCCGAAGTCGGTCAGCGAGTAGTGGTTCATGAACGTATCCAGCCCTTCATCCAACCAGGCGTAGCGTCTCTCGTCCGACCCGACCAGCATCGGGAACCAGGCGTGCGCGATCTCGTGGTCCGTCACCAGGAAGAGGCCCAGCCCGCGGGCCTGGACCGAGCAGAACACGATCATCGGGTACTCCATCCCCTGCGCTCTGCCCGCCACGTTGATGGCCACCGGGTACGGGTACCGATACCACTGGCCGGAGTAGAACTCGAGGGCATGGAGTATGTAGGACGTGGACTCCTCCCAGCCGGACACGGGTGGTCCACGCCCCCCGCTCCCACCCAGGCCTTCCTCCGGATAGAACGACATCGCCAGGATGCCGTCCCAGCCACCGGCATCCCAGATGAAGGCGCTCGACGCCGCCCAGGCGAAGTCGCGAACGTTCCGGGCGCGGAACTTCCAGGTGAGCGGACCCGTGCCGATCGGCCGGTACTCCTCCCGACCGACGTGGTCCTTTTCCACGATCGGCACTGTCGTCGAACTCCTGCGGGCGAGTTCGAGCCGCTTCGTCTGATCGGCCGTGAGAACGTCCTCGGGGTTCACCAGCTCGCCTGTCGCCGCAACCAGGTAGTCGCGCGGAACCGTCAGCTCGACATCGAAGTCGCCGTACTCGAGGTAGAACTCGCCCTGGCCCAGGTAGGGCATGGCGTTCCAACCGTTGACGTCGTCGTAGACGAACATGCGCGGATACCACTGGGCGAGTTCGTAGACCGTTCCCTTCTTCGCCTTGAACTGCCCCATCCGGTCGGCTCCGCTCTCCGGGATCGTGAACGCGAAGTCGACTTCCAGCACGAGCTCACCGCCGAGCGGAGGCACGGCCCGCTCGAGCGCGATCTCCATCATGGTGTCGTCGATCTCGAAGGGAACCTCAAGCGGAACCTCATCGCGCACCACGGCCACGCGATCGATCTCGTAGCCGCCTCCCTCGAAGGCTCCCTGAAACCGGACGTCGCCGGCGGCCTCCTCCATCTCCTGCGCCCGCAGTGCTCCGCGGCTGTCCGGCCGGAAAAGGTTCTGATCCAGCTGCAGCCACATCGAGCTGAGGGAGTCCGGGCTGTTGTTCGTGTACGTGATCTTCGCCGTGCCGGTGATTCGATCTGCCTCGGGGTCGAGCGCCGCCTTGATTTCGTAGCTGACGTGCTGCTGCCAGTACCCACTGCCCGGGGCGCCTTCCGCCGTCCGCTGCTCGTCCGGCGGAGGCGCCTCCACGGGCTGGAACACCGCGTTGCCCGCATCCGCCACGGAGGGGGTTCGCGCCGTGTCGATCGAGGCTCCGACAGAGTCCGGAGGCGCTTGGGCGGCAGCTTGCGGCGCGACGGCCGCGGAGAGGCTCGGAACCGCGACCGCGGCGAGCAACATCACGAGTCGTGTGGTCGACTTCATCCCCCCATCCTGTCTGTCCGTTTCGTGCAGCGTCGGCTGGCTCCCGGCGATCGAACGGCTACGTACCCAGAACGCCGGGTGTTCGATCCGGGTGACGCCGGATCCGTGGCCGGCACCTCCTTCCTTCCTGACGAGGCTCGGACTCCGCCGGTCACGTGTTCGGGGCTTCGGTCGCCCCGGCCCGCCGTTGCGGGTCGAAGCCCGGACGCTCATCCTCCAGCCGCATGCCCCTTGCCGGGGCGCGGGACCTGCTGCGGTGCACCGAGAACCGGAGGATGGCATGAGACCTTCGTTGCTCCGTCCGCTCCCTGCGATCTGGCTCATCGTCGCGCTGCCGGCGCTTGGCCGGGCGCAGCCCGACTCGGTCCAGATTACCACCGCGACTCTGCCGCTCCCCGAGACCATGCGGGCGGGGGCCGCGGTGATCGGCTGGAGCGACATGGGCGAGCAGCGACAGATCCGGCCGGGATCGAACGGGATGATCTGTGTGGCGGACGAGCCGGGAGACGATCGATTCCGGTGCGCGTGCTATCCCGAGTCGCTGCACCCCCTGCTTTCGCGCAGCCGGGAGCTCCGTGCTCGGGGATTGGTGACCGAGGAGCGAGATCGTCTCCTGGAGGAGGAGGTGAAGGCCGGACGGATCTCGCTTCCCGAACACCCGGCCGTGCTCCACCTCCTCAGCGGACCGGCAGGGGCCTACGACGCGGATATCGGCAGCGTGAGCGACCAGGTCGAGCGACGCCGGATCCTGTTCACGCCTTATCGGACGGCGCAGCAGATGGGGCTTCCGACCCAGCGACACGGCGACATGCCCTGGGTGATGGCCTCCGGCAAGCTGATGGCGCACATCATGATCGTGGAGGCTGGTGGCGACGAGGCGGCCGCCGAGGAGTTGCCTCCGCCTCAGTGACTCGGTCAGCGACTCGGCGGAAGCTGGCTCTCCTCGAGTCTGCAGCCGCTGGCCGCATAGTCCATCAGTACGCGATCGACCGATTCGGACAGCTCATCGTACGCTTTGACCTGACTCCACGGCACCTCCCTCCAGCGCGCCACGACACGCGACACGAGGAGGTGAGCGTCGTCCACGCGTCGGTAGTTCGAGGTCAGCTCGTCGCAGCCCGCCCCGCCCCGCTCGAACTCCGCCCTGACGATCTCGTACTCGCCGAGCCGGAAGGCCAGCTCGCCCCGCAGACGATCGAAGTCGCGGCTCTGCCGCGAGTCGGTCGAACCGCCCGGGGCCCTGGCGAGATCTCCGGCCGCTCCCACTCCGGCGCCCGCCTCCGCCGAGCCCGTCCCGGCTGCAACAGCGCCGGCGACCGGCTCCGTCGCCTCCTGTCCCTCTTCGCCACGCCGTCGGTCGCCCGGCTCGGCGCCCGTACCCGGCTCGGCGGCCGCATCTCCAACCGTTGCCCCGCTCCCCGGGGCGTTACGCTCGGGCCGAACATCCGCCGCGCCGGTGGCGGCGGGAAGCGCGTTATCCTCCAGCCACGGCACCTGCAGCTTTCCGAGCTGAATGAGCGCGACCGCCCCGATCGCGACCAGCCCGACGAAGAAGACCGCCGCGCCGAGGAGACGAGCCGAGAGGCTTCTGTCATCAATGAGGTCCTCGGCCGTGATCGGATCGCCCGGCCGTACCTTGGGCTTGGCCCTGTGCGCGCCGAGCGCGCCGAGCGCGCCGGATAGGTCCCCGACCTGCTCGATCGACCTGCGGATGAACGCCCACGCCGCCCGCGCTGTCGCTCGGGCCGCTGCCCACAGCTCCCATGCCTCGCGCGCCTTCCCGGAGCTCGTGCCCCGCCGGCGCGAGAAGCGCGGTGGCTCCTCCGCCGAGGGCGGCGGGCCCACGGATGAGATGGGCTGGGCCGTGGTAGCGGCCTGGGTGCCCGCGGCCTCCCGGGTCGGCGCTCCGGAGGCGGCCGTCCTGCCGTGGGTGATGGGCGTCGACGCGGCCGCGGCTGCGTCCGGGTGGGAAGACATGCCCGAGGAGTCGGGCGGTCCCGGGTGGTCGGGCGGTCCCGGAGAGTTCGCCGGCGGCGGCGGGCTGTCCGGGCCGGGCGGGGCCGGGGATCGTACCGGCACCCGGACCGATTCCACCTCGGGCAGAGGCTGACCGAGCCGTTCCCACCTGGCCTTCTTCTCCTCCGTCAGCTCCCGGAGCCGCGACTGCAGCTCCATGAGGCGCTCCATTCGGTCCGGCTCCGGGGCTCTCTTCTCGCTCATAGCTACCTCGAGCGGCCCTGACGTCAAAAAGTATCGTGCCGGGGCCGACACGATTCCGGCTCGGCGGCGTAGCCCGGGAGATGCCCCGGCCGGCCCCGGCCGGATGTGCGGCCACCTAACCGATTACAGACAATGGGCTTGTAACTCCCAGCCTGGAGGGACGACAGCGCGCGCCCCCGACGATCGGCGCTAGCGTCGATCGATTCGGAGCGTTCGGCCCACCTTCAGACGTGCAAGTACGAGGCCCTGGTCGACCGGATTCGCGCCATCTGCCGTGATCAGGCTAGTGTGTTCGGCCGTCCTCGGCGGGCCGCCATGTGCGGTTCACGACCCGAACGCTCGTTCCGGGCCACCGATGAGCGAGGGAGCCTCTTTGGATACGGAGAACCCACCAACCGGCTTCTGGGCCTCGATCCGGGAGGCGCTGCAGGGGAGCGAGCGGGACTACACCGAGGGTAGCCTCAACCGGGCGGTGGCCCTTCTCGCCATCCCCATGGTCCTGGAGATGGCCGGGGAGTCCGCGTTCGCGGTGGCGGATGCCTTCTTCGTGGCGCGCCTCGGCAACGAGGCTCTCGCTGCCGTGGGGCTCACTGAGTCTGTGCTGGAGATCATCTACGCGATCGCGATCGGGCTCAGCATGTCCACGACCGCCATGGTGGCCCGTCGGTTCGGGGAGAGAGACGAGCGCGCCGCGGCGAGAGCGGGGGTGCAAGCGATCGCGATCGGAATCGCCACGTCCGTCCTGCTCGGTGTCGCCGGCGTGATTTGGGCGCCGCAGCTGCTCCGCCTCATGGGCGCGACCCCGGAGACGGTCGAGGTCGGGACGACGTACACGCGGGTGATGTACGGCACGATGGCCGTCATCGTCCTCCTGTTCCTCAACAACGCGATCTACCGGGGTGCGGGGGACGCGGCGATGGCCATGCGATCGGTCTGGCTGGCGAACGGCATCAACCTGATCCTCGACCCTTTGCTCATCTTCGGCGTCGGCCCCTTCCCGGAATTGGGGCTGACGGGCGCGGCCGCTGCGACGGTGATCGGACGCGGCACGGGCGTGGCCTACCAGTTCTGGGGATTCTCGCGCGGGCGACGGCTTCGGGTGGGAGCCGCGGACGTACGCCTCGATCTGGCCGTTATCCGGCGCCTCCTCCGGATATCGGCCGGCGGCGTGGGGCAGCTGCTCGTGTCCCAGGCGAGCTACGTCGGCCTGATCCGGATACTGGCCGGCTTCGGCACCGCCGTGCTGGCCGGCTACGTGGTGGCGATTCGGGTCGTCATCTTCATCATCCTGCCGGCCTGGGGCCTGAGCAACGCGGCCGCCACGCTGGTCGGACAGAACCTGGGGGCTCGCAAGCCCGACCGGGCGGAGCGAGCCGTGTACGTCACCGGCGCCTGGAACATGCTCTTCATGGCGCTGGTCTCGGTGGTGTTCGTGACGTTCGCGGCGCAAATCATCGAGCCGTTCATCGCCGAACCGGACTCCCGGGCGGCGGGGACGAGCGCGCTACGCATCATCAGCTACGGATACATCTTCTACGCCTGGGGCATGGTGATGCTGCAGGCCTTCAACGGGGCAGGCGACACGGCGACACCGACCAAGCTCAACTTCTTCGTCTTCTGGCTCTTCCAGCTGCCGCTGGCCTGGGGGCTGGCTCACGCGACGGGCCTGGGCCATCGAGGCGTGTTCTGCGCGATCGCGGTCTCGTATTCCCTCTCGGCGGTGATCGGTATCTGGTTGTTCCGCCGCGGTCGCTGGAAGGAGGCGGAGGTTTGAGCCGGCCCACCCGTAGACGGAGCGCTCCCCCGGGACGCATCTTTACGCCGGGTGCCGATCTTCCCTTGAGCTTCAGGAGGCTCCGATGAATACTCGCCTCATCACGCCGCTCCCGCTGATCGCGGTCCTCGCGCTGGCCGCGTGTCAGCCCCGGGACGCGGACACGGCGGCCGAGACCGAATACGCGCCGCCCGACTTCGCCGCCCTCAACGAGGTGTACGACGCGGCGACCAACGCCGCCGATGCAGAGGCGATGGGCATGCTGTACGCCGAGGACGCCATCTCGATGCCCCCCAACGAGGACGCGCTCGTCGGCCGCGCGGCGATCGTCGCTGACGCGATGGAGAACTTCGCCGCCCTCACGCCGAACCTCTCCAGCGCCTCCGAGGGCTACTACATGATGGGGGACATGGCGGTCGACTGGGGCACCTACCTGCTCACCGGAACCCTCAAGGAGACCGGCGCTACCATCAGCGAAGAAGGCAAGTACGTGGCCGTGTGGAGAATGCAGGAAGACGGATCGTGGCGGATCGTGCGGGATATCTGGAACGCGAACAGCATGCCCGAGATGGAGATGGAGGGATAGGGCCAAGCCTGGGGCCAGGAGAATTCCCACCGAAGGCCGAGTGCGGGTGACCGCGGCGGGGTCTCCGACGAAGCGCGCTCGCTTCGCTCGGATCCCCGTCGACCCGCGCCGGGCCGCCCTGTTCGGCACCTGGCGCCACCGTCGGACGGCCGGGGCCGGCGAGGAGCGGCAAGGCAGACCGCCCGAAGCGCCATCTTCCCAATAGTGAAGTTTGGTGATATTTTTCAACAGTAAGTGACGGGTCCGCCGTCCGCCGTCTCTCCATCCACAACCCGACAGGTGCCGCCCATGACCACCGACGTCCCCCGCTTCGCACGAGTCATCGCCGCCGCAGCTCGCCGACCGTTCGTGCTCGCCGCTCTCCTGCTGCTTCCGCACGCCCTGTTGGCCCAGGAGGACGTCAAGCCCGTCGTCCGCTCCCAAGACGACCTGCCCCGTCACACGTACGCGATCGAATCGATCCCGAGCGAGCTCTTTCTCGCCGGCGAGGCCTTTCTGCCGTTCGCCCAGAGGGTGGGAGCGGATGCCCGCGAGGTGCTCGACGAGTACGAGATCGAGGACAACGCGACGCTGCGCGCGCTCTACGGCACGCTCGAGAACCTCGCCCTCCTGGAGGGCGACCTCGAGCAGGCGCTGGTCTATGGCGAGATGATCCGCGAGCTGGAGGAGAAGCCGGCGGCCCGGATGTTGTCCGGACTCGTGGTGCGCGCCGTCGCCCACGCGGCCGGCACGGCGGACCCGACCGATGAACAGGGCCGACAGGAGGCATTCCGGGCGGCGTACGCCGCTTCGATCGACGCCCTTCCCTGGGAGATCGTGCAGGACGCCGTGGAGGGGATCAAGGGGTCGATGGAGATCGTCGGCGAGAACCTCTTCCTCGGGCTCATCCAGAACCAGATGGATCCGGCGGTCGAGAAGACGGGCAACATCAGCGGCGACCTGGCCGAAAGCCTCATCAACATGCGGACGGTCGTGGATGTCATTCTACCGTACCGCGAGCAGATCGTGGGCGTCCTCGAGGCGTACATCGACGCCAACCGGGTGGCAAAGGCCGACATCTGGGCCGAGCGTGCTCTCGACCTCTCCGACGACCCGGAGGCGCAGCCCGTCCTGGTCGCGGTCTGGGACACCGGTGTGGATCCCGAGGTCTACGGTTCGCAGATGTTCCGCAACGACGGGGAGGTGCTGGACGGAGCGGACAACGACGGCAACGGTTTCGTCGACGACCTCCATGGCATCGCGTTCGAGTGGGAGGGCATCCGCACCGAGGGTGACCTCTACCCGTTGGCGGAGACGGCGCGTGCCCGCCTGCCGGAGATGACGGAACAGATCAAGGGGTTGAACGACCTGCAGGCGGGCATCGACAGTCCGGAGGCGACGGCGCTTCGGCAGCGGATGTCCGAGATGCAGCCCGACGAGGTGAAGCCGTTCATCGAGGAGATCGGGCTGTTCGCGATCTACTCGCACGGTACGCACGTGGCCGGGATCGCCGTCGACCGGAACCCGCGGGCCCTCATCCTCAACGTGCGCCAGGCGTTCCCCTACGAGATGATCCCGCCGCCCATGTTCAAGGAGAATGCCGAGCTGTGGGCCGCCAACATGCAGGAGATCGTCGGGTACCTGCGGCGCAACGGCGTGCGAGTCGTCAACATGAGCTGGGGCTTCAGTCCGCCAGAGCTGGAGTCGATGTTCGAGGTGAACGGAGTCGGCGCCAACGCCGAGGAACGGAAGACGATGGCGCGCGAGGTGTTTGACATCCTGATGGCGGGCATGAGGAACGCGTTCGAGAGCGCCCCCGAGATCCTCTTTGTTCCCGCGGCCGGCAACTCGGACACGGATGCCACCTTCGATGAGTTCATCCCATCGTCGATCGACCTTCCGAACGTGATCACCGCGGCTGCCGTGGACCAGGCGGGCGAGGAGACGGGGTTCACGAGCTACGGGCCGACCGTGGACGTCCATTCGAACGGCTTCGAGGTGGAGAGCTACATCCCGGGTGGCGAGCGCCTTCCCTTCTCCGGCACCTCGATGGCGGCGCCGAACGTGGTCAACCTGGCGGCCAAGCTGATCGCCCTCGACCCGTCCCTGACCCCGCCGGAGGTCATCGCGTTGATCGAAGACGCGGCCGACGAAAGCGAGGACGGCAGGCTGCGGCTCATCAACCCGAAGCGCTCGGTCGAGCTGCTGGCCGAACGGGGCACCGGCACGGACTAGAGCGCCTGCCGGTCGCTCCGCCGCTCGTTCGCAAGGAGGGCTAGCGCCGGTCCAGGCTGGCGCACCCCTCCACCTCCGTGCCGCCCATCGCGGCGGCCGCGGGGCTCATGGCGGCATCCCGATGGGGGAGAACGAAGCAGACGCGCTGCCGCACCCAAACCCCCACCAGCCGATCCCGCATCAGCGCCGGGAGAAACTCCATCCGATCGGCCAGCTGAACCGCGGCCTCGTCCATGCGGGGCCACCCGCTGGACTCCTCGAGACGGACCTCGGCGACGGCTCCCGCTTCATCGATGTAGATCGCCAGCTCCACCGCGCCCTCGATGCCCGCCCGCTGGAGCTCGAGTGGATAGAAGTACCAGACCATCCGCCCGAACTGGTCACGGTTACCCAGGAGCGGCGGAACGTCATAGCGCAGGAACTCGATCGGACTCCCCGCCGGCCGGATTCCGGGAGGCGGAGGCACGTCCACGCCTCCGGCCGGCGCCGCCAGCGAAGGGCGGATCTGTAGACCCGTCTCCAGCCCGACCTCCCGCGGCAGCGGCAGCGCCGGACGCCGGACCGACTCGGGAGGCGGCGGGATCTCGACTCTGGGCGGATAGTCGACGATCGCCGCCACCGACCACCGTAACGAGGCGGCACCTGGCAGCCCCGGCAGGCTCAGGCGGGACGCAACCGGATAAAGGGACGCGTGGAGACCCACCGAGAGGCCCAATCCCCAGACAAGGGGCGTGCGGAACCGCCGGCCAGCGGCCTGGGAGGCGGAGTCGTGTCGCACACCCGACCGCTCCGCCGTCCCGCCCGTTGACGCCTCGGAGCCTTCCACGACTACCTGCGTCCGGCGACCGCGTGCTTCCCCAGCTTCTTCATCAGCTCCCACACCGGACCCGGGAAGCGGTGGAGCGCCTCCATCGTTGCCTCGAAGCCGTCGAGGAACCACTGAGCATCCTGCTCCGTGATGTTGAGAGGCGGGAGGAGCTTCACCACGTCCAGGTGATGGCCGGCCGCCTGCGTGAGGATGCGGTGGTCATCGAGCAGGGGAATCACCACGGCCTGGGGAAAGAGGTCCGGGCTGAGCCGGTGCGTGGTCGTCCACGCCCCGCGCAGCGCAAGGGCTCTGGGCTCCCCGAACTCGATCCCGATCATCAGGCCTCGCTGCCGCACCTCGGTCATGAACTCAAACCGGGGCATCATCGACTCGAGCCCGTGCCGGATCATGCCGCCGATGCGGATGGCGTTGGCCGCGAGATCCTCGTCCTCCAGCACCCGCAGCGCGGCGAGGCCCGCCGCCATCGCCAGGTCGCCCATCCCGAAGGTGCACGCATGGCGCATGCCCTGGTCCATCGAGCCGTACATGCGGTCGTGGATCTTGGCTCGGGTAACCATGGCCCCCACGGGCACGTAACCGCCCGACAGCGCCTTCGAGACGAGGACGATGTCGGGCTCCAGCCCCGCCACCCACTCGAAGCCGAACGTCTTACCCGTCCTCCCGAGTCCCGTCTGCACCTCGTCACATACGAGCAGCGCCCCGTTCGACCGGCACAGCTCCTGGGCCCTGAGCAGGAAGGCGTCGTCGGGGATGTAGACGCCCTTTCCCTGGACCGGCTCGAAGATAAAGAGGGCGATCTGCTCGTCGGCGAAGGCTCTCTCGAGTCCCTCGTGGTCGTTGACGGCGACACCGACGCCCCGGGGGAGAAGAGGCTCGAAACCGGTCCGAAAGACCGGGTCACCATTGACGGCCAGGGCCCCGTTCGTCAGGCCGTGGAAGGCGCGGTTAAGGTACACCATGCCGTGTTTGCCCGTCGCCGCCCGGGCGAACTTGATCGCTGCTTCGGTGGCCTCGGCGCCGGAGTTGCAGAAGTAGACCCGGTCCAGCCCGCGCGGCAGGCGCCGAGTGAGCTCTTCCGCGAGCAGGGAGGCGAGGGGAGGGGTGTCGAACGCCGCCCAGTTGGGCAGCTCCGACTCGAGCGCATTGGCGAGGGCGCGGCGAATCACGGGGTGGGCGCGCCCGAAGTTGAACACGCCCCAGCCGCTCATGAAGTCGAGGTACCGGACGCCGTCCTCGTCCCAGAGGTAGGGGCCGGACCCTCGGGTCCAGCGGCGGTCGAACCCGATCGTTCGCAGCATCCTGGCCCACATCGGGCTCACGTGCTCGCGGTAGAGGTCGTGGGCACGCGGCCGTGCCTCGTCGAAGGCGCGCCGAACGTCCAGCTCCAAGGCTCCTCTCCGGCCGATGTGACGGTGTCGTGCCGGTCTCCGCTCCCGGCAGACTCGATCTTAGCCGCAGGATGAGGTCGGCGCGAACACCAGCGACCTGTTACAATTCCTCATGCCCGGGTTGGCACCGGAGGACGGCCACAGCGAAGGCCGCAGCGAAGGCCACATGGAGGGCCATATGGAGGGCCATATGGAGGAGCAGCTGATCGGTACCGTCACCCACTACTTCGACAAACCCCACGTCGGGGTCGTGCAGTTGGTCGCGGACCTCAAGGTGGGGGATACCCTCCATTTCCGAGGCCACACGACGGACTTCGAGCAGAAGGCGACCTCCCTCGAGGTCGAGCACGGCCCGGTGGAGAGCGCCGGGGCCGGAAGCGAGATCGCCATTCAGGTCCAGGAGCGGGTCCGCGCGCACGACCAGGTCTTCCGAGTCGGCGACTAGCCCGGCCGAGCGCCGGCGCGGGTCCGCCCGCCGGACCGCACCGCTCATCCTTCGGGTTTGACCGTTCAGCGCTCCGTATCTTGGAGTCGCGGCGTCCGATTCAGCCTGCGTGCGCGGCCTGGACGTTCGCGTGCGCGGCCGCCAGACGGGCGACGGGAATCCTCGGTGGCGAGCAGGAAACGTAATCGAGCCCGATCTGGTGGCAGAAGCGGATCGAGGCCGGGTGTCCGCCGTGCTCCCCGCAGATGCCGACCACCAGGTCCGGCTTGCGCGACCTCCCCCAGTCCACGGTGAGCGCCATCAGCCGGCCCAGCCCCATGCGGTCCAGCACCTCGAACGGATTGTCCTGCAGGATACCGCGCTCGTTGTAGAGCGGCAGGAACTTCGTTTCGGCGTCCTCTCGACTGAACGAGAACGTAGCCTGTGTGAGGTCGTTGGTTCCGAAGGAAAAGAAGTCGGTCACCTCCGCCAGGCTCTCGGCCCGAAGGCAGGCTCGCACCACCTCGATCATGGTGCCGAAGGCGAAGTCGACCTCGACCCCGAACTCCTGCTTCACCGCCGCCTCTGCCTCCTCCACGTACTGCTTGACCCGCATCAGCTCCTGCGACGTGCACACCTGCGGCACCATGATCTCCGGGCGGACCTCGAGACCGTCCCTCACGCACTCGGCGGCGGCCTCCAGCACGGCGCGCACCTGCATGCGATAGATCTCCGGGTAGGTCAGCCCGAGCCGGACGCCCCGGTGGCCGAGCATCGGGTTCGTCTCCCGCAGAGCCTGGGCCCGCTGCAGCAACACCTCCTTGCGCGCGATGGCGCGGTCGACCCGGCGGACATCCGCCAGCTCTTTGGCGACCTCCGGCAGGCCGGCGGCGGGACCGTCGGATTCCAGATCCCGGATCGTGCTGGCCAGCACGTCCATGCCCAGCAGCGCGTCTCGGAGCTGCCGCAGGTGGAGGATCTCCTGCTCCAGGCGGCGCTGGGAGGGCAGGAACTCGTGGATCGGCGGATCGAGGAGGCGGATCGTCACCGGCCGCGGAGCCATCGCCCGGAAGATCTCGCGAAAGTCCGCCCGCTGCACCGGCAGCAGCCGTTCGAGCGCCGCCGTCCGTTGAGCGTCGTCCTCCGCGATGATCATGTCGAGCACGATCGGAAGCCTCTCGGGGGCGTTGAACATGCGCTCGGTACGGCAGAGCCCGATCCCCATCGCGCCGTACTTGATGGCCCGGGTCGCGTCGTCCGGTGTGTCGGCGTTGGCCATCACCTTCAGCCGCGCGGCATCGTCCGCCCAGGAGAGGAGCGTCTCCAGCGCCGGGGAGAACTCGGCCTCGACCATCGGCACGGCTCCCAGAAAGACCTGGCCCGTGGTCCCGTCGATCGTGATCCGGTCACCAGCCTTCACGACCGCCTCGCCGACGATCGCCTGCCCGCGCTCCTCATCCACCATGAGGTCGTCCGCTCCGGCCACGCACGGCTTTCCCATTCCACGGGCGACAACGGCGGCGTGCGACGTGGCGCCTCCCCGGCTGGTGAGGATCCCCTGGGCAGCGAAGAAACCGTGAATGTCTTCGGGCTTCGTCTCCTGTCGCACCAGGATGACCTTGATCCCCTGCCGCCCGAGAAACTGCGCCTGGTCGGCGTCGAACACGACCTGACCGCCGGCAGCTCCCGGCGACGCGGCCAGGCCCCTGGCCAGCGGCGAACCGCTGAACGAGGGATCGAGGCGGGGATAGAGGATCTGCTCGAGGTCATCCGGCGTCACCCGGAGCAACGCCCGCTCACGATCGATCAGACCCTCCTCGAACATCTCCACCGACGTCCGCACCCGGGCGCTCGCGTTCATCTTTCCGTTGCGGGTCTGCAGGCAGTAGAGGATGCCTCGCTCGATGGTGAACTCGAAGTCCTGCACCTCGCGATAGTGGTCCTCCAGCTTCCGGCGCAGATCCTGGAGCTGGGCATACATCGCCGGCATCTCGACGGCGAGCTCGGCGATCGGCCTCGGCGTGCGAATGCCCGCCACCACATCCTCGCCCTGGGCGTTCACGAGGTACTCGCCGTACAGCTCGTTGCTCCCGGTACCCGGGTCACGAGTGAAGGCGACCCCGGTGGCGCAGTCGTCTCCCATGTTGCCGAACACCATCGCGACCACATTGGCCGCCGTCCCGTTGGCGACCTCGGGACCGATGGCGAATTGACGCCGGTAGTCGACCGCGCGGCGCCCCATCCAGGAGCGGAATACGGCGCCGATGGCGAGCTCGAGCTGCTCGTACGGGTCGCTGGGGAACGGGCGTCCGGCATGCTTTTCCACTACCTGAAGGAAACGGCGGACGATCTCCTCCAGATCGGCGGCCTGCAGGTCCACGTCGGCTCGCGCGCCGGCCAGGTCCCTCACCGAGTCGAACTGCTCGTCGAAGGCCGCATCCTCGATCCCCAGGGCGACCTTGCCGAACAGCTGGATGAGCCGGCGGTAGGCGTCGTAGCCGAAACGCGGATCGCCCGTGAGCGCGATCAGACCGGCCAGGTTTCCGTCGTTGAGGCCGAGGTTGAGGATCGTGTCCATCATGCCCGGCATCGAGATGGCCGACCCGGAACGAACGGAGACCAGAAGCGGATTCTCGGAGCCTCCGAAGTGGCGTCCGGTGAGCGCCTCCAGCCGCGCCAGCTGCTCGCGGACCTGCTCCATCACCCCGTCCGGCAGGACCCCTCCGGAGGACTCCAGAAAGGCGAGGCAGGCCTCCGTGGTGACGACGAAGCCGGGGGGCACGTTGATGCCGATCTGTGTCATCTCGCACAGGTTGGCGCCCTTCCCGCCCAGAAGCCGCTTGTCGCCGGCGTCGCCCTCCGCGAACGACCACACCCACTTCCGCTCTCCGGCCTCCGTCTTCCTCACCCGCATTCCATCCTTTCCGTCCGCCACCCTCAGCCTCCTGCCAGGCACGGCGACCACACCGGGAAATAGTCGTTGGCCGGACTGCGGGTCAGATTGCGGGACGGACCTCCGTCCGTCCCCACCACGAACACCTCCGCCTGTTCATCCACGATGGCGGTGTAGGCGACTCGGTCCCACCCGGGGGAGGGGGAACTGGCGCCGCCGGCGCCGGCATCGCGTGCCAGGTTCGTCTGCTCCAGGGTGTCCAGATCGACGACGACGATACGCGCGCGCCCGTCGGCTCCCTCCCCGACGAGCAGCTTCCGGCCGCTCGGCGACCAGCTGTGAGGTTCGCCGGGACCCTCGGCGATGTTCCGGGGCTCGCCCTCCGGGACGCCGACAACGAAGACGGCCCGCCCCTCCGAGAATGCCAACATGCGGCCTCCCGGAGCCCAAACCGGGCGGAACATCTTGAACGCGCGGGACCCTGAGACCTCGACCACCGCCCGTTGATCCCCTCCATCCGGGCTCGCCACCCGAAGGGATGTCGTCTCGCCCTCGCGGGCGGCGAACGCCAGCAGCCGGCCATCCGACGACCATCGCGGGAACATGTAGACGCCGTCTCCCGGCGTCAGCCGCTCCCATGTGCCGCCATCCAGCGACGCCACGTAGATGGCCGTGGGTCCACCCGTCTCCACCGCGGATGCGAACGCCAGCCGGCGACCGTCGGGCGACCACGAGAAGCCCATCGAGATCGGAAACGCGCCATGCCTTCGGAGATCCTCGCCGTCCGCGCGCACGGTGTAGAGAAAGGCGTGGAATCGGAGGCCCGAGAAACGCTCGAACTGCTCCTCATCCTCCGAGGTCACCGAAAGGAAGGCGAGGCGCCTTCCGTCGGGGGACCACTCGATCTGCAGCGCCCCCGGCACCGATACGACACGCCTCGCCTCGCCACCATCGGGACTGATCACATAGATGCCCGGACCATCCGCACGATCCGAGGAAAAGGCGATCAGGCTCTCGCACACCTGGGCGGCCGCCGCGGACGGACCGGTCGGCACCGACAACGACGCCACGCCTGCCAGAGCGAGAGCTCGGGCGAACGCGGGCCCGCCGGCTGGAACGAGGGCTCTATCGACTCGACGCACCAGTGTTCGTGCCGTCCTTCGCGGATCACTCCCCGACCCGTGCCGCCCGGAGGCGTCCCTTCGCCCTCTACCCTCGGCCAGAATCCTCGGCACAGGTCCGCTGCTCGCCAACGAAGGTAGGGGGCCGGGCTCCGCTGCCGCCACGGTAAGGTCCGTCGACCCTCCGACATCAGTCGGGTGAGAGCCGTCCACCCAGCGAGCTCTACCGATAGCTGGAGCCGCTGGCCCATTTCGGTTTCCGCGGCCATGGATGCTGCACCCATCCGATTGCTCCCGGCCGACATCTTTCTGACCCGGGGCACCGGTCTCGTCAGCCGGTTGATCCGGTTGTTCACGCGGCACGTCGGCGAAAGCCGCACGAAGGTGAATCACGTGGGGGTCGTCGTGGAGGGCGGTCCGATCGGGGAAGCCATCGTGGTCGAGGCGTTGAGTCGGGTGAGGCGCCACACGCTGTGGGACCGCTACGGGCGGAGCAGCCCCACCGAGATCGCGATCTTCCGAGCCGTCGATCTCCGGCCCGCCGAGCGACGCCGCATCGTTCAGAAGGCGGAGAGCTATGTGGGCCGGAAGTACGGCTATCTCATGATTCTGGCGCACCTGTGCGACTGGCTACTGCAGGGGGCTTACGTGTTCCGCCGCCTGGCGGGCTCGGACAACTACCCGATCTGTTCATGGGTAGTGTCGCACGCCTTTGCCGAGACCGGGCGGACGTTCGGGGTCGCCCCGGGCGAGGCGAGCCCCGATGACATCTGGGATTTCGTCACCGGTCGGACGGATGCCTATCTGCAGGTACGCCCACTGACGCCCCTCGCCGGAGCCGGCCGCTGGCGTTGGTCCCCTTTCAGCCGGGAAGCGGAATGATGCGGGCGACGACGCCCAGGAAGCCCTTCACGGCCTGCAGCACGCCCCGCACGCGATCGAGACGCCCGAGCGCCTCCTCGAGCCTTCCCCTTCCCTCGGCCAGCGCCTGCTCGTTCACCTTCAGGTCCTCGCGAATTCGGGCCAGCTCGGCCGTACCCAGCCGGAGACGGGCGCGCTGGGCCCGCAGGAGTGCCCGTGCGGCCGCTTCCACATCCTCCTTCGAGCCGGACTCGAGTGCCTGATCCCACTCGGGCGACATCAGCGCCAGGATGATGGCCCGAAGGTCCGTGACGGCCTGCCGGCGAATCTCGTGCGGAGCCATGCTATCCGGACTCGGTGTCGACGACCTGCCCGATCAGTTCGACGACCCGGTCGATGTCACCGATGAGCGCCTGCAGGTCGGCGAGCCCGAGCCGGTCTTCGACCAGCGCGACGAACGAGGTCCGGAGGGCGGCCGCGGCCACCGCGCCGGCATCGGCCGACTCGATCGCCCGGTCCGCCTTGAGGATTTCCTTCCGGCTCGTCCACCAGCGGCGCGGGAGCTGGCGGCCGGCGCGGAACGGCGCCACTACCTCGGTGGCCTCCAGCCCGGCGAGGACGATCTCCAGATCCGCTCGCATCTGAGCTGCGACGGCCTCCATGGCGGCACGTTGCAGATCGAGCTCGCTGGCGATGGTCGACGCGTGTGCCCGGAGCTCGCGCTCGAGGGCGGCGCGCCGAAAGTCGGCCACGGCGATCTCGGCCGCGCCGCTGGCGAGATCCCCCACCTGCAGGCCGCCGATGCGGGCGGTCCGAATGCCTGCGTCGAGATCGCCGAGCGCGATGACGATCTCTCCCGTCGCCGCTCCGATGCCGGCGGTCGGCTCACCATCCGCCAGGGCGGCGAGGGCCAGAAAATAGGAGCGAAGCAGCTGACCGTGGCGGCGCAGCTCCTCGAGCAGCGTGAGCCGCTCGCGGAGCAGCCGATTCGACTCCAGGAGGCTGCGGGTGCGCTCGGCCGGGTCGGGCAGCCGATCGCGGGCCACGACGAGAACGTGCGAGTCCGCGTCGATCGCCGCATCGCCCGCCTGCTCCAGAAGGGACTCCGAAGCGTTCACGTAGGCGACGCCGGCGTCGGCAAAGCCCCTGAACTGGTCGAGCCTGGCGGCGGGCGCACAGGAAGGGAGCGAGGCCACGGCGAGGAGGAGGGGAAAGGCGGCGCGACGGAAGCCCCTCTCCTTCAACGGCACCTCCTTTGAACGCTGGCGCCGAGCCCGAGGTTGGGGGGGACGCTGGCGCCGACCCGGCCGTTCTTCTGCAGGCTGGCCTCAGCTCAACGATGCCGAGGCCGGACGAGACCTTACGGGACGAGCGGTCGAGTGTCAGGAGGGAGGATAGCTCTCGTAGTCGGGGACGGAACGAGAAGACGGATAACCCGCGAAGTGCGCCGCCAGATCCCCGGCCACCCGTTCCACGACATCGCGCACCTCCAGCTCTTCCAGCCACTCGTCCGGGATCGCCGATACCCCGAGCAGCGTCCCGAGCAGGCTACCTGTAAGGGCGCCGGTGGAGTCGCTGTCACCTCCGTGGTTCACGGCCGCGAGGACCCCGGACCGGAAATCGTGGGCAGTCAGGGCACAGTACAGGGCGATCGACATCGCCTCCTCGGCGACCCAGCCCTGACCGAGACGCGCTACCGCCTCCGGTTCCGCACCGGGCCCGGCTGGCGCCGACGACGCCTCGCAAACCGCGGCTTCGATCGCGGCCGCCGTCTCCGAGCCCTGCTTCGCACCTCGTGTCATCCACAGCGCCGTCTGGACCGCCGACGAAAGAGACCGGCCGAGGAACACCTCGCTGAGGATCATGGCAAAGGCGCCGGCAGCGAGGATCCCGGTCGGATGTCCGTGCGTGAGGGCCGCCGCCTCACATCCGAAACGGAACGGATCCGTGGCGAAAAGGCCGGCAGGAGAGACGCGCATGAGTCCGCCGCACCCCTTGCTCCCGTTCTCCGCCGGTTCCCCGAGACCCTGCGCCTTCCAGCCCTTCAAGGCGCGCAGGCAGGTGTGGCCGGGAGCGCGTCGTGCGTGCAGGCGCTCGACACCCACCAGCCATCCGTCCAGCGGCGACCCGAGCTCCGGGTCGACCAGATCGTCTTCCGGCACCCCCTGCGTGTGCAGCCAACGCAGATAGGCCCGATGCATGACCACGCGCGGCTTGCAGTATCCGCTGCGGGTATAGCGGTTCTGGGCCCGCAGGAAGCCCTCGGCGGTGAACAGCGTCATCTGCGTGTCATCGGTGATCTGGCCCGGGAGGTCTTGGGTCGCGACATAGCCGGCCACGCCGTCCGGGCCGTGGGTCGCGCGGATCTCCTCCAAGGTGAGGAATTCGATCGGCGCCCCGAGTGCGTCACCCACCGCCCCGCCGAGCAGGCAGCCCATGATCCGGTCGTAGCGGGTCGGCTGATCCGCCTCCGACTGGGACGACGGATGGCCGAGATCGTGCCCCATGCGCTAAGGATGCACCGATCGCCGCCCGGCGGGAAAGGTGCCGATGCCAGTCTCGGACTCTTGGATCGGGTAGCCGGGTGCCCCATACTCAGCAGCGGCTTCGGTCGCCCTGCGCCGCGAATCCTTGATGAGCCGGCGCCGCCCCGGCCCTCGGCGCTCACGCTCCAGCGGGCAAGAACACCGGAAGAGGTCGCATGTCCGAGCAGCCGTCATATAGTGGCGAGGCGCTGATCGAGCTGATCCGCTCCTCGTTGATCGGGGCGGACGAGGCCGTACGCGGACCATTCGGGCCGCGGCGCGTCACCTACGCCGACTACACGGCCTCGGGCCACTCCCTGACCTTCATCGAGGACTTCATCCGCGATCAGGTGCTTCCTCTGTACGCCAATACGCACACCGAGAGCTCGGGCACGGGACGCCAGACGACGCGCTTCCGCGAGGACGCGAGGGCGATCATCCGGCGCTGTTTGGGAGCGACCGATGAGCATGCCGTCATCTTCTGCGGCTCGGGATCGACGGGAGCGATCGACAAGCTGATCGGGGTGCTCAACCTGCGGCTGCCGAGCGATCTCGCGGCCCGCTACCGCCTCCTGGAGCGCATTCCGCCCGAGGAGCGGCCGGTGGTGTTCATCGGACCCTACGAGCACCACTCGAACGAACTGCCGTGGCGCGAATCGATCGCGGATGTCGTGACGATCCACGAGGACTTGGACGGCGGGATTGACCAGGAGCACCTGGAGCAAGAGCTCCTCCGCCACGCCGACCGACCGCTCAAGATCGGGAGCTTCTCGGCAGCCTCGAACGTCACCGGAATCGTCTCGGACGTCGAGGCCGTTTCGGCGCTCCTCCACCGGCACGGCGCGCTCTCTTTCTGGGATTGCGCGGCCGCGGCCCCGTACGTCCAGATCCGCATGGAATCACCGCGGACCGGCAGTGGGGATGACGGGCTCTCCTACAAGGACGCCATCTTCCTGTCGCCCCACAAGATGATCGGCGGACCGGGAACCCCCGGCGTGCTGGTCGCCCGGCGCGAGCTGTTTCGCAACACCGTGCCTGTCGTTCCGGGCGGTGGCACGGTCTGGTACGTGAACCCGGAGGGGCACCGGTACCTCGATGACCCCGAGCAGCGCGAGGAGGGCGGCACGCCCGACATCATCGGCTCGATCCGGGCAGGGCTGGTGTTCAAGCTCAAGGAAGCGGTCGGAGCGGCGCTGATTCGGGAGAAGGAGGAACGGTTCACGCGCCGCGCGATCGCCTCGTGGGAGAAGAACCCGAACATCGAGATCCTGGGCAGCCGCGAGCACGAGCGGCTCTGCATCGTCTCCTTCGTCGTTCGGCACGGCGCGCGGTACCTGCACCACAACTTCGTGGTGGCGCTGCTCAACGACCTGTTCGGCATTCAGGCTCGTGGAGGCTGCTCGTGCGCGGGCCCCTACGGCCACAGCCTGCTCGGCATCGATCTCGAGACCTCGCACGAGTTCGAGCGTGAGATCGGCCGAGGATGCGAGGGCATCAAGCCCGGCTGGGTCCGGGTCAACTTCAACTACTTCCTGACGGACGAGACGTGCGAATTCATCCTCGAAGCGGTAGACCTGGTGGCCACGCACGGGTGGAAGCTGCTCGATGAGTACCGCTTCGAGCCCCGCTCAGGACTCTGGCAGCACCGGAGCGGCATCGCCGAGCCGCCGCTCGGCCTGGCGGACGTCGCGATCAGCGCTCGGGGCTGCACGTACCCGGACCGCCGCCGACGGGAACCCGAAGCCCGGATGCGAGAATACCTGGCGGAGGCTCGCCGGCGGTTCGATGCCGCCAAGCCGGGCGGAGAAGCCGTGGAGGCCCTCCGGCTTACCGCGGACTTCGAGCACCTGCGGTGGTTTCCGTTGCCCGGCGAGGTTGGCACCCGCCGCTAAAAAAAACAGGCCGCCCCGGAGGAGCGGCCTGTCAGATCCTGTTCGGATCCTATGAGGATCGCGAGGTCCTCAGACCTTTCGAACGTTCTCGGCCGCCGGGCCCTTCTGACCCTGTACGACGTCGAACTCGACGCGCTGACCCTCTGCGAGGGTCCTGAAGCCCTCGCCCTGGATGGCCGAGTGGTGGACGAAGACATCGCCCTCGCCGTTCTCGCGCTCGATAAAGCCGTAGCCCTTCTCGTCGCTGAACCACTTCACGGTCCCAGTGATCGCCATCGAAGTACTCCCGATGTTGCTGGTGGTGTGTCGGGAGTACGGTTCTGCCGCAACTACCGAACACGTGCATGAGCGGCGTATCGCCGCTTCGATCCATTGTCGGGCCGGCCGCTCATGGCGGCTCGTGCCCGTGTGCCGGCTGGACAAAAAAAGCGGGATCCGAGCGCTGCTCGGTCCCACTTTGTTTCGAGCTAGCCGTTCACGGCCCATAATCTAGTCAAACACAACGGCTTTCGTCAATGCCCGCTGCGGCTTTCGTCAATGCCCGCTGCTCTCGGCCCACGGCCCTCGCTGGCGGCTGTACGAACCTAACCCCCCACATAGGCCGCGACGAACTCTTCGAACTTCTGAAAGTTGTCGCGGGTGAACCGGCGCGAGATCGTGCCGTTCGATCCCTCGAGCCGCACCAGCACCTCTCCTGCCCGTGCCAGCCGCGTCAGCACGGTGCGGCTGACGGGAAACCAGTACGTCTCCTCGTAGACACAGTCGTTGCCCCCAACCGCCGCGAGGTTCAGGTTGGCTGCCTCCGCCGGACAGGCCACCTCGGCCTTGACCGGCAGCGGCTCGGCGAAGGTCACCGGTGTTCCGTCGATGCGCAGGGTCAGGCTCCCGCGTCCGACCCAGCCGGGCCCGCGGGCTTCGGCGAACAGCATGTAGGACGAACCTTCCGGCTCCTCCACCCTGGCGGCGTTGAGCTCCAGCGTGTGCTCGGCCAGGTCACCCGACTCCCGCAGGGCATTGCCCGACATGTGGGTGATCGTTCGGTGCCCCGCCGCGTCGTAGGCCTGGCGGATCCCCGGTGAGCACGCCGCGGCCACAACTAGGAAAGCGGAGAGCGAGAACAGCCGGACAGCGCGCATCAGGCGACCGAACCCCGGACCCGTACCCATCGACCCTCCTTCCACCCCGGCGGCTTCGTTCACCGCCGCGGAAGTCGCCCCGCGAGCCTTTGCGGCCGGAACCCTGGCGGCTGACCTCCGCTCCTCCCGTCCTTAACAGAAGAATGGCAAACGGGCCGAAAGGGTTCCCGATCGGCCGAACCGGCCTCCGTACCGCCGCGCGAGCGGACTTGCGAGGCGGGAGCCCTGCCTGTCTAATCGGTGCCGACGGCCGGTCCCACCGGACAGGCAGACGATCGTCGCGCAACTCGCGACCACGGCCAAACACCCCAGAACACGGAAGGCACGCTCAATGGAGACACTTGCACGCCGCTTGTTCGCCGCCGCCGCGGTGCTTGCCGCCCTGACGCTCGGCACCCCGGCCGACGGCCTGGCACAGGAGGACGCCTACGAGGAGGGTAGCGTCTGGGGCATCACCTTCGTCCGCACCAAGGAAGGCCACTTCAACGACTACATGGAGAACCTGAAGGCAGGCTGGCGCGCGGTCATGGATGACGGCATGGCGGATGGAACCATCCTCTCCTACATGGTCCTCAGCCAGTCGCCTTCGGACCTGCACGACTGGGATCTGATGCTCCTGGTGGAGTACCCCAACTTCGCTGCGCTGGACGGGCTGAGCGACAAGATGGAAGCGTACGCCGCCCAACACATCGGCGCGACCGAGAACCAGCGTCAGCAGGCGCTGATTTCGCGGGGCGAGCTGCGCACGATTCTGGGCAACGCCCTCGCGCAGAAGCTCGACTTCACCAACTAGGACCGGCGCCACCGGGCGGAACGCCATTCCACGCGCCGGATCGAGCTCGTCCTCGATCCGGCAACCGCCCTCCGCCCCCCACTCGGCTTCCGCAGCATCCAGACGCGTCGTGTTCGGCTTGGGCTTCCGCCGGTCTAGGCGCGTCGCGTCCTGCCTGACTCGATCAGGTAGATCCCCGGAAACACCAGCGAGGCAAGGATCCAGGCTGTTTCGCCGACCGCTCCTGCCACGATCGCCGCCAGCAGCAATCCCCAGCCCACGGCCAGGATCAGCATCGGCACGCTCCGTCGGCCGGGCGCTGCCAGGTTCAGGTAGCGCCACGGCAGGAGCGTCAGAACCGCGAAGCCCAGTAGCACGGTCGCGGAGAGCCACGGCCGGGGCCGGAGGAAGTAGAGGTAGAACGCCACCACGTTCCAGTAGGATGGGAAGCCGAGGAAGAACCCATCCGCCGTCTTGGCTTCCGTACGCGAGAAGCCGAGGGCGCTGGCCAGCAGCGGCAGCAGCAGCAACCACGCCAGCGAAGCCGGCAGGAGGCCAGCCCGCCACAGCAGTAGCAGCGGGATCGAGACGTAGGTGTGAAAGTCGATGATGTCGTCGAGTCGCCGTCCGTCAAACCCGGGCAGCACCTCTTGCACCCGAGCCCGCCGGGCCAGCCAGCCATCGGTGGCGTCGACGAGCACCGCGACCATCAGCACGCCGAACGCGGCCCGAAAGCCTGCGTCCGAGCCGCGCACGACGAGGACGGTAGCAACGGCAGCGAGCACGAGACCCGTCGCCGTGTAAAGGTGGACGCCCCAGGCCAGGAGGCGCCGCTTCGACTCCGCCGTCACCTTCCGGGAAGCCGTCGTCGACCGTTCGTCTTCCTCAGGCGGATCTCAGGGTCCGATCGGCCACCGCCGGCGGGCGGCGCCGTAGCGAGGTGACGGTGGACCGGGCGTCGCCGAGGCCGACCGCGTTCCCTCCCAGGCGCTTGGCAGCCCGAAGCGCCGATTCGGCTCTTTCGAGCAGCTGACTTGGGCGGCTCATCGAGGCATCCCGGCTGGCGACGCCACAGCTTACCGTAACCGGGGAGCCCGTCTCTCCGAACTGGGAGTGAACATCCACGGTGACCCGCTTGGCGTACGAGAGTGCTCGTCGTCCACCCGTGCGAGGCAGGAGCACGACGAACTCGTCGTCGCCGTAGCGGCCGACCACGTTCCGCTTCGGCCCCTGAAGCTCCAGCACCGATCCGACGACGAAGAGCACGAAGTCGCCGGCCAGGTCGCCGTGGCGCCGGTTATACCAGTCGAAGCCGTCGATGTCGACCTTGACTACGGAGCAGCGCCGCCCCCACCCGCTTCTCTCGAACTCTGCCGCCAGAGTGGTCTCGATGTGGCGCCGGTCCGGAAGACCGGTCACGGGATCCTCCATGGCTCCCCCCTTGTTCGCACTCCGTGTCGCAGCCATCGAGCGACCGTGAGGCGGGACCGGGAAGTCGGAGGAAGGAGACGAGGCCGCGCCCGGCACCCTCGACCGCCATCCACGGATCAAGCCGCACGAGCTTGACGGAGCGACAACGGGCACACGGCGCGGTACAGGCAGGGCGGGACAATGCGTGGAGATTAACCCTAATCAAGCCCGGGGCGTTTTGGAAGCGCCCTCGCCCGGCACGCGAGCGATGTCACCTCAGGCGCCGATCGCTCGTCATCTGGGACGGGGCGCACGACGTGCGCGGTCGCGTTTGATCGGAAGGAGGGATGGACCCGTGTCGATACACCGAGCACCCCGGCGCTCCGGCATCGCCGCTGTGCTCTCCGTCATTGCCGCTGCGCTCTTCCTGCTGCCGGCGTGCGGCTCCGGCCCGACCGAGCCGACACCCGAGGACGACCTCTTCGGCGCCTGGGAGTGGGTGCGCGCCGAGGGGGGCGTCGCAGGCTCGGTGCTGACGCCCGAGACCGAGGGATTCACCATGGTGCTGCGGATCAGCCGGCCGGACCGGATCGAGCTCTACCGGGATGATGTGAGGGAGGTCGACACCCGGTTCGAGTATCTTCCGGCCCAGGACCTGGGCGACATCTCGCTCCTCCCGCGGCTCCGCTACGAGGAGCCGCTGCTGGGTCAGGAGGAGCAGGAGGTGGGGCTCACGCAGGGCGAATTGGTGCTGATCGACCCGTGCTGTGACGGATTCGCCTACTACTGGCAGGCGCGACTCGAGTAACGCCGACG
>CAZEBA010000024.1:53393-57437 GCA_964510615.1 uncultured Gemmatimonadota bacterium
GCCGGCGGCGGACTCACCTCCAGCAGCCGCAGCGACTCCGCGATCGCCGCTTCGAGCTGGGTGTCGATGCCCCGCGCCAGCTGGCCGGGATCCTCGGGAACCTCGATGTCCGGATCGACCCCATGGCCCTCGTTGAACCAGGTGCCGTCCGGGTGGTACATGCGAAAGGTCGGGACGGTCACGATCCCGCCGTCCACCAGCGGGGGTGCCCCACTGATGCCGATGAGTCCGCCCCAGGTCCGCATGCCCACCAGCGGGCCCAGGCCGACCTGCCGGAAGTAGAGCGGGAACAGGTCACCGCCCGAGCCACTCCATCCGTTAATCAGCATCACCTGCGGGCCGTTGTGCGCCTTCGGCGGGCTCTGGAACTGTCCCCGCTCGCGCACCGCCCAGTAGCTGAGGGTCTGCCGGTTCAGCAGCTCGATGAACCGGTCCGGTATCTGACCGCCCGAATTGAAGCGCTCGTCGATGATGAGCGCGTCCCTGTTCCACTGCGCCTGGTACTGGCGGTAGAGTTCGCTCTGTCCGCCTCGACCGGTGTCGGGCACGTAGATGTAGCCGACCCGGCCATCGGTCTCGTTCGCCACCCGGCGGCGATGGAACTCGATCCAGGCCAGGTGCCGCAGCTCCGCCTCCGAGTCCATCGTCTCGACCACCACCTGACGGGCCCCTGTCATCGTCGGCCGGTCGTTCACCGTCAGGATCACGGTCTGACCCGCCGTCCCCTGGAACGAGGCCCACGGGTCCTTCGAGGTGTCGATCGGGTTCCCGTTGACGGCAAGCAGATACTCTCCTGCACGCACGCTCAGGCCCGGCTGGTCCAGGGATGAACGCGTGTCGACATCCCACTCGGCGCCGCGGACGATCTCGGCGATCCGGTACGCGCCCTGCCCAGCCGGTAGCCCCCTACCCGTCACTTCTGCCCCGGCATCGTCGACGAGCGTCCAGTTCACACCCAGCAGACCCACGCCGCGCCTCTCCGCCTCGTCCGCATCGCCGCCGAAGCGATACGAGTGCGAGGCGTTCAACTCGCCGATCAGCTCGCCGATCACATAGTTCACGTCCCAGCGCGTGACCGCGTCCTCGATCAACGCACCGTACCGGGCGCGCATCGCATCCCAGTCCACGCCGTGCATGCCGGGATCGTAGAAATAGTCGCGCTGGAAGCGCCACGCGTCGTTGAACAGGAGCCGCCACTCGGCCCTGGGGTCGACCGTCATCTCCAGCTCGGCCAGGCGTAGCGGCTTCTCGAGCTTCTGGTCGGCGGCCAGCTTCACGATCGCCGCCGTATTGTCCTTCCACACCAGCAGCTTCTTCCCATCCGCCGAAAGGACGTAGCCGTCCGCGTCGGAGACGATCGTCTTCTCCTCCCGCTCCTCGAAGTCGTAGTAGACGATGGGGCTGGCTGCATCCTCGCCCGAGCCCGAGCGGGCCTGCCGGTGATAGAGCACCTTCCCGTCGGCCCCGGTCGGGTTCTCGTAGTTCCCGGCCTCGACAGGCAGAACGACGATCCGCTCCTCGAACCCCTCGAGGTCGATCTCCACCGGCGCCGGCACCTGATCCCCCTCGGCGCCTCGAGTCGCGCCGTTCCCGTCCTCCCCTCCGTTGCCGTTCCCGTCTCCGTCCTCCTTCGTCTCCTGCTCCTCCCCGTCCTCCTCATCGTTCCGGGGCGGGAGAGGCGAAGGAACGTCGGAGCGGAGGGCGGCGGCGACGATGCGCTGCGAGTTCGGATAGGTCCACGTGTTGTCGAAGTCTCCGTACAGCGGCTGGAAGCTCCGGGTGGTGGCGAAGTAGAGGTACTTGCCTTCGGGATCGAAGCTCGGGTGCCAGTCGGAGTAGTAGCCGGAGGTGACCTGGTGGAGCTGGCCGGTGCGGGTGTCGTAGAGGAACACCGAATTGTTGCGGTTCTCGACCGCTCGCGAATAGGCGATCCACCGGCTGTCCGGCGACCAGCCGAAGTCGTGATGGTCGAGGGCGCCGTGGTTGCGGGTGTCGCCCTTGTCCATGCGGGTCGTGGTGCCGGCGGCCACGTCGTGCACCCAGTACGTCTCGGTCTCGTCCACGAACGCCAGCTTCTTGCTGTCGGGCGACCAGTACGGCGTGTAGCGGTAGCCCGGCCCCATGCGCGTCAGAGTCCTCTCGGCTCCGAGGCCGTCGGCGGGGCGGATGGTGAGCTCGTACTCGCCCGTGCGGTCGCTCCAGTAGGCGATCCACTTCCCGTCCGGCGACCAGGTGGGCGACCGCTCGGCCACCCCCGAGCTGCGCGTCAGGTTGAGCACCGGGCCGAACTCGGCCGGAACGGTGAACAGCTCGCCCCGCGCTTCGATGACCGCTCGCTTGCCGGAGGGCGAGATCCAGCCGGACTGGACGTCGCCGGCCACCTTCTCCACCCGCGGCTTGAGGCTGGCGAGGTCGGTCACCACGTCCACCTCGACCTCCCGGGTCGCCTCGTCTGCCAGGCTCATCAGATAGAGCTTGCCGCCGGCCTCGAAGACGATCTCCTCCGGTCCGATGGCCGGGAAGTGGACGTCGAAGTCGGTGAAGGTCGTTACCTGCCGCTGCTGGCCGCTGTCGAGGTCATAGGCCCAGATGTTGTTCCGCATCTCGGGCCCCGCGTCGCTCAGGTAGTAGAGCGTCCGACCGGCCCACATCGGCTGTGCGTCGTTCGCGTCGCTCTGCGTGAGGTTCCGCGCCTCGAAGCTCTGGAGGTCGAAGATCCAGATGTCGGGGTTCATGCCTCCGCGATACCGCTTCCAGGTCCGGAAGTCGCGGCTGCGCGGTATGTAGGCGAGGGCGCGGCCGTCGGGGGCGATGGCCACGAACTCGCCGTACGGGATCGGCAGCTTCTCGGGCATGCCGCCCTCGTCGCTGGTCTTGTAGAACTGGCGAAAGCGCTGGCGGCCGCTCTCCATCGAGCTGGCGTAGAGGATGGACTCGCCATCCGGGTACCAATCGAGCAACCGGTCGCTGAACGGATGGTGCGTGAGCCGGAGTGGATCCCCACCGAAGGTCGGGATCACGTAGATGTCTTCGTTGCCGTCGTAGTTGCCGCTGAAAGCGATCCGGCGTCCGTCGGGGGAGAAGCGAGGGAACGACTCCTCACCCTTCGGCGAGCTGAGCCGCTGCGCGCTGCCGCCGTCCTTCGGGACGACCCAGATGTCACCCCCGTAGACAAAGGCGATGTGGGTCCGGCTCACATCCGGATAGCGGAGCATGCGGGCGTCGACCTGTGCCGCCAGCGTCCCCGGGCCCGCCAGCGCGGCCACCTGGAGACCGAGGGCGAGGGCCGGAGTGAGCAGGGCCGCGGAAGCGCCCAGCAGGTGTCGTTTCGTTCCGGTGCTCATGGATGGATGGCTCCTGTCGGCCGACCGGGCTGCCCCCGGTCGGGAATCATGCGTCGATCTCGCTCGATGAGACGGTCCGGGGATGAACCGACGGTAGGACAACCGGAGCGTCGCCCGGGTTGCAACCGCCCCGACCCCCGTCCCTGGGGGCCGGCCGGGGAGGCGAGAGGGCCTCCCAACCATCTCCCGTCCCGTCCTCACCCCACCGCCGGTCGGTCGGCCCCCGCCGTTATTGAAAGATATGGACATCTTTCAATAATGCAAACGTGCGCCTGTCCCTTACTCGACCGTACGAAAGCCGCGTTCGGAGGGTTTCAATCAGCCGTACGGAGGCGCGGACGCAGTTCGTCGGCTAACCGCCCTCGCCGGGCGACGGGGCCGATTCGGGCGCCAGCGAGCGGGCCCGCTCGACCAGCTCGGCAAAGCGGGCTTCCCCGGCGAGCCGGCTCAGGTACGGCTCGCTCTGGAGGAGCTCGGGGCTCCGGATCGCTCCGGACTCGACCACGCACTCGAGTGCGTCGAGCGCCTCCTCGGTGTGTCCGGCCGCTGCGTGCGCGCGCGCCTCCTCATAGCACACCCGCGGATGCTCGGGCTTGGCCGCGCGGGCCACGCTCAGCGAGGCGAGCGCCCGCTCCGGATCCGTCTCGATGTAGTCGCGCGGCAGGTAGAAGATCGCCTGCACGAAGATCGTCTCGATGTT
>CAZEBA010000025.1:0-55428 GCA_964510615.1 uncultured Gemmatimonadota bacterium
GCAGGGCGAGCGAGATCCGGCAGCGGGCGTTGTCCGTCCCGTGCGTGTGCTGCGAAATGCCCATCCCACAGAAGATCATCCCCCGGTCGGCGCCGCCGAAGGTGCGGGCCGCCTCCCGAATCCGGTCGGCCTCCACGCCGCAGATCCCGGCCGCCAGCTCGGGCGGGTAGCGCTCCACGACGCGCCGCAGCTCCTCGAAGCCCTCCGTCCGCTCGGCCACGAACCGTTCGTCGAGGAGCCCCTCCTCGATGATGACGTGCATCCAGGCGTTGTAGAGCGCCACATCGGTCCCGGGGCGGATCTGGAGGAAGTGGTCGGCATGGTCGGCCATCTCGATGCGCCGAGGCTCGACCACGATCAGCTTCGTGCGTCCGCGCTTGTGAGCCTGCTTCATGAACGTCGCGGCCACGGGGTGGTTGGCCGTGGCGTTGGACCCTGCGATCAGGGCGACATCGGCGTTCCGCACATCGCCGAAGACGTTCGTCACCGCGCCGGAGCCGATCGTCTCCAGCAGGGCGGCGACCGAGGAAGCGTGGCAGAGGCGGGTACAGTGGTCGACGTTGTTGGTGCCGAAGGCGGCCCGCACCAGCTTCTGGAACAGGTAGGCCTCCTCGTTGCTGCACTTCGCGCTCCCGAAGCCGGCGAGAGCCGCCGAGCCGTGCCGATCCCGGATTTCCACCAGGCGGGAGGCGGCCAGATCGAGCGCCTCCTCCCAGGTGGCCTCGCGGAAGTGGGGCAACACCTCGCGGTAATCGACCAACCCTCCGGGCCGTCGTCTCCGGGCGCCCCGCACCTCGGTGGAGAGGGGACCCTTCGGGTAGGAGCTATCCCGCCGGATGAGGGGCGCGGCCAGCCGCTCCGGGTGGCGCGAGTAATCGAACCCGTACCGGCCCTTCACGCACAGCCGCTCCTCGTTGACGGGGCTCGGCCGGCCGTCCGCCCGGCGAATCCGATCCTCCGCCTCGTCGACGAAGTACCGAATCGCGCAGCCGACGCCGCAGTAGGGGCAAACCGAATCCACGAGCTTGAGCGCCGCGTCCGTGTCGTCGGCCTCCGCCAGCAGCGCCTCCCGGTACTCCTCGATCGCCTCCCTCAGCTCCGGCGTGAGAGCTCCGTGCAGGTCGCGGAGCAGGAGCCGTTCTCCGCTGCGCCTTACCTTCACGCCGCGCTCTCGGAGCTCACGCAGCAGGGTCGCGGACCTCATAGAACCTCCCACCCACCATCCACTGCCGAGGCGGACTCGCCGTCGTCCATTCCGGGCTGCAGCGAGAGCGCGCCCGTCGGGCACACCTTCTCGCACTCGCCGCAGGAGACGCAGGTGCTCTCGCCCATCGGCGCATCCAGATCGAACCCGATCCTGGTCTCGTAGCCCTTGCCGGTCCGACCGATCACCTCGTTCACCTGCAGGTCGTCACAGCCGCGAATGCATCGATCGCACAGGATGCAGGCCTGGTGATCCACGAGGATGACCTTGGAGGAGCGGTCGAGGTCGCGCCCGTTGCCGGCCGGGATGCCGCCGGCCGCCGTGGTGCGCCGAACAGACCGTCGGCCCGCGCCGCCCGACCCTTCGCCGCGATCGGGCCAGTCGACGTCGAGGTCGCCTGCCAGTGCCAGCAGCGCGTCCGGCGCCGTCTTGGCCCGAGCCGCGGCGTCCACGGGATAGTCCGACAGCAGGAGCTCCACGAGACCCCGGCGGCAGGATCGCAACCGCTCGGAGGTGGTTTCCACCTTCATGCCCTCCTCCACCCTCCTCACGCACGCCGCCGTCAGCTTCTTCTCGCCGACATCGACCAGGCAGAGCCGGCACACCCCGACCGGCTCGAGTCGCGGATCATGGCACAAAACCGGGATGGGGATCTCCAGTTCCCGGGCCGCCTCCCATATCGTCGTCCCGGCTGGCACCCGGATACGCCGACCGTCGATCACCAGGCTGATCATCGCCTCAGCTCCGGCCCTGGCATCCGGGCACCTCTTCGGGCCAGTGTTCGGCGACGGAGATGAGCGGATTCAACGCCACGTAGCCCAGACCGCAGATCGAGGTTTCCGCGAGAAGCATCTCCAGCTTCCTGATGACCGGCCAGTCCAGGGGCGTGCCGTCCGCGAGCGTGTCCTCCAGCATCCGCGTGGCCTTCTCGGTGCCGACCCGGCAGGGCACGCACTTGCCGCACGATTCGTTGCGGAAGAAGCGAACCAGGTTGGCCGCCACCGGAAGAAGCGGCGTGCCCTCCGCGACGACGACGAGTGCACCCGACCCCATCATGCTTCCGGCCGTCTCGAGCGTCGCGAAGTCGATCGGCACGTCGGCCAGGCGGGCGGGCAGGAACTGGGACGAGGCCCCGCCGGGGGCGAACGCCTTCAGGGCACGACCTCCGGCCACGCCGCCGGCCAGCTCGATCAGCTCGGACACGGTCGTCCCGAGCGGGATCTCGTAGACGCCCGGCTCGGCGATATGGCCCGACACCGAGATGAACTTCAGCCCCGCATGGTCTCCCTTTCCCTGCGCTCGCCACCAACTCACCCCGCGCTCGAGGATGGCGGGGACGAAGGCCAGGGTCTCGACGTTGTTCATCAGCGTGGGACAGCCGCGCAGGCCAACCTGACCCGGGAACGGCGGCTTGTTCCGCGGTTCGCCCCGCTTGTCCTCCAGGGCCTCCAGGAGGGCCGTCTCCTCGCCGAGGATGTACCCTCCCGGGGAGACGAAGACCTCGAGCTCGAGCCGAAAACCGCCGCCTGGCCCGCCTCCCAGCACGCCCGCCGCGCGAGCGCGCTCGAGCTCCTCCTCGAGCGCCCGCCGCGCGTCTCCGTACTCGTGCCGCAGGTAGACGATGCCTCTTTCGGCCCCGACGACGAGGGCGCCCAGCGCCATTCCCTCGACCACCAGGTGCGGAAGCTCCTCCAGGATCACTCGGTCCTTGAACGTGCCCGGCTCGCTCTCGTCCGCGTTGCAGACGACGTACTTCGGCCGCGTCTTCTCTCCCCGCACCAGCTTCCATTTCAAGCCGGTGGGAAAGCCCGCGCCACCCATCCCGCGCAGCCCCGCTTCGTCCAGTACCGAGAGGATGCGCTCCGCCTCCGCATCCGCCGACCCTGCCGCCAGCACGGAGCGAAGGACGCCATACCGATCGGAGGACTCGCGGTACGGATCGGTGCGCCAGGCCCGAACGCCCTGACGGCGTGGGCTCTCCGGGGGTGGGGCGGATGCGAGGACGGCCGCCTCCTGGACCCGGCACGGACGGCCGTTCACCCGCGCCGCCGCCGCCAGCTCACAACACCCGAGACACGACGCCTCCTCGATGGCGACCTGCGGGTCGTCGTCGAGCTCCCGGCGCAGCGCCCCGGCTGCCTCTCCCGCCCCGGCCAGGTGACAGCTCACATCGCGACAGACGGCGATCGTCACTGCCGGAGGCGGCTCGGTCCGGAAGTGCGGGTAGAAGGAAACCAGGCCCTCCAGCCGATACAGCGGGACTCGGAGGCGGGCAGCCAGCTCGGAGAGGCACGCACGGTCGAGGTGCCCCAGCTCTGCCTGCAGCCGCTCCAGCTCGCGAATCAGCCGCATGGATCAGGAGCCTGTCCGAGTCATGGTGCGAGCTCCTACGAGCGCTCCCAGTAGCGGGCCCTCTGCGGATTGATGATCGCCCGGATACCGCCGGTCGGGTCGGCCACATCGCCGATGTATCTGGGAATGACGTGGATATGGGCGTGGGGTACGGTCTGGCCCGCCGCCAACCCATCGTTGACGCCGATCGTGAATCCCTCCGGCCGGATCTCGCGAATGAGCAACCCGCGAGCGCGCGCGGTGAGCGACCACAGTTCGTCCTGCTCCTCCTGCGAGAGGTGGAACACGCTCTCGACATGGCGCGTCGGGACGACCAGGAGATGACCGTGAGCCACGGGAAAGCCATCCCGAACCACGAGTCCGTGCTCGCCCTCGATGCGGATGCGCTCTTCCGGCAGCTCGCAAAACGGGCAGCCTTGCATGGTACGGAATGTAAGTGCCCGTACGACCGGCTTGCACGGCCGGCCGGTGCGGGCGAGCGAGGTGTCGGGTCGCGGGCTCGGCGGGCTAGCTCCTCTGCGCCGACCAGTAGGCCCAGGAGAGCGGACCGCGCGCCCGCGGCGCGGGTGGCTCGGCCGTCGGCGCGGGTGGCTCGGCCGTCGGAGGCAGCACGATCCCGGGGAACGGGAGGACGACGGGAGAATCCGCCACCGATTTCTGCCTTCTCGGGATCCGCGAAGTGGCGTCTCGGGGGTCGGCGGCGGCGTCTCCGCCGGACGTCGACAGCGGGGACCATTCGGCCAGCGGCTCCAGCGAGGAAGTGGCGGCGCTGCCGTTGGGCCTGATGGGGCGCCGTCGCTCTCCGCGAATCCGCCGGCGCCAGTTCGCGATCAACGGAGAGTACGAGCGCGCCGCCGGCCCGGGGTCCTCTCCATCAAGCTCCCATCCGTTGGGTCCTACGTCGGAAGAGCCCCACTTCGGTTTCAACATCGACTTCACTTCCTGTCTACTTCTACTCCGTTACGGCAACCTCTAGGTCAACAGCAGGCGTCCTCTTCGAAACCGGGCCAGGGCCGCGGCCAGGAGCACGCCATCCAGCAGAGCCAGGACGAGAGCCAGCACGAGGGCCACCTTCGCCACATCCCCCAGCAGGAGCGACCGGATCAGCTCCGCCTTCCAACCACCGGGCAGCAGTTGGAGGCCGAACACCGGGAGCACGAACGCGGCCAGCACGCCGAGGCTGAAGGTCTGTTGTGCATGGCGAACAGTCGGCGATCTCAGGGAGACGAGAACGCCCAGGGCCGCGCCGAAGATCGAGGCCAGCAACGCCAGCCCGCCCACGGTGGCCAGCTGCTCCGGTGCGTAGGAGGCAAACGGACCCGAAGAGCGGAGGTTGATGGCGAGCAGGCTCAGCGGAACGCTCAGAAGGGTCGCACCCCAGACATAGAGGACTGCCGCCGTGATCTTGCCGGCGAGGATGGCCCGATCGGAGAGACGGGTCGCGAGCAGGCTGCCCAGCGTCCCGCGCTCCCGTTCCCCGGCAAACGTGTCCGCGGTCACGGTGGTCATCAGGAAGATCGGGATCCAGATCCAGAACAGAAGCACCCAGGGGGCGCTCAACCAGCTTCGGCCCACCTGGTACGGCAGGAAGAGGCCCAACATCCCCACGAAGAGGAGCAATCCGATCAGCCCGGACTCGCGTCCCTCGGCGGCGCTGAGCTCGCGCCACTCCTTCCAGCCCACCGAGAGGACGTCGCGAATCACGCCGCCCCCACCGCGATCCTGTCGCCGACGCGCCCGGCTGCCGTGAGCGAGAACGCCTCATCGGTCCTGGTAGCTCCGTATCTTCCCTGCGCCACGCGTGTCGGCTCGACCGGGTCTCCGTCCGCGCTCAGCACAGAGAGGAAGGCATCCTCGAAGGTCGTCTCGCGGACGACTTCCTCGATGCGGGCGCCGCAGGATGCCAGCAGGCTGACGATCGGCGCGGCAGAGGCGCCGGGCGCCAGCCGCAGGTAGAGTGTTCCCCTCCGCGACTCCACTTCCTCGACCTCCGGACGGAGGGCCAGCATGGTGAAGGCGTCTTCCGTGAAACCCGCCCCTCGCACGGTGATGCGGTTCGATCCCGCGGACGAGCGAAGCTGCTCGGGCGATCCGCACGCAAGCAGGCGCCCGGAACGGATGATCCCGACCTGATCGCATACCTTGCCGGCCTCGGGCACGTTGTGGGTCGTCAAGAAGACGGTTACGCCTTCCTGAGCGGCCAGATCGACGAGAGATCGGCGAAGCGATTCCGCGGACACGGGATCGAGACCCGCCGTCGGTTCGTCCAGAAACACCAGCCGAGGCCGGTGAAACAGCGCGCGAGCGACCGCCAGCTTTCTCTTCATGCCGAAGCTGAGGCGACCGGCCGGCTCCCTGGCGCGCTCCCAGAGCCCGAATTGCCGCAGCAGCTCCTCGGAGCGAGCCCGTCGCTCCCGCCGCGACATGTGCCAGATGCGACCGTAAAACTCGAGGTTGTCGCGGACGCCGAGCCGGTCGTACAGCCCGGCCTGATCGAGGAGTGCTCCCGTACGCCGCCGCACCTCATCGATCCGATCGGCTACGTCGAAGCCGAGCACGGTCGCCCGGCCGGAGGTGGGACGCTGGAGCCCCAACAACAGCTGGATCGTGGTCGTCTTGCCGGCGCCGTTGGAGCCGAGGAAGCCGAAGACCGTACCCGCCGGGATCTCCAGCGAGAGCCGGTCCAGGGCGCGTACGGTCCTGTACTGGCGCGTAAGCTCTTGGGTCCGAATCGCATAGTGGCGCATCGCCGAGCCCGGGTTGCAGAAGCCGTACACGTTCCTGCCGGGGAGGGCGACCACCGTCCTATTGTTCCGCAAGTGATTGTTTTGCAATATATTGTGCGATTCACATCAGAAAGTGCCGGAGATGGCGCCACGCCTTGTCAGCCGCTGGCTGTGGCTGTCGGACCACACCTGAGGCCCTCTCGCTGTAGCGTCACGGAGCGCCCTGCGGCCGTGCCGGTGGCCCTACACATCGCCCGTCGGCGGGGCGAGCGAGCTATCTTGCCTCGATTCTCGGCTCCATCATGCCGGAGCCCTCTGGTCGGGAGGGCCGCCGCACGTCAACGGAGATCCCGGGGAACGGGAACCAGCAGTCAGCGAAAGGAGCTCTTCGTGTCGGACCCCAGCCCGGGTGTCGCCGGGTCCAACGCCAGGGTCGTCGTCGGGGAAGAGACGTTCGAGGTGGTCGAGGACGCGCTCGTCGATCTGTGGGCGGTCGTCAACGATCTCGCCCGGATCCGCCCGCCGAAACCCAAGTACTACCGGGTCACCATCTTCGGCTCATCCCGCATGCGACGAGGCGATCAACTCTTCGACGACGTGCGTACCCTGGCAACGAGTCTCTCCTCGATGGGCTGCGACATCGTAACCGGCGGCGGACCGGGCTTGATGGAGGCCGCCAACGAGGGAGCGAAGCTCGGCGACCCCGGGAACGTCACCCGCTCCTTCGGGCTCCCGATCGAGCTGGCGACCGATGAGGAGCCGAACCCTTTCGTGGAGAAGATCTACCGACACCGCACGTTCTTCTCCCGCCTTCATCACTTCGTGCGGCTCTCGAGCGCCTTCGTGGTGGTGCCGGGCGGCATTGGCACCTTGTTGGAAACGGCGATGATCTGGCAGCTCTGCCAGGTGAAGCACGTATCCGGCGTTCCCCTGATCTTCCTCGGAGAGATGTGGGAGGACCTGGTGGCCTGGGCGCGCGCCCGCATGCTCGGCGGCGAGCGCGACCTCGCGAGCTCGGCGGACCTGGAGATTCCCTACTGCGTGCCCACGGTCTCGGACGCGGTGGAGATCATCCGGGAGGACCTGGAGCGCTTCAGCGGCGAGCACGCATCGCCATCGGGGAGTGGAGCGGCGACCGGGAGTGCAGCGGGGAACGAGGCCAGAAGCGATTGACCGACACGTCGGCCGGCTGCCGGGTGCTCGTAGGCCCGGCCGGCGTTGTCGCTCGGGCCGGCTCTTCGTATGGTGGCTCGAGGCGCCGCACACGGCGGCAGGCAGGACGGAATCAGACAGCAGGAGAAGTAGCATGAACACCAGGACGCTCGGGGCCACCTTGGTACTCGGCCTCACCCTCGCCGCGACACAGCCGGCTCTGGGACAGGAGTACGACGATGCAGCCGCGCTGGCCGCCTACGAAAAGGCTTCGACGCCCTCGGCCGCGCACGCGAAGCTCGCTGAGCTCGAGGGCACGTGGGAGATGACGGTGACGATGTGGATGGACCCGAGCGCCGATCCGCTCGTGAGCGCCGCCACCAGCAGCAGCAAGATGGTGCTCGGCGGTCGGTACCTGTTCGACACGGTGGAGGGCACGGCGATGGGGCAGCCGTTCAGCGGCATGGGTTGGACCGGTTACGACAACATTGCGGGCCAGTACGTGTCGACCTGGATCGATAACTTCGGCACCGGCATCTTCACCAGCCAGGGCGACTGGGACGATGAGGCCGGTGGGCTGGTGATGCGGGGAAGCTACGTCGATCCGGTGAGCGGCCAGGAAGTCAAGGTGAAGAGCGTCTCCCGGATGGACGGCCCCGACAAGCAGATCTTCACCTGGTACGAGAAGCGCACGGGCGACGCGGAAGGCCGCAAGACGATGGAGATCGTGTCCGTCCGTCAGTAGCCGACAGACCGGCGGTCGGGATCGCCCGGGTCTCGAAGTCGATGGCGACGGGAGGGGCTGGCGTGTAGCTACCCGCCAGCTCCCCCCCGCGTCGCCGCCCCCCCTCCCCTTCTCTCCCCGTCCAACCATCCGCTGGTGCCGGTTGTCCGACTCATTGATCGCACGGCGCGGCCGCGGCGGTTGACTCGTCGAGGTCGGGTGCTACGTTTATAGCATCCGACGACCCTCGCGAACGGAGAGTGAGCGAGGCACGAGAACCAACTCCGCGGCCGGGAGACTTCAATGCAACCGCAGCCCCACATCCACCTGACGCGGCGAGAGCGCCAGATCATGGACATCGTCTACCAGCGGGGGAGCGCCTCCGCCGCCGAGGTCCAGGAGAGCCTCCCGGACCCGCCGAGCTATTCGGCTGTCCGGGCGATGCTGCGGCTGTTGGAGGAGAAGGGCCATCTCAGGCACCGCCAGGATGGCCCCCGCTACGTGTATTCGGCGACCGTGCCACGCGAACGGGCGCGTCGGTCGGCCACGCGGAGGCTGCTGGACACCTTCTTCGACGGCTCGGCAGCACAAGCCGTGGCGACCCTGCTGGACGTCTCCACCGACGACCTGTCCGAGGAGGAGCTGGAGCGGCTGGCAGACCTCATCGAGCGTGCTCGGCGGGAAGGACGCTGATGCCTCCGCTGCCGGACCTCAGCACACTCTCGACGCTCTCCGGTCCGGCGCTGCGGCTTCTCCTCGATCTGGCCCTGGAGGGTACCGTCCTGCTCGCTGCGGGTATCCTCGCGGTTCGGTTTCTCCCCAAGGCTGCCGCGTCGACCAGGCACTCTCTTCTCGGCGTGACCTTCGCCTGTCTCCTCGCGCTTCCGATCCTCGAGCCGTTGGTCCCACGCTGGGAGATGCCCACCCCCTCGGCGGTGTCCAAGCTGGCTGCCCGGTTCGCGGAACCGACGGTGCCGCCGGCCGCTGCCCGCGTGGGAGCGGACGCGACCACGCCGTCTCTCGGAAGATCCCTCCCCGGGGAGGCGCGAGGCGCGCCCGGTAGCACGCGGCGCGCGCGCCTGTGGCTCGTTTCGGGATGGGCCGCCGGCTGCGTCGCCGTGTTGCTCTACTTCGGGCTGGGAAACCTCCGCCTCCGCCGAGTCTCCAGCAGATCACCGCGCCTCACGCATGCGGACTGGTTGGAGGCTGCCTCCTGGGCCCGCCGCCGGCTTCGCTTGGATCGTCCGGTGCGCCTACTGCGAAGCTCGGAGGTCGAAGTTCCAATGACGTTTGGCGCCCTGAGGCCGGCGGTGGTGCTTCCCGACGATGTCAAGCGGTGGCACGCAGGTCTTCGCCGGGACGTGTTACTGCACGAGCTCGCACATGTGAAACGTCAGGACTGCCTCGTTCTGAGCGCGGTTCGGGTGGCGTGCGCGCTGTACTGGTTCCATCCGCTGGCATGGCTGGCCGCAGCCGAGCTCAAGCAGCTGAGGGAGCAGGCTTGCGACGATGAGGTACTGCACGCCGGCTCCCCGGCATCGGAGTATGCGACGCACCTGCTGGAGATCGCGCGGTCGTTGGGCCGCGGTGTCCGGGCGGAGCGCGCGAGCGTGGCGTTCGCCCGAGGTCGGCGTTTCGTCGGCCGCGTGTCGGCCCTGCTGGACGGAGATCGACGTCACGGATCCCCTAGCCGCCGGGTGTCACTCGGCATCTTCGCGGTCGCAAGCGGACTCGTCGTGCCGCTGGCGTCGGTCCGCCCGGGAGCGGCTCCCCCGCCGACGGGAGAGTGCGCCGGCGAACCTGGGCAGTCGCGCCCGGTGGTGAGAGCGAGCTTCGCTACCGGGGATATCGTGCAGACGTACCTCGAAGACGCTACGCATCTTCGCCTTCCGGAGTCACTGGGCAGGGAGCGGCTGCTGGTGACGGCCGGGCAGGGGTGGTGTGCGATCCGTTTCGCGGGATCCACCGGCGGTGAACGCGGATGGGGGGCTGCCCGGCTCCCGTTGAGTTTCGACCCGCGCAGCCGCCTGTCGCTGGTCGAGATTCGCAAGCGCCCCCCGGACCGGCTTCCGGCGCCAGCGATGGAGGCCGCCGGGCAACGAGCCGCGTCCGACGGTACGAAGAGGGAGACTACGACCTAGGCAGGCATCCCATGAGGACGGGTGGCGGTGGATGGGTAGGGCCGAGTGCAGGGCCTAGAGCGTATCCCAGAGTCCTTCCGCAAGGCTCGACCGGCGCGCGTGCTGGCATGCAGCGTCTCCCTCGTTCTGGGCGTGCCGTCGGAAGACATCCGCTCCGACCCGGAATCGGTCGATGCGACGATGACGCGCCGTGACGCTGTCCATGAAGCTCACCTACTGGCTCCCCCTGGACTCGACGGTCACGTCGTGCTCGCCGGCGCCGGCGCGGGCGGAGGCGGCACGAGTCGCAGAAGCGGCGTCGGTGCCCGTGGTGCGAGCACGCCTCCCGGCGCGACGAAGGCGTGCCCCCCTGCCGAGGGCCACCACAGTGAGTGCGGCCCCTCCGGAGGCGCGAGCAGTGGTTCGCAGTCGCCCGTCGTGGCGGACCTCTCCTCGAGTTGCACCGTCACCGTGCGACGCTCTCCCCTCCGCACCACGGTCAGCTCCACCGGTCCGGATTCGATCTCCCGGATGGCCCTTGCCACCGCACCCGGTCCGTCCACCGCGGTCGAGCCGACGAAGACGATCACATCCCCCGCGTGAACGTCGGCGACATCGGCGGCCGAGCCCTCGATCACGGACGTTACCAGAGCGCCGGCTCCGCCATCGACCCCGAAGTACTCGCCCAGCTGGTCCGTCAGGTTCTGGAGCCCGACTCCGAGGCGGCCCCGTCCTCCCCGAATGACCACGACCCGGCGCTCGCCGTTCTCGCCGTCGTCCAGGGCCTCGACCTCGACCTTGCACGCGAGCAGGCGCTCGTGAGCCGACCGGACTCGGTCGCGAACCTCGCGCATCTGCTCCTCGGAAAGGTGAAGCTTCTCTCGCGACAGCCGAAGCTCCTCCCCCGACGCCTTCAGCCGCTCGCGCATCTCCTCCATGCGGGCCCGCATCTCGGGCCCGAGAGCATAGGCGAGGGCTCGCTCCCGGGCGCGCTCGCCCAGCTTCACCTCGACGGTGCGCGCCGAGCCGTCGCGAAAGACGCCGAGCTTCACCGTTCGGCCCGCAGGGGTCTCACGGACGAGGCGGGAGAGCATGGCTACGCTCTCCACCGGTTCGCCGTTCCAGCGCGTGACGACATCGCCGTCCAGCAGACCCGCCTCCGCCGCCGGGCTCCCATCACGCACCGTCTCGATGAGCGCGCCTTGCTCGGCCGGTAGGCCGAGGCGGGAGACATCCTCTGCCGTCACGTCGCGGAGGGAGACCCCGAGGTACGCTCCCGATCCGGCCACCCGGACTCGGGCGACCTGCTCCTGCGATGGATCCCGCTCGGGCACGTCGCCCGGTTCCTGCGCCAGCAGCGCCGGGCGCACGGGCAAGATGTACAGCAACCCGAGCACCGCAGCGATTCTAAGCCGCTTCATGACTCCTATCTCCTTCGCTTTTTGCTCGATCCTCGCCCTTGGGTCGGTCATCCGGCAGCGCCCGCGGGGGAGGTGGGCCGGGTCGGGGGCGGCTCGCGCCCATCCGTCGGCCGTCGCTGGATGGACAGCCGGAGCGCGGCGAGCGTTGTCCGTCCTACGGCAGTCGGTAGCGACCCGCGGCGGATTCGTCGATCTCCGGACAGAGAACCCGCACGGCAGCCGGCCACACCTCGTACGAGATCGGTCCGAAGCCGGCCGGCTCACCATCGATGGTGACCGGCATCGGAGAGTCCGCCTCGACGGTCACGCGCCGGGCTCGTCGGTGGATCACGAGGCGGCTCTCAAGCTGTCGACCGGCGAGAATCCGCGGAACGAGAGCGAACAGACGACCGGTGCCGAGGCCCGGAATCACGACCACGTCGAGCAGGCCGTCATCGAGACGCGCCTCCGGCGCGATCGGAATCCCGCCACCCTGATATCGCCCGTTGGCGACCACGACGTTGATCACCTCCGCCTCGAGCCTCCGATCGTCCAGGCAGATCCTCACGCGGAAGGTCCGAGCTTCCGCCACGTTGTCCAGGGCCGTGCGCAGATAGACGGCTGGCCCCCATGTTCGCTTCAGCTCACGGTCCAGCCCCTGAGCGATGTCCCCACCGAGCCCCCCCACCGACGCGATCGCCATCACGCCGGTCCAGCCGGCTTCGACTCGGACGAGATCGATCGTCCGCGTCCGACCTCGAGCCAGAACCTCCACCGCCCGATCCGGATCGAGCGGAATATGGAGGGATCGGGCCAGATCGTTCCCCGTACCAAACGGCAGGATGCCGAGAACCGCATCGGCCGGACCGGCTGCCACGCCGGCGGCAGTCTCGCTTACGGTGCCGTCGCCTCCGGCGACGATGAACCGGCGAACGCCGGCGGCCAGCCCCTCCCGTACCAGCTCGCTGGCGTGGCCCGGCCCCTTTGTCCACCGAACGGCGGCCCTGCCCACCGGAGCGAGGAGACGGTCGAGCCGCGCGATCGGGATATCATGCCCGGACGCCGGGTTCGCGATCACCAGCGTGGAGGGAAGCGACCGGCTGTTCGGGTGCACGAGTTCGTTCTCCGGCTCGGGTGCTTATCCATCGCATCGGTGGCTATCTTCATCCTTCATTCGGGCACGCCGGAGCGCGCGCCTGAATGAACCTCCCCGAGCATAGCGACGGGACAGCTCGGTCTTCCAACCTTCCGCGAGGCCATAACGTCTTATCGTGCGCAAGAGGAAACCGCCACCAGAGAGATCGAAGCTGGTCGAACAAGCGGCCGTGCTGGAGAGCGATCCGGATTCCCGTGACGCGGCACTGGCCGCGCAGGGAGATCACGATGCGTTCGAGCGACTCTACCGGCGCCACGGAACCCGGATCCACGGCCTCGCACGCCGAATGGCCGGACCCGACGCGGCCGCCGAGCTCACTCAGGATGCGTTCGTGCGCGCCTGGCAGAAGATCGGTCAGTTTCGGGGCGAGGCGGCGTTCGGCTCGTGGCTGTATCGCGTGGCCATCAGCGTGATCCTGGGCCACCGCCGACGCCTGGCGATCCACCGGAATCGAACGGCACCGGAGGAATGGATTCGTGGCGGACAGCGATCGCACGAGAGGAGCTCGGAGATCGGCATCGATTTCGAAGCGGCCATTGACCGCTTGCCCGACCGGGCCCGGCACGTGTTCGTGCTGCACGACGTGGAGGGATACAAGCACCGCGAGATCGCGAGCATGCTGACGATCACGACCGGGACGTCGAAGTCGCAGCTTCACCGGGCTCGCATGCTCCTGCGGTCGGCGCTGAGCTGAGGCACCCCGCAGGATGGCACGAAGGCACAGCGCAGGATGGCACGGAGGGATGATACAGAGATGAGCGAGACCACGGACCGCTGGCGAGACCGGCTGTCCGAGTACCTGGACGATGAGCTGGAGGGCTCGGAACGCACCCGGTTGGAGGAGCACCTTGCCGGGTGTGCGGAGTGCCGGTCGACGCTCGAGGAGCTGCGCCGGGTCCTGGCGCACGCTCGTCAGCTGGTCGATCTGCCGCCGAGAACGGACCTCTGGCCCGGCATCTCGGACCGGCTCGGAGTGACCGGTACGGTCGACCATCATCGCGCTGACGCCCCGGCCGGAAGGCAGGCCGCGGCCGCGGTGCGTCGACGGCGGAGCTGGACGCTGAGCACTCCCCAGCTGGCCGCGGCGGCGATCCTGCTGATCGCGCTCTCTTCCTCGATCGCCTGGCAGGTGGCAGAGGAAGCCGGATCGCGCCGGCCCCCGCCGGTGGCGCCGGCAGCGCTCGCCGAGCGGGTCCCGCCGGCGTACGACCTGCTGCCAGCCTCCCGAACCGCCAGCCACGACTACCGGTCGGCGATCGACCAGCTCGAGCGCGTGCTGGCAGATCGAGAGCAGCGGCTCGACACGATGACGGTTCGCAAGGTGCGGGAGAGGCTCGCTCTGATCGACAGGGCGATCGAGGAGGCCCGGCAGGCTCTCGCGTCCGACCCCTCGAACGCGTACCTCAACCGCCACCTGGCCGGGACGATCCGCCGCAAGCTGGACCTGTTGCGACGCACGGCGGCGCTGACCGAGCTGTGACCCGGCTCCCGGGATGGATCAACAGGCAACCGAGGAAGACTCGCGCAACCCGATAGAAGAAGAGAGGATAGAACCGTGAACCCAACGATCCTAGCGGCGGCCGTCAGCACGCTGATCACCGTCCAGCAACAGACCGACACCCTGATCGCGGTGCCGGCCGACGTGGACATCACGCTGAGCCAGGTCGCTGGTGACGTCACCATCAGCGCGTGGAACCAGAACCAGGTTCGCGTACTGGCCGATCACGGCTCCGACGACGTCGTCGACATCGATCTGGATGGCAACGAGCTGTCGATCGGCGCCTCCTCGGCGATGGGGCAGGCGATCGTCGACTTCGAGCTGACCGTGCCTGTCTCGGCATCGGTGGAGGTCTCGGCCCCGTTCGCCGATGTCAGGATCACCGGCACCCGGGGAGCGATCTCCGTCGAGACCGTGGAGGGCGACATCCACGTCGAGGGAGGAGGAGGCCAGATCCAGCTGCATGCCGTGGACGGGGACGTGATGGTCTACGACGCCGCGGCCAATGTCCAGGCTGCGTCGGTCGACGGGGACGTGTGGATCACGAGGGTCTCCGGCTCGATCGAGGCGGAGACGGTCGACGGTGATGTCATCTTGAACGACGCCGCGTCCGACGACGTCGAAGCGGCCAGCGTGGACGGAGACATCCTATGGGACGGGGACATCCGCGATGGGGGCCGCTACAGCTTCGTCACCCATGACGGCGACCTCGTAATCGGCGTCCAGTCGGGCGCCAACGTGAAGGTGTCCGTCGCGAGCTTCGACGCCGACTTCGAGATCGACTATCCGGTGAGCCTCGAGCCGGGCGTCCAGGAGACGAAGCGATTCAGCTTCGTGATGGGTAGTGGAAGCGCTCGCATGGAGCTCGAGTCGTTCGACGGCTCGATCCATCTGACTGGACGAGGACATCTGGCCGAAGAATAGGAGCGAATCGCTCCGTACCGGAAGAAACCCGATTCGGGGAGGTAAGACACGTGTCCGAACGAAAGCTCCGAAGTCCGCTCGGCGTCTCCCTGGCCGTCGGCCTGGCGGCCCTGGCGCTCTGGGATGCCGCCCTGTCGCCCGAGCTCGGCCATCCTCCGCTCGGCGCGGATCCGGCGAGCTTCGGGCAGAGCCAGGAGTTCCGCTGGAGCGGAGCGATGTCGCCCGGAACCACGCTCGAGATCAAGGGGATCAACGGGAAGATCACGGCCGAAGGCGTCTCCGGCGGCCAGGCCGAGGTGGTCGCGGTGAAGAAGGGAAGGGATGACGACCCGGCGGATGTGACGATCGAGGTCGTCGAGCACGACGGCGGCGTGACCATCTGTGCCATCTACCCGCGCGCGACCGGCAAGCAGCCGTATGAGTGCGCGCCGGGCAAGGGCGGCGAGATCGGAAGCGGCGACAACGACGTGTCGGTGATGTTCACCGCCCGCGTGCCGCGCGGCGTCAACCTGACGGCCAAGACGGTGAACGGCGAGGTCGAAGCGCGGTCGATCGACGGAGATGTGCGCGCATCGACGGTCAACGGCGGGGTCCACGTGTCGGCTGCCGGCTCTGCTGCCGCCCAGACGGTGAACGGGTCCGTCACCGCCTCGCTGGGGCGGACCGAGGGACCACTCAGCTTCCAGACGGTGAACGGGAGCATCACGGTCGAGTTGCCCGACGACGTCGCGGCGGATGTGCGCGCCCAGACGGTCCACGGTGAGATCGACACGGACTTCCCGATCACGGTGAAGGGACGGTACGGGATGCACGACGCTACCGGCACGATCGGCGGTGGCGGCCCCCGGCTGTCCCTCCAGACCGTGAACGGCAGCATCTACCTGAAGCGGAGCCGCGGCTAGCGGCGCGTCGTCTCATCAGCGGGCAGAAAGGCGATCGCGCGCAGCGGACCGCCCGTTCCTCCGGCGATCTTCATCGGCAGCGCGATCACCACGGCGCCCGTTTCGGGTAGCTCGCCGAGGTTCGCGAGATTCTCGAGACCGGGCACCTCGGCCGCCGCCACCACGCGATGCACCACGAAGTCCTCCGACTGCCCGTAGTCGATCGAGGCAACATCCGCTCCCAACGCCGCCACTCCCCGCTCCTCCACCAGCAGTCGGGCGGAGGCCTCGCCGTAGCTGGGGAAATGGAGGCGGCTCGCGTCGCCGGGCGTGTCATCGCCCAGATACGCCTTCCGGTCCGGCCACCTTCGATCCCAGCCCGTCCGCAGCAGCACGATCGTGCCGGGCGCGATCCGACCGTGGCGCATCTCGAAGGCCAGCACGTCCTCGCGCGTGAGCCGGTAGTCCGCATCACGGGCCGCCCGGTCGGAGATGTCGATGACCACCGCGGGCCCGACCAGCTGCGTGACCGGGATCTCGTCCACCGAGCGCTTCCCCTCCCCGAAATGGAGGGGCGCGTCCAGGTGCGTTCCCCCGTGCTCGGGCGCCGACAGGCTGGCGGCCGCGTAGAAGTAGCCGCGCCCCGACGGACCCCAGGCCAGCGTGTCGAGCCGAAAGCCCGACGGCGAGGTGGGCCAGTAGATCGTCCGCGCGTCGAAGCCGTGCGTGAGGTCGACGACTCGGGCTGAGCTCAGATCGAGGGACTGGGCGGACGAGGTCGCGGGCAGCAGAGACGCCAGCGACGCCACCAGGAGCATCCTCGCCGGCGCGAGTCGAGCGCTCCCGGACGCGATCTTCCACGGGGATCGGCACGCAAGCATGATCATCTTCTCCGTCTGGCTTGTTCATGGCCGTTCCCGGATCTTACGGCCCCTGCGAGGCGGAGACGAGGAACGGTCGGCGGCCAGGTGTCGCCGCGCGAGGCACGGAGGGTGGACAGGTGACGAGGGAGATACGAGGGACGCTGGCCATCTTCGGCTCCGCTCTCGGCTACAGCAGCCTCCCCATACTGGCCAAGCTCGCTCTGGCGGAAGGCGTCCGGGTGCTTCCCATGGTGGCCTGGAGGTTCGTGGCGGCCAGCGCCGTGCTGTGGATCGTCGTCGCGGTCACCCACCGTCGAGTCCCGACCCGCCCCCAATGGTCACGCCTCCTGATGCTCGGCATCCTTTACGCCGTCAACGCTACCGCCTATCTGGCCGCTCTCCAGTGGGTCACGGCCTCGCTCGCCACCCTGTTGTTCTTCACCTATCCGGCCGTCGTGATCGTGCTGGCGGCCGCCTTCTTCGGCGAGCCCCTGACCCGGCCAAGGGTGCTGGCAACCGTTCTGGCGATCGCGGGGTGTAGCCTCATCCTGGGCTTCGACGTCCAGCGCGCTCGGCCGATCGGCCTGCTGCTCATCGGGCTGGCCGTCGTCTTCGTCGCGGCCTACATCCTCTGGGGCAAGGCACTGCTGCGGGAGACCCCGGCGCTCGGGGCGGCCGCGGTCAGTCTGCTGGCCACGGCGGCCGTGACGGCGATGGCGGCGGTCGCGTTCGGAGGCCTGGGCCTCGGTGGCGGGTTCCGGGGAGCTCTTTGGGTCGTCCTGATGGGCGTCGTCTCGACCGCAGCGCCCGTCTCGCTCCTGCTGGCGGGGATCAGGAACATCGGGCCGGGTCAGGCTGCCGTCCTGGCGACGGTGGAACCGCTGCTCACCGTCATCTGGGCTTCGCTGCTGCTCGGAGAGCGTATCGCGCCGCTCCAGTACACCGGGGGCGCGGTTCTGCTCTTCGGCGTGCTGTGGCTTCGCCTGCAGCGACCGCGCCCGCCCGCCGGAGCAGGCTAGGCCGGGAGTCGCCTGGCCCGGGAGTCACCTGGCCCGGGAGTCGCCTGGCGCGGACCGGCTGCTAGCGCACCTCCCCGTTCACACGAGCGCTCCAGGATACCTCCACGGCGCCGCGCAGCGTCGCGGCCGTAGGGCACTTCGACTGGTGAAGCTCGAGGGCCCAATCGACGATCTCCCGTACGTCCTCGGGCACTTGGAGGGAGTACTCGATCTCGATCCGGGTGAGCACCGGAAGTCGGTCCACGATCTCGTTGAAGCCCCTCACCTCGGCCGTGATCGCGTCCCCGGGAAGGTCGACCCCGCGCGCCTCCAGCGCGCCGTTCAGCGTCCCCAGCATTCACCCGCCGGTAAGCGCCACCATGTAGTCGACCGGAAGCGGCTGGTCCTCTGCGTCCAGTCGGTAGTGCTCCTTGATCGGGCCATGCACGCCCATGTCGAACTCCGTGCCGACCTCGAGGCGTGCCCGTCGGTGGACGCCACGTACCTTCCACACCCGGGCGCGAGAGACGTAGAACGCTTCGTGCACGCTTTCCTCCTGGTTCAGGCTCCCCGACAGTGTGGGGACGCGGCATCCGGGCGGCCAGGGCGATCTGCTTCGCGCCGCCCGCCTGCCCTTGCTCGCCGTCCCGGGAAGGGCCAAGCTTCGCTTTCCTCCCGCCATCATCGCCCGTCCGATCCTTCCGATCGACTCGCGGGCGGGCGGCAACACCGATCGAGAAGAGGGTTCGCCCATGCGTTCTGCCATCATCATCCCGATCGCGCTTCTGGCCGTCGGCACGGGCTGCTCCCCCGACAGAAAGGACGCGACGACGGCGTCGTCGGACGAGGCGGAGGCCCTGGCGGAGCTGGCGGAGCGATACTGGGAGTGGCACCTGGAGACCAGCCCCACCTCCGCGACCTACCTCGGCGACCGCCGCTACGACGATCGGCTCGCCGACATCACGCCGGAGGGCCGGGCTCGACGGTACGCGGCCATCGAGTCCTTCCTCGCCGAACTGGCCGCGATCGACCGCGAATCGCTGTCGGGCCAGGATCGGATCACCTATCTCGCGCTGGAGGAGGAGCTCCGGGATGATCTCGATCGGCGAATCTGCCGCCTCGACGAGTGGCGCGTCGACCATCGGAACGGACCCCAGGTGAGCCTCCTCAACCTGGCGGACATCCAGCGCGTCGAGACGCCTGCTGACGGCCGAAAGATGACGCGGCGATGGCGCGCCATGGGGCCGTATGTGGATGCGTACGTCGACAAGCTGCGCCTCGGCTTGAGCGACGGGCTCGTGGCCAACCGGGTCGCGGTGGAGTACGCAATCGAACAGCTGCGCACGCAGCTGGCCAAGCCCGACGCGGAGTGGCCGCTGGCCAAGCCCGCCACGGCGGAGCACGAGAGTTGGTCGGCCGAGGAGGCGGAAGCGTTTCGCTCCGACCTGATGTCCGCGATCTCGGAGAGTGTTCGTCCTTCCTTCGAGCGCCTCGCGGCCTTCTTGCAGAACGAGGTCCTGCCGGTAGCCCGGACGGGGGATCGGGTGGGTCTCGTCGGGCTCCCGTTCGGGGAGGCATGCTACCGGGTCCTGCGATCCTCCTACACCACGCTGGAGTTGAGCGCCGACGAGATCCACGAGATCGGCTTGCTGGAGAACGCCAGGATCCGATCCGAAATGGCGAGCCTCGGCCAGACCGTGTTCGGCACCTCGGACTTGGGCGAGGTGCAGCGTCGGCTGCGGACCGATCCGGCGCTGCACTTCTCGGGCGCCGAGGAAGTGAAGGCGAAGGCCGAAGAAGCGACGGCACGCGCGCTCGCCGCGATTCCTGACTGGTTCGGGCGGCTGCCGAAAGCCACCATCCAGGTGGAGGAGATCCCGGACTACGAAGCCCCATTCACCACCATCGCCTACTACCGCCAGCCGGCCGCCGATGGGTCGAGACCGGGCACGTACTTCATCAACACTTACGCTCCCGAGACACGGCCGCGGTACGACGCCGAGGTTCTCGCCTATCACGAGGGAATCCCGGGTCATCACCTCCAGCTGGCGATCGCCCAGGAGCTCGACTCGGTCCCGTCCTTCCGCAAGCATCAGGGTGCGACGGCGTTCGTAGAGGGCTGGGCGCTCTACACCGAGCGCCTGGCCGATGAGATGGGACTCTACTCCGGTGATCTCGACCGACTCGGTGTGCTCTCCTTCGATGCGTGGCGCGCGAGTCGGCTGGTGGTCGACACCGGCATCCACGCCTTCGGGTGGACGCGTCAGCAAGCGATCGACTACATGCGGGAGAATACCCTGCTGGCGGAGAACAACATCGAGAACGAGGTGGATCGCTACATCGCGTGGCCGGGGCAGGCGCTGGCCTACAAGCTCGGGCAGCAGGAGATCGTCCGCCTGCGGGATCGTGCCCAGGAAATCCTAGGGCCGAACTTCGACATCGGGACGTTTCACGATCGGGTGCTCGAGAACGGAGCCGTGAGCCTCGCCGTGCTGGAGACGACCATCGAGGCGTGGCTGGCCTCGGAGGCCACGACAGAATAAGGGCGCCTGACCCGCGCTCAGAACCTCTCGCCGGTCCGGGGTGGAGCGGACGGCGGACGGGTGCTCAGTAGACCGTGTAGTAGGACTGCGGCAATGGATCCCTTATGGTGACCTCCACCACGTCTCCCTTCCGCACCAGGATCTCCTCCGTCACGTAGCGATCGTTGCTGCCGATCGGATCCGCTGCGACCCGGAAGTTCGAAGCGGCGGCGGCGTTCCCGCGCACGGCGAACTCCAAGGTGCGGTTGGTGGTGACCACCCCGAGGAACTCGCGGCTGGAGAGGTAGAGGGCGTAGACGTTCACGTCCAGCCGGTACTGGTTCCGGACGACGACGAACACGGTGTCCGGCACGTGGGTGAGCGCATCGAGCTCCGCATCCTCGGCCGAGCCGCCTCCCCCGGAGGCGCAGGCGGGCAGCAGCGGCCCCAGGAGCAACCCTACCACGAGTGTCAGAGCTCCGAAGCCGACGGCACGCTTCCGTTCTTCCGGTCGTCCCTCCGTCACTCTTCACCTCCTCGCACCGCTGGGTGGTTTTTTCTCGAATCGGCAACATAGCATCGGCGCGTGGCCAGCGCCCTCGGTTGACGGCCGATTGAAGCGCAGGGGCGAAGTTTGGCCCGTTTCGATCAGCCAGCCACCGAATCGAGGAAACCGTGCGAGGACGTGAACGCAGCGGAGCGGCGCTACCGGCGACGCTCTTCGCCTTGCTCGCCATCGGCGTGCTCGCCGCGTCCGGCTTCCTCTTCGCCTTCCTGGAGTCGAGGGCGGCCGCGAATCACGCGGCCTCCGTGCACGCGTTCTACGTAGCGGAAGCGGGACTGAGTCGCGTCCTGGCAGCGACCGCGGGAGACACCGCTTCGCGGTCCGTCACCCTGCACCAGGTCGAGGGCGGCGTCGCCAGGATCGAGTCTCGCCGGCTCATTCGGCTTGACGGGCCGCGTGAGCTGCGGGTCGTCGTCTCCGAGGGCACCCACGACCCCGGCCGAGAGGGACCGGCCCAACGCTCCGTCGCGCAGGTCGTTCTCGCTCCGAGGCCGTTCGTCCCGCCGGCGGCTCTGCTGGCTGCCGACACAGTGCGCCTGAAGGCAGGGGACAGGGTGTCGGGCAAAGATCCGTCCGTTGGCTCCTGTCCCGGAGTGCCGGAGCTGGTCGCCGGGCTGGCGGTCCGCCCAGGCCGATTCGTGGGCGATACCGCGACGATCGACGGGAACCCGGCCCTGCTCGAAACCGCAGAGATCGAAGCCGCGCTCCGGCGCTCGGGCCTTGACGCACGCAACGCCCTGCGGCGCGAGTTCATCCAGCCGGAGTGGCTCATCGTCGACCGATGGCCGGGCGAACCGCTGGCGGAAGGGGCCGGCTCGAGCGCGGCCTTCGCGGACGCAGCGGCGCCCCCAATCACGGGTGCGGTCGCGGGCGCGGGAGTGCTCGTGCTGGCCGGGGACCTGACCGTCGCCGGTGAGCTGAGCTGGGAGGGCCTGGTACTCGTCGGTGGATCTGCCGAGGTCACGGGACGCCTCGAGGTTCGAGGGATGGTAGTCGTCGGACTCGGTGCGCTGGAGGGTGAAGCGGCCGGGCGATCCGCGGGCTCGCTGACCGGGTCCGGCCGCGTGATCGTACGATACGATGCCTGTGCGGCCGCCGGCGCCGCCGCCCGCGCCGCGCGAGGCGCGATCCGACGTCCGGGAGGCTGGTACGAGATCTTCTAGAGGCTCGTGGCTAGAGGCCTGTGGCTCGTTTCGGAGGGTCCCGGGCCGGCGGCAGGTGTCGCTGCAGGAGGTCGACGACGGCGTCGGGGTTGTCCGCGTTGAGCCAGTGGCCGCCCTCGACGAGATGGACCCGCACGGGCTCGGTCTTCCCGATCGATCGCAGCAGCTCGGCCTCGTCGTCGCTGAGCACGTTCGAGCCGGTGGCCTTCACGAAATGCAACTCGGTCCCGGCCGGCGGGTGCTCGACGAGCGGCCACAGGTCGGCGCGGAAGAAATCGTGCAGCAAGGACTCGAGAGCGTCGAAGTCGAGCCGCCATTCGTATCGCTTCCCCGAGCGGCGCAAGTTGGCCGTCATCCACGCCGCCACCCGGTCGGAGAAGCCCGCAGATCGCAGTCGCTCGATCGCTTCACGCCGGGACGAGAAGACGGCCGGCAGTGCCCGGACGGACCGCAGCATCCGCTCCGCATCCCCCACGGCCGGGCGCGCGGTCGGAGTCGAGTCCATGATCCAGACCTGCCTCGGCCGCGGGGTGCGGGCGACATCCTGCGACAGGAAGGCAAGAGCCACCTTGCCGCCGAAGGAGTGTCCCAGCATTGCCGTGGGCCGCAGACCGGTCGCGTTCGACAGCGCCACGAGGTCCGAGGCGCAGGCCTCGACCGTGTGGGGAGGTTCGAACGCCGGAGAGGCCCCGTGCAGCCTGAGGTCGATCAGCAGGGCGCCCCAGCCCGGTACGGCTCGCGTCACACGGCTGGCGATGGTCCGCCAGTTCCGTCCCGCCCCGAATATGCCGTGCAAGACGAAGAGCCACGCGCCCGCAGCCGACCCTGAGGCCTCGACCCGGTCGAAGTGCAGCTTCCATCCGCTCGACATGTCGTCTCCGTGGCGCGAGTATCCGTACCGACGGCATTCGTGGGACGGAAACCTATCCCGAGAGCGCGACCTGGACACGGCGCCGACGAGCTTCACTATCCGAGCCTTCCGCCCCGCTTGGTGGGCGCCCGGGGCGCACGGCCAGACCGTAGCCGGAAGCCTGCTGCGTCGAGACCGACCTTCATACCTCAGGGAGCGTCTCGCGACACCGGACGGTGACTTCCTCGACCTAGACCGACCGATCGATGGCACGGACGACCTCGGCCAGCCGATCTACGGCTCGGACGCACCGATCGTCGTGCTTCTCCATGGGCTCGAGGGCAGCTCGGAATCCGGATACATGGTCGAGGCGGCGCGGCAGTGTGCGGCCCGCGGGCTTCGCGCCGTCGCGCTGAACTTTCGTGGCCGAGGTGGAGAGCCGAACCGTCGACCTCGGGCCTACCACGCCGGCGAGACGGGCGACCTGGCCTTCCTGTTGCGCACGCTTCAGCACCGCGCACCGGAGGCTCCGTTGGCGGCAATCGGCTTCTCCCTCGGCGGCAATGTGCTGCTGAAGTACCTGGGCGAGCGCGGGGCTCGGGCTCGCGACGAGCTGCGGGCGGCGGCCGCCGTCTCGGTTCCGTTCGATCTGGCCGCCTCGACCGCCCGCATGGAACGCGGCATCGGCCGATTCTACGCTCATCGCTTTCTCGCCTCGCTCCGTGCGGGCGTGCGGGCAAAGGCAGCGAACGGGCCCTTGCCGTGCGACCTCCCGGCGGCGCTCGCCGCCCGAACCCTCCGTGAGTTCGACGAAGTCGTTACGGCGCCGCTGCACGGTTTCCGCGGCGCGGGAGAGTACTACGAGCGGTGCAGCTCGCGCCGGTACATCGGGTCCATCCGGGTGGCGACACTCCTTCTCCAGGCGAGGGACGATCCGTTTCATCCGACCGTTTCCGAGCTGGAAGCGGCTGTCTCCGCCAACCGGGCATTGACGAGCGGCTTCGTGGACCAGGGAGGCCATGTCGGCTTCGTGGAGGGCCCGCACCCCATGGCACCTCGCTTCTGGGCGGAGGCCGAGGCGGTTAGGTTTGTCGCGCACCATGTGAGGGCCGCGGCCGCGTCGGTGGGTTGACCGTGTGATCGGCGTCGCGGTGAGAGGCGTCAACCGAGGACAGCGGAATCGAACCGCGAGGTGATAGCGGGATGAAGAACGGGATCCGTGAGCTGCTACAGGAGTGGAACGGTCTGGGCCTGGTGCAGAGCTACGACTGGCAGACCGGGACCTGGATGTTCATCGCCCTGCACGACGCGACGCTCGGCCCGATGGTCGGCGGGTGCAGGATGAAGCCGTACGACGCGCTGGAGGCTGCCGCACGCGACGCGATGCGGCTGGCGGAGGGCATGACCTACAAGTGGGCGGCGATCGACTTCCCGTTCGGCGGCGGCAAGTCCGTGCTGGCTGTGCCGAGGCCGCTCCAGCCGGAAGAGCGGAGGGCACTGATTCGGCGCTTCGGCGGCTTGCTCCAGTCGCTCCACGGCGCCTACGCCACCGGCGTGGACCTGGGAACCACCCCCGAGGACATGGACGTGCTCGCCGAGGTCTCGGAGTACGTCATGGGTCACGGCGTCTCGGGGTCGGGAACCGAGGACCCCGGGCCGTATACGGCGCTCGGAGTGCTGGCGGGGATCCGGTCGGCCCTCAGGGCGCTGGACGGTGCCGCCGAGGTCGCCGGAGCGTCCGTCCTGATTCAGGGTGCGGGCGATGTCGGCGATCCCCTGGCCCGGATGCTGGCGGAGGAGAGCGCTACGGTGCTCGTCGCGGATATCGACGAAGACCGTGCCCGGGGCCTGGCGACGGAGATCGGAGGACAGGTCGTCCCGGTCGACCGGACCTACTCGACGGCCTGCGATGTGTTCGCTCCCTGCGCGGTCGGCGCGATCCTGAACGCCGAGACGATCCCGCAGCTCGCCTGCCGCATTGTCGCCGGCTCGGCCAACAACCAGCTGGACCGGGAGGAGGACGCGCAACGCCTGCACGAGCGCGGCATCCTCTACGCTCCCGATTACGTGGTCAACGCGGGCGGGGCGATCGCCTTCGGCATGATGCACCTGGGCGAGTCGGGCGGGGAGGCGATGCGACAGCGGGTGCAGGAGATCGAGCACACGCTGGATCGGATCTTCGCTGAGGCGCGGGAGCGGGGCGAGTCCCCGGTGCACGGCGCCCGCCGTGTCGCCGAGGACGCGCTGCGCAGGGGTCGCGAGTCCGCCTGAGGGCACCCGCACCTGGCGGCCACGCTCGCTGCGGCCTGGCGCGCTGCACTGCCGCCAAGAGAGAGGGCCGGTAGCTCAACCAGCTACCGGCCCCCGGTAGGCACCGCCGTCGAATCCACGCCCGCTCGTCGCGAGCGCTGACCGTTTCGGCTGCTAGCGCGCGTTCAACTCATCCTGCGGGATGGGATAGCGCCGGTTCCTGACATGCGTCGGCTTGTCGAGGGGAACCTCTTCCAGCCGGTCGTACCGCCGCAGGTCGAGCCACCGGTGGCCGCCCTCGAGCAGCAACGAGAATCGCTTCTCGTAGAGGAGCTGGCTCAGCGCGTTGCCTGCCGTGAGAACGACCGGCTCCAGACCGCCCGAGTTGACGCGGATGAAGTTGATGTCGGTCTGGGCGGCCGCCAGGTTCCCTAGCCCGATGTTCGCCTCCGCCCGGAGGAGAATCAGCTCCTCGTTACGCATGATCGGGATCGGGGCGCTCGTGCTGTTGTAGATCGTGAAGCCGACATCGCACGCCTGCCGGGCGTACTCCTGGCCCGCGATGACGTCCTTGTACCTCGGGTCCGGCGGCCACTGCGGAGAGTCGTCCGGCACGCCGGCGCAGATCGGCGGACTCCCGTAGGCTACGTTGGTGAGCACGCGTGTCTTGCTCGTGAACCGGTCGTCGGGGGTCCCGTCCGTCTTCAGCTCCACATCCGCCTTGATCGACGGGTGGGCCTTGAGCCGGTTCGTACCGGGATCGAACAGCTCGTTGATGAGGTCGCCCGAGGCCTCCGAGAACGAGTGGTAGACGCCGAACTCGAGCGGGGCAGAGGTGTCGAGGAAGGATCCCGCGAGCGCCTGAAGGGCCGCGTTGTAGTCCCCCATGTAAACGGCGACGCGAGCTCGAATCCCTCGGTTGAAGGCCAGGAAGTGATCGGCGTCGTTGAAGTAGCCGGCCCCGGTCCCGGGAAGCCCGTCGAAGCCGCTCGGCAGGCTGAACGGGGCCGCGCCGCTCGCCGCCTGGAGATGGGCGGCCGCCTCGTCCAGGAGCTGGACGATCTTCGCGAACACCTGCTCCTTGCTCGCCTCCGGCGCCGGATCCTCCACGTTCTCCGGCAACGTGATCGGACAGCCGCAGTTGGTGTCGCGCGTGTTCACGAGGGTGAGGAAGTCGAGAGCGTTGATCGTCTTGACGAATCCGCGCGTCCACTCCTTGGCGCTCGGCGGATAGTCGCCGTCCGACAGCTGGCCGACGCCGTCGAGCGTGATCTGCCCCAGCCGGATGTTCTCGTACGGCTCCTGCCAGTAGTTGCCCCCGAACGCCGGGCTTCCGGGATTCAACGCGCTGCCGAGCATCTCGGTCTCGAACCGGGGGTCGGCGATGTCGTTGTAGTACGACTCGCGTCCCAGAATCCCCAGCATCGAGACGTAGTCGTTCCCGGTGCGCATGTAGATCCGGTTCCCGTACAGCACGCCGACCGCCGCCGTGTTGATCGACGTCGGCGTCGGGTTGTTCACCAGCTCGTCCAGGTCGCCGAAGTTGTAGTTCGGTGAGGTGAGGTCCGTGCAGGCCGGCGCTCCGAGCAGAAGCCCGCCCGCCAGCAGTGGAAGCCAAATCTTGTTCATGGTCGTCCGTCCCGGTCTCGAGTCTCGTTCGTGGCTACCCATCGGTCGCGCGCCCTAGATCGACACGTCGAAGCCGGCCCAGAAGCTCCGGCTCGGCGGGAACGGCGCCACATCGATGCTGCGTCCGATCGCACGGCTGCCGAAGTTGCTCACTTCGGGATCCAGCCCCCGATAATCGGTCACCGTCCACAGGTTGCGGCCGGCGATGCGCAGCCGGATCAGCTGGAACGTGCTGCTCCGGAACGGAAGGTCCCAGGTGAGCGCCAGCTCCCTCACCTTCATGAAGCTGGCCGGTTGGACGAGGTGCTGGGCGTAGCCCCCGAAGAACGAGTTGAGCCGCTCCAGCCCCGTGCAATCGGGGTAGCACTCGTCGACGGGACGCGGGTCCAGATCCGAACCGTGGTCCTGGGTGTTGAGAGCCAGGTCGTAGAGGAACTCGGTCAGGTTGACGACCGTCTGCCCCTGCCGCCACTCGAGGAGCGTGTAGAGGTTGACGTTGTTGGCGATCGTGAAGTCGTTGGTGAACGCCATCACGAAGTCCGGGTTCGAGTTGCCCATACGGGCCAATCCGGCGTCCGTGCGGCACTCCGGGAACGGATCCTCCAGCCCGAGGCACTCGGGATTCGTGCCCACCTGCTGCGTGAGCGACGACCCCTCCTCCACGTAGAACGTGCCGAGCGAGAAGCCGAAGCCGGCGCTGGCGGGCCGGTAGGGCGGGATCGGCAGCTCAGTGACCTCGGTGCGGTTGAGGAAGAACGTCGTACGCGAGATCCAGGTGAAGCTCTGGCTGACGAACGGCGTGAGGCCGAGCGTCGTCTCGAAGCCGTAGTTCTTCATCGACCCGCCGTTGAACACCTGCGAGGTGAACCCGGTGGACGGGGCAACGGTCTGGTCGACGATCAGGTTCGTGATGTTCTGCGTATAGCCAGTGAGCTCGAGTGTCAGCCGACCGTCCCAGCCGGTGAGGTCGGCTCCGAACTCGAACTCCGACGTCCGCTCCGGCTGCAGGTCCGAGGCTCCGATCTGACCCTGGATCTGGAAGCCGGGGATCTGCTCGATGTTCTGGTCCAGCGTGAGGCTGGTGAACTTCTGGCAGCCATCGAGAGCCGTGCACTGGGGACGGTTTCCGGACTGGCCGTACGCCGCCCGGAGCTTCACCTCGCTGATCGCGCTGCCGAGGTCGGTGAAGCGGTAGGAGGCGTACCCCTTCGGGTACAGGAACAGCTTCTCCGTGTCGACGTTCGCGCTGCTCTGATCCCACCGCAGGCTGCCGCCGATGAGGAGCTTGTCGTCCAGGGCGAGGAACTCCTCCTGAACGTAGAAGCCGAAGTCTTCGACCTGTACCTGGTTCTCACGGATCTGGACCTGGGTGGCCGCGTCGACCTTGTTCTTGCCGGCGGTCAGGTTCCGGCCGATGATCCGGTCGATCGTCGTGTTGTTGCGCTCATAGCCGAGACCGACCGCGGTGGTGAGCCTCAGCCCCGGATTGATGCTCCAATCCCAGACGGCGTTGGCGCCCATGTTCAGGCTCTGGTTCTCCGAGTTGCTCTGCAGCGCCGTCCCCGGCAGCCCGTCGGCCGGCTCCCAGAAGATCTCCGGCGGCGAGAAGATCCGGTTGTTCTGGTTGAAGTAGTCGAAGCCGAACGGCGCCACGATCTGCAACGTGTGCTTCTCGTTGTCGACCACCCGCCAATCGATGTTGGTCGAGACGATATAGCGCCACGCGTCCTCATCGTTCTCCAGCAGCGCGGCCGTCTGCAGCGGATTGCTCCCGTTCCCCTGGAAGACCGCGAACGGCCAGCTGCCATCCGCCTGCTGGCTGAGATCGAAGAAGCTGGGCGAGAACGGGAACACCATGTAGTAGCTGACGTTGTTGTTGTCGTTGTTCGTCAGCCCGCGCTGCGCGAGCGTGTGCAGCACGTTGGCGTTGATGGCGAACTCGAAGTTGCCTCCGACGACCGGCGTGAGGTTCGCTCGGACGGACTGCCGCTCGAAGCCGGTGTTGTCGATGATGCCGGCGTCGTCCTTCCACAAGAGCGAGCCGTAGTAGGAGAAGCGCTGCGGATCCCCGCCGCTCAGGCTCGCCTGCCCCTGCCAGGAGAAGTCGCTGCGATGCGCGAGCGCCGACTCGTTGTCGTAGTAGGGGCAGGGCGAGGACGGACAGTACTCCGCCGCCGCCGGACCCCACTGGGCCACCGCCTCCTCCTGGCTCTGGAAGGCACGGGCGCCAATCGTGTTCGACAGCCTGTACGCCCCGCCCACGAAGCCGAGCCGGAGGTTGGCCGATCCGGTGCCGCCCTGCCGGGTCGTGATGATGACGACGCCGTTGGAGGCCTTCGCGCCGTAGATCGCCGCCGCCGAGGCGCCCTTCAGGACCTCGATCGTCTCGATGTCCTCCGGGTTGATGTCCGCGACCCGGTTCTGGAGGTTGTCCTGAACCAGGGAGGGATTGGAGCCACCCGACGCCGCCGTGATCACGTTCTGGTTCGAGGGAATCGCGACGTTGCTCACGATCACGCCGTCCACCACGTACAGCGGGTCGGAGGCCGCGTTGATCGAGGAAGGCCCCCGGATCTCCAGCTGCAATCCTCCACCCGGGGCACCCGAATTCGCCGTGACGAGAGCGCCGCTCACGCGGCCCACGATCGCCTTGTCGATCGTCTCGTTCGGCACCTGCGTGATCTCCTCCCCGTTCACTGTGCCGATCGAGTTCGGCAGGTTCTGCCGTCGCGTCTCCGTGGCCCGGCCGGTTACGACCAGCTCCTCAACGCGCAGGTAGTCGACCGTCAGCGCCACCTCGACGACGGCCTCGTCCCCCGTCACCTCGACGATCGCCGACCGATAGCCGATGCGCTGAACGTTGAGGCGGATCGGGCCCTCGGGGACGGAGAGCGTGAAGCGCCCGTCCTCTCCACCGACGGTCCCGATGGTCGTGCCATCGACCTGGACTTGCGGGAACGAGATCTGTTCACCCGTCACGTCGTCCGTGACCTGGCCCGTGATCGTCCTCTGCTGGGCCAAGCCGGACGTGGCGAGAGTGAGGAGAAAAAGGGTGGTGAGCAAACCGAGTTTCCTCATGGGGCCCCTCCCAACCGCGATAGGTTCTTCCGACATCCCATCCGCCACCGAAGCGGTAGCCGTTCGCGGCTTCCCGGCCGTTCCGCTCCCCGAGAAAAACTTCGAGCATCGTGCACTGTTACGCCGTTGTTGTCAACCGACGGCGGCGTACGGACGGCAGCGCACCCCGGCGTGCCAGCACCGGCATCCGCCCCCCCGGCGCCCCCGACGTGGCCCGACACTCTCCGTTCTTCCGAAGAAACGGCTCCCGAAACCGAATCGTGACGCGCCTGCCCCCCCACCCCGTCCCAGGAGGGCACCCGAGATCGTGCAGCCGGGTAGGGCCGCCGTGCGCGAGGCCACCGGCCCTCCGCCACTCGACTGCAACACATGTTACCACAATCGGTTAGATGACACCCACTTACGACAGCTCGGCCGTCTCCGCCCTGGCTGCCCTCTCCCGGGCGGCAGCGGCAGGGACGATCCTGTTGGCCCTCGCCGGCTGCTCGGATGCCGGCACCAACCCGCCACCGCTTTCCACCCCTCCCCCTCCCTACCTCGCCTGCTTGAGGCCGGTTTAACGAAGCCGCCCGACCCCTCGTCCGGAGGGAGAACGCCCGGTTGCCGGCCCGGCCAGCAGGTGGGCGGCAGGATCGGGCCGCACCGACACGACAGGCGGAGCAAGGCCGGAGGAGGATCCGGGATGGGCGAGAGAGCGTTTCGCGACGGTGGCGATCGGTGTCGGAGGGTCAGCGCGGCCCCATTCCTCGGACTCGCGATCCTCGTGATCGGAGCGGTGCCGCTCTCCGGGGCGCGGGCGGCAGGTAGCCCGTGGCAGGATCCTGCGGAGGCGGCGGAGGATGACACGGCCCGAGCCGTCCACCTGCTGCAGCGGGCGACCTACGGCCCGCGCCCCGAGGACCTCGCCGCCGTCCTCGACCTCGGTCGCGAGGGCTGGCTCGAGCGGCAGCTCCACCCGGAACGGATCGACGATTCCGAGCTGGAGGCGAGGCTGTCGAGCTTCCCGGCCGTCCGGATGACGGTGTCCGAGCTCTACGCGGCGTATCCCCCACCCGGCGCCGCAGGCCCGCGGCCCGACCGCTCCGACTCCGCTTCCCGCGACGAGCGACGCCGCTTCCAGCGGGGATCCGGCGCCGCCGGCCCCAACCGGATCCTCTTCGATCTCACCGGTGCCAAGCTGGCGCGCGCGGTGACCTCGGAGCGGCAACTGGAAGAGGTGATGACCGACTTCTGGTTCAACCACTTCAACGTCTTCTTCGCCAAGGGACCGGACCGCTGGCTGATCGGCGAGTACGAGCGGGAGGCGATCCGGTCCCACGTGTTCGGCGAGTTCGAGGACATGCTGATCGCCACCGCCTCCCACCCCGCCATGCTGGTCTACCTCGACAACTGGCTGAGCCAGGTCCCGGACTCGCTCAACCCGCGAGGGGCGCAGGCACGGCAGAATAGGGAGCGCTTCCGCAGCATGTCGCCGCGGGAGCGGGAGGTCGCGCTCCGCATGCGGGGAGCCTCCGACGAGCAGATCGCCCGCATCCAGCAGGCCGTGCAGCGAGGGGCCGGGCGCCCCGCCCGCGAGCCCGGTCTGAACGAGAACTACGCCCGAGAGCTGCTCGAGCTGCATACCCTCGGTGTCGACGGGGGCTACGACCAGCAGGACGTGGTCGAGGTGGCGCGAGCGTTCACCGGCTGGACACTGCGGCGACCGGGCCGGACCGCCGGGGGCGTCGGCGGAGCGGCCGGCCGAGAGGCCGGCGCGGGGGAGTTCATCTTCCGGGCGGAGTGGCACGATCCCGGCGAGAAGACGGTGCTCGGAACCCCCCTCCCGGCGGGACGGGGGATGGAGGACGGGCTCGACGCACTCCGGATACTGGCCGTGCACCCCTCCACGGCGCGGCACATCGCCGTCCAGCTCGCGCAGACGTTCGTGGCGGACGACCCGCCGCCGGAGGTGGTCGACGAGCTGGCCGCCGTCTTTCTCGCGACCCGCGGCGACCTGCGTGAGGTCACCCGAGCCCTCTTCAGCTCGGACCGCTTCTACGAGTCCGAGAGCGTCGGCGCCAAGCTCAAGACCCCGTTCGAGCTCCTGGCCAGCGCCCTTAGGGTCACGCGGGCGGAGTTCGGTCCGTCGCGCGGCCTCGTCGAGCAGCTTCGCGCGCTCGACCAGGTCCCGTACATGGCGTCCGCCCCCACCGGGTACCCGGCGACCGCCGAGGAATGGGCCAGCGGGGCCGCGCTGCTCCAGCGCATGAACCTGGGGCTCGCGCTGGCGACCGGGGCCATCCGCAACGTGCGGGTGCCAGGCTCGCTTACGGCGCTGCCGCCGAATGCCATGCTGGGGAAGGTGCTGCCGGGCCAGGAGACCCTCGGCCTGCAACGGGCGATCGAGGCGGAGGTCGAGAGCGACTTCGCCGGCCTCGACGGCTCGCTCGCCGAGCTGCGGCGCGGAGCCGGCACGGGCGAGCTGGCACTCGGGCTCGCCCTCGGGTCGCCGGAGTTCCAGTACCGCTGAGCGGCCGCAATGAAGCATCGGAGGACCAGGCGTGCACAGGGAGACGAGGGGGCCGTGATGTCACCGATCAACCGAAGGATCTTCATGAAGCAGGGAACGGTGGGACTGCTGGCGATCGGCCTGCCGCCCCGGTTCCTGGCCCGAGCGCTGCTCGCCGAGACTCGGCTCGCGGACAGGCAGAAGACCGTGGTGTTCATCTTCCAGCGGGGCGCCGTCGACGGCCTGAACATGGTCGTGCCGTTCGGCGAGAGGGCGTACTACCGTGTGCGCCGCTCGATCGCTGTCCCGGCGCCCTCGCGAAGCGGCGGTGGGGGGGTGATCGACCTCGACGGGTTCTTCGGCCTCCACCCGGCCCTGGGACGTCTTCACGACCTGTACCGGTCGGGCGAGCTGGCGATCGTGCACGCCGCAGGCTCTCCCCATCCGACCCGCTCGCACTTCGATGCGCAGGATTTCATGGAGAGCGGGACGCCCGGCGTCAGGACCACGCGCGACGGGTGGATGAACCGGATGCTGGTCGAGAATCCCTGCGGGTGCCCGGGTCGCACCCTGGCGGACGGTGCGGCTCACGGGTCGGACCACGCTGCCGGCCAGGTGGCGATGGCCGATGCCTCGCCGCTCCGCGGCGTGGCCATGAGCGCGGAGATGCCGCTCGCGCTCCGGGGCGCCTATCCGACGATCGCCATCGCGGACCTCGACCGGTTCGGGATCGCCGGCGGACGCAGCCCGCGGCTGGAGGCCGCGTTCGAGCGTCTCTACCGCAGCGCGCAGAACGACCTTGTCGCCGGCGCTGCCGGCGATTCGTTCGAGGCGATCGAGCTCATCCGCCGGACGGACCCGCTCCAGTACCGTCCGCGAGCCGGCGTCGAGTATCCGCGCGGCGGCTTCGGTCGGTCTCTGCAGCAGATCGCGCAGCTGACCAAGGCCGGGGTGGGACTGGAGCTGGCCTTCGTCGACATCGGCGGCTGGGACACCCATCTGGCGCAGGGTGGCGCTCAGGGCCTGCTGGCGAACCGACTGACGGAGCTCGGCACCGGCATCCGAGCGTTCCGGGACGACCTGGGCGACCGGATGGAGGATGTCGTGCTGGTGACCATGTCGGAGTTCGGCCGTACGGTGGCCGAGAACGGCTCGGGCGGGACGGATCACGGTCACGGCAACTGCATGCTCATCCTGGGAGGCTCGACGGCCGGCGGTCGCGTGCTCGGGCGTTGGCCGGGCTTGGAGCCGGAGCAGCTCTACGAGGGCCGGGATCTGGCGATCACGACGGACTTCCGTGATGTGTTCGCCGAGGTCGTCGGAGGGCATCTGGGTGCACGGCAGCTGCAGCAGGTCTTCCCCGGCTACCGGCTGGACCCGTCGAACTTCGTGGGCGTGCTGGGCTGACGGCCGCCGCGGGGGGCATGCCTGAAGGCCGTCGGGAAGTGAGAGGCGTCGTTTCCGCCGGCATTGCCGGTATCAGTAGCGGATCGAGCCGGATAGGTAGAGGACGGCGCGGCCTGAGATCTCCACCCGGTCTCCCTTGAGCGCGCACCACAGCTCGCCCCCGCGGCGGGACATCTGGCGTGCGTGCAGGCTCGACTTCCCGAGCTCTCGCCCCCAGTAGGGGGCCAGCGTGCAGTGGGCGGAGCCCGTGACCGGGTCCTCCGGAATGCCGAGGTCGGGCGCGAAGAAGCGGGAGACGAAGTCGCACTCCTCTCCGGGCGCCGTCACGATGAACCCTCGGGCACCGAGGCCGCTCAAGCCGCCGAAGTCCGGACGGAGGTCCCGCACTTCGCCCTCGGTCGCGTACCGGACCAGGTAGTCGGTGGCCCGCAGCACCTCGACGGGCGATCCCCCCAGAGCGTCCAGCAACCCGGCCGGTGCCTCGCAGGGCTCGGGTGCGCCCGCCGGAAAATCCATCCGAAGAAGCCCATCGTCCCCCTGCTGGACGGCGAGCCGTCCGCTCCGGGTATGAAAGATCGCTTCCGGGCCGATGCCGAAGCGATCGAACAGGACGAAGGCCGAGGCGAGGGTGGCATGTCCGCAGAGATCGACTTCGGCTACCGGGGTGAACCAGCGCAGGTCGTACTCTGAGCCCGCACCCACCAGGAACGCCGTCTCGGAGAGATTGTTCTCCGAGGCGATCGCCTGCAGCACCTTCTCGTCGGGCCAGCGAGGAAGCAGGCAGACGGCGGCGGGGTTGCCCGCGAAGCGGTGTTCGGTGAACGCGTCGACCTGAAACAGCGGAGCTTCCATTCGCCTTCCCTCCCCGGGCTCCGGCTCGCTCGCTCGGTGCTCGCCCTTCCCCGTGAACCACCGCACCGCCTCCCTCCTACCTCGATCGGCCTGCCTTGCTCCCCGGTCGGGCCGCTGTCTATGCTTCGCCGCGTGACCACGCCGCCCGAGCCCGTGCTTGCACCCGTACGGCGCGCCTTCCGCTCGCTCGCCTCGACGATCCTTCCGGCCGCGGAACTCGGCCCGTCCGACTGGCAGGAACTGGAGGCCCGCGTCGAGACGGCGCTCGCTGACCGCCCGCCGCGCCTGCGGCGTCAGCTTCGCCTGTTCATCCGCGCCGTGGAGTGGGCGCCCGTGCTGCGCCGGGGGCGTCGCTTCAGCCGCCTGGACCCGGCCCGCCGTGCCGAGATCCTGCAGCGCCTTCAGCGCGCTCCGGCCCTCGTGCTGCGGCGCGGCTTCTGGGGACTCCGCACGCTGGTCTTCCTCGGCTACTACGGACGCCCCGACGTCCGCCGCGCGATCGGCTACCGGGCCGACCCGCGCGGGTGGGCGGCGCGACCCGCCGCCGACACGGCTGGAAGCGACCTCGGCGCCAGCAGCGAAACTGCCGGAACCGACGGCAGGAGCGACGCGGAAGCCGCCTCCGGGAGGTCCGACCGCTGACCGAGCCCGAGTGGGACGTCGTGATCATCGGGTCCGGGGCCGGCGGGGGCACGGCGGCGCTCGGCCTCGCCCCCCTGGCGGAAGCCGGACGCCGGGTCCTGGTGCTCGAGCAGGGCCCGCGGCTGGCCGACCACGAGTTCACGGGCGACGAGGTCGAGATGGCCCGCACCCTGTACGCGGATGCGGGCGGCTTTCTGACCGCAGACGGCACGATGACGCTCGCATTCGGAAGGGTCTTCGGCGGATCCACGGCGGTCTACACCGGCACCTCCCTGACCGCCGAGGCGAGGGTCATCGACGGCTGGGCGGTTCCGGGGCTCTCTCACGCCGACGTGGCCGAGAGATCCGGCCGCTTCGCCACCCAGAACCATGTCCACCTGCTCGAGGCGGCCGAGATCAACGAGAACAATACCCTGTTTCTCGAGGGTTGCGAGCGCGCCGGGCTCGAGGCACGGCAGTTTCCGGTCAACGTGAAGGGTTGTCGCGGATCCGGGCTCTGCAACCTCGGTTGTCCGAACGCCGCCAAGCAGGGGACCGACCGCGTGCAGCTCCCGGCAGCCGAGCGCCGGGGCGTCCGGGTCGTGACACGGGCGGAGGTGGCACGCGTCGAGCCGGGCCTCGTCGTCGCGCGCGTCTCCGATGCCCCGCCGGAGGGCAAGGGAGGGCCTTCCGAGTGGCCGCCGGGCGAGCACCGCGTCCGAGCCAGGATCATCGTGGTAGCCGGCGGCGCGGTCGGCTCGCCGGCCCTGCTCCTGCGCTCCGGCTTCGGCACCCGGCTCCCGCGGCTCGGCCAGGGCTTCACCTGTCACCCCGCCCTCATCCTGGTCGGCGAGCACGGCCGCGAGATCACCAACGACGTCGGTCACCCGAAGAGCTACTACCTGGACCGCGCGGCCGACGAGCGATTCGTGCTCGAGACCTGCATGTACTTCCCGTTCGTCACCGCCAAGAGCCTGCTCGGCTTCGGCGCGACACACCAGAGCTTTCTCGGCGCCTTCCCCCGCTTGCAGATGATCCTCGTGCTGGCCTGCGATCGGGCCGTCCCGGGCAACCGGGTGACGGTCGACCGAACGGGCCGGCCGGCGGTGCACTATCGCTTCACCGACGAAGTGGTGCGGGCGCTCACCCTGGGCGCGCGTGCCTCGGCCCGGATCTTCTTCGCCGCCGGAGCGACGCGGGTGCACGTCCCGCTGGCACGGCCACCGGAGATCCGGGTCGACGAGCCGGACCGAGTCGAGGATCGCATTCGCCCCGAGCACTTTCTCGCCGGGACGGTCCCGGTCGCGGCCGCCCATCTGATGGGCGGCTGCGGGATGGGACGCTCGGCAGCCGATTCGGTAACCGACGGCTGGGGACGCGTGCACGGGCACCCCTGGCTGCGCGTAGCGGACTCGAGCCTCTGCCCGGATGCCCTTCAGATCAACCCCTATCTGACGATCATGGCCCTGGCGGATCGGACGGCGGAGGCGATCCGCCACGATGCCGGCGAGCTGCTGGCATGAACGAGCCCGGCAGCATGAACGAGCGGCCGGCGTGAAGCTCACGACCGCTCGGGCCATCGTACGGGCCCTGGAGGAGGAGGAGATCCACCACGCCTTCGGGATTCCGGGCACCCACAACATCGAGCTCTACGACGCGCTGGCGGGCTCGGAGCGGGTTCGCCCCGTGCTGGTTACGGACGAGCAGTCGGCCGGCTTCATGGCGGACGGATACTGGCGCGCTTCCGGGCGGCTCGCGTGCCTGAACCTCGTCCCGGGCGCCGGTCTGACTCATGCCCTCTCCGGGATCGCCGAGGCGTATCTCGACAACGTCCCGATGCTCGTGCTCGCCTGCGGCATCCGAACCCGGACGGACAAGGCCTTTCAGCTCCACGATGTCGACCAGGCCGCGATCGCCGCCCCGGTGGTGAAGGCGACGCTCCGCATCGAGCACCCGGAGGACGCCTACCGCACCGTTCGATCGGCTTGCGAGCTGGCCCGGACCGGCGTGCCAGGGCCGACGATGGTCGAGGTGCCGGCGGACCTCTATCTGTCCCAGGAAGCCATCGAGCAGCGACCGGCCGATCCGGGCGAACCGACCGGGCCGGCGCTCGACCGGGAGTCGGCGCTCCGTGCCGTGGAGACGCTGGAAGGCGCCGACCGTCCGCTCCTCTATGTCGGATTCGGGGCCAGGGGGGCAACCGACCTCCTGGTTGAGCTGGCCGAGCGGCTGGAGGCCCCCGTTGCGACCACGATTCAGGGAAAGGGCGTCTTCCCGGAGTCCCATCCGCTCGCCCTCTGGCCCGGCTTCGGCGACGCCGCGCCGCCGTTCGCCCGGCGGGTGGCCGAGAGCCGGGACGCGACGCTGGCGATCGGGTGCCGCTTCTCCGAGGTGGGCACGGGGAGCTACGGCATGCGACCTCCCCGACCCCTCGTTCACATCGACATCGATCCGGCCGTACTTGGCCGCAATTACGCAGCCGTCGTCTCGCTGGTCGGCGACGCCCGGGCCGCCGTCGAGGCCCTACTCGACGGGCTGAGACCGCGCATGCCGGATTCCGGCCTGCGGGCGCGGATCGCCGCCGGTCGCGCAGAGGCGCAGCGCACGCGACCTGGCACCGGCCGGTGCGGGGTGTCCCCGTCGGCCCTGTTTCAGGCGCTGCAGAGGGAGTATCCCGAGCAGACGGTGTACGTCGCGGACAGCGGCAACGGCACCTTCCTGGCGATGGAATGGCTCCGGCTGGAGGCTCCGGGCCGCTTTCTCGCTCCGGTGGACTACTCCTGCATGGGCTACGCCGTGCCGGCGGCGATCGGCGCCTCGCTCGCAAGTCCGGGCGTCCCCGTCGTCTCGCTGCCCGGCGACGGCGCCTTCCTGATGACCGGTCTGGAGCTGCTCACGGCGGCCAGGGAGGGCGCCGCCACGGCCGCTTTCGTGCTGCGGGATCGGGAGCTCGCGCAGATCTCGCAGTTCCAGGACATCGCGCTCGGCCGGCGGACCGCCAGCGAGCTGCCGGACTACGACCTCGAGGCGCTCGCGGGGGCTGTCGGCATCGAATTCCGGCGGCTCGGGTCGAACGGCGACCTGCCCGACGCGGTTCGGTGGTCGGCCAGCCGGATCGGCGAGGGGCGACCGGTGATCGTCGAGACCGCCATCGACTACTCCCAGAGGACGTACTTCACCAGGGGGGTCGTACGGACGGCCTTCGGCCGGCTACCGTGGGGAGACCGTCTCCGCTTCGTGGCTCGTGCGCTCGGCCGGCGCGTGGTCAGCTCTCGCGGCCGACCCGGGGCGGCCTGACGAGCCCCCGTGTCCGGCCCGAGCGTCATCTACGATCCGTCCTACGAGGTGGACATCGGCCCACACGTCTTCCCCACCAGGAAGTATCGTCTCGTGCGGGATCGGCTGCTGGCCGAGGGTGTCATCTCGGAGAGCGACCTCATCCGACCGCGGCCGGCCTCCGACGCGGAGCTGGCGCTGGTGCATACGCCCGAGTATCTGCGCAAGATCGCTCGCGGCGACTTCACGCTTCCCGAGATCATGGTACTCGAGGTTCCGTTCACGCCGGAACTGGCGGCCGCTTCCCGGCTCTGCGCCGGGGGGTCGGTGCTCACCGGCCGGCTCGCCCTGGAGGGCGGCGCGGCCGTTCACCTCGGCGGCGGGTTCCACCACGCCTTCCCGGACCACGGAGAGGGGTTCTGCCTCATCAACGATGTCGCCGTGGCGATCCGGTCCCTGCAGCAAGGCGGCGAGATTCGGCGGGCTGCCGTCGTCGATCTCGACGTCCACCACGGCAACGGCACGGCCGCCATCTTCGCGGGGGACGACCGAACCGCCACCTTCTCGATGCATCAGGAGCGCAACTACCCCGCGGTCAAGCCTCCGAGCGACATCGACATCCCGCTGAGGGACGGAACCGGGGATGAGGAATACCTGGGCCTCCTCTCGGAGAGCCTGCCGAAGCTGCTGGACGGACAGCGGCCGGACCTGGCCTTCTACCTGGCCGGGGCCGATCCGTACCGCGAGGATCAGCTGGGCGGCCTCGGCCTCACGCTGCCCGGCCTGGCCGCCCGCGACGCCTTCGTCATCCGTGCGCTTCGCGAGCGCGGGATCGCCTGCGCGGTGGTGCTCGCCGGCGGATACGCCGTTCGCACGGGGGACACCATCGCCATCCACGCCGCCACCGTCCGGACCGCTCTCGCCCCCGCCGGCTGATCCGCCTATGATGCGCCGTCGGCTGTCATGCGCCGTCGGCGCACGGCGCCGGCGTGCTCGGCCTTCCCAACCAAGGAGAGCTGACCATGTGGATCGTGTTGCTGATCCTGGTCGTCCTGATCGTCGCGCTGATCGGCATCTACAACGGGCTGGTGAAGCTGCGCGTGCGGGCCGACAACTCGTGGGCCGACATCGACGTGCAGCTCAAGCGGCGCTACGACCTGATCCCGAACCTGGTCGAGACGGTGAAGGGGTACGCGAGCCACGAACGGGACACGCTCGAAGCCGTGATCGAGGCCAGAAATCGCGCCATGTCCGCCCGGGAGCCGGAGGAGAAGGCGGCGGCCGAGAACGTGCTCACCGGGGCGCTGCGGCAGCTGTTCGCGCTCGCCGAAGCCTACCCGCAGCTGCGGGCGGTCGAGAGCTTCACCGAGCTGCAGGGCACCCTGAGCGAGATCGAGGAGGCGGTGCAGAACGCGCGGCGGTATTACAACGCCGTCGTCCGCGACTACAACACCAAGATCCACACCGTGCCCTCCAACCTGGTGGCCGGCGCTTTCGGCTTCCAGCCACGTCAGTTCTTCGCCCTCGAGGATGAGCGCGAGCGTGAGGCGCCCAAGGTCGACTTCGGCACCTCGGACTGATCCCCGGCGGCGGACCGGGAGGGCAGCCCCTGCGCCGGGAGCGGCGCGGCGTCGGCGCATCGATCTTCCGACCGTCGCGCTCGTGGCGGGCATCCTGCTCGCCGCCGGCGTCGTGTGGCCGGTGGCCGGAGAGCCCGCGCCGAGCGTCCCTGCTGCCTTTCGGGAGTGGGTGATCGAAAGCTTCCGGGCCGAGGTGCGGGTCCAGCGGAGCGGCCGCATCGACGTCACGGAGACGATCCGACCCCGCTTCACGGGCAGCTACAACGGCATCTACCGCACGATTCCGATCCGCTACCGGAACCCACAGGGCTTCACGTACGCGCTCGATCTGGACGTGGTGGGCGTGACCGATGGCGCCGGAAACGAACTGCGCTACGAGGAGAGCCGCGAGGGACAGTACCGAAAGGTCCAGATCTGGGTGCCCGGAGCGGTCGACGCGACGCGAACCGTGCAGATCCGCTACCGGGTGGCCAACGCGCTCCGGTTTCCCAAGGGCGACGACGAGTTCGAAACCTGGGACGAGCTCTACTGGAACGTCACGGGCGACGAGTGGCCGGTCGCGATCGAGCACGCTTCGGCAGAGATCATCCTGCCCGAGGGCGTCACCGGCGTACGGGTACGCGCTTTCACCGGTGCCTACGGCTCGACCGAGTCCGACGCCCGGGTCGAGAACCTCGACGGCCTGGTGCGCGTTGAGACGGCGCGACCACTGGGCTTCCGGGAGGGCCTCACCGTCGCCGTGGCCTGGGACGCGGGGGTGGTCGAGCGGCCGGGGCCGGCCGAAAAGATCGCCTCCTTCCTGCGCGCCAACTGGCCGCTCGGCCTCCCGATCGTCGCCTTCGTCATCATGCTCCAGCTCTGGCGCGCCCGAGGGCGGGACCCGGAGACCGGGCCGATCGCGCCCCAGTACGAGCCGCCGGACGGGCTGACGCCCGGCGAGGTGGGAGTGCTGGCCGACCACTCCCCGGACATGCGCGACGTGACGGCCACCCTGGTTGATCTGGCGGTCCGCGGATACCTGAGCATCGAGGAGACCGAGGAGAAGAGGCTGTTGGGCCTGATCTCGGAGACGGACTACACCTTCCGGCTCGAGAAGCCACGCTCCGAGTGGGAGTGGGCCGGGCTCGAGGCGCACGAGACCGCGCTCCTGGAGGCCCTGTTCGGCTCCGCCGGCACCTCGGTGGACCTCTCGGACCTCCGGAACGAGTTCTACCGGGACCTGCCCCAGATCCGAAAGGGGATGTTCCAGCGTCTGTTGCGCGAGCGGTACTACGACCGGCGGCCCGACAGGGTGAAGGCCGCCTATCTCGGGGCAGCCGTGGTGGTGACCGTGCTGACGCTGATCGGCGGCAACATCGTGGCGGCCACGCTGGGAGAGTCGCCGCTGACCGTGATCGTGGCCGGGCTGCTCACCGGGGCGGTGATCGCGGGCTTCGGCCTAGTCATGCCGGCCCGCACGGTCCACGGGACGCGGGCGTTCGCCAAGGTGCGGGGGTTCGAGGAGTTCCTGCAGCGGGTCGAGAGCGACCGGTTCAAGCGGATGATCACCGGCCCCGAGATGTTCGAGCGGTTCCTTCCGTTCGCGATGGCCCTCGGCGTCGAACGGAAGTGGGCGGCCGCGTTCGAGGAGATCTGCCGTGAACCGCCGAGCTGGTACCGGGGCTCCGACTTTCACGCTTTCCGGACCGGGGTATTCGTGAACGACCTCTCCCGGATGGCAAGCTCCGCCGGGGAGACGATGGCCTCGCGCCCAAGAAGCTCGGGCGGCTCCGGCTTCAGCGGCGGCGGAGGCTTCTCGGGCGGAGGCTTCGGCGGGGGGGGCGGAGGCGCCTTCTGAACTGCTCGAAACCGGACGTCGACGATCGCGGAGGATCGTGATGCCCATACGAACGGGAGACAGGGCACCGCCGTTTCGGCTTCCGGAAGCACCCGGACAGGTGGTCGATCTGGCGGAGCACATCGGTCGGGAGAAGGTCGTGCTGCTGTTCTTCCCGCTCGCGTTCAGCTCCGTGTGCACGGACGAGCTGCGCACGGTCAGCCGGGAATGGGACGAGTGGGAGAAGCTCGACGCCCGGGTATTCGGTATCAGCGTGGACAGCCCGTTCGTGGCGAAGCGCTTCCGTGAGGAGGAGGAGATCGCCTTCCCCCTGCTCTCCGACTTCAACCGACAGGTCGCAAAGCAATACGGGGTGCTCCACGAGGACCTGTTGGGACTCCGCGGCGTCGCGAAGCGGGCCGCTTTCGTCATCGGCCGGGACGGTAAGGTCGTGTACGACTGGGTGAGCGACGACCCCGGATTCCAGCCCGACTACGCCGCCATCAAGCGGGCGCTGGGAGCGGCCTGATACGGGTCGGCGGCCTGCAACCGGCCCGGAATCGTTCTTGCAACCCACCTCGGCAGGACCGGGCCGGGCAAGGATGGCGGGTCGATCGGCCTCGACGGCCGCTCCCGCCAAACGCGCCCTAAGACCCGTTTCTCAAGCACTATAAGACATCGTCAGCCTTTCCCGGCCGCTCTGGCGGTCGGGACCGAGGCCGAATCACCCCGAGGGGATTCAGGCGGAATGAACGAACTCGCCTCTCTTGCCGCCGTATACGAGGCGACACGGGAGATCGGTCTGAGCGACGACCTGGACCGTCTTCTCGACAAGGTCCTCGCTCGCGCGCAGGACCTCATCGGTTTCGACCACTGCGCGCTGATGCTGTTCGATGCAGAGAGCCGAACGCTGTCGGTCAAGCGGGTGCGTGGCTACGGCGATCGGGCCACCGACGTCCTGCGGCTCACTCTGCCGGAGGGTCGCGGGATCTCGGGCTGGGCAGCCTCGCATCGGCAGGCCGTGAGGGTCGGGGATGTATCGAAGGACCGGCGTTACGTGGTCGGGCTGGAGGAGGCGCGCTCCAACATGGCCGTGCCGCTCATCGTCCGGAACGAGGTGGCCGGCGTCATCAACGTCGAGTCGGACCGCACGGACGCATTCACGGAAGAACACGAGAAGTTGCTCACGGTGTTGGGCACGCAGGCGGCGCTCGCGATCGTCGCCTCCCGGACGCGCGAGCGGCTGCGCTCGCGGATCAGCCAGTTGGACGCGCTGTACCGGATCAGCCAGCTCGCCAGCGATGGGAGGAACCTCGACTCGACCCTGGAGGCGATCCTCCAGGTCGCCCAGGACACGATCCCGCGGGGACAGTGCGCGATCCTGCTCTACGACCCGACCCGGGGCGCGCTTCGCGTCCGCGCCTCGAACGGCTACGCGGAGGGTGTCGCGGAACTCGCCATCCCGCTCGGAGAGGGGATCACCGGCCGCTGCGCCAGTTCGGCACGTACGATCATCATCGACGACCTGGACCACGAGGGGAGCTATATCCCGGGCGTGACCGGCGCCCGGAGCGAGATCGCCGTTCCGCTGGTGGTGGAGGGCCGTGTGATCGGAGTGTTGAACGCCGAGTCGACTCGGCCGGCAGCGTACGGCGAGGAGCATGTCCGCATTCTGTCCGTGGTGGCGCAGCAGGCAGCCGTCGTGCTGCGTGCGGCCGAGCTACAGGAGGAAACCCGACGTTTGGCGATCACGGACCCCCTTACGGGACTTCACAACCGTAGATACTTCGTCGAGCGGTTGGGCGAACATCTCGCCCGGGCCGAGCGCTACGGGGAGAGGCTCGGACTCATGCTGCTCGACAGCGACCACCTGAAGGCGGTGAACGACCGTCACGGGCACCACGTGGGCGACCGCGTCCTGCAGACGATCGCCTCCGCCCTGCAGGGCATCCTCCGCGACTCGGATGAGGTCGCCCGGATCGGCGGAGACGAGTTCGCGGCGGTACTGCTCCAGGCCGATGAGCGACTGGCGCTGCGGATTGCCCGTCGCTTGAGGGAAAACCTCAGCCGGTCGGCGCTCGCTCTCGAGGACGCCACCATCGAGATCGGCTGCTCGGTGGGCATCGCGCTCTTCCCCGACGACGCCGTCGACGCCGAATCCCTGTTGCGGGCGGCCGATCTGGCTCTGTACGAGGCGAAGGCCTGCGGCCGAAACGAGGTCGCCGTCTCGTACCCCGACATTGCCGGCAGCGCACAGGCGGCGCCGACCGATCGCGCACCGACCGACCGCGCGCCGGCCCAGCTCTCGACCTGACCGCACCCTCGCGGACTTGCGGCGCACGCCACCTTCGCCCCACCCTCCGCACGACGATCACCACGACCGGAGGAGTGGAAACATGTCGGGCGATCTCGCGAGCAAGATGTGCGTGCCGTGCCGAGGTGGCGTACCTCCGCTGGCGGGCGCGGAGCTGGCCGAGCTGCAGGTGACTCTCGGCGGCGGGTGGACCGTGGTCGACGAGCATCACCTCGAGAAGGAATTCCGCTTCGAGGATTTCCGGGCCGCGCTCGACTTCGTCAATCGGGTCGGCGAGCTGGCCGAGGAGCAGGGGCACCACCCCGACATATACCTCGGCTGGGGCTTGGCCCGCATCCAGATCTGGACGCACAAGATCGATGGCCTGACGGAAAGCGATTTCATCCTGGCTGCGAAGATCGACCGGCTGTAGTCGCCCTGCAGATCGTCTTCCTGAACTCGTGGCCTCTGGCGCCGCACGTCGGCAGCGGCTCCGGGGTGGCGATCACGGGACTCGCGGAAGGGCTGCGGCGCTTGGGCCATTCGGTGGTTCCGTTCGGCGATCCCTCAGCCCACCGCACCGGAGCGCTCCATCGGCTCCGCTACAACATCTCGCTGGCGCTGGTCCGGGAGGTGGCTCCCGCGCCGGACCTCATCGTCGGTTTCGACCTGGATGGGTGCGCCCTGCGCCGCCGCACCGCCCCGTATGTCGTCTGCCTGAAGGGAGTGATGGCGGACGAGGTTCGGTTCGAGCGGGGCCGGGTGCGCCTCGGCTTCCAGGTCCTGTCGCGGCTCGAGGGCGCGAACGCCCGCTCCGCCGACGTCGTGATGGTGACCAGCGAGTACAGTCGGGCGCTGGCCGGCTCCGCGTACGGCCTCGCGCCCGAGCGCGTCCGGGTGGTTCCGGAAGGAATCGATCTCGCTCGCTGGTCGGTGGCACCCCGTGCGCGCCGAGACGAAGGATCCCGGCACGGGAGCGGCCGTCAGCCGGCAGGACTGCGGATCCTCAGCGTAGCAAGACAGTATCGGCGGAAGAACACGATGGCGTTGCTGCACGCGATCCCGCAGGTGCTGGCTCACCACCCGGAGGCTCGCCTGCGGATCGTCGGCGACGGGCCAGAACTCCCGCGGCTCCGCCGCGCTGTCCGCTCGCTGGGCCTCGAAGCCGTCGTGGACCTGCTCGGAGCGGTTCCCGATCTGGACGCCCTGCAGGCCGAGTACCGGCGAGCGGACGTCTTCTGTCTCCCGTCCTTGCAGGAGGGATTCGGCATCGTCTTCCTGGAGGCGATGGCCTCCGGAATCCCGATCGTCGCGTGCCGGAGCGCTGCCGTGCCGGAAGTGGTGCCGGATGAAGAGGCGGGCGTGCTGGTCCCACCCGACCGGCCGGACGCCCTGGCCGGCGCGCTCGTCCGTCTCCTCGGCGACCCAGCCCTACGCCGCCGAATGGGGCAGGCCGGGACCCGCCGCGCCAGCCAACACGGGTGGGAGACGATCGCCGGCCGCTTCCTGACGGCGGCCGGTTTCTGAACTCCTTTCACGGCCCGTCAGCGAGCCGTTAGCTTTGCCGCATGGGGGATAAGGAGGTGCGAGCGGGAGACACGGAACGTCTCCGCCGCTTCACGCGCCACTTGCTGCGCGACGTGCAGGCTCTGGAACAGATGCTGGACTCCGGCGCCATCGAGGCCGACGTGCGCCGCGTCGGGGCGGAACAGGAGATGTTCCTGGTCGATGACCACTGGCAGCCGGCGCCGGTGGCCGCCGAGGTCCTCCGACGGATCGACGACCCGCGCGTCACCCACGAGCTCGCGTTGTTCAACCTCGAGGCCAACCTCGATCCGATCCGCTTCGACGGAGATTGTCTCCGTCGCATGGAGGCCGGGCTGCGGGAGCTTCTCGGGATCGCGCGACGGGCGGCGTTGGAGGTGGGTGCCGACGTGATCCTCACCGGCATCCTGCCCACCCTCCAGATCTCCCACCTCACGATCGAGAACATGACGCCGGAGGAACGATACTACGCGCTGAACGAGGCGCTCAATCAGCTCCGCGGAAGCGCATACAAGTTCTATCTGAAGGGCGTGGATGAGCTGCTGGTGGAGCATTCCAACGTCATGCTGGAGGCGGCCAATACGAGCTTCCAGGTCCACTTCCAGGTGGGCGCCGAGGAATTCGCTCGACTCTACAACATCGCGCTCGTCGCCGCCGCACCGGTGCTGGCCGCTGCCAGCGGATCGCCGCTGCTGTTCGGGAAGCGTCTTTGGCGGGAGACCCGAATCGCTCTGTTTCAGCAGTCGATCGACACGCGCAGCGCCCGACCCGACCTCCGCGACATCAAGCCGCGCGTGCACTTCGGGAGCCAGTGGGTGGAGAACTCCGTCCTGGAGATCTTCAGGGAGGACATCGCCCGGTATCGGGTCATCCTCGAACGGGAGATCGACGAGGACCCGCTCGAGGAGCTGGCGGCCGGACGGGCACCTCGGCTGACCGCCCTCACGCTCCACAACAGCACGATCTGGCGGTGGAACCGGCCCTGCTACGGAATCAGCAACGGGAAACCGCACCTCCGGATCGAGAACCGGGTCCTGGGCTCCGGGCCCACGGTGCTGGATGAAGTCGCCAACGCGGCGTTTTGGCTCGGGATCGTCAGCGCCCTGGCGCACCAGGAACGCGACGTGCGCGAATCGATCGACTTCGACGACGCGCGGGCGAACTTCGTCGCCGCGGCCCGGCTGGGACTCGACTCCCACCTGGTGTGGTGCGACCTCGGGGAGACCCAGAGCGCAAGACAGCTGATCTCCGAAAGACTTCTGCCGCTCGCCCGCGAGGGACTGCGGGCGGGAGATCTCGACGAAGGGGACATCGACCGCTACCTAGGGATCATCGAGGAACGGGTCGAGTCCAAGCAGACACCCTCGGCGTGGCTCCTCCGGTCGTATGCGAGGATGAAGAACCGGGGCAGCCTGCTGGAGCGCCTGGCGTCGCTCACGGCCGCGCTGGCCGAACGGGAGCGGACCGGAGAACCCGTGCACCGGTGGTCGCTGGCCCAGTTCGAGGAAGCCGGCGACTGGACGCCGAGCTACCGGCGCATCGAGCAGTACATGACCACCGACCTGATCACCGTGGGCGTCAACGAGCCGATCGAGCTGGTGGCCCGGCTCATGGACTGGCACAACATCCACCACATTCCGGTCGAGAACGAGCAGCACACCCTCCTCGGTCTCATATCGCACCGCTCGCTTCTTCGGTATCTCGCCAGCCGCGAGCACCGGGCCGACGACCCGCCGACGCCCGTTAGCACCATCATGCAGCGCAACCTGATCACGGTCCGACCGGATACCCACACGCTGGAAGCGATCGAGCTGATGAAGACCAAGCGGATCGGCTGCCTCCCGGTGACGGTCGACGGAAGGCTGGTCGGCATCGTCACCGAGCACGACTTCCTGCGGGTCGCCAGCACGTTGCTCGAACAGCGCCTCCGTGAGCAGGAAGCGGAGGAGGCCCGCAAGACGGCGGATTAGGCGAGCCCGCCGTCTCTGCCCGACTCAGCGCCGGCGTCGACCTCTCGGCAGAGCCGCACCCGCCACGGCCGCCACCACCGCCACCCAGCCGAGGAGATCGCCCGTGCGGGCGAAGAGGGTGAGGCCATCGGTGGTGAGCACCGGCGCCGTGAAGATCGCGGGGACGAACAGGTCCGTGGGATGATTCACCCGTCCCAGCGGATCCACCATGCCGGAGATTCCCGTGTTGGCCGCACGGACGATCCCGATCCGGTATTCGATCGCCCGCAGGACGAGGTGCGATGGATGCTGCCAGAGCGCCCCGCTGCGGCTCCACCACGGCGTCTCGCGTCCGAACCACGCATCGTTGGTGATGTTGACGAGGAAATCGGCGCCCTGCCTCCGGTAGGCTCGACCCAGCCCGGCGAAGATCGATTCGTAGCAGATCAGGACGCCGAAGCGCGCCTCATGGAGCTGCAGGACCGCTGGCCGGCCGCCCACCCCGAACCCCCCGAGGTATCCGGCCCACCTCCAGCCAGGATCCACGAACGGAAACCGCTCGACCACGGGCACGAGGTGGCGCTTGTCGTAACGGGCGGCCGGACGGCGCGGGGCGATCAGGTAGGCGGAGTTGTAGTGGCTCCACTCCTCCAGGCTGTGGTTCTCGACCCCGATCGCGCCAACGAGCACCGCGCTGCCCGAGCGGCTCGTCAGCCCACCGAGCCAGTGGTACAGATCGGGCCGGCCGTTGAACCCGACGGCCAGGATCGGGTCGATCGGTCCGGGGATCGCCGTCTCCGGGAGAACCACCAGGTCGGCCTGGCCCGACGGCTGGTGGCCGGCCAGCAGACCTTCCACGGCGCGCAATGTGCTGTCGAGGGCAACCTGCCAGTTCTGCTTGAGCTCCTCGGGAATGTTCGGCTGCACGACGGTGACCGTGGCGGCGGTTCTCGTCTCCAGCGTTCGCCAGCGCCAGAGGGAGTAGCCGACCGGCGCGGACAGCAGGACCAGCCAGCCGGCGAGAGCCGCCCAAAGCGTCGTCCGGCGGCCGCTCCGTCCGGCGACGTAGGCCGTCGCGAGCAGACCGGCCAGCATCGCCAGCCAGAAGCTGATCCCCCGCGCTCCCACGACGTCGGCCGCCCCGATCAGCCGCGGAAATCCGGCGAGCGTGTAGCCGAGCTCCTGCCAGGGGAAGGAGAGCGGGCCGAGGTGCGCCCGAAACCACTCCGCGACCGTCCAGAACACCGGCAGGGCGACCCACAGGGGCCAGCCGGGCCGTCGGCGGACGTGATGCATTCCGGTCGCGGCGACAGCCAGCAGGAGCGAAAGCGAGACGACGACGATACCGAGCGCCAGCACGGCCAGAGCGGAGTAGACAACCAGGGCCGTGGCCATCCAGTGAAGAAGCAGCGTGTAGTAGATGATCCCCAGCCAGAAGCCGCCGCGAAACGCCAGCCACCGGCCCTCCTCCCCCTCCGGCAGCCGCTCCAGCCAGATCCCGAACGGCACCAGGCCGATGAACGAGGGGAGAAGGAGGTGGAGCGGGGGGTGAGCAAGGCCGAGGATGAGTCCGCTGGTGGCAACCCAGCCGGCCCCCGGCGGCGGGGCCGGGAGGCGAGAGCGCACTACCCGGCCACCTCCTTTCCCTCGCGGGCCGACCGATAGCAGGCTTCCAGCACTCGAGCCAGCCTGACCTGCTCGGCCTGGACCTCCAGCGGCATTTCACCCCGCACCACCCGCAGGAAGTCCGCCCATTCCTGCCGGTAGGAGGCCTTGTACAGCCCCGGCTCGGACACGTCCAACGGCGGGGTCACATCCGAGAGACCCGTCTCCAGCTCCCGGCGGACCTGGAAGGGAGACGTACGGGCGGAACCGGCCGTTCCGAGCACGAGGAGGGACTGCAGGTCTCGCTCGTCCCGCAGCTCCCAGCTGACTTCCATCTGCAGGACGGCGCCGCCCGCCAGCGTCAGCAGGGCGACCGCCGTATCCTCGACCGCCGTGCGCGGATGGGTTTCCGCACTCACGCGCTCGACCTCGGGGTACCCGAGCAGCCACAAGGCAGCATCGAGGGCCTGCGCCCCGAGGTCCATCAACACTCCGCCGCCCGAGCTGTCGGGGTCCAGCCGCCACCCCCGCTTCGGCCTGCGGTCGCTTCGCGTCAGCCAGACGGAGCGCACGAGGATGACGTCGCCAAGCTCGCCGGTGGCCACGAACTGGCGAACGGCTCGAACGTCCATCCGGTAGCGCTGGTTCATGGCGACCATCAGCTGGCGCTTTGCCCGTTCGGCCCCGGCGATCAGGGATTCCGCCCCCTCGCTCGTGGGGGCCAGCGGTCGCTCGCAAAGCACGTGATGTCCGCGCTCGAGCGCCTCCTCGACCACGGCGACATGCGTGTCGGTGGGCGTCGCGACCAGCACGGCATCCACCGCGACGTCGGCCGGCAGGTCGGCGAGCGTGCGGGCGGCGATGGGCACGTCGAATCGCTCGGCGATCGTGCGCGCCTTGGAGAGCTGGGTATCCACGATCGCGGCCACCTTGAGGTCGGGCAGTCGCTTCAGGATCGGAAGATGCACGATCTGGGACACGCCGCCGGCTCCGATGACCGCTACGCTCACATCCCTCGGCACCCGCTCTGGCTCCTTAGTAGAGTTTTTGCACCGCGGCCCCGCGGTAGTACGCTGCCAGGATCTCCCGGTAGCCATGGCCCGCTCGGGCCCGGCCGATCGCTCCCCACTGGCACATCCCGATCCCGTGCCCGAAACCGCGGCCTTCGACGACGACCGCCCCGGCATCCGCCCGCCCCTGCCGGACGACGAAATCCGTGGATCCGAGGATCCGACCTTCGGCCGGGCGGAGGACGAAGCGGATCTCGTTCTTGCGAAGCACGTACCGCCCTCCCGACGCCTCCACCTCGAGCTCGTCCACCCGATCGTCGACCGTGCGGCTGAGGACCCGGATGCCGAGGATGCGACCGATCGACCGGGGGGCAACGCCGAGCCGAGCCGCGAGCTCCTCACGCACCCAGCCGTCCAGGGCCTCTGCGGTCCAGCTCTCGCGCCAGCGATAGCGGGGCGAGATCGAGCAGAAGTCGTCGCTTCCTGCGGCATCACGGACGGAGCGAAGATACGGCAGGTCCGGCTCCCCCCACACCTCTTCGCGCGTGGCGGTACGGCCGCCGCAGGTGGAATGGTACAGCGCGAGCACCGGCTGGTCGGCGAACGTGAGCACCTCCCCCCACGTCTCCCGGATCGCCCGGGTCACCTCCGCTCGCTCCGCCGCCACGCCCCCGTACACCTGGTCCTCCACGGTCGCGAAGACGTCGAAGCCGAGCGAGTCGCGCCTGCCCAGGCTGGCGATCGTGTACGTGCGGGCCGCCACCGCCTGCGCCCTGACCGCGGCCAGCTCCTCCGGGGCCCGCCGTCCGATCTCCGCCGGCACGACGCCGAGCAGGTAGGCCTCGAGGCCGAGCCGGTTGACCACGACCAGACCCCTCGAGGGATCGGCGACCAGCTCGGCGGCTCCCCGATAGGAGCTCCCGTCGATGAGCAGCTCGGCCGCCGGATCCAGCGGCTCCACCAGAATCTGGCGCGCGCCGGGCGATCGCCCGGCCGGCTCCACCGGCGAGACGCCGCCGTCGGCCAGCTCGAAGCGGACGATCTCCTCGCCGGCGCCGACCAGCTCCTCCCCCGTCGCGCCGTCCCGCACGCTGAGACCCGCGGTGGACATGATCACGGCCGACTCGCCACCTACGTCGATGCCGACCCGGATCATCGGCTCGGAGGTGATCACCTCCCGGATCGGGAGGGGCACCGTCGCATTCGCCGGCGCGCCCCGCCGTGCTCCGGGGGGAGACGGCGCCGGCCGACCCGGCTCGTTCGGGGCCCGGGGCTCCGGCGCCGGCCCGCCGGCGCAGGACCAGCCGAGAGACGCCAGCCCTACGGTCGCGAGCCCGGCCGCCAGCCCGGCTCTCCCTCGCTCAGCCGGCCAGCGCCGCATCCATCGCCTCGCCGACGACCGAGAGCGTCAACTCGATCTCATCGGGTCCGTGCGCCGTCGACAGGAAGCCGGCTTCGAACGGCGAAGGAGCGAAGAATACGCCTCGCCGCAAGCACTCTCGGAAGTAGGCGGCGAACAGGTCCGTGTCGGTTCGCTTCGCGCCGGCGCTATCGGTCACCGGTCCCCGAGCGAAGTAGATGCCCCACATCGAGCCGACATGGCTCCCGGAGATCGGGATCCCGCGCTCGGTCGCCGCGCCAACGATACCCTCCACCAGGGTGGCGGTCATCCGGTCGAGTCCGCCGTACGGACGCTCCGCCTCGAGCAGACGAAGCTGAGCCAGCCCCGCGGCCATGCCCAGCGGGTTGCCGCTGAGCGTGCCCGCCTGGTAGACGGGTCCGGCGGGCGCCAGCCGATCCATGATCCCGCGAGCACCGCCGAAGGCGGCGACGGGGAGGCCACCCCCGACCACCTTGCCGAGAACGGTGAGGTCCGGGAGAACTCCATAGCGGTCCTGGGCGCCACCCAGACCGACCCGGAACCCCGTCATCACCTCATCGAAGATGAGGAGCGCGCCGTGCGTGCGGGTGAGATCCCGCAAACCGGCCAGGAAGCCCTCCGAGGGCGGGATGAGGCCCACGTTTCCCATGACCGGCTCCACGATGACCGCCGCCACCTCGTCGGGGTGACGCCGCAGAGCGGTTTCGACCGCGTCCAGATCGTTGAACGGCACCGAGAGCGTCAAGCGCGACAGCGCCCCGGGCACGCCGGGGGAATCGGGCAGGCCGAGCGTGGCGACGCCGGATCCGGCCTGCACGAGGAAGGAGTCACCGTGCCCGTGGTAGCCGCCATCGAACTTGAGGATCCGCTCCCGGCCCGTGGCGCCTCTGGCCAGCCGAACGGCCGACATGGTGGCCTCGGTGCCGCTGCTCACGAAGCGAACGACCTCGACGGACGGGACGAGATCGACGATCAGCTCGGCCAGCTCGACCTCGGCGGGCGCGGGCGTGCCGAAGGTCAGGCCCGACCGCGCCGCCCGCTCCACGGCCTCCACGATCGCGGGATGAGCGTGACCGAGGATGAGCGGGCCCCATGAGAGCACGTAATCCACGTACCTTCGTCCCGAAACGTCGAAGAGGTAGGGACCCTGTCCGCGGTCGGAGAAGAAAGGCTCTCCGCCAACCGAGCGAAAGGAGCGGACGGGTGAGCTCACGCCGCCCGCGAGCACGCGCTGGGCGCGCTCCCACAGGGTCGGCGCCGTCATCTCCCCCATGCCGTTTCGAGGCCGAGCGACGCCACCGGTAGCCGCCGTCCTTTCCGCCAAGCCGGCACCCCGCCGTCCCCGGTCGCGGGACGGTCACCGGGCCGGGGCGCCGCCCGCACGACGCGCAGGATCCGCGCGGAAAGGTCGAAGTCTTCCGCTCCCGTCACTACCGTGTCGACGAGCTGCCCCGCCTCGAGAGGGCCATCCCCCTCGAGGCGGGTGACCCCGTCGATGTCGTCGGCCTGGCCGGCGACGCGGCCCACGGCCGCCATCCCGCCGCTGGTCGGCTCGTCCACGATGGCGGTCCGGCGAGCGCCGATCTCCTGCACCAGCAGCTCAGCCGAGATCGCCCGCTGCACCTCCAGGAGCTCCTCGAGTCGCGCCCGCGCTACGCTTTCGGCCACCGACCGCTCCCGCATCCCCGCGGCCCGCGTGCCGTCCTGGGGAGAGAACGCGAAGGCGCCGAGCCGGTCGAAGCGGATCTCCTCGAGGAAATCGAGCAGGGCGCGAAAATCGTCATCCGTCTCGCCGGGAAAGCCCACCAGGACGGTGGTCCGCAGCGTCACCCCTGGAACGGCATCCCGAAGCCACGCGATCCGGCTCCGCAGCCTGTCGCATCGTTCCGGCCGGCGCATGCGCTCGAGCACGGCGTCGCTGGCGTGCTGGATCGGCATGTCGACGTAGGGAAGCAGCCGCTCCTCCGCGGCCATCAGACGCAGAAGCGGCTCGCGGAGGCCAGCGGAGTAAATGTACAGCAGCCGGAGCCACGGAATCCCGGTCCCCTCCAGCAGAGCCGACACGAGCCCGGCGATGTCGGTGCCGTCCCGGCGATCGCGTCCGTAGTGGGCCAGGTCCTGGGCGACGAGGTTCAGCTCCACCGCGCCCTGTGCTTCGAGGCGGCGCGCCTCATCGACCAGCCCCACCGGATCGAACGAACGATGTCGTCCACGCCACAGAGGGATCGCGCAGAACGCGCACCCGTGATCGCACCCTTCGCTGACCTTCAGATAGCGGACGTGCCGACCGGGATGAAGCGGGAGCCGGTCGCCGGGATGCGGTCGGTGCGTTGTGCCGGGATCGCCGGACCCCCGTGCCAGCAGACCGCGCCGCCGCAGCTCCGGGACCAACCGGTCCAGCTCCCTGAGCCCCAGAAACAGGTCGACTTCCGGTAGCTCGGCCGCCAGCTCCTCACCGTGTCGCTCCACCAGGCACCCCACGGCCACCAGGGCCTTGCAGGCGCCGTTCTCCTTGAGCCGGGCAGCATCGAGGATCGTATCGATGGACTCCTGCTTGGCAGCGTCGATGAACCCGCAGGTGTTGACGAGAACCACGTCGGCCTCCGTCAACACCTCCGTCTGTCGGGCGCCGCTGGCGGAGAGCGCGGCGAGGATCCGCTCCGAATCGACCGTGTTTTTGTCACATCCGAGGCTGATCAAGCCGAGCCTCATCCCTGGAACACATCCACATCGGCAGGGGGCTCGAAGAGAAAGGTCCGGTCCGGAATCGGGACATCCGGCTCGAGGACGTCGAGTTCGACCGTCCGGACGGTCTCGTTCTCCTCCGTGATCTCGAACCTCCGAACGAGGAAAGTGTCGAGGTCCACCCATACCCGGACGCTTCGGTAGGGGGAGGCCTCCCGGGGAGTGAGCAGGATCTGATGCGTCGGCCGGCCCGTTACCGTCTCCTCACGCACGTACGCCGCATCGTAGATCGTCTTCGCGTCATCGAAGATCCGCCCCTGCAGGTCGACCATCTGGGCTCCCGTGGGGCTCGCCTCGATCGTGGACCGGATGACCTGTCCCGGGTTCGTGGTCGGGTAGTACAACCAGACGTAGGTCCCGTCCGCGACGATCAAATCACCCGCCGGATCCGTGAACTCCATCTTGAAGCGTCCGCGGCCCTTCTGGTACCAGATTCCCGATCCGGTCCGACGACGCTCGAGGAGCGGCACGTCGATCGTCTGCGTGAAGCGCGCGCGGAGGGAGTGCAGCCCGTCGTAGGCTGCTTCGGCGCGGGCGAGGATCTCGCGCACGTCGGGAGCGCTCTGTGGAGTGGCCGCGCGCGAGGGGACGACCGAGAGGCCGAGGCTGGCGGCGGCCAGACCGACGGCCGCGGCCGCCAGACCGGCGCGGACTGCTCGCGATCGACGACGCGTGTGCAAGGAACGCACCCCCGGGATTCTCATGAGCCACCAGGACGTTGGACCGTTGCGTGCGATTACACGGGTCGTACACCCCCGTTCCGGCGCGCGAGAGCCGGGCGGGCGGGTCAGTCCGGCCCGTGCGG
>CAZEBA010000026.1:0-49038 GCA_964510615.1 uncultured Gemmatimonadota bacterium
CTACTATCCGCCGCGGGGCGACAACAAGGAGGGGTGGGACAACATCGACGTCTTCGGGTGGATGGGGTATCCGATGCAGATCAAGATCGACTTTCTCTGCCGGGACTCCATTCTCGCCGCACCGATCGTCCTGGATTTGGCCCTGTTCCTGGACCTGGCGCAGCGAGCCGGCCTGCACGGTATCCAGGAGTGGCTCTCGTTCTACTTCAAGAGCCCGCTGGTGGCCCGGGGGCTCTACCCCGAGCACGACCTGTTCATCCAGCACTGGAAGCTCAAGAACACGCTCCGCTGGATGATGGGGGAGGAGCAGATCACCCACCTGGGCACCGACTACTACGGCGACTACCAGTAGGCGGACGTCCCGTAGGCCGGTGTCCAGCGAGCCGGCTCCGAGCGAGGCCTCTTCCGCTCGCGATGCCGAGGGCGGTTTCTTCCTCGCGTTCGAGGGCGTCGAGGGCGCGGGCAAGTCGACGCAGGCCCGCCTGCTCGCCTCGCGCCTCGAGGCAGCGGGCCGGGCCTGCCTGCTGGCCCGGGAGCCAGGCGGCACGCGCGGCGGCGAGCGGATTCGCCGGGTAGTCCTCGATCCGGACATCGAGCTCGGCCCGGAGGCCGAGCTGCTGCTCTACCTCGCCTCGCGGGCGGAGTTCGTGCGGCGGGTCGTCCGACCGGCCCTCCTCGAAGGTCGCATCGTGGTAGCCGATCGGTACGAACTCTCCACTCTCGCCTACCAGGGAGTCGCCCGAGGGCTCGGGTTGGAGAAGGTCCGGGAGCTGAACGCTTGGGCGACGGGCGGATTGCGGCCGGATGCCGTCGTCCTCCTGAAGGTCGACCCCGCCACCGGCCATGGGCGCAAGGCCGATACGCCGGACCGGCTGGAGAGCGAGCCGCGGGAGTTCTTCGTCCGCGTAGCGGAGGCCTACGACTTGCTGGCACAGACGGAACCCGGGATCGTGGTGGTGGAGGGAACCGGGTCGCCCGAGGAGGTCGAGGCTCGGGTTCATGATGCGCTGTCGCGTCACTGGCCTGGAACTTTTGAAGTGCTAAGGCGTTAGCAATCAGGAATTCACGGCGCGCGCGGCTCGGGCGACCCAGAGGCGTCCCGGACACGGCGGCCGTCCCGCACGAAACGGAGGCCGAATGAGGCTCAGGCGAAGCTGGCTCACTCCGCTGGCGGTGGCGCTGATCGCCCTGGTCAGCGGTGGATGGCTGCTCCAGCAGAGTACCGCGCAGGAGGATTCCTACACGCAGTCGAAGCTGCTGGACGAAGTTCTTCGCCTGGTGGCGGAGCGCTACGTGGAGGAGACGCCGCCGGCCGACCTGTACCGCATGGCGATCGAGGGCCTCCTGGCCGAGCTGGGGGATCCCTACACCGACTTTCTCGACCGGGATGAGTGGAAGGAGCTTCAGCTCAGCACCACGGGCAACTACGGTGGCCTGGGCATCCGCATCGATGAGCAGAACGGCTGGATCACGGTCGTCTCCGTCCTGCCGAACACGCCGGCCGAGCGTCGGGGGCTGGTGACCGGCGATCGCATCGTCGAGGTGGACGGCGAGTCGGCGGAGGGATGGAGCACCACCGACGCCGTACAGATCCTTCGTGGCCCGAAGGGGAGCAAGGTCAACCTGCTGATCCTGCGTCCCGGGGTCGAGCGTCCGCTCACGATCGAGGTGGAGCGGGACGAGATCCACGTCGTGTCGGTGAAGTCGTTCATGCTCGAGGGGCAAGTCGGCTTCGTGCGCCTCGAGCAGTTCAGCCGCGAGGCGCGGGGCGAGCTCCAGTCGGCCATCGACGGGCTGCTCGCCCAGGGCGCGACCTCGATCATCCTCGACCTCCGCTCGAATCCTGGCGGCCTGCTGGAGGAGGGGATCGCGATCGCCGACCTCTTCCTGCCGCGCGGCGTGCAGGTGGTGGAGACCCGGTCGCGCAACAAGAGCGAGAACCAGGCGTACGGCGCACCGTCGAGCGAGCATTATCCCGGTCTTCCGCTGGTGGTGCTGGTTGGCCCCTATTCCGCCAGCGCTTCCGAGATCGTCGCCGGCGCCCTCCAGGATCACGACCGCGCTCTCATCATCGGGACGATCACCTTCGGGAAGGGACTGGTCCAGACCCTCTACCCGCTCTCGGGCGGCAACTACCTGAAGATGACCACCGCGCGCTGGTACACGCCCAGCGGGCGCTCCATTCAGAGGCCGTTCCGCGACGGCGACCTGGAGATGCTCACCGGCGAGGCGATCTCGATGGAGGGAGATCCGGTGCAGGTCTCCACTGCGGACGTCGAGCGGGAGACCTTCTACACCGACGGCGGCCGGGTCGTGTACGGCGGTGGGGGCATCACGCCGGACCTGGTCGTGATGCCGGATACGCTCACGACGAACGAGCAGCTGTTCCGCCAGGCCCTGGCCGCCAGCGAAGTGGCCCTGCGCGATGCCGCGTTTCGCTTCTCGGTGCGGTGGGCGCACGATCACCCGCAGCTTCGCGAGGACTTCGAGATCACGCCGGCCATCCGGGAGGCGTTCTTCTCCTTCCTGGTCGATGGGGAGGAGGCGAATCTGGACCGGGATCTGTATGACGAGGCCGTCGGCTGGATCGACTGGGAGCTCGGGATTCGCGTTGCCCAGGCGGTGTTCGGAGAGGAGGCTTCGCTGAAGCGCACGCTGCGTCGACATCCGCAGGTCAGCAAGGCGATCGCCCTGCTGAGCCAGACGGACACGCCGCAGGGCCTCATCGCGCTGGCCTCCAGCGAGGCCGAGCCGGGAACCGCCCCCGAGGGGGGCAGGGTAGCGAGCCCCAACTAGCCGGCCGTCCGTCGGGAGCGGGTGGCCGGCTCGCTCCCGCTCCTAGGATGGCCGTTCGGCCGTCCGCGATCCGGCGCACGGAGCAGGGAGAGGACAGATAAGGCCCACTCTTCGCGCCGCGCCCGCGCTGGTGTTGGGGCTGGCCGGGGTGTCCGTGTCGGCCGTGCTGGTGCGTCTCGCCGAAGCCCCGGTGAGCGCCATTGCCTTCTGGCGGCTCACCCTCTCGCTCCTGCTCATTCTTCCCCTGCTCGGCGTCTCGGGCCAGTGGCGCGAGGTAGGCTCCCTGGACCGCCCCGAGTGGCGATGGGTCGCGCTGGCGGGAGGGGCGCTGGCGCTCCACTTCGTGACCTGGTTCCTGTCGCTGGAGTACACGAGCGTGGCGAGCTCGACGGTGCTGGTCTGCGCTCACCCCCTCTATGTCGGCCTGCTCTCCGCGCTCTGGCTCCGGGAGCCGCCGTCCGGCCTCGAGTGGGTGGCGATCCTCATCGCCACGGCCGGAGCGGTCTGGATCGGTTGGGGTGACCTGCAGCTCGGAGGGACCGCCCTTTACGGCGACCTGCTCGCTGCGCTGGCCGCTCTGTTCGCCGCTCTCTACTTCATCGCAGGCCGCCGCCTGCGCCCGCGGCTGGGTCTGTGGAGCTACGTGGCGCCCGTGTACCTGCTGGCGGCGGCCCTGACCGGTGCCTCGATGGTGCTGAGGGGGGTGCCGGCGACCGGCTTCTCCGCCAGCACCTGGGCGCTGTTCGGCGGGATGGCCGTCGGTCCCATGCTGCTCGGCCACACGTCCTTCAACTGGGCGCTGCGGCATGTGCGCGCGTATGTTGTGAGCCTCGTTGTCCTCCTCGAGCCCGTCGGAGCGACGGCTCTGGCCGTTGTCGTGCTCGGCGGCGTCGAGAAACCCTCGGTCAACACGGTGACGGGCGGCATCGCGATCCTGGCCGGCATGGGCCTGCTCGTGCGCGAGCAGGCGCGACGGTCGTCGCGACTGGCCCGGACCTTCAGCGACGGATAGGCGGCGTGCGATCGATCAAGAACACCGTGAGCGTGACGCGTGGAACGGAGACCGAGTCGGTCCATTCCGTGCACGGGCTCCTCTGCGGCCTGGATGAGGAGGAGGCGCAGTTCGGGGACTCGGAGCTTCTCGCCTTCTGGCGCTCGTCGATGAAGCCGTTCCAGGCGATCCCCCTTCTCGTCGATGGCGTGATCGACAGCTACGGCTTCGGCCCATCGGAGATCGCCCTGTGCTGTGCGTCGCACGACGGCACGCCGGCTCACATCGAGGTGGTCCGGTCCATGCTCGGGCGCCTGGGCCTGTTTAGCGGGCAGCTCGACTGCGGCGTGCACCCTCCCTTCCACTGGCCTTCGGCGGAGGCCGTGCTGCGGGCCGGTGGCCAGTTCACGCCGCTTCACAACAACTGCTCGGGCAAGCACGTCGGCATGTTGGCGCTGGCCCTCTACCGCGGCTGGCCGCTCCGCGGCTACACGAGCCGCGACCATCCGGTGCAGCAGCGAATCCGCCGCGGGCTCCGCGATTGGCTGGACGTCGATCCGGAGATCCTGCGCTGGACGGTCGATGGTTGCGGCGTGCCGACGCCGTTCGTGTCGCTGCGACAGATGGCGCGAGCGTTCGCGCGGCTCGGTCGGGCGGCGGCCACCCGCGAGCGTGGCGCCCGGGAGGTTGTCGAGGCGATGACGGGCCGGCCGGAGCTTGTGTCGGGCGAGGGCAACTTCTCCACACGGCTGATGCAGGACACGGAGGGCCGGATCCTGGGCAAGGAAGGCGCGGAAGGGGTGTTTTGCGCCACCGCACCCGAGGCGGGTTGGGGCCTTGCCGTCAAGGTCGGCGACGGGAACCGCCGCGCCGCGGCCCCGGCCGTGATCGGGATGCTGGAGGTGCTGGAGCTGCTGCGGCCGGAGGAGTCCGACCGGCTAGCCGACCAGCGCGAGCCTGCGGTCCTGAACCGGCTCGGCGAACGCGTCGGCAGCCTGAAGGCCGAGCTCTCCCCTCGGCTCGTCCCGGCAGCCTCGCCGCTCTGAGGCGAGAGCCGGTCGGCATGGGCAGTCCCTCCTCCGCCCCGGCCGCCTCTCCGGCGTCCCGGGCGGCGCTGGTGCGGCTCTCCGCGGCGCACGCTGCGCGCGATCGGGACTCGTTGCGGAAGGCCCTGCTGACGGCGGCGGAGGTGGCCGGCCCCGGGCCGGTCGAGGAGGTGCTCCTGCAGGCGTATCTGTTTCTCGGCTTCCCGGCCACGATCTGGGCATTCGGCATCTGGCGACCCCTGAGGGCCGGCGCCGGCCCGTCGCGTGATTCCCTCCTGGAGGTGACCCGCGATTCGGCCGGAGCGGACGAGGAAGATGCCGGAGCGGACGAGGAAGATCCCGCAGATCCGGCCGGGCTCGCGGCGCTCTGGCGACAATCTGGCGAGACCGTCTGCGCGCGGGTCTACGGGGCCAACTACGACAAGCTCAGAGAGAACGTGCGCGAGCTGCACCCGGAGCTGGATCGCTGGATGATCCTGGAGGGCTACGGCAAGGTGCTGAGCCGTCCTCGCCTCGACCTGGTGACGCGCGAGCTCTGCATCGTCGCGCTGCTGGCGGTGACCTGCTGGGCGCCGCAGCTCCATTCCCACCTGAGGGGCGCGCTGAACGTCGGTGCCGGTCCCGAAGAGGTGGAGGAGGCGCTCGAGGCGGGTCTCGGTTTCGCGACCGAGGCCGGTTGGGCGGCGGAGGCGCGCGACCTGTGGGCACGGGTTCGGGGGCGCCATGTTCGTTGACCAGGCCACGGTGCATGTCAAGGGGGGTGCCGGAGGAGCCGGCGCTGTGGCCTTCCGCCGCGAGAAGGGGGTTCCGTTCGGGGGGCCGAGCGGCGGTGACGGCGGCGACGGCGGCGACGTCGTTCTGGTGGCTGATCCGCAGCTGCACACGCTGCTCGACTACAGCTACCGGGAGCACTATCTGGCCGGGCGCGCCGGTCACGGCGAGGGATCCAACCGGCACGGGGCCGACGGAGAGGACCTCCTGCTTCCGGTTCCGCTCGGGACAGTGGTCAGCGATGCGGACACCGGGGAGCGTCTGGGGGAGCTGCTCGTGGCCGGCGACCGCCTGGTGGTCGCGCGGGGCGGACGTGGCGGGCGCGGCAACGCCGCGTTCGCCACTTCGACCCGGCAGGCGCCGCGCCGCTGGGAGCCCGGCGAGTGGGGGGAGGAGCGTCACCTCCGGCTCGAGCTGAAGCTGATCGCCGACGTCGGTCTGGTCGGAGAGCCGAACGCCGGCAAGTCGACGCTGCTGGCCGCGGTCTCGGCCGCGCGGCCCAAGGTCGCCGACTACCCGTTTACCACCCTGGAGCCGAACCTGGGCGTCGTCCAGTTGTCCGACAGACGGCGCTTCGTGATGGCCGACATCCCGGGGCTGATCGAGGGGGCGCACGAGGGCAAGGGGCTCGGGACGCAGTTCCTCCGCCACATCGAGCGGACGAGGACGCTGGCCATGTTGATCCCCGTGGACACACCCGACATGCAGGGCGCGTACGAGATCCTTCGCCATGAGATGCTGTCCCATGATGCCGCCTTGGGCCGGATCCCATTCTGTGTCCTGGTCACGAAGGTGGATCTCGCGCCGCCTCCTCGCGAGGTGCGGCTCACGGCGCCCGAAGCCTGGGGGGTGTTCGAGGTCTCCGCGGTGACGCGGGAGGGACTGCCGGAGGCGATGCAGGCGCTGTGGGAGCGGGTAGTCGCCGAACAGAGGCAGGATGACGGCGAGGGAGAGTCCTTCCCGGAGCTCGAGGAGTGGACGAGCTGAGCGGATCCGACCCGACCGGGGGTCCCCGGGCGATGGAGCCTCGGCTCGAGGAGGTCGGTGCGGCCTTGGCCCTTTCGGAGGCGGAGGGGCTGGGGCCGGCGCGGTTGCGCGACCCGCTGGAGCGGTTCGGATCCCCGACAGCCTTGCTCGCGGCTCGCCGGGCGCCCGAACTGGGACCTGATCTGCGGCGACGGCTGGCTGGCGTGCGGCCGGCGCCGACGGATCGCATCCGCGCGCTCCAGCGCCGTGGCATCCGACTTCTGGCCTACGGTTCGGCGGGCTATCCGTCGCGTCTTCGGCAGCTCCACGATCCGCCGATCCTGCTGTACGTCAGCGGGGTGGGAGATCTCCGCCATCGCCGGATCGCGGCCATCGTCGGCACCCGTAGGGCGACGCCCTACGGCCGCCGGATGGCGCGGGTGATCGCGACCGGGCTGGTGGAGGCCGGCTGGGCGATCGTCAGCGGCATGGCCCGGGGGATCGACGGGGCTGCGCACGAAGCGGCGCTGGAGGGTGGGGGCGCGACGATCGGCGTCCTGGGCTCGGGCCTGGACTTCACCTATCCGGCCGCCCACCGCTCCCTTTATCGACGCATGCGGCGGCACGGGGCGTTGGTGAGCGAGTTCCCGCCCGCGACGCCGCCGTCTCCCGGGCTGTTTCCGAGGCGCAACCGGATCATTGCCGCCCTGGCGGATGCGGTGGTCGTCGTCCAGGCTCCGCGACGTAGCGGCGCTCTGATCACGGTCGATCACGCCCTCGACCTCGGGCGGGAGGTGCTCGCCGTTCCCGGACCCGTCGGCCTGGAGGCGAGCGCGGGCGTCCACCGGTTGCTGCGCGAGGGGGCGGCCATCGCAACCTCCGCTGCGGACGTGCTCGCGGCGGTGGAGGGCGAAGGTGGCGAACACGCGGGCGGCACGGCTGCAAGCGTAGCCGCAGGTGGTGCGGCGGAAGCAGGCGGCGGCCACGCGTCCCGGACGTTCGCCCGCCGGCACGGGTGCGGCCCGGTCCTGGAGAGGCTGGCCCTCGGGCCGGCCAGCGCGGATGACCTCGTTCGAGTGCTGTCGCGTCCGGTGCCGGAGGCGCTGGCCCTGCTCGGTGTCCTCGAGTTGGAGGGAATCTTGCGAAGGGGCGGGGACGGCAGGTACGTGTTGTCGGACGATGCGTCGGCCGGCAGGGCGACGGCGGCGCGGGAACGCTTCGCCGCGCCGGCGCGTATCGAATGACGAATCCGAGGATTGCGGGCCGTTGCGCGCCGGTCGTCCGGTCGTGGCGGCGGCGTACAGACTCCATGGCAGTGAGCGGATGCCGGACCATCTGACCGAGCGGGAGAGAGCCGTCCTGGTCGCCGTGCTCGAGAGCTACATCGAGTCGGCGGAGCCGACCGGCTCGCGTACGATCGCGAAAGAGTACCGGCTGGGCGTCTCCCCTGCGACGGTGCGCAACACGATGGCCGATCTGGAAGCCAAGGGGTTCCTGAGCCATCCCCATACCTCGGCCGGCCGCGTGCCGACCGACCTGGCCTACCGGTACTACGTCGACGAGCTGATGGGCTATCGCTCCCTGTCGACCGTTCAGCAGGTGCGGATCGAGCGGGAGCTGACGGGCGGCAAGGCGAGCGCGATCGAGGAGCTGATCGCCCGGGCAGCGTCCGTTCTCAGCCTGCTCACCGGCGAGCTCGGCCTGGCCATCGGCCCCGAGCTGTCCAAGGCGGTGCTGAGGCGACTGGATCTCGCGCCGGTCAGCTCGGACAAGGTCCTGCTCGTTTTCACGCTCGAGTCCGGCGTCGTGCGTACGGTGTACGTCGACCTTCCCGGCGCCTTGCCGCGGGAGACACTGGCGGCGCTTACCCTTCTGCTGAACGAACGGCTGGCCGGCGGCACCCTGATGGAGATCCAGGCGACGCTCGTCGACCGCCTTCGGGACATCGACCTGGAGGGGGCGGCGGACCTGGTCAACATCTTCGTCCAGTCGGGCCCCGAGATCTTCGACTGGGTCGCCACCAACCGGCACGTCCACCTCGGAACCGCGTCGACGCTGGCGGAGCAGCCCGAGTTCACCAGCAAGGAGGGGTTGCGGCAGCTCATCGACCTGACCGAGCAGACGGAGCTGCTCGCCTCCCTGCTGGGTCAGCGGACGCGGGCAGGCGGGCCGCAGATCACGATCGGCGCCGAACACCAGACTCCCGAGCTCCTCGACCTGACGCTCGTCACGGCGAACTACGAGGTCGGTCACCTGCACGGCGTCGTAGGCGTGATCGGACCAACCCGGATGCCCTACGACAAGGTGGTGGCCGTGGTCGACTGCACGTCCTCCCTCGTCTCCCGCCTGATGCAGCATTGACCCGGCCGGCGAGTCGGAGCCCGTAGGCGTCATGGCGGACTACTACGAGACCCTGGGCGTCTCGCGGCAGGCGAGTGCGGAGCAGATCAAGAAGGCGTACCGCAAGCTCGCCATGCAGTACCATCCGGATCGCAACGACTCTCCCGACGCCGAGGCGAAGTTCAAGGAGGTCACCCAGGCGTACGAGGTGCTGCGCGACCCGCAGCAGCGCGATCTGTACGACCGGTACGGCGAAGCCGGAATCCGCCGCGGCGCCGGCACCGGCTTCGGGATGGGTGGCTTCAGCTTTGCCGACGCCTTCGAGGTCTTCATGCGGGAGTTCGGAGGCGGCGGGGCGTTCGGAGACCTCTTCGAGCAGAGGCGGCGTGGTGGGCCTCGCCGCGGCAGCGACTCCAGGGTGCGACTCAGGATCTCGCTGGCGGAAGCGGCAGTCGGGGTGAAGAAGACGCTTCGTCTCCGGCTGCTCAAGGCTTGCGCCGCCTGCGGCGGGAGTGGCGCCGAGGCGGGAACGTCGCCGGTGACCTGTCACGTCTGCTCCGGCGCCGGCGAGGTGAGGTCGGTGCAGCGTTCCCTGCTCGGCCAGTTCGTCAGCGTTCGGCCGTGCCCGGAATGCGGCGGGGAGGGCCGGCGGATCGAGAAAGCGTGTCCCGAGTGCCAGGGGCAGGGTCGGTTGCAGAAGGAGAGGAAGATCGTCATCGAGGTGCCGGCCGGGGTGTCCTCCGAGGACTTTCTCCGTCTTTCCGGCCGGGGCAACGCCGGCCCGAAGGGAGGCCCAGCCGGGGACCTGCTGGTGGCGATCGAGGTCGAGGAGGACCCCAGGTTCGAGCGTCGCGGAGATGACCTGATCCACAACCTCGCCATCACCTTCAGCCAGGCGGCCCTCGGGGCCCGCCTCGCTGTCCCGACCATCGACGGCGCGGCCGAACTGGAGATTCCCGCGGGCATCCAGAGCGGGCAGGCGCTGCGGCTGCGGGGCCGCGGGATGCCGCGGCTGCGCGGCCAGGGCAGGGGGGATCAGATCGTCCGGGTCCTGGTCTGGACGCCGACACGGCTCTCCGCGGACCAGCGGGAGACGCTGGAGCGATTGGCCGGCCTCGAGGCTGCGCCGCCGGCGCCGGACACGAAGGAGCCGGGCTTCTGGGAGCGCGTCAAGCAGGCGTTCAGCGCCTGACCGACACCCGGCTGCCCTTGGGCTGGAGCCGGGCGGTCGCCCGCGACTAGAGCCTGGCGGCCCGGCCGCGACTAGAGCCTGGCGGCCGCCTCCTCGTCCAGAATCCAACGGCCGCCCCGAGCCAACCGAGCCGGGCACCTCGTCAGCGCGCCCGGTTCCTCCGGCCCTCGGAGCGCCCGTCGCACCGCGTCCGCCTTCTCCCGCCCGCGAGCCAGGACCACGATCTCGCGGGCGCTCCGAACCACCGGAGGCGTGATCGTCAACCGCATCCGCGGGGGGGTCGGGCTCTCAGCTACGGCCACGCGCCGTTCCCGCTCGAACAGGAGGGGCGAGCCGGGAAACAGGGAGGCCGTGTGTCCCTCGGCGCCGATCCCGAGCACCAGGAGGTTGAGGGACTCCGGGAGCCGAACGGCGTAGCGTCGCGCCGCCTCCTCGAGGTCGGGGTCGTCGGCCTCCATGCGCTCGAACGCCCGGGGTCCCGACGGCAGGCGGTCGACGAGGGTCTCGCGCACGAGCCGATAGTTGCTGGCGGGATCGGTAGGAGGCACGGCGCGCTCGTCGGCGAGGAAGATGCGGATACGCTCCCACTCGATGCCCCGGTCGCATGCCAACCGGGAGTAAACGGGTCCCGGTGTCGAGCCTCCCGAGAGGGCGACGGAGAGCCCCGCGGCCGGCGCGTCACGAAGTGCGGCCGGCGCGTCGCGGAGCGTGGCAGCGAGGGCGTCCGCGACGAACTCGACGAAGGTGGCCGCGTCGACGACCTGAACCCGAGACCGGCCACTCCGCCGGCTCATCCCCGTCACCGCCCGGTGCGGCGGCTCCGGCTCATCCGTCCCGCCATTGCCGGCCGTCCCGGCGCATCAGTGCCTCGGAGGCGCCCGGTCCCCACGAGCCGGCCGCGTAGTTGGGGAACTCGTCGGGCGGATCGTTCTCCCACCGCTGGACGATCGGGTCGACGGCCCGCCACGCCTCGTGAATCCAATCGGCGCGCGCGAACAGCGTCTGGTCTCCCTGCATGACGTCCAGCAGCAGCCAGGCGTAGGCGCGGGGCGGGCGCTCGACCCCAAACGCGTCCGCGTAGCGGAAGCTCATCGTCACATCCCGAAGCGTGACGTCCGGGCCGGGCTGCTTGGCGATGAAGCGCTGGACGATTCCTTCTTCCGGCTGGAGCCGGAACGCGAGGACGTTGGGAGGCGTGGCCTTCCCCGAACCGGGGAACATGACGTGCGGCGTCGGCTTGAACTGGATCGCCACCTCGGTGAGTTTGCGCGTCAATCGCTTCCCCGTGCGCAGGTAGAACGGGACGCCCGCCCACCTCCAGTTGTCCACACTCAGCTTGAGGGCGGCGAAGGTGAGAGTCGCCGAGTCCCGGCTCACGCCCTCCTCGTCGCGGTACCCCGGTACGGCCGTCCCGTCCACCTCGCCCGCCCCGTACTGTCCCCCCACCGCATCGCGCTCCAGATCGACCGGCGTCCGGTTCACGGCCTCGAGGATCTTCACCGTCTCGTCGCGAAGCGATGCCCCGTCGAAGTTCACCGGCGGTTCGATCGCCGTCATGCAGAGAAGCTGCAGCAGGTGGTTCTGCACCATGTCGCGTACGACGCCCGTCTTCTCGTAGAACCCGGCCCGGGTGCCGATCCCGATCTCCTCGGCGGCGGTGATCTGCACGTGGTCGATGTAGTTCCGGTTCCAGATCGGCTCGAAGGCCGGGTTGGCGAACCGAAACACCAGCATGTTCTGCACGGTCTCCTTCCCGAGGAAGTGATCGATGCGGTAGATCTGGTCCTCGCGAAACACGCGCCGGAGCCGGGTGTCCAGCTCGACCGCGCTCGCCCGATCGACGCCGAACGGCTTCTCGGTCACCAGGCGCCGCCAGCCGTTCTCGCCGGCGGCGAGGCCGGCCTCGGCGAGGCGGTCCACGATCGGGCCGAAGACCGAGGGCGGCACAGCGAGGTGAAAGAACGCGTTGCCGGGGATCCCGTTCTCGCCCGACACGGTTTCGATCGTGCCGGCCAGCTCTGCCCAACCGCTTTCTCGCTCTCCGGCTGCGTCTCCGCGCACGTAGTGGAGACGACGGGCGAAATCCGACCATCCCGCCGCCTCCCAGGTGCACCCCTCCTCGATGGCTTCCCGTGCCACCTCTCGGAAGTGCTCCGTGGACCAGTCGCGCCGCGCGAAGCCGACCAGTGCGAATCGTTCGGGCAGCAACCGCTTGCAGAACAGCTCGAAGAGCGATGGCAGCAGCTCGGACCGCGTTAGATCGCCGGTGGCGCCGAAGATCACCATCACCGACGGGTCGGCGGGCGTTCTCGGCCCGATGCCCGTAGCCGGTACCTGGAGGACGCGGGCGCGCGGCTCGGAGGACACTTCAGCTCTCTCGGACCGCGTGCCCTCCGAACCGATGGCGGAGGGCCGCGATCACCTGGTGGGCGAACCGCCGATCGGTGCGGGAATCGAACCGCTCGAACAACGATTGCGTGATGGTCGACAGGGGAATCTCCTTCTCAAGCGCGTAGTCGACCGTCCACCGGCCGGTTCCCGAGTCGTCGATCCAGGGCCGGATCGCGTCCAGCCCGTTGCCCTCGGCCGCGAACGCCCCGGCCAGCAGGTCGAGAAGCCAGCAGCGGATCACCGAGCCGTTCTGCCACAGCCGGGCGATCGCCTCGAGGTCCAGGTCGAAGTCGGAGCGCACGAGGCACTCGAATCCCTCGCCGAGCGCCTGCAGCATGGCGTATTCGATCGCGTTGTGGATCATCTTTACGAAGTGACCGCTTCCGCTCCCGCCCACGTGCAGGAACCCGCCCTCGGCGGCCAGCGACCGGAACACGGGCGCCAGGCGCTCGACCGCCTCCGTCGGCCCGCCAACCATCAGGTTGTAGCCCGCCTCCCGGCCCCAAACGCCGCCGCTGACGCCGACGTCGAGGAAGAGGAGGCCGGCCTCCCGGCAGCGGCTCGCGTGCTCGACCGACTCGGTGTAGCGGGAGTTACCGCCGTCCACGACGAGGTCGCCCGGCTCGAGCGTCTCCAGCAGCGAGGCGATCGTCGACCGGGTGGGGGGGCCGTGGGGCACCATCACCCAGACGCTTCGAGGCGGGGAAAGGAGTCCGGCCAGCTCGTCGAGCGAGTCGGCTGTCTCGATGCCGCCGGCCGCGGCCGAGGCGGTGTTGGCTTCCGAGATGTCGAAGCCCGCTACCGAGATCCCGTCGCCCGTGAGGCGAAGTGCCATGTTGGCTCCCATTCTGCCGAGGCCGACCAGGCCGATCTTCATGAGATCCTCCGCTTCGAGAGTGCAGGGTTCCGGGCGACGAGTGGGCGGCCGTCGGCGAGGTCGGTGCCGCCAGGGACTAGAGAGTCTCCGCGAGCCTCGCGAGGGCCTTGTCGATCTCCGCCCCGAGGTGGATGCGGGCGACCCGCCGGCCACGGCCGGCCAGGGAGCGGTAGTCTCCCAGGGCCTGAGCGAGCAGGAGGCGGCCGAAGCCCGCCTCCTGGCCAGGGATTCCGACCTCGATCTCCGGTTCGGCGGTTAGCAGCAGGAAGACGCCGCTCCCGGGGCCGCCCTTGTGCAGCTGACCCGTCGAGTGGAGATAGCGGGGGCCGTACCCCACCGTGGTGGCGACGCGGTGCTCGGAGCGGAGTCGCTCACGGAGGGCCGTCAGCTTCCCGTCGCGTTCCGCCGTTTCGGCGAAGTAGGGCAGGATGGCCACGTAGTCGCCGTCGGCCGCCAGCTGCGTGATCGATCGGAGGGCTTCCTCGGGCGATCCGTTCGAGACCGCCAGTGACGAGGATCCGCCCCAGTAGATGGAGAACTCCGCATCCCCGGCCACGGGCTTCTCGTCGGCCGGGGTCGCCCCCTCGCTCCAGCCGGCGAGGACCTCGCGCGCGTTGCGCTTGCTCTCCTCGACGTCGGGCTGGTCGAACGGGTTGATGCCGAGCAGCGCGCCCGCCGTCGCCACGGCCATCTCCCAGCGGTAGAACTCGGCGCCGAGCGCGGCCCGATCGGGCAGCTCGTATCGCAGGACCGGGTGGTCGGCCTCCAGCCGGTCGAGGGCCGCCGCCACGTGGCCGGCCTCCTCCTGAAGCCCCAGCCAGACGAAGACCCGGTCAGCGCCGTACTCCGAGGGCGGGCCGAGCGGCTCGTCGGCGATCGGCACGATCCCCCGTCCCTCCTTGCCGGTGCTCTCGGCGAGCAGCTGCTCGGCCCACAGGCCGAAGGCGCCGAGGGCCCCCGAGGCCACGAAGGTGATCTTGTCCCGGCCTCCTGCGGCGAGCCTCGCCAGCATCGTCCCCAGACGTGCGCCGGGGTTGTGGCCGGCCGGCACGAAGGAGCCGCATAGCACCCTCATGGTGCGGGCTCGCTCCAGGATGGCATCGATCGGCAGGCCCGCGACGGCCATCGGAACTAGGCCGAAATACGAGAGGGCGGAGTAGCGTCCGCCGATGTCGGACGGATTCTCGAAGCAGGTCCGGAAGCCGCGTGCCGCGGCTTCATCCACCAGTGGCGTTCCGGGGTCGGTGATGGCCGCGAACTGGCGGCCAGGCGCCTCGGCGGTCTCGGCCACTCGCTCGAAGAAGTACCGGTAGAGGCTGAGGGTCTCGAGCGTCGTGCCGGACTTGCTGGCGACGAGGAACAGGGCGGTGGCGAGGTCAAGGCTCGACTCCAGCTCCCGGACCGCGGCGGGGTCGGTGCTGTCGAGCACGACCAGCTCGGGCCACCCAGGCTGCGGCCCGAAGGCGCGCCGCGCCACCTCGGCGGCCAGACTGCTGCCGCCCATGCCGAGGAGCACGACGGATCGGGTGCCGCTCTCCCGCACCGAGGCGGCGAACTCGGCGATCTGGCGCTCCCGCTCGGAGAAGAACCGGGCGCAGTCCAGCCACCCCAGCCGGTCGCGGATCGCGTCCTCCTCCACGCCGTCATCGCTGCTCCAGATCGAAGCATCCCGGGCGTAGACCCGTCGTCCGAACTGGATGTTCTGGAGGGCCGCGAGCGTCGAGTCGACGCCGCCCTCGGCGTCGCCCAGGCTGGTGCGCTCGACGGCGATCGAGCCGGAGAGGGACTCCCGCATCCGGGTGGTGATCGTCGCCAACAACTTGTCGAACGGCTCGACGAACTTCTGCACGCCCTCGTTCTCCAGCTGCCAGGTGACGCGCTCGAAGTCGATGCCGACGGCCGACAGGTCCTCGAGGGTCCGCACGGCATCGTCGAGATCCGCGCTCACCGTCTCGGCCACCTCTCCGTGATCGGCAAAGGCGTCGATCGTCGCATCCGGGAGCGTGTTCACCGTATGGGGTCCGATGAGCGGCTCGACGTAGCGGACATCATCGTAGAGCGGGTTCTTGGTGCTGGTCGAAGCCCACAACATCCGCTGGACCCGGGCGCCGTCCGCCGCCAAGCCCTGCCAGCGATCGCCGGCCGTCAGCTGCAGAAACCGCCGGTACGCCAGCTTGGCGTTGGCCACCGCCGCCCTTCCCAGCAGATGCTCCGCCCGGGGCTCGTGGTGGCCGCCCGCCGAATGGTGACGGGCAGCCGAATGGTGGCGGGCCGGCGATACTCGAGCTCCCAGGAGCTTGTCAGTGAGGGAATCGATCCGGCTGAGGAAGAAGCTCGCCACCGAGGCCACGTGGGAGATCGACTGCCCCTCGTTCCTCCGGCTCTCCAGGCCCCGCATGTAGGCGAGGGCGACCGCCTCGTAGCTGGCGATCGAGAACAGCAGCGTGATGTTGACGTTGATTCCGCGATGGATGCACTCTTCGATCGCGGGCACGCCGGCCGCCGTGCCGGGGATCTTGATCAGAACGTTGGGCCGGTCGACGCGGGCGAACAGGCGGGCGGCCTCCTCGACCGTCCCGTCGGTGTCGTGGGCCAGGTACGGGGAGACCTCGAGGCTCACGTAGCCGTCGACCCCGGCGGATTCCTCCCACACGGGCCGCAGCACGTCACAGGCGTCGGCGATGTCCCGAACGACCAGTTCCTCGTAGACCTCGCGCACCGATCGGCCGGACGCCGCGAGCTCCGCGATCTGCTCGTCGTAGTCACGGCCCTTCGAGATCGCCTGGTTGAAGATCGCCGGGTTGGAGGTGACCCCGCGCAGTCCCTCTTCCCGGACCCGGCGCTCGAGCTCGCCGGAGCGGATCATCCCGCGGGTGAGGTTGTCCAGCCAGTAGCTCTGGCCGTATGCCAGCAGCTCGTGCAACGGGTTCATCTCAGCCATTTCTTCTCGATCGCCAGGAGCTTGTCCAACCGCCGCCGGTGGCGGCCCTCCCGCGTGAAGCGGGCCGCGAGGAACGCGCGTAGGACCTCTCTCGCCAGCTCGATTCCGATCACCCGCTCGCCGAGGCAGAGCACGTTCATGTCGTCGTGCTCCACCCCCTGGTGCGCCGAGTAGGTGTCGTGGGACGCGCCGGCGCGCACGCCGGGTACCTTGTTGGCGACGACCGACACGCCGACGGCGCTACCGCAGATGAGAACCCCGCGTTCCGCTTCCCCGTTCCGGATGGCGAGGGCCACTTTCTCCGCGTAGTCGGGGTAGTCGGCCGGCTCGGTGTCGTGGGTGCCGACGTCGATCACCACATGTCCCTCGTCCCGCATCAGGTCGGCCAGCTGCTGCTTGTAGGCGAAGCCCGCGTGGTCCGATCCGATCGCCACTCGCACGGCCCGGCCCCTATCCGTTTCCGAGCATGTGCCGGGCGCGCGCCACCACGTTCTCGACCGTGAAGCCGAGGTGGCGGAAGACCTCGGCCGACGGAGCGCTGGCCCCGAAGCGGTCCAGGCCGATGACCGCCCCGTGAGCTCCCACCCACTCCAGCCAGCCCTGCGCCGCCCCGGCCTCGATCGCGAGCCGCTGCGGCACGCCCGGCGGGAGCACCGCAGCTCGGTACTCGCCGGTCTGCTCGCGGAAGAGCTCCCAGCTCGGCATGCTCACCACCCGCGCGTCGATCCCGTCCCCGGCCAGCACCTCGCTGGCCGCCAGCGCCAGGGAGACCTCCGATCCGCTCGCGATCAGGATGAGTTCCGCCTGCGTACCCGACTCCCGTTTCAGGACATAGGCCCCATGTAACACGCCCTCCGCGCCAGCCAGCACCGATCGGTCCAGCACGGGCAGCTTCTGCCGCGTCAGGACGAGCATCGTCGGCCCGTCCAGCCGCTGGATCGCCGTCCGCCAGGCCCAGGCGACCTCGTTCGCGTCCGCCGGCCGGATCAGCCGCATCCCCGGCATCGCCCGCAGCGAGGCGAGGTGCTCCACCGGCTGGTGCGTCGGGCCGTCCTCGCCCAGGCCGATCGAGTCGTGGGTCATCACGTAGATGACGGGAAGCCCCATCATGGCCGAGAGGCGGATCGCGGGACGGGCGTAGTCGGTGAAGACGAAGAACGTCGCCGCGTAGGGACGAACGCCGCGGTGAAGCGCTATCCCGTTGCAGGCGCCCACCATGCCGTGCTCGCGGACGCCCCAATGCAGGTTCCGCTCGCCCGGCGAATCCGCCGACAGGCTCCCGGAGCTCGCGATGATCGTCTTGGTCGAGCCGGCGAGGTCCGCGCTGCCGCCGATCAGCCATGGAACCCGGTCGGCGAACGCGTTCAGCACCTTCCCCGAGGCCACCCGGGTGGCGAGCGGTCCGTCGGCCGGCTCGAAGATGGGGATCTCCGCGTCCCAGCCCTCGGGCGGGAGGCCCGCCAGCGCCTCCCCGAAGGCGTGGTGTTCGGCCGGAAAGGCCTCCCGATAGGCGGCCAACCGCCCCTCCCACTCGCGCTCGAGCCGCTCGCCGCGCTCGACGGCGCCTCCCATTTGCTCGGCGACGCGGTCCGGCACGAGGAATTGCGCGTCCTCCGGCCAGCCGTAGGCCCGCTTGGCGAGCCGGACCTCTTCCTCGCCCAGCGGCTCGCCGTGCGCAGCGGCCGTGTCCTGCTTGTTGGGGGCACCGTAGCCGATGTGCGAGCGGACGACGACCAGAGACGGACGCTCGACCTCCTCGCGGGCGGTCCGGATCGCGGCGTCCAACGCCTCCACATCGTTGGCCCGCTCGCCCAGGTTCTGGACGTGCCACCCGTAGGCCTCGAAGCGGCGCTCCGCGTCGTCGGAGAGGGCGAGGTCGGTGCTACCCTCGATCGTGATCCGATTGTCGTCGTAGATCCAGATCAGCTTGGCGAGGCGTAGGTGGCCCGCCAGCGAGGCCGCCTCGTGAGAGGCCCCCTCCATCATGTCTCCATCGGAACAGATCACGTAGGTGAAGTGATCCACGATCCGATGGCCGGGGCGATTGAACACCGCCGCCAGGTGGGCCTCCGCCAGCGCCATGCCGACGGAGGCGATCACCCCCTGGCCCAGCGGTCCCGTGGTCGTCTCCACGCCGGGGGCGTGGAACGCCTCGGGGTGGCCGGGCGTCCGGCTACCCCACTGACGGAAGTGCTCGATCTCCTCCAGCGACAGGTCGTAGCCCGTGAGGTGCAGCAGAGCGTAGAGCAGCATCGAGGCGTGACCGGCCGAGAGCACGAAACGGTCGCGGTCGAACCAATCCGGATTGCGCGGGTTGAACCGCAGGTGACGCATCCACAGCGTGTAGGCCACAGCGGCCAGCCCCATCGGGGCTCCCGGATGACCCGAGTTTGCCTTCTGTACGGCATCCATCGCCAGCGTGCGGATCGTGTGAATAGCGAGCTCCTCGGTCGGCAGCGCCGCCAGGCCGTTTGATGTCGCGCTCATATCCCGGGCGCGGTCTCGTTCGTCTCGGGCAGGTTCTCGCCCGGTGCGTTCTGCAGCGACGGAGCGAGCAAGCGGTTGGTAGCGCTCAGCGTCGCCTTGGCGGCGGTCTGGGCGATGTCGCCGTGGGTGCGGGAGGGGAGCGATCCGACCAGCTTCACCGGGTGATCGGTGCTTCGCAGGCAGACGAGCACCACCCGCGTGTCGAACGCCGGAACGACCTTGATGCCCAGCAGCCGGAACCGGTCCGGGTCGCCGGTGGCTTCCGCGATGGCGGCGAGGGTCGCCTCGACCGCGAGTCTCGGTTCGAGGATGTCGGCGCCGACGCCGCTGGCCCGTCCCGTGTACTGTTGCTCGGTCCCCTCCGGTTCTCCGCCAACCGCAGGCAGAGCGAGGGTGACGCTCACATCGATGCGGGAGCCCGGAGTCTGGCGCGATTCGGCCGATACGAACCGGAGCCGTGCGCCGGCGCGGCGGACTTGTTCGTTATTCGTCAACGGGTCACCGTGGTCGGGTCACAAGTCGCCCTAAGCTATGCCTGCCGATTCGAGGAATAAAGACGCCCGCGGAAAAGCCCGCGGCCGGCCGGACGCGGAATGGCTCGTCGTTCGCGCGTCGGCGCCCGAGAAATTCCGCGCGGCGGTAGTCGACGCCCTCGTCGGCCTCGGTGGCGGTGCGGTCGAAGAGGAGCCGGACGGCGGATTGACGACGTGGATACGGCTGGCGGGCGAGGCGGCCCCCGCCAGCGCTGCGATCCGCTCCGAGCTCCGGTCGCGGTTCGGCGACAGGGCGACAGTTAGCTGCCGGCCGCTGCCGGGGGAGGACTGGCTTCGAACCTGGCGAAGAGGGCTGCGACCACGGCGGGTCGGCGAGCACATCATCATCGCCCCTTCCTGGATACCGGTCGAGCCGAGCGCCGCCGACGTGCTGGTCGTGCTCGATCCGGAGATGGCGTTCGGGACCGGGGAGCATGGGAGCACGCGCACCGCGATTCGCCTGCTCGAAGAAGTGGGGCCCGGCCGCCGCGTGCTCGACGTCGGCGCCGGGACCGGAATCCTGTCGATCGTGGCCGCCCGGCTCGGTGCCCGGGCGCTGGCGCTGGAAGCGGACGAGGAGGCCGTGCGCACGGCCGCGCACAACCTGCGCCGCAACGGCGTTGCCGACCGCGTGCGGCTCGTTCACCTGGGCGTCGACCGCGTCGTGCTCGAGCTGCTGCGCGGAAGCGCCTTCGACCGGATCCTCGTCAACGTCGAGCGGTCCTTTACCGAGCCGCTCCTCCCGCTGCTCGCCGCGCTCCTCTCGAAGGACGGCCGGTTGATCGTCGCCGGGATCCTGGAAGAGGAAGCCGGGGACATGGTTCGCTCGGCCTCCGGTCACGGCCTGGCGGTCTCGGCCGAGGCGATCGACGACGGATGGTGGGCGGGCGCCTTTACGCTCGCGCCGCCCGCAGCCTAGCTTGGGATCATGCGAGAACTCGACCGGTGAGCGCGCGCACGACGCTCTATGCTCCGGGACTCCGGGAGCCGGTCCCCGACGGCCGGGTCGTGGTGGAGGGCGACGAAGCCAGGCATGCGCGGGCTGCCAGGCTCCGACCCGGGGCCGAGGTCCGGCTGACCGACGGAGAGGGTAACCTGTGGACGGCCCGGCTTCACTCCCTGGAAGCCGACCTCGCGCGGTGCGTGCTTGTCGAGATGGTATCCGCCCCCGCGGACCTGGACGTGGAGCTGGCCTTCGGCGTCGGCTCCAAGACGCGCACCCTGTGGCTGGTCGAGAAGGCGGTCGAGCTGGGGGTCTCGGCGCTACAGCCGATCGAGTTCGAGCGCTCTGCCTCGGTGGCGGATGCGGCCCGCTCCCCGGCCTTCTGGACCAAGGCGCGACGACGCGCCACGGCGGCCCTCACCCAGTGCGGAGGCGCCCGGCTTCCTCGCCTGGGTTCCCCGGCCGCGTTGGACGCCTATCTGGCGACCCTGCAGACCGCGCGGGATGAGCTGGCGGTGGCTCTCGACGGAAGTGGCGAGGCTTCGCTGCTGGGGCTCCTGTCGGAGCGGGCTTTCCCGCGGGGGATGATCCGCTTCCTCATCGGACCCGAAGGCGGGATGACACCGGGCGAACGCGACGCCTGTCGCGCGGCGGGGTTCCGCTTCGCCTCGCTCGGGGATCGCGTTCTCCGCTTCGAGACGGCGGCGCTGGCGGCGGCCGCCGCCAGCCTCGTGTGCCTGACCGCCAGGATGCCGGTCGAAGACGGCGTGTCCGCAGCAGGCGCGGTGCTCGCGGCGGGGGCCATCGAAGGAGCGGACCGATGAGCTGCGTCTTCTGCCGAATCCTGGCGGGAGAGCTTCCGGCGGAGCGCGTCGGTGAGGGCGAGAGCTGGATCGCCTTTCGGGACCTGAATCCGCAGGCGCCGGTCCACCTCCTCATCGTGCCCCGAGAGCACATCGAGAGCCTGTCGGAGCTCGACGCGTCTCGGGTCGCGCTCGCCGGCGAGTTGCTGCAAGCCGCAGCCGAGATGGCCCGAAGCGAGGATCTGCAGGCCGGCTACCGCGTGGTGGCCAACGCGGGCTCCGATGGCGGACAGTCCGTGCCGCACCTGCACCTTCACGTCCTTGGGGGGCGTGTCTTCCGCTGGCCCCCCGGCTGAGATGGTCGGGGCCCGGGCAGCGACGGTTCCGGCCGAGAGCGCCCGCGACCACGCCCTGAGGCTGCTCGAGTTTCCCCACGCGCTGGAGCTGATCGCGCGGCGAGCGACGAGCGCCCTCGGGGCAGAGCGGATCCGCGCGCTCCGACCGCTGGCCGACCGCGACGCGGCGGAGGAGGCCCTCGCCGCCACCGATGACATGGTGAGCTTCCGGCTGCGCACCGCCGACTGGTTGCCGCCTCCGATCCCGGATGTGCGAGCGGCGCTCCGGCGGTTGGCGATCGAGGGCTCGGTGCTCGACGAAGCCTCGTTGGCCGGAATGTCGGTCCTGCTCTCCTCATCCCGCCGGGCACGGCAGGAGATCCGACGCCGGTCGGAGGAGTTTCGCCGCGTCGGGGCGCTGGCTGAACGGTTGCTCGAAGCCGAGCCCGAGAGGGAACGACTCGAGCGATCGATCGACCCGGCAGGAGAGGTCGCGGACGGAGCCTCACCGACGCTGGGCAGGTTGCGCCGCGAGCTACGCTCGGAACGCAGCTCGCTGGTGGAGCGGCTCGAGCGGTTCACGGCCCGGCTGCCGACCCGGTTCCAGGTGACCGACGCATCGGTCACCGTGCGCAACGGACGGTACTGCATCCCCGTTCGTCGCGAGGGACGATCCGAGGTCGGCGGCATCGTGCACGACGAGTCCGCCAGCTCGCAGACCTTGTTCATCGAACCGACGCTGGCGATCGAGGCCATGAACCGGATTCGGGAACTGGAGCTGGCGGAGCGCCGGGAGGTGCAGCGGGTGCTTGCCGAGCTGACCGGGATGCTGCGGCCGCTCGCGGCCGAGCTGACGTGCAGCCTCGACGTCCTGGCCGAGCTCGACGGCCTGTTCGCGCGGGCGGACTACGCGCTCGAGCACGGCGGCTCCCGGCCGCACCTCGGCTCCGACCACGGGCGCGGGCCGTACCGGGTGCGGGCGGCCTTTCATCCGATCCTGCAGGCCTGCGACGAGCAGGCGGTGCCGTTCGACCTCGACCTGGACCCGGAGGAAACCGTGCTGCTGGTGAGCGGGCCCAACGCCGGTGGCAAGACGGTGCTGCTCAAGAGCCTCGGGCTGTTGTCCGCGCTGGCCCAGAGCGGGATCGTGCCACCGGTGGGCCCGGAGACGCGCCTTCCCGCCTTCGGGAGCATCTACGCGATCATAGGGGACGAACAGTCGATTGAGGCGTCGCTCTCGACCTTCAGCGCCCAGATCGGCAACCTGAGACAGATCCTGGAGGCGAGCGACGCCCGGTCTCTCGTCCTGATCGACGAGATCGGAAGCCACACGGATCCCGAGGAGGGAGCCGCGCTCGCGGCGGCAGCGCTGTTGAGGCTGGCGGGTCAGGCGGCGCTCACCGCCGTGAGCACCCACCTGGGAGACCTGAAGACGCTCGCGGGCGAGGACTCGCGGATCGTGAACGCCTCGCTGCAGTTCGACCCCGAGAGCTTGCGGCCGACGTACCGGCTGCTCCGCGATCGGCCCGGGCGCAGCTACGCCCTGGAGATCTCGCAGCGGCTGGGGATCCCGGCGGATGTCCTCGAGGCGGCCCGTCACCGCCTCAGCCGGGAGACGAGGGCGTTCGAGGCCGTCCTCTCGGATCTGGAGGCGCGCGAGGAGGAGGCCGACCATCTACGTGCCGCTCTGGCCGTCGAGCGCCGCGAGCTGGAGCGGGAGCAGTCCCGGCTGGCGGAGCGACGAGCGGACGCCGATCGCCGCCGGCTGGAGCTGGATCGGCTCGAGCGTGCGACGGATCGCGAGGCGCGGCGGCGGGCGGAGCGGTATCTGCTGGACGCGCGGCAAGAGGTCGAGCGAGCCATCGCGAGGCTCGGCGAGCAGGTCGCCGATTGCGTGGACGAGTCGGCGTCCGGGTCCCTGGATCGGCAGGGCGCGCTCGACCGCTTTCGCGAGGCGTCGACCGAGGCGCGCCGTGCCGTGGAGGGAGCGATCGAGGAGGTGCGGCGGGGTGCTCCGGAGGCTCCCGACGCGGGACCGCCGCCCCCCCTCCAGGTGGGCGATGCGGTCTCCGTGGCCACCTTCGGCGGGACGGGGCGTTTGCTCGAGCTCGAGGGTGATCGGGCCGTCGTCGATCTCGGAGGAATCCGGATTACCGTGGCGCCCCAGGTCCTGCGGGCTCACGCGGTGGCCGAGGAGCGGCCGGTGCGCCGCGGGACGATGCGAGCGCCCGTGCTCGAGGCCCGTCCGGAGGTTGATCTGCGCGGCCTTCGCCCGGAGGATGTCGAGGCGTCGCTGCTCCCGGCGCTCGACGCCGCCATCCAGGCGGATCTTCCCTCGTTGCGGGTGATCCACGGGAAGGGAACCGGAGCGCTGCGCCAACGGGTACAGGAATTGTTGAACGCCGATTCCCGGGTCGGCGTCTTCCGCCTCGGCACGCATTCGGAGGGAGGAAGCGGCGTTACGATCGTACAGCTCTCGGAGTCCGGTTGAGCACGCCTAACCCGGCAGGCAGCCCGGTCCGTTCCGTCCGGCAACGCCCGTGGTAAGCGACGCCCTGGTCGAGGAGGTCCGGGCTCGGGCCGATCTGGTAGAGATCTGCGGCGAGCACATATCGCTCAAGCGGGTCGGCAAGTCCTACCGCGGTCCGTGCCCGCTCCATGGAGGGGAGGGACCGAACTTCTCGATCGATGCCGACCGCGGCATCTACAAGTGCTTCGTCTGCGGCGAGGGCGGTGACGTGTTCTCGTTCGTGATGCGTCACCTGGGGATGGAGTTCCCGGAGGCGGTACGCTACGTGGCCGCGCGGGTCGGGGTGACGATACCGGACGAAGCCGAGCGCGGACCCGATCCCTACGCCGGTCTGAGGGAGGTGACGGCGTTCGCCGAAGAGTGGTTCCTCGAGCGCCGCCGGGACGAGGCAGGTCGCCCTGCCCGCGAGTACCTGGCTGGCCGCGGAATCGACGAGGAGGCAGCGGACCGCTTCGCGATCGGCTATGCTTCCGGAGGCTGGCGAGGGCTCCGGGACGCGGCGCGCGAGCGAGGGGTCGACGAGAAGGCCCTGCTCGAGGTGGGGTTGCTGGCGACGAGCGAGCGTGCCCCCGAGTCGTACGACTTCTTCCGGAATCGTCTCATGTTCTCGATCCGGGACCTTCGGGACCGGCCGATCGGCTTCGGCGGCCGGCAGCTGGGGCCGGAGGAGGCGGAGGCGCCGAAGTACATCAACTCCCCCGACTCGCCGATCTTCGAGAAGAGCCGCACCCTCTATCTCCTTCACGCCGCCCGCCACTCGATGAGACGGGCGAAGTCGGCGGTGGTCGTGGAGGGATTCATGGACGCGGTGACCCTTCATCGGCACGGCTTCGACAACGCGGTGGCACCGCTCGGCACGGCGCTGGCCGCTCCCCAGGCCGAGCTGATCGGACGGTACGCGCCCCGGGCGCAGCTCGTGTACGATTCGGACACGCCGGGCCGGAAGGCGAGCTTCCGGGCAGCCGACACCCTGCTGCGGGCCGGCGTGCACCCGCTCATCGTCACGCTGCCCGTCGGCGAGGATCCGGATTCGCTCGTCCGCGAGCAGGGAAGAGCGGGGTTTTCCGCCCTTCTCGACGACGCGATGGATGTGCTCGAGCTCAAGCTCCGGATCCTGGAGACTCGGGGCTACCTCGATACGGCCGAAGGCCGACGGCGAGCCCTGGATGGGCTGCTGAGCACCCTGCGGGCGGTGCGTGATCCCGCCCTGCGCGACATCTACATCGGCCGAGCGGCCGAGGCGACCGGCGTGCGGCGCGAGACCATCGTTCACGAGGTGGCCCGCGAGCGGCAGCCTCGGGTGCCATCCGGCCGACGGAGCGGTGCCGCGCCGTCTCCGACGCCTCCACGGCCCCGCGTCGAGGGCGAGGACGCGGCCGAGCGCAGCCTCCTCCTGCTCCTCGTGCGTGACGCGTTGCTCACCGACACCGCGGCCGGCCGCTCCTGGATCCGGCGAGCCCTGGATGCGGGCGTCCGGATGGAGCACTTTCGAGATCCGGCTTATCGCGCGCTGTACGGTGCGCTGACCGCGCCGATGGAGCGTGGCGGGGAGTCTGCGGAGGAGGTGGATGCCCCTGCGGCGAAGGCAGCCTCGGCGGGCTCCGCCGACGTCTTCGAGCAGGTTCCGCGTGAGCTGCGACCGATCGTGGAGGGCCTGCTCGAGGATGCCACAGAGCTCACCCACCCCGAGGAGACGTACGAGGCGTCCGTCGAGCGGTTGATCTATCGGCCAGCGGAGAGACGCTTGCGGGAGATCCGACGCGAGATGCAGCTGGCGGATGAGGACCAGAAGAGGGCGCTCCTCCGAGAGCAGCTCAGGATTCGCTCCGAGCTGCCGGATTCGGAGAAGGCGCGATTGGCGCTCGTACTCTCATGGCTCGACCGTTCCGATGCTTCCGACTTGGACGAGTGGCGAGACAATGGATGACTCCATGGCCATCGATACCTACGAGGCTCTCCGGAGCCTGGAGGAGATCGATCACCGGATCGCGGTGTGCGAGGAGGAGCTCGATGCGCTCGGCCCCGAGATCTCCGCCACGGAGCAGCGCGTGCGGGAGCTCGAGCTGCGCGTGGAGGCCGCCGACCGACGGTTGCAGGAGGCCGAAATGCGGCTGCGGAAGTTCGAGCGGGCCTCCCAGGCGGGGCGCGAGACGCTGAAGCGGTTGCAGCAGCGGGCGCAGGAGGTCCAGACCCTGAAGCAGCACACGGCCGTCAGGCTGGAGACCGATGCGGCGCGGCGAAATCTGGAGGCGGCGGACGACGATCTTCTCCAGGCGATGCAGGATGTGGAGGAGGCGAAGGGCGAGCACGCGGCCCGCTTGCGAGAGATCGAGGAGGAGCGCGCGGCGCTGGACGGTCTGCGCGATCGAGCCGGCGAGCGGCGGGCAGAGATCGAATCCGAGCTGCTGGTTCAACGCGACCGGCGCCAGAACCGGAAGCTGCGGCTCGACGACGGGGCCGTCCGCCTGTACGAGGCGGTTCGCGGCGGCCGCACGCGCCGGGCGCTGGCCGCGCTCACGCCGGACGGGGTGTGCGGGCATTGTTACACGTTCATTCCGGTGCAGCGACAAGCGGAGATTCGATCGGGTCGCAAGCTCCATCTCTGTGAGGGGTGCGGCGTGATCCTCTATCCGGTCGAGTGAGCCGCGAGTGACCGAGGCCGTACGACCGGAGCGCCGGTGGATCGAGCCCCGGCCGGTGCCCGCTGCCGAGGTCCGTTCGCTGGCGGGCGCGCTGGAGCTGCCCCCCCTCTTCTGCCGCCTGCTCATCCGACTGGGCGTCCACGACGGCGACAGCGCGCGCCGGTACCTTCGGCCCCGCCTCGCGGAGCAGCCGTCGGCCGAGCTGCTGACGGACCTGCCGGCGGCGGTCGAGCGAATCGAGTCCGCCGTGTCGGCGGGCGAGATGATCCTCGTGCACGGCGACTACGACGTGGACGGCATGGCCGCTGCGGCTCTGCTGGCGCGGGGATTGGCGGAGCTCGGGGCTCGGGTGGAGGCGTTCGTCCCGCACCGGCTGCGTGACGGTTACGACCTCGGGCCCGCGGGCCTCGAGCGCGCGACCCGCGTCGACGCCCGTCTGATCCTGACGGCCGATTGCGGCACGACGGCCGTGGAGGCGATCGAGACCGCGGTCGCGGCGGGCCGCGACGTCATCGTGACCGACCATCACCGGCCGGGCCTGCAGCTCCCGGCTGCGCTGGCGGTGGTCAACCCTCATCGGGCCGACAGCGAGTATCCGTTCCGCGAGCTCACGGGGGCCGGTGTCGCCTTCAAGCTGCTCTCGAGCCTCCACGCTCGGGCGCGAGTGCCCGAGGGGTCGCTCAACCGGCACCTCGACCTCGTCGCCATCGGGACCATCGCCGATCGCGGCCCCCTGGTAGGCGAAAACCGGGCACTGGTGAGGGCCGGCCTTCGCGCGCTCGCCCGCAGCCGCAACCGCGGCTTGTGGTCCCTCATGCAGCTGGCTCGGGTCAGCCCGCTCGACGGACGGGTGTCGGCGGAGGATGTGGCCTTCCGGCTCGCTCCCCGGTTGAACGCGGCCGGGCGGGTCGGAGCGGCGGAGGAGGGGCTTCGCCTGCTGGTCACCGAGGACGGCGCCGAGGCCGAGGCCCTCGCCTGGAAGCTGGAGGACCACAACCGTCGCCGTCGAGCCGCGGACCGCCGTGTCACCGAGGAGGCGGAAGCCCGGCTGCGCGAGCGCTTCGACGCGCAGCGTGATCCGGCCGTCGTTCTGTGGAGCGAGGACTGGCACCCGGGCGTGATCGGGATCGTCGCCTCCCGGGTGGCCGACCGGGTCGGCCGGCCGGCGGTGATCGTCAGCCTCGACGGCGACCTCGCCCGCGGCTCGGCACGATCGAGCGAGGGGGTGAACCTGATCAGGGTGCTGGACGCGTGCGCCCCGTTGCTCGAGCGGTACGGCGGGCACCGTGAGGCGGCCGGGTTCGACTTGCGCCGGGATCGACTCGAGGAGTTCCGGGCACTCTTCCTGTCCAAGGTCGGCGAGCTCGCGGCGGCCGCCGACGGGGTCGCCGACGGGGTCGCCGGACCCGACGGACCCACACCGTCGACGGATCTGTCGATCCACCTCGAGGTCACCCTCGAGGAGGCCGAGGATCCGATCGGCCGCTGGATGCGCCACCTGGAGCCGTTCGGGTACGAGAACCCCCGACCCGTTCTGCTCGCGCGCGCCGTGCGGTTCGAAGGCCCGCGCCGGGTGGGCGACGGCTCACACCTCCGGTCCTCCCTCGTCGACGAGCATGGGGGGCGACTCGCCGCCATCGGGTTCGGAATGGGCGAGCGGTGCGACGAGCTCTCCACGGGGAGCTGGGAGGTCGCGTTCGAGCTGGTGGAGGATTCGTGGCGCGGCCGGAGGAGGACGCAGGCCCGACTGCTGGACGCCAGGCCCGCTTGAAGCTGCGCATCGTGGCGGGAGAGCTCGGCGGACGGGTGATCGTCGTTCCGTCGAGGCCGGGCCTGCGCGCCACGAGCGAGCGGGTGCGTGAGGCGTGGTTCAGCGCCCTGGGCCCGCGGCTTCACGCCGCGCGGGTGGTCGACCTGTACGCCGGATCGGGCGCGCTGGGAATCGAGGCCCTGTCGCGCGGGGCGAGCGGGGTCGAGTTCGTGGAGTCCGACCGCCGACTGGTGGAAGCGCTGCTCGCCAACCTCGAGGCACTGGACGTCGGCCGGCGGGCCCGAGTGTGTCGAGGGGATGTGATGGAGCGCCTGGACCGCGTCCCGCTGTCGACCTGGGATGTGGCGCTCGCCGATCCGCCGTATCGTATGGGGTTGGCCGGTCGTCTCGCCGACAGGTTCCGCGAGCGGCCGTTCGCCGCTGTCCTCTGCGTGGAGCACGAGCCCGGGGTGCTGGCGGGCGTCCGCGGGATCGCATGGTCGCGTCGGTACGGAGACACCGAGCTGACGTTCCTGGCAGCCGACCGGGTCGGCTCAGAAAGCGAGGCGGATCAGTGAGCAGAGCCGAGAGGACCGCCGTATATCCGGGCTCCTTCGACCCTCTCACCCTGGGGCACCACGATATCGTGCTCCGCAGCCTGCGGCTCGTGGACCGCGTGATCGTCGCGGTGGCCGAGACGGCGACCCAGCAGAAGACGCCGCTCTTCGAGCTGGAGGAGCGGGTGACGATGCTGGAGGCTGTCTACGCCGAAGAGCCGCGCGTCACCATCGCCACCTTCGAGGGTCTGCTGGTGGACTTCGCGCGGCGCTCGAACGCGCCGATCATCATCCGGGGACTCCGCGCCGTCAGCGATTTCGAGTACGAGTTCCAGATGGCGCTCATGAACCGGTCGCTCTGGCCGGACATCGAAGTGATCTTCATGACGCCGGGCAACGAATACACCTTCCTCAGCTCCTCGCTCGTCCGCGAGGTCGCCCGTCTCGGTGGCGACGTCTCCACCTTCGTGCCACCCATCGTGCTGGAGGCCATTGTCGAGCGTCTGGGACCGGGCGCGGACGGCGGGTGAGCGACCGACCGGAAGGTTTCCTCGGCTCCCTGGCGGTGCGGGCTGCCACGGCCGAGCGGCGGATCGGCTTCCCGGAAGCGGACGATTCGAGGATCATCGAGGCCGTGCGCGTCCTGTCGGCCGGTCGCCTGGTGCGCCCGGTCGCGGTCGGGACGGAGGCGGGACTCGAGCGGATCCGCCGGACGCTGCCGGAGGTCGAATGCGTGGACATCGGCGCCCGGCCCTCCGGCGCTCCGCCGGGGGGCGAGCTCGCGGGGTGCGACCCGGCCTCTCCGCTGCACGTGGCGGCGGACCTGGTACGCTCGGGCTGGCTGGATGGGGCGGTGGCCGGCGTGCGCTCCGACACCTCGTCGGTGATCCGGGCCGCCCTGCGCTGCATCGGTCGAGCCCCCGGGACGGAGATCGTGTCGAGCGCCTTCTACATGGCGCTGGCCGGGCCGTCCCCGGCCGGCCGGACCGTGCTCACGTTCGCGGACGGCGGCGTGGTCCCCGACCCCACGCCGGGCCAGCTGGCCGAGATCGCCGAGCAGGCCGCGCGGGCACGGAGCGCGATCGTGGGAGACGAACCGCGGGTGGCCTTCCTCTCGTACTCCACCCACGCCTCGGCGGAAGGCCCGGCCGTCGAGAGGGTTCGCGAAGCCGTGCGCATCTTCCGCCGGCGGTGTCCCTCGATTTCGGCGGACGGGGAGCTGCAGGCCGATGCGGCGATCGTGCCCGAGGTGGCGGCGCACAAGGCCCCCGAGTCACCGCTGGGTGGAGATGCCAACGTGCTGATCTTTCCCGATCTGGATGCCGCCAACATCGCGTACAAGCTGGTCCAGCGTCTGGCCGGCGCCCGGGCCTTCGGGCCGGTGCTGCAGGGGCTGGCCCGCCCGTTCAACGATCTGTCTCGCGGAGCGAGCGTCGACGACGTCGTCTACGTGGCGTGCATCACGGCGCTGATGGCCGTCTGAGCCGGCAGCGAGCTCGGCGGCCGCGGCGACCCCGCTCCGGACCTCGATGAGCCCTCACCCTCCCGAGCGTCAGCGACCGAAGCGGTCGCTGAGCCAGAACTTCCTGATCGACCCCAACCTGCGGCGCAAGATCATCCGGGCGCTCGAGCCGGCTTCGGCGGACACCGTTCTGGAGATCGGCGCCGGCCACGGCGAGCTGGGCGAGCTGCTGGTCGGCCGGGTCGCCCGGCTCGTACTGGTCGAGAAGGACGACCGCCTGGCCGCCGGGCTGACGGAGCGGTTCGCCGCGGAGTCGGCCGCCACGGTCGTGCACGGCGACGCGCTCGAGCTCGACCTCGAGGCGCTGCTGCGCCCGGGGCGGCCGTATCGAGTGCTCTCCAACCTGCCGTACGCCATCACCACGCCGTTGCTGTTCCGCATTCTCGACCTTCGCCCGCCCGCCGAGCGAATCGTCGTCACCGTGCAGCGCGAGGTGGCGGAACGGATCGTCGCTGGGCCCGGCACCAAGACGTACGGCGCGTTGAGCGTCGGAGTGCAGATCAGGGGGACGCCTCGGGTCGCCTTCGGGGTCTCCAGGACGGCGTTCCGCCCGGTCCCCGACGTGGACTCGGCGGCCGTGGTGATCGAACCCGATCCCCGCCCGCCGTCCCCGGAGGAGGAGGAGCAGGTGCGGCGGCTCACGCGCATCACCTTCGCCCAGCGGCGAAAACAGCTGCAAAAGATCCTCCGCACCGCTCCCGAGTACTCTCTCTCTTCCGAGGCCATTACCCGCCTGTCGGCCGACATCGGTTTCGATCCGCGTGCCCGACCGGAGCGGCTCAGCCCCGCGGAGTTCCGTGCCCTGGCCCGGGCCCTGCCCGTCCCGGTTGAGAAGCGAACGCGGCCTCGGTAAGTTCTTGTGAAGCTTTTCACAAGCGTCTGGGGAACGTGAAGAGGATCTCCGAATCGGCCGTTCGCCGCCTATCGCTGTACCTTCGATTGCTGCGAGAGCTCGCCGGCGAACAGCAGGTGGTCTCCAGCCGTGAGCTGGCGGAACGGAGCGGAGTCACCTCGGCCCAGGTTCGGAAGGATCTGAGCCTGTTCGGGTCCTTCGGCCAGCGTGGGCGCGGCTACGAAGTCGACGAGCTGATCCGCACGCTGCAGGGCATCCTGGGACTCGAGCGCCGCTGGCGGATCGCCATCGTCGGTGTGGGAAAGCTCGGCTCGGCCCTGCTCGGATATCGGGAGCTGGACCGGCGAGGCTTCGACGTGGTGGCCGCCTTCGATGTGGATGCGCGGAAGGTCGGCCGTGAGGTGGGTGGCTTGGAGGTGGACGACATCGATGCTCTCGAGCGGGTCGTCCGTGAGCGCCAGGTCGAGATCGGGATCATCGCCACCCCGCCGGAGTCGGCGCGCGGAGCCGCCGAGAGGCTGGCGAGGGCCGGCGTGTGCGCGATCCTCAACTTCGCGCCGGTAAAGATCACCGGGGCCGACCCGGTGGTGGTGCGGACGATGGACCTCGCGTTGGAGCTCGAGGGGCTGACGTTCTCGCTCACCGCTCCGCACGAGGGGACGCTCCGCGCGCGAGGGGTCGGTTGAACCAGCCCGGCCTCCGGTTCGCGGAGAGCTCGTTGCTCGTTTCGCATGCGCTCAGCCTGATCTCGGAGGCCCCCCAACCGACGGCGCGGTTGGCCGGCCGCGTGCTGGGCGTGCGCAACGGCCCCTCCGGCTTGGCGGCGCGGCTGGTGTTCGAGCTGCTCGGCGACGATCGGCGGGTCCAGGTCGATGGCAACGGCGTCTGGCGGCTGGCGCAGCCCGCTTCCCGGGAGGACCGGTCGCTGGACTCGATCTCGTTCGCCGTGGTCGACGTGGAGACGACCGGAATCCCCGTCTCCCGCGGCGGCCGGGTGATCGAGATCGCGCTGGCCGAGGTGCGCGGCCGGGTGGTGCGGGAGGAGTTCACCACTCTCGTCAATCCGGAGCGTCCGCTGCCGCGGTGGGTCTCCGGGCTCACGGGCATCACGCCGGCGATGGTCGAGGCGGCGCCGAGGTTTCGCGACGTGTGCGACGAGCTGAGGCGGCGGCTGGAGGGCCGGGTGTTCGTCGCCCACAACGCCGCCTACGACTGGGCCTACCTTAGCGCCGAGATGCAGCGGGCGGGGAAGGCGGTCCCGAGCGGACCCCGGCTGTGCACGGTCCGCCTGGCGCGCCGCGCGGTCCCGGGTCTGCAGCGACGAGGCCTGGACTCGCTCGCGGCATACTACGGCATTGAGATCGAGGGCCGACATCGGGCGTGGGGCGACGCGCGGGCGACGGCACTGCTGCTGATCCGGCTCCTGGACGATGCCGGGCGAAACAACGTCGAGCGCTGGGAAGAGCTGCAGCGCTGGATGACGGCGGGCCCGCGACGCCGCCGCCGGCGGAGGGCCGGTTGATCATCTGCGAGGCAGGCGGCGTCCGCGTGCGGGCCGTCGACGCGGGCCGGGTGCGGCTGGACGGAGGTGCCATGTTCGGGGTGGTGCCGAAGCCGCTGTGGAGCCGCCGGATCCCCGCCGACGACCGGAACCGGATCCCGCTGGCGATGCGGCCCCTGCTGATCGAGACGAACGATCGGGTCGTGCTGGTCGACACCGGCCTGGGGAACAAGGAAGACGAGAAGTTCCGCGACATCTACGGAGTGGAGAACGCGGGCCGGCCAACGCGCCTGGAGGACTCCCTGAGCGCGGTCGGGGTGGCGCCGGATCGGGTGGATGTGGTGATCTGCACGCACCTTCACTTCGATCACGCGGGCGGGAGCACGACGCGGGGCGAGGACGGGGGCGTTCGACCCTCCTTCCCGGCCGCCCGCTACGTGATCCGACGCGGAGAGTGGGATTTCGCCCACCGGCCGAACGAGCGGGTGCGCGCCAGCTATCTGACCGCGGGTTTCGAGCCACTCGCCGCCGCCGGGCTGGTGGACTTCGTCGACGAAGACACCGAGGTGGTGCCCGGGGTGACGGTGGTTCGCACGCCCGGCCACACTCCCCACCACCAGTCCGTGGTGGTTCGGGCCGGCTCGGAGACGGTGTTCTATCCCGCAGATCTCGCCCCGACCACGGCGCACCTGCCTCTGCCATGGATCATGGGGTACGATCTGGAGCCGCTGGTCACGCTCGAGACCAAGCGGACGTGGCTGACACGGGCCGGCGAGGAGGGTTGGCACATCGTGTTCTGCCACGATCCGGACGTGTCCGCCGGGGTCGCCCGCCCTCGCGGCGATCGAGATGGCTGCGAGCTCACGCAGCTGCGGCCCGCAGATGGGAGTTCCAACCCGAGAGGATGACGAACATGAGAGATTCGGATCATACAGCGGTGATCGTGAGTGCGGCCCGGCTGCCGACCGGCCGGTTCCTCGGCGGGCTGTCGTCCCTCACCGCGGCCCAGCTGGGGGCGAAAGCGGTGGAGGCTGCCGTGGACCGATCGGGCGTCCCGGCGACGGAGGTCGAGGACGTGATCATGGGGAACGTGGTCCAGGCCGGGGTGGGCCAGGCCCCGGCTCGTCAGGCGGCCATCCTCGGCGGCATCCCGGAGACCGTCCCCGCGGTGACGATCAACAAGGTATGCGGCTCCGGCCTCAAGGCGGCGATGCTGGCCGCCCAGGCGATTCGCGCCGGGGACAGCCGCGTGGTCGTGGCCGGCGGCATGGAGTCGATGTCCAACGCGCCCTATCTCCTGCGTGGTTATCGGGAGGGGGTCAAGTTCGGCGACCGCCAGCTGACCGACGCGCTGATCAACGATGGACTCTGGTGCTCGTTCGGCGAATGCCACATGGGCGGGTACGCGGAATACACCGCCATGAAGGCCGAGATCAGCCGGCAGGACCAGGACGCGTTCGCTGTAGAAAGCCACCAGAAAGCGATCCGGGCGATCGATGGCGGCGAGTTCGCTGACGAGATCGTCCCGGTCGAGGTGCCGTCCCGGAAGGGGGTCGTAGTCGTGGACACCGATGAGCCGCCTCGACGAGACACCTCGCTGGAGGCGCTGGCGAAGCTCAGGCCGGCCTTCGGAGCCGATGCGCCGCCGGAGGTCAAGGAGCTCAGCGTCACGGCCGGCAACGCGCCGGGACTGAACGACGGTGCCGCCGCTCTGGTGATCACCTCCGAGGCGTTCGCGGCCGCTCACGGCCTGGACATCCTCGCCCGGATCTCGGCATATTCGGTCGGCGCGACGGCGCCGCGGGACCTCTTCTTCGCTCCGGTCGCGGCCGTGCGAAAGCTCATGGAGGCCGAGGGCACCACCGTGGGTGACTACGGCCTGATCGAGATGAACGAGGCGTTCGCGGTGCAGGCGCTCGCCGACGGCCGTCAGCTCGGCGTCGATTGGGATCGGGTGAACGTGAAGGGGGGTGCGGTGGCGCTCGGCCACCCGATCGGCGCTTCCGGGGCACGCATTCTCACGACGCTGGTGCACGCGATGCACGACCGGGACGTTTCGAAGGGGCTGGCGACGCTCTGCCTTGGGGGGGGAAACGCGGTGGCGATGAGCGTTGATCTCACTTGATACATGAAATGACAACATCTGAAAACACAATCACATCGGTGGCGACGGCCCTTCGCGGCCGTCGGGTCGTGGCACCGGCGGTCGGGGTGGCTGTCTTCGCGGCGCTCACGGCCGCCGGGGCGAAGCTGGCCGTGCCCCTGCCCGGCACCGCGGTGCCGTTCACCCTCCAGGTGGTCGCCGTGCTGCTGGCGGGAATCTCTCTCGGCGCCCGCCGGGGGATGCTGAGTCAGCTCGTTTACCTGGCCGCCGGCGCCGCGGGTCTCCCGGTGTTCGCCGCCGGGGGAGGACTCGCCTATCTGCTCGGCCCGACGGGAGGCTACCTGCTGGCGTTTCCGATCGGTGCGGCGATCGCGGGCGGGGTGGCGGACCGGTGGTCGGGGATGCTCCCGATGACGGCGGGAGCGATCGCTGCCCTGGCGTGCATCCATGCGGCCGGCGCGGCCTGGCTGAGCCTGCTTGGAGCCGGATCGCTGGCGCTCGAGAGCGTGTGGTCCTTCCTGCCCGGGGATGTTCTGAAGGTGGCGCTCGCCGTCCTGGTCGGCGGCCGGTTGCGAGGTCGTCTGCGCGGGGGGAGGGACTAGAGGCGCGGAGCGGGGAGGGGTCCCGTGATTCTGCGCGGACCGGAGGGCCGGCTGAGATCGGGCTGGCGGCTCGCCCTGTTCGCCCTCGCCTTCCTGGCATTCCTGCTGGCCTTCAATCTCGGCGCCGCATGGCTCCGAGCGCCGTGGCTCACGGGGACGTGGCCGGCACGCTGGGCGTACCTGACGCCGCTCGCGGCCGCCGTCGCGGCCAGCTGGGTCATGATGACGCGCGTCGAGCGGCGTCCGCTGGCGGCGCTGGGCCTGCCGGTGGATCGCCTGGCCACCGCCTCGTTCGGCCGGGGCGCCCTGCTGGGCCTGATCCTGATCGGGTCGAGCATCGCCGTGATGGTGCTGGTGGGTGCGGTCGCCTGGACGCGAGCGCCGTCCACGCCGGCGGGTGCGGCCGGCACGTTGCTCGAGCTGAGTGCCTTTCTGGTCGTGGCCGCGCTCACCGAGGAACTGCTGCTGCGGGGCTATCCGTTCCAGGTGATCGCCGAGGCGGTCGGTGGGGTGGCCGCGGTCGCCGTGACGGCCGTGGTGTTCGCGCTCCTTCATGCGCTCAATCCGCACGTCTCGGTCGTGGGGCTCATCAACATCCTGCTGGCGGGCCTGCTCCTGGGCGCCGCGTTCTGGCGGACCATGAGCCTCTGGTTCGCGGCCGGCGTCCACTTCGGCTGGAACTGGACGATGGGCGTCGCGGCCGATCTTCCGGTGAGCGGGATGGATGGCTCGGTGCCGGGCTTCTCGCTGGACACGCCCGGTGTCGACGCCGTCGTTCGTGGCGCCCGTGCGGTCACCGGAGGCCCGTTCGGTCCGGAGGGGAGCTGGCTCGTGACGGGCGTCACCCTCGCCGGCCTGCTCTGGCTCGCCTCCAGCCGCCGCGTGAGACCGGCACTGCGGGTGCTCGCGCTGCGGCCACCCGCGATCCGGCGCCGGGCGAGGTGGATCCGGACCGCAGGAGGCGGCGGCGACTCGCATGAGGGACAGTAGACGCACACGCGGAGCACTCAGACGCACACCCGGAGGAGCAGACGCACGCTGAACACGAGACGCACGCGGGGAGCACGAGACGAAGAAACCGCCGTATTCCCGGGCGGTCAACGATAGGAGCAGCGAGATGTCGATCGAGCGAGGCATAGGACGAGCGGGAGTCGTCGGCGCGGGCACCATGGGAAACGGCATCGCCCACGTCTTCGCGACGGCGGGTATCGAGGTGGTCCTGGTCGACGTGGACAAGGCGATCCTGGAGCACGCGGTGAGCACGATCCAGCGCAACCTCGAGCGGCAGGTGAAGAAGGAGACGCTCTCGGCGGAGGACGCCGAGGCCGCTCTCGGTCGCATCGAGACGGCGTCGGAGATGACCGCGGTTCGGGGTGCGGAGGTGGTCATCGAGGCGGTGCCGGAGCGAGCGGAGCTCAAGCGCGAGGTCTTCGGCCGGGTGGGGGAGATCTGCCGACCCGAGACGATCCTGGCGACCAACACGAGCTCGATTTCGATCAGCGAGATCGCGGCCTGTGCACCGGGCCCCGAGCGGGTCATCGGGATGCACTTCATGAATCCCGTGCCGATGATGCAGCTGGTGGAAGTGATCCGGGGACTCGAAACGAGCGACGAGACGACCCGCACTACCATCGACCTGTGCGAGCGACTCGGGAAGACGCCGGTCGAGGTCAACGACTCCCCGGGCTTCGTATCGAACCGCATCCTCATGCCGCTGATCAACGAGGCCGTCTTCTGTCTCATGGAAGGAGTCGCGGAGGTCGAGGCGATCGACACCGTCATGAAGCTCGGAATGAACCACCCGATGGGGCCGCTGCAGCTGGCGGACCTGGTCGGCCTGGACACATGCCTCTTGATCTGCGAAGTGCTGCACCGTGACCTTGGCGAGGACAAGTACCGCCCCTGTCCGCTGCTCCGGAAGTACGTCGCCGCCGGCCGCCTGGGCCGGAAGAGCGGAAGGGGATTTTACTCCTACACGGAGGCGTAGGAGCCCGTGCGAGTTATGAGGAGCCTGTCCGAGTCATGAGGAGTCCCAGGCTCGTGGAGGCGCGGCGATGATGCACGCCCCACTCGGGATCGGGCTCACGGAGGAGCAACGCCAGATCTGTGACCTGGCGCGCTCGCTGGCCGAGACGGAGCTTCGTCCGCACGCCGCGCGGCGCGACGCCGAAGAGGACGTATTCGATCGAGCCGCGGTGGATCGTCTCGGCGAGCTCGGCTTCCTCGGCATGCTCGTCCCCGAGGAGTACGACGGCCTCGGTCTCGACATGCTCACCTACCTTTACGCTCTGGTGGAGATCGCGTGGGGCGACCCAGCGGTGTCCGTGTCGATGAGCGTGCACAACTCGCTGCCCACCCAGATCCTCCTCAGGCACGGGACGGGGGAGCAGAAGGACCGGTGGCTTCGGCCCATGGCCCGCGGCGAGCTGCTCGGCGCCTTCTCGCTCTCCGAGGCCGGCTCCGGCAGTGATGCGGCCAGCCTGACGTCGCAGGCGACGCGAGACGGCGATGGGTGGGTGCTGGAAGGTTCGAAAACGTGGGTGACGAACGGAGCCTCGGCCGATCTCGTCCTGCTGTTCGCCCGCACGGACACGCAGGAGGACCGTCGTGGCTCGGGCGGGATCGGCGCCTTTCTCGTTCCGACGGACACGCCCGGATATCGGCCGAGCAAGAAGGAGCGGAAGATGGGGCTGCGCGGGTCGGAGACCGTGGAGGTCGCGCTCGAGGGCCTGCGGCTCGGCCCGGAGCATCTGATCGGTGAGCCCGACCGCGGGTTCCGGTATGCGCTCGCGGCCCTGGAGGGGGGGCGATTGGGCATCGCCGCCCAGGCCGTGGGCATCGCCAAGGCGGCCCTAGAGCACTCGCTCGAGTACGCCGAGGAGCGCTGCCAGTTCGGCTCGCCGATCCGCGAGTTTCAGGGGATGCAGTTCAAGCTGGCGGAGATGGCTCGGCGCTACGAGACTTCGCTGGCCATGCTGGAGCGAGCGGGCCGGGCGTATGCGGCTGGCGACGCGCGCAGCCGACGGCTTTCCTCGACCGCCAAGCTGGCGGCGAGCGAGGCCGCCGTATGGATCGCCAGGCAGGCGGTGCAGGTCTTCGGGGGCTACGGGTACAGCCGCGAGTATCCGGTGGAGCGACTGTTCCGGGACTCGAAGATCACGGAGATTTACGAGGGCACGAGCGAGATTCATCGCTGGATCATCGCGGGGCAGATGTATAGAGAAAGGGACGGAGCCCAGTGAACCACACGGACGTACGGATCGACGAGTTCGTCGAGGCTGCCGGGATCGACAGGCCGCAGCTCTTCGACATCTTCGCCGAGCACGGCCACGAGCAAGTGGTGTTCAGCTACGAGCCCTCGTGCGGGTACAAGGGGATCGTCGCCATCCACGACACGACGCTGGGCCCTGCGCTGGGCGGCACCCGGTTCTGGAACTACGCGAGCGACATGGAGGCGCTCGTCGACGTCCTGCGGCTCTCCCGCGGAATGACCTTCAAGGCGGCCATCGCCGGGCTCAACCTCGGCGGCGGCAAGGCCGTCATCATCGGCGACAACAAGACGTACTACCGCGAGATGATCATGCGCGCCCACGGACGGGTCGTGGAGAGCCTGGGCGGACGCTACATCACGGCCGAGGACGTGGGCACGACCGTCGAGGACATGGACTACGTGCACACCGAGACCGAATACGTGGTGGGGATCCTGGGGCGGTCCGGCGACCCATCGCCGGTGACCGCCTTCGGCACCTATCGGGGAATGAAGGCGTGCGCGCTCAAGCGGTACGGCGACGATGACCTGGGGGCGAAGACGGTGGCGATCCAGGGCGTTGGACACGTCGGCTACTACCTGGCCAGAAACCTGGCCGAGGAAGGGGCGAAGCTCATCGTAGCCGACATCGATCAGAACCGCGTCGACCGGGCGGCCGACGAGCTCGGCGCCGTGGTGGTGAAGCCGGAGGAGATCTACGAGGTCGAGGCGGACATCTTCGCGCCCTGCGCCCTCGGCGCGGTCCTGAACAGCCGGACGATTCCGGCACTGCGGGTGGAGATCGTGGCGGGGGCCGCCAACAACCAGCTGGAGACGGAAGAGGACGACGACCGGTTGAGGGAGCGCGGCATCCTGTACGCGCCGGACTACGTGATCAACGCCGGCGGCCTGATCAACGTGTACTCGGAGCTGGTGGGCTGGACCCTCGACCGGTCGAAGCGGAAGGCGGGCGAGATCTACGGCGTGTTGCTCAGGATCTTCACGCTGGCCGAGGAGGAGGGGATCACGAGCGCCGAAGCGGCCGACCGGCTCGCGATGCGACGGGTGGAGCAGGTGGCACGGCTGCACCGATCGCACGTCTGAGCCCGAAACCCATCGACTTTCCGGGGAAGCGAGCGACGATGAGCGAGGCAGAATACGGCACGGCCGCCACCCCGCCCCCCTGGCGCACGCCCACGGGCACGCTGGTCGATGTCGACCCGGCGGTCCACGAGGCTATCCGGGGCGAAGCGAACCGCCAGCATCGCGGTCTCGAGCTGATCGCAAGCGAGAATTTCGTGTCGCCAGCCGTCCTGGAGGCGATGGGCTCCGTCCTCACCAACAAGTACGCGGAGGGGTACCCGGGCGTCCGCTACTACGGTGGCTGTGAGCATGTCGATGCGGTGGAAAGCCTCGCCCGCGCGCGAGCGGAGGAGCTGTTCGAGGCGGAGCACGCCAACGTTCAGCCGCACAGCGGCTCGCAGGCCAACATGGCGGCGTACTTCGCCTTCCTCGCTCCTGGCGACACGATCCTCGGGATGAGGCTGTCGCATGGCGGTCACCTCACTCATGGCTCTCCGGTCAATTTCAGCGGACAGCTGTACCGCGTGATCGACTACGGCGTGCGCGAAGAGGATGGCCGTGTGGACATGGATGCGGTCCGTGAAACGGCGTTGCGTGAGCGACCCGCCATGATCGTGGCAGGCGCGAGCGCGTATCCGCGTGCGCTCCCATTCGCCGAGTTCGCTCAGGTAGCGCAGGAGGTCGGAGCCGTACTGATGGTGGACATGGCCCACATCGCCGGGCTGATCGCGGCCGGCGTGCATCCGTCCCCGATCCCGCACTCGGACGTCGTCACCACGACCACCCACAAGACCCTCCGCGGCCCCAGGGGCGGCCTGATCCTCTGCCGGCAGGAGCACGCCAAGGCGATCGACAAGTCGGTGTTCCCAGGGATGCAGGGAGGTCCCCTGATGCATGTGATCGCCGCCAAGGCCGTCGCGCTCAAGGAGGCGGGGAGCGACGCCTTCCGCGCCTACGCCGCCAGGGTGGTCCGGAACGCGAGGGAGCTGGCCGAGGCGCTGGCGGAGCGAGGGTATCAACTCGTATCCGGAGGCACCGATACCCACCTGCTGCTCGTCGACCTGCGCAACACCGAGCTGACCGGGAAGGACGCGGAGGAGATGCTCGAGCGTGCCGGGATCACCGTCAACAAGAACACCGTCCCGTTCGAGACCCGCTCGCCGTTCGTCACCTCCGGAATCCGGATCGGGACATCGGCGGTGACGACCCGAGGCATGGGACGGGACGAGATGCGGTCGATCGCGGCCTGGATCGATCAGGTCCTTCGCTCGGAGGGATCCGAGGAGTCGATCGAATCCGTGCGGGGCCAGGTGCACGCCATGTGCGAGGCCTTCCCGCTTTACGAGCCGGTCGGCGTCGGCTCGGCAGGCTGATCCTGCCGCCCCGCTCCCCCGACGTCCTGGAGCTGCCAGCCGAAGACGCGACCGCGGAGCATCGAGACCGCGGCTCCAGGTTCATTGCGGTCGTCTGCACGGCCCGCTCGGCGGAGGAGGCACGCGCACTGCGTGAGCGCGAGCGTCGGCGCTTCCACGATGCCTCGCATCACGTCCTCGCCGCCCGCCTCGAGGATGGCTCCGAGATCTTCGACGACGATGGAGAACCGTCGGGCACGGGCGGTCGCCCGGTCCTCGAGGCGATCCGCGGCAGCGGGCTGAGCAACGCGGCCGTTGTGGTGACGCGCTATTTCGGCGGGATCAAGCTGGGGACGGGCGGGTTGGCGCGGGCCTACGCGAAGGCTGCCGCAGACGCGCTGGCGGCCTCCGGACGGCGTCGCTTCGTGCGCGGGACGAGGCTCGAGCTGCGCTTCCGGTACGAGGACACGGGGGCGGTGATGCGGGCGCTCACACGCGCCGGTGCGGTTCGCCTGGCGGAACGATTCTCTGACCGGGTGGAGTTGGTGGTTGGCGTCCCGCGAGCATCGGCTCGCGGCCTGGAAGCTGCCCTCGAGGATTCGACGGCGGGCAGGATTCGGATTCGTGAGGGCGACGAGCCCGTGTTGCTGCCGGGCTGAGGACGGGTCGACGAGCGGCTTCCCGGGCGCATAGCCGGCGGGATTCGCACTTGACCTTGCAGGACCGTCCCGTCAGATTCGGCAACGGTGGCGCGAAAGCCTGTTTTTCGGTGCGACGCTTGAGCTTGCAACGCTCGCGCTGCCGGCGTGTGCACCGGGCTTCAGCGAGGGGAAGGGAAGCGACTGCAGGGACGATGAGCACGGCATCCCGCGCCGACGTGCTGGGCCGGCTGGTCCTGCGAAACCCGCGCTACGCGGAGGCGGCCTACGTCTTCGTGCTCGAGGCGCTTCATCACCGCCTGCTGCAGCTGGAGCGCCCACGGCACCTCTCGGGTGCGGAGCTGGCCGAGGCGGTGCGGGACCTCGCGCTGGAACGTTTCGGACCCCTGGCACGGACCGTGCTCCGCCACTGGGGGGTCCATTCGACGTCGGACATGGGCAACGTCGTCTTCCTGCTGGTAGAGTCGGGGATCCTCATCAAGCAGCCGACGGATACTCCAGAGGACTTCGAGGACCTCTTCAGCTTCGAAGAGGCGTTCGAGACGGGCTATCCGTGGGGAGGATGAGCGGGGCGAGCCGTCCGTGAGCCGCTCGTCGAGTCGAAGCGGCAGCCAGCCAGCCGCCAACCATCGGGAGGGGTGATCGCGTGGAGAATGCGGCGCAATTTCCCAAGTGTTTGAAGTGTACCCAAGGCGTCTTGATTCCGCTGTCCGACTACGGTCGGGACGGGGCGCCGATCCGCTACAAGGCTTGGGTCTGCTCCAATCCGGAATGCGGGTTCAACATCCGCATCGACAACGGCGAGATCAGCTTCGGCCGCTCCGTCACGCAGTCCTTCAAGTAGCGCCCCACGAGCGCGGCCGACCGGCGGCGCTCGCGGTCTCCGAACCGGCGCTCGCCCCTCGACCACGTCCCCTCGCCCGGGCGGGCGCGTTATCTTTCGCGATCGATCCAAGCCTTCCCAACGACGATCCGAGCCCGGCCACGCACCATGACAGCTGAGCCATCGACGGGTCCGAGTCTGCCGAGCGGCGTCGAGATCGTTTGGCTGCCAACCGCGCAGGAGATGTCCGAGCTCGATCGATGGGCGAATGAGTCCGGCGCGATCTCGGAGCGGGCCCTGATCGAGAACGCCGGGCGCGAGATCGCCCACGCGGTGCAAAGGCGCTTTCCGCGCGGCCGGATCCTCGCGCTGGCCGGAAGCGGGCACAACGGAGCCGACGCCTTGGTCGCCGCCCGCACCCTGGCCGCCTGGGGACGCGATGTCGCGATGGTGCAGTGCGGCTCGCGCCCGCCCGAGCCGGATGTGTTGGCGGAGTGGCCGCTCGAGCTACACCGAGTCGGGGAGCTCGGTGACCTGCTCGTCGGCGAGGCCGTGGTGCTGGATGGTCTGTTGGGTACGGGGGTCACGGGTCCGCCGCGGGAGCCGCTCGCCGGCCTGATCGGATCGGTGAACGCAGCGGGGCAGCCGGTGGTGGCGGTGGACGGACCGAGCGGCGCGGATTTCACCACCGGGGCGGTGCCGGGAGAGTGCGTGCGCGCCCGGCTCACCGTAAGCCTCGGCTGGCCGAACATCGGCCTCCTCCGTTTCCCTGCCCGGAGCTACTGCGGCGACCTCGTCGCGGTGGAGATCGGCTTCCCCCCACCGGTCGAGCCGATGCGCTTCCGGGCGATCACGGATGCCTGGGTGGCTCGCCTCGTCGCGCCGCGGCCGGCCGACGCCCACAAGGGAAAGGCTGGGTACCTGACCATCGTGGCCGGCCAGCGCGGGATGGCCGGGGCGTCCGTGCTGGCCGCTCGCGGCGCCGTGCGCGCGGGAGCCGGGATCGTGCGGGTGGTCGGGCATCCGGCGAATCGGGAGATCGTCCAGAAGGCCGCCCCCGAGACGATCTTCGCGGAGTGGGACGACGACGCGGCGGTGGCGGACGCCGTCGAGTGGGCGCACGCGGTTGCCGTCGGGCCCGGGCTCGGCGGTGGCGCCGAGCGGCGGGACCTGGTGGCGCGCGTGCTCCGCCGCCTGGCCGCCGAAGAGAAGCCGGCCGTCATCGATGCGGATGGCCTGAATGCCTGGGCCGGCGAGGCCGAGAGGCTGGCGGAGCACCTCTCCGCGCGGACGGTGATCACTCCGCATCCGGGCGAGCTGGCACGGCTGTTGGGCCGACCGGTGGAGGAGATCGTGGCGGATCCGGCCGAGGCGGCGGTGGAGGCGTCACGCCTCCTGGGGTGCCCGGTTCTGCTCAAGGGGGCTCCGTCCTGGGTGGCGGACGGCGACACACCGGTTCGCGTGAGCACCAGCGGGGACGTCGCCCTGGCCACGGGAGGCGTGGGCGATGTCCTGACCGGAGTGATCGGCGCCCAGCTCGCCGGCGGGATCCCTGCGGCGGACGCGGCTGCCGTTGCCCTCCATCTCTCCGGCCTCGCTGCGCTGCTGGCGCCCGAGCCCGTCGGCCACGCCGCTTCCGACCTGCCGGAGCGAATCCCGGCGGCCAGGGCCCTGCTCGGTCGACCGTCGTCGGAAGGGCCGTACCTGTTCGAGCTTCCGGCGGCGCGCGGCTCGCCGCCCGAGAACTAGCCGCGCGCGGCTCGCCACCCAACCGATGATGGATGGGGCGTTCTCGCCGCCGGGCCGGATGAAGTCCAGTCCGGAGTTCGAGCGGATTCGTGCGTTCGTCGCCGCCGTGGCGGCCCCGTGCCCGGCCGCGGCGCTGGCTCCAGGCGACGACGCCGCGGTGCTGCGTCCGCTCGCCGAGCCGATCGTTCTGAGCACGGATGCGTTCGTGGAGGGAGTCCACTTCCGCCGCGAATGGCTGCGCTGGGAAGCGGTCGGGTACCGCGCCGCCGCCGCTTCGCTCTCCGACCTGGCGGCGATGGCCGCGCATCCCGTCGGCGTGCTGGTTTCGCTGATGGTGCCGCCCGAGATCGAGGAGCGGACCCTGACGGCGCTCGGGGCGGGAGTCGGCGAGTGTCTGCGGCGCTACGAGGTGGGGTTGCTGGGAGGCGATCTCACCCACGCGCTCGGGGCGATGGCGATCGACGTGTGCGTCGTCGGCACCAGCCGGTCTCCGGTGACGCGTGGGGGCGCGAAGCCGGGTGACGAGGTGTGGATCACGGGCGAGGTCGGGGGGGCCGGAGCTGCTCTCCATGCCTGGCAGCGGTCGATGGAGCCCGACCCTCGCGCCCGGGCCGCCTTCGAGCGGCCTGCGCCCCGGATTCCAGAGGCGCAATGGCTGCAGCGGCGCTCGGAGCTGACGGCGCTGATCGACCTCTCGGATGGTCTGGCGGCGGACGCGCGTCAGATCGCGGCCGCTTCGGAGGCTCGGCTGCGGATCGATGTGGATGCGGTGCCGCTCGCCCCGCCCCTGTCCGAGTACTCCGACCGGGAGGTTGCCTTGCGCCTCGGTCTGGCCGGCGGAGAGGATTACGAGCTGCTCCTCTGCTGCCGGGCCGGGAGCCTGGACGGGCGGCAGGCGGAGTTCGAGCGGCGCTTTGAGGTGCCGCTGACGAGGATCGGCGAGGTCGTCGATGGCGAGGGGGTCGTCTGGACCTCGGCGATGGGTGACAGCGTCCCGGCAAACCTGAACGGATACGACCACTTCGCCCGGGAGGATGGGTGATCCGCTCCCTGCTGTTCGGCATCGTCGTCCTCGTCTCCACGATCTTCTTCTCCCTGGTCGCCATCGTTGCGGGCCTGACGGGCGCGAGGAAGGGCGCCTACGATTGGGTCCACCGGAACTGGTCGCGATTGGTGCTCCGTGCCGCCGGCGTCGAGGTCAGGGTGGATGGACTGGAGCGCGTGGAGCCGGAGGGCGCGCAGATCTTCGTCAGCAACCACCAGTCGATGTTCGATATCTGGGCGCTGTTCGCAACCCTCCCGGTCTCGCTTCGCTTCATCGCCAAGAAGGAGCTCGCCCGGATCCCGGTGTTCGCCCATGCGATGCGCCACGCGGGTCACGTGTTCATCGACCGGAAGGACCGGGCGCAGGCGGCCGAGGCGATGCGGCGGGCGGGCGCGCGCATGAAGCGGGAAGGCCTCTCCTTGGGGCTGTTCCCGGAGGGCACGCGCTCCCGCGACGGACGGCTGGGACCGTTCAAGAAGGGGACGTTCGCTCTGGCCATCGAGACCCAGACCCGGCTGGTGCCGGTCGTCGTCGACGGCGGGGCCGAGATCCTCGCCGGCTGGCGAATCCGGCCCCGTCCGCTCCTCCTCTACTGCGGCGAGCCGATCGACCTGAGCGGGCTCGCCCCGGACGACCGCGACGAGCTCCTGCGGCGGTCGCGAGCCCAGATCACGCAGATGCTCGAGCGGGCTCGCCGCCGTCGGCCGCCGCGTGCGGGGCCGGCCGCCGAGGAGGGTGGCCCGGGAGCGGACGGTTCGGCGGCTACCGGTCCGGCGTGAAGAAGAGCGGAATCCCCCCTTCCGTGGGAGCGATCACCATGTTGTTGGTGCCCTCGCCGATCTTGCCGAGCGTCTCGAGGTAGCGCCAGTAGAGGTAGCGCTGGCCGGCCGGCCCGGTGAGGCTGGCGGCGATGATCTCCTGGGCGTCGCGGATGCCGGCCGCCTCCTCCCGCTTCTGGTTCGCCTGCTCCTGCACCACCTGCGTCTGGAAGACCTCGGCCTGCACCTGCTGCTCCCGGGCCAGCTTCTCCTCGATCGCCACCCGCAGCGCATCGGGCGGTTCGATCTCCCGCACGAAGAACGCCGTCATGTCGATGCCGCGGGGCGACAGTCGTTCGGCCATCAGAGACTCGATGCGACTGCCGATCCCGGCTCGATCGCGGGAGAGGATGTTGGCGGCCATCACCTCGGCGACCGCGTCCCGCACGGCCGAGCGGTAGCTGTTGTAGACGAAGTTGTGGATGGCATCGTCGTCCCCGACCGTGAGGTAGAGGTGCACCACCGAGTCGGGGTTCAGGCGGTAGCGGTAGGCGGCATCCACTCCGATCGTCAGCTGGTCCGACGTGAGGGCTGCCAGGCGCTCGCTCTGCCCGGAGGGTGGATACTCGATCTCGCGGAGGGAGTAGTTGGTCCACGAGCGCAGGATCGAGTGATAGAGCCCCTGCCGGTACGGTTGATCGGCGACGGCTCCCGTCACCGGGTTGCGCTTGACGGCCACCTCGAAGTCGTCGACGCGATTGAAGCCGAAGAGCAGCAGCAGGGCCAGGACGATCACCACGGTCGCCGAGCCGATCGCGCCGGCGCCACGGAAGACCCGGCGCAGATCCGAGCCGGACCTCCTGATCGGAGTGCTCATTCGTTCCTCCTTCTTGTCTTGTTTCAGGTTCTTTCCCGGCCCACGAACACCGTCGCGGATCCGGCCTCGGTCGCTTGCACGTGCGGATCCTCGATCGAGCCTTGTAGCGACCTTCCACGACAGACAATTTGGGCCGCGGCCCCCACTACGTCGAAGCCGACCAGCAGGCGACGGGAGACCCATGCCGACCATCGAAGCGATCCACGCGCTCGAGATCCTGGATTCACGGGGCAACCCGACGATCGAGACCGAGGTTCGCCTGCGGGGGGGGGCCTGCGGGCGCGCGGCGGTGCCGAGCGGCGCGTCCACGGGGCGCCACGAGGCGGTGGAGTTGCGGGACGGGGATCGGCGTCGCTACGGCGGCAAGGGAGTGCTACGGGCCATGGCGGGCGTAACCGACGAGATCGCCACAGCGCTGGTGGGCGCCGAACTGGCGGATCAGCAGGCCCTGGATGCGCGGCTCGTCGAGCTGGACGGGACACCTAACAAGAGCCGCCTGGGCGCCAATGCCCTGCTTGGAGTGTCGATGGCGTTCGCTCGCGCCGTCGCGGCATCGCGAGGCGAGCCGCTCTACCGGTACCTGGCGGCGGCCGCAGCCGAGGATCCGGGAGAGGCCGTGAAGGAAGCCCGGGTTCTACCGGTGCCGATGCTGAACATCCTGAACGGCGGTGCGCACGCCGACAACAACGTGGACATCCAGGAGTTCATGGTCCTCCCGGTGGGCGCGCCGAGCTTCACCGAGGGATTGAGGGCGGCCACCGAGGTGTACCACGCTCTTCGCCGCCGGCTCACGGCCGCGGGGATGTCCACGGCCGTGGGGGATGAGGGCGGCGTCGCCCCGAACCTCGAGTCGAACCGGCGTGCGTTGGAGCTGATCCTCGAGGCGATCGAGGACGCGGGCTATCGGGCGGGCTCGGAGGTGGCGCTCGCCCTCGATGTGGCGGCGACGGAGCTGTTCGAGCCTGCGACGGGCCGCTACCGGCTGGAGAGCGAGGGCGAGGCGGGAGGCCGGAGCGCCGCCGACCTCATCGAGCTCTACGCCGCATGGCGGGACGAGTACCCGATCGTGAGCGTCGAGGACGGGTTGGCGGAAGATGACTGGGAGGGATGGGAGCAGCTCACCTCACGACTCGGCGATCGTCTTCAGATCGTGGGCGACGATCTGTTCGTGACCAACATGACGAGGCTGCGACGAGGTATCGATACCGGTGCCGGCAATGCCATCCTCATCAAGCTGAACCAGATCGGCACCGTGAGCGAGACTTTGGCTGCCGTGCGGATGGCACAGCGGGCAGGCTTCGGGGTGGTGATCTCGCACCGCTCGGGCGAGACGGAGGACACCTTCATCGCCGACCTCGCGGTGGCCACCGGAGCGGGACAGATCAAGACCGGAGCCCCCTGTCGATCGGAGCGCGTCGCCAAGTACAACCGCCTGCTGCGCATCGAGCAGGAACTGGGCGCGAGTGCCCGGTACCCTGGCGCGGAGGTCTTCGCGAGGCGATTCTGAAGCTGTCCCGCTCATCGCCTCACGGCTGGGAGGCCCATGCCCGAGACGGTGCGACGGATCGGCCTGCGAGCGCTGGTGACAGCCCTCTGGCTGGCAGGTGCGTACTACTTCGTGCTCGGCGGAGAGTACTCGGCGCTCGATGTGCGCGCCCTGCAGGCGGAGCGGGAGATGCTCAACGCGCGGATCGACTCGCTGGCCGCGGTCACCGACTCGCTCGAGGTGTGGGCTGATAGTCTGAAGAGCAGCCCGGAAGCGATCGAGCGGGTCGCGCGCGAGCGCTACGGTTTCATCCGCGATGGGGAGCGTCTCTATCGCTTCATCGAGGTGGATGCGAGCGGGCGCGGTCGGGTTGACGACTAGGCAACTCAAGTCTACATTGGCAGTTACGCTGCGGGGTGGAGCAGTCTGGTAGCTCGTCGGGCTCATAACCCGAAGGTCGCGGGTTCGAATCCCGCCCCCGCTATC
>CAZEBA010000027.1:0-1481 GCA_964510615.1 uncultured Gemmatimonadota bacterium
ACCGAGCGATCGGCGACCGCCTCACCTGCATCTTCGTGGACAACGGCCTGCTCAGGAAGGGAGAGCGAGGCTCGGTCGAGCGGGTGTTTCGCGACCACTTCGGCATGCACCTCGAGGTCGTCGACGCGGCCGACCGGTTCCTCGGCCGGCTCGCCGGCGTTCTCGACCCCGAGGAAAAGCGGGTCCGGATAGGCCACACCTTCATCGATGTGTTCGAGGACGCGGCCGCGCAGGTGGGCGGCGCGCGCTTTCTCGTGCAGGGGACGCTCTATCCGGACGTCATCGAGTCGACCTCCGTGCGTGGTCCCTCCGCGACGATCAAATCCCACCACAACGTGGGCGGCCTCCGGCCCGACATGCCGTTCAGCCTGGTGGAGCCGCTGCGAGAGCTGTTCAAGGACGAGGTGCGCCAGGTGGGGAGAGAGCTGGGCCTGCCGGAGGAGCTGCTGGGCCGTCACCCGTTCCCCGGGCCCGGCCTGGCGGTCAGGGTGCTGGGCGAGGTGACCGAGGAGCGTATGGCGATCCTGCGGGAGGCCGACGCCATCTACCTGGACGAGATCCGAGCGGCCGGGCTGTACGACGAGATCTGGCAGGCGTTCGCGGTCTTTCTGCCGGTCCGCTCGGTCGGCGTGATGGGAGACGCCCGGACGTACGAAAACGTGATCGTGCTCCGGGCGGTGACCAGCCGGGACGGCATGACCGCCGACTGGTTCCAGTTTCCCCACGAGGTGCTCGGCAGGATCTCGAACCGCATCATCAACGAGGTGGAGGGCGTCAACCGGGTGGCCTACGACGTGTCGTCCAAGCCGCCGGCGACGATCGAATGGGAGTGACCGTGGGGGAAACCCGATGGCCGATCTGAGAGAGCTGACCGAATGGCTGGACGGCTACCTGGCCGTCGATTCGGTCCCCGACGATCCGGGCGCCCATAACGGCCTGCAGGTCGAGTGTCGCTCGCCGATCGACCGGGTGGCGGCCGCCACGGACGGGACCCTGGAGACGATCGGCGCCGCGGCCGACGAGGGAGCCCAGCTGCTCCTTGTGCACCACGGGCTGTTCTGGGGCCAGCCGCTGCCACTGACCGGCACCAGCTACCGGCGCCTGCGAGCCCTGTTCGAGGCGGACATGGCGCTCTACAGCGCCCACCTTCCCCTGGACGTGCATCCCGAGGTGGGCAACAACGTCCTGTTGGCTGGAGCGTTGGACCTTACGGTGGAGGGACGATTCGGGGAGTGGCAGGGTGAGCGGGTGGGGGTCTGGGCCACGGCGGACCTTCCGCTCGCCACGTTGACGGAGCGCATCTTCTCCGTCTGCGGTGCCGAGCCGCACGTGATCGCCGGTGGACCGGGCCACGTCCGCCGGCTGGGCATCGTGACCGGCGGCGGCGGCTCGCTGATCCGGTCGGCGCACGACGCCGGGTTGGACACGTTCGTGACGGGAGAGGGCTCCCACCATCACCATCACGAGGCCATGGAGCTGGG
>CAZEBA010000027.1:1581-14077 GCA_964510615.1 uncultured Gemmatimonadota bacterium
TCCTAGAACACCTCGAACTTGATCCCCTTCAGGTACCGCTCCGGCTGCTCCCGGATGTCCTTGGTGAGCAGTGCGATCTCCTCGGTCGCGGCCTGGAGGTTCTCCATGGCCGCGCTGACCTTCCGGTAGAGATCCTCGTCGTTCACCAGCAGGCCCAGGGTCCCCTCGCCCTCATCCATCTTTCGGGTGATCGATGCGAGGGAGCGCGTGGTGGAGTCGAGACCCGCGGAGGCGCTCTCGAGCCGGGTCGTTATCGAGTCGATCCGGGCGGCCGTCGCCTCGAGATCACCGGCCTCCGACGCCGCCCTCAGCCGGGCGGAGGCTGCGCTCAGGTTGGCGACCAGCTCGCCGATCGCACCGCTCTGCTCCTGCATCAGGCGCTGGAGCTCCGTCATCGCGCCCGCCACCGCGGCTGAGGTCGTGTGGATGTCCGCGATCGTCTCGTCCGAGAACACCGCTGCGGCACGGCCCAGCAGCTCGTCGGCCTTGTCTCCCAGCTCACCGGCGATGGCCGAGATCTCGGCGCCGACCGAGAGCGAGATGGAGTCGCCGCTCGCCAGCGCCGTACTCGAGGCGCCGGGAAGCAGCACGATCATCTGGTTGCCCAGGAATCCCGCAGGTCGAATGAGGCCCCGGGTGTCCTCCGGCAACGCCCCACCGTAGCGGACTTCCAGGCCCAGCACCACGTAGTCCTCGTGCAGGTCGACCCGGCGCACCGACCCGACGTCCACTCCTCGAAGGTAGACCCGCGCCCCATCGGTGATCTGCTGCGCGTCGGCCGCGATCGCGAACAGCTCCAGGCCTCCGCCTCCGAGGTCCTTGTCGCTGATCCAGAACACGCCCCACACGAGCAACACCGCCGAAGCGAGCACGAGGACCCCCACCCGGAGCTCGACCGCCCTGTTCGAGCGAAGGCCCGGGTCCCTCATGCCATCCCCGCGTAGGCCGCGGTGGGATCGAGGAAGCGCTGCACGCGCGGATCGGGCGTCGTGCGGAGCTCCTCCGGCGTGCCGATCGCCTGGATGACGCCTTCCGAGAGCACGGCGATCCGGTCGGCGAGGTAGAAGGCGGAGTCGACGTCGTGGGTCACGATCACGGAGGTGCTGCCGATCTCCTTCTGGAGGCGCGCGATGAGTTCGTTGATGTTGGAGGCGTTGAGCGGATCGAGGCCGGTCGTCGGCTCATCGTACAGGATGTAGCGCTGGCGGCCCACGACGGCTCTTGCCAGTGCTACGCGCTTCTGCATGCCGCCCGAGAGCTCGGCCGGAAGGAGAGAGAGGACCTCCGGGCCGAGGTTGACGTGCTCCAGCGCCTCGCGAACTCGCGCCCCGCAGTCCACGTCCGGCCGGCGGCACTCATCCTCCGGGAGGCCGAGCAGGATGTTCCCCTCGACCGAGAGCGAGTCGAAGAGTGCCGAGTTCTGGAACACGTAGCTGATGCGTGAGCGGATCCGCTTGATGCTGCGGCCATCCGCACCGGGAACGGACATCCCGTCCACGAGCACGTCGCCCTCGTCCGGATCGAAGAGGCCGACGATGTGCTTGAGCAGGACGCTCTTTCCGGTGCCGGAGGGGCCCATCACCACCACGACCTCGCCCTCTTTGACGACGAGGTCGACGCCGTCCAGCACCTGCTTGCCGTTCAGGTTCTTCCTGAGGGACCGTATCTCGATCATGCGACGGCGTTATACACGGGCGCGAGGATGACGTCCAGCACCATGATCGCCACGATGATCGCGACCACGGCGGCGGTGGCGGTCCGGCCGACGCCGGCGGCGCCCCCTTCGGCCCGCAGGCCGACATAGCTGGCGATGAAGGTGATCGTGAACCCGAAGATCGGCGCCTTCACCATCGAGAAGACGAGCGCCGCGGAGTGGTAGTAGCCGCGCGCGCCCTGAACGTACTCCGCTGTCGTCATCGGCAGGAGGGAGACGGCGGTGAACCAGCCGGCGAAGATCCCGACGAAGTTCGCGATGATGATGAGCGGAACCATCGCGATGATGCCGCCGACCACGCGGGGCGCCACCAGCTCGACCACCGGGTCCCGTCCCAGGGTGACGAGAGCGTCGATCTGATCGGTCACCTTCATCGTGCCGAGCTCGGCGCCGATGCCGGCTCCCGTGCGGCCGGCCACGACGATCGCGGTCAGGACCGGGCCCAGCTCCGTCAGCATGCCGGCCACGACGCCGCTTCCGACGAGCGAGAGCGGGAGGGCGCTCGACAGCTGGTAGCCGGTCTGCTGGGCGAGCAGCGACCCGCTCAGGCCTCCGACGACGATCACGAGACCGAGGCCGTCCACGCCGATCCGCTTCGCGTGCCCGAGGGCGGCTGGCCAGTAGCGGCGAATCTGCGGTAGCGCTCCAAACGTGGCCGCGAGCAGGATCCCGAAGTGGCCCGCGTGCTGGACGGCTGCCAGGACCTTCCGGCCCACGCGCTCGATGCCGCGTGAGAGCCGGCCGGCCGCTGGCCGTGGTTCGGTCGGCGGGGCCGTCCGCTCGCCGGGGGGGAGGGGTCGATCCGGGGTTCCGACGCGCGTGCTCACGGTCGCGTCCGTTCCGCGCTACCTCGGCGCCGGAGGGCGCCGCCACGGGGCTCCTCGTCGGCTGCCTCGTCGAGCGCGGGCTCCTCGACCGCGGGCTCCTCGGACGGGCGAAGGGAATCGACCCGCGCGCCGATCGTCTCCCACAGCCGCTTCATTCGTGCGGGGTCACGCCCCGTGGCGCGTGCGAACCGAAAGAGGTCGTCGGCCGTGACGCCGTAGTCCGCCTCGACCGCGGCCTCGACAGAGTCCAGCGCCTGCCGCTGGGACCAGTACGGGAGACGGATGTCTTCCATCGAGTCGCGCACGACCACCAGGCGGGTCATGATCTCGACGTAGAGAGAGTCGTCGATCACGGTGGCGGCGCTGTCCGCGCGGGAGCAGCCGAGGCCCACGGCCGGCAGCGACAGGGCGGCCAGGCTCAAGAGGGACGGGAGCGACGGCGCGTGCCTAGGAGAGCCGCTCAACGACCGCTCGCAGCACCGTGTAGAACCTGTCGACAGTGTCGATCTTCACCCGTTCGTCCGGCGAGTGGGGGAACTCGATCTGCGGTCCGAACGAGATCATGTCCATGCCCTCGAACTTCTCTCCGATGATGCCGCATTCGAGTCCTGCATGCACGGCTCCTACTTCCGGATCGCCGATGTGTTCGGCGTAGACCTGCCGCACGATGCCGAGCAGCTCCGAGCCGACATCCGGTTCCCAGCCGGGATACGCCTCCTCTTCCTCGGCCGCTGCGCCGGCGAGCGAGCCCGCGGAGCGGATCCGACGACGGAGGGCGCGAAGCGCCGAGGCCACGGAGCTCCGGCTGCTCAGCAGGACATCCATCCCTCCGTTGCGCCGGGCCACGACCGCCAGGTTGGTGCTCGTCTCCACCAGACCGGGGATGTCCGCGCTCATGGCCATGACGCCGTGCGGCAGCGTCGTGAGCAGTGCCAGCGCGCGACCGGAGGACTCCTCGTCCCAGGCGCCCTCCGGGCTCGCCGCTTCGGCGACTTCGAATGCCATTCCCGGATCCACCCGGCCGACCTCGCGTCGGATCTCGGCCAGCTCCCCTTCGACCCGGGTGCGAAACCGTGCGGCCGCCTCGGCCCCTCCGGTCAGGACGACGGTGGCCGACGCCTCGCGGGGAATCGCGTTGTGGGCGTTGCCGCCCGTGATCTCCGCCACGAGGAACGGCTCCTCGACCCACGCCGCGTACAGCGCCCGGGCGAGCGCCTTGATGGCGTTCGCTCGTTGAAGGTGGATGTCGACGCCCGAATGCCCGCCCTTGAGGCCGTGCACCCGCACGTCCAGGGCGACGCCTTCGGCCCGCGTCTCGGTCATCGGCAGCCTGAGGTGCGTGTCACCTCCGCCGGCGCAGCCGATGGTGAGAACGCCCTCTTCCTCGGAGTCGAGATTGAGAAGACGGCGGCCCCGCAGCATCTCCTCGCCCAGGCCGGCGGCGCCGGTGAGGCCGGTCTCCTCATCCACGGTGAACAGGAACTCCAGCGGGCCATGTCGAAGCTCCCGGTCCTCCATCAGCGCCAGCATGGCGGCTACGCCGATTCCGTTGTCGGATCCGAGCGTCGTCCCATCCGCCTTCAGGTACTCCCCGTCGCGGACCGGAGTGATCGGATCCCGCGAGAAGTCGTGCTTCGCAGCCGCGTTCTTCTCCTGCACCATGTCGAGGTGCGATTGGAGGATGACCCCGTCGGCCTCCTCGTGGCCGGGCGATGCCGGCTTCCGGACGACTACGTTCCCTCGCCCGTCCACCTCGTACTCGAGGTCGTTGCCTTCGGCCGCCGCGACCACGTACTCGCGGATCCGGCCCTCGTCCTTCGACGCCCGCGGGATCTCCAGAATCTCGTCGAAATGCCGCCACAGGGCGTGCGGCTCCCACTCGGATATGAACGACATCCGCGACCTCCTCCACGGTTGGGTCAGAATCGAGCGATGCTGATCCCCGGGGTTCTCTGGCGCTTCCAACCCAGGGGTGGCAGCTTGCCCCACGATATCGCGGGACGGGGCGACCGTCCATGAGTCATCGGGATCCGCGCCGGGTCGGAGCGCGCCGGCCGAGGGGCCCGATGTGCAATGAGCCGAGGGAGGAGAGCCGATGAGCGATCGCAGCGAGACGCCCTACGTTCCCGCGACCGTCAGCATGGCCGAGCTCAGCTTCAAGGCGCTCTTCCTCGGCGTGCTGATGGCGGTCGTGCTCGGCGCCGCGAACGCGTACATCGGCATGAAGGCGGGGTTGACGGTGGCAGCCACCTTCCCGGCTGCCGTGGTGGCGATGGCCGCTCTGAGACCGTTCCGCGGCACGATCCTGGAGGAGAACGTCGCCCGGACCACCGCCTCGGTCGGCGAGGCGCTGGTGGCCGGCGCGATCTTCACCCTTCCCGCCTTCGTCATCGCCGGTGCCTGGGAGAACCTGCACTACTGGGAAAGCACCATGATCATGCTGATCGGCGGCGTGCTCGGGGTGCTGTTCGTGATCATGCTCAGGCGCACGCTGGTGGTCGAGGCCGACCTTCCGTTCCCCGAGTCGGTGGCCGCCTCGGAGATCGTCAAGGCGGGGCAGGGCGGCGAGACGGGCGCCAAGTACGTGTTCGTCGCGATGGGCCTGGCGGGATTGTGGGAGCTGTTCAAGAACTCGAACGGCATCCATCTCGTTCACGAACGGACGCAGGCGGTCTTCCAGTTCGGCCGCTCCCAGATGGAGGTGCTCGGCGAGCGTATCGAGTACACGGGAGGGCTGCTGGTGGCCACTCCCTCGGCATCTCCCGCCCTGATGGGTGTCGGGTACATCGTCGGCCCGCGCGTGGCCGCGGTGCTGTTCGCCGGGGCGGTGATGGGCTGGCTCCTGCTCGTGCCCCTGGCGGTCTTCCTCAACCCGGCGCTCTCGGCCGGCGCCGTGGGCCCGGGATCGTTCGCCGATCTCGCCAACGAAGTCTGGTCGAAGCAGATCCGTCCGCTGGCCGTGGGCACCATGATCGTCGCGGCCTTCTACACGCTCTACACCCTGAAGGACGCGCTCGTATCGGGGATCCGCAAGGCGCTCGGAGACATCAACGTCGCCGGCGGTAGGCAGGCCGTGCCGCGCACCGAGATCGACCTGGACCTGCGCAAGGTGTTCGTGGCCATCGGCGTGGCGGCCGTCGGGACCTTCTTCCTCTACTATTTCTTCACCGCTTCGCTCGGTGGCTCGGCCGTCCTTACGGCCGTCATGGTCATCCTCGGCTTCCTGTTCGCCGCCGTCGCCGGCTACCTGGTCGGCCTCATCGGCAGCTCCAACAACCCGATCTCGGGTCTCACTCTCAGCTCGCTGCTGATCGCGGCCGTGCTGATGGTGTTGATCGGGGTCACCGATGTGCACGGCGTCGCCGGTGTGCTCGGAGTGGCAGGCGTGGTCTGCTGTGCCGCCGGCGTCGCCGGCGACATGATGCAGGACCTCAAGGTGGGGCACATCCTGGGGGGGACGCCGTGGCGGATGCAGGTCGGCGAGATCGTGGGGGTGATCGTCGCCGCGATGGTGCTCGCGTTCGCTCTGATGGCCCTGCACAACGCCTACACGATCGGCTCGGCCGAGCTCCCGGCCCCGCAGGCCGGCCTGATGGCCCTGATGGCGAACGGGATCGTGGGCGGGCAGATGGCCTGGCCACTGGTGATCGTCGGGATGCTGTTCGCCGTCGGGCTCATCCTGATCCACGCACCCTCGCCGATGCTGATCGCCGTCGGCATGTACCTGCCGTTCTACTCCACGGCGGCGATCTTCGTGGGTGGGGTCGTCCGGTGGGCGTTCGAGAAGATCGCCGACCGGCGGAAGCTGGCGGAGGAGCAACGGACGCGGGCGGTCAACACGGGCGTTCTGCTCTCCTCGGGGTTCATCGCCGGCGAGTCGCTGATGGCGGTTCTGCTGGCGTTCCTGCTGCTGGGCGGCGACTTCATCCCCTTCCTGCTCCGCCTCAAGGCGAGTCTTACACCCGGGTGGGAGCCCAGCTTCTGGGTCAGCCTCATAGCGTTTCCGGCCGTGTTCTACCTGCTCGTCTGGCTTCCGCTGAAGCGCGTTCGCGTGGGTGGGACGCGCGTCGAGTAGGACTTGCGGAGGCGCGGTCGGGCGGGTCGGACGGCGAGCGGATCCCGCGGCGGGGACCGCTTGCCGCCCGCGAACCTCCTGGAGCTGCGGCCCGTTCGGGAGGCTCTCTGGAACGAGGTGGACGGCATGGTGGTCCTGGAACGGCCGCGGCCGAGCCCTGGCGGGCTACGCGGCCTCGCCGAGCGCCTGTCGTTCGCGCTGGCGGCGCGCAGGATCCGCCTCGATGATGTCGGCAGCTGCTCCTGGAAGTGCTTCGACGGCGACACGACCGTCAAGGAGGCCTGCGCGGCCCTGCGGGAGAGGTTCGGCGACCGCGTAGAGCCGGCGGAGGAGAGGCTCGGCCGCTTCGTGCGCTACCTGCATCGGGAGGGCTTCCTCTCGTACCGTGAGGAGTAGCTTGAGGAGCCTCCCCGCGCGAGCCTGGCTGGCCGGCCTCGTGTCGCTGCTCCCGGTCGCCTCGCCGTTTCCGGGTGCTTTGCCCGTCTGGTCACAGGAGATTCCGACGCCGTCGGAGGTGCTCGGCTACGGCGCGGGCGAGCGGTTCACCGACAGCCACGGCGTGGAGCGGTACGTCGCCCGCCTGGCCGAATCCTCTCCGCGGGTGGGTCTTGTCCGCTACGGCGAGACACCGGAAGGCCGGCCGCTCGTGCTCCTCGTCGTGGCCCGGGAGGATCATGCCGGGCGGATGGATGAGATCCGCCGCCGGCTCGACGAGCTGCGCCAGCCCGAACTTCCCCCCACCCGAGGGGCGGAGATCGCCCGACAGGTGCCCGCGGTGGCCTGGCTGGCGTACGGCGTACACGGCGATGAAGCCGCTTCGACAGAGGCCGCGCTCTGGACGGCCTACGACCTCGCCAGCGGGGCGGCGGGCGCGGCGGGCGTGCTGGATTCCCTCGTCGTTCTGATCGATCCGATGCTCAACCCGGACGGACGGGACCGTTACGTGGAGTGGTACCGGGGAGCCAAGAGCGATCCGCCCAACCCTTCCCCGGACTCTCACGAGCATCATCCGCCTTGGCCGGGCGGCCGGTACAACCACTACCTGTTCGACCTCAACCGGGACTGGGCCTGGTCCGTACAGCCGGAGACGCGCGCCCGCCTGGCCGAGTTCGCCCGCTGGAATCCCCAGTTGCTGGTGGATTTCCATGAGATGTCCTACACGAGCTCCTACTTCTTCTTTCCGGCGGCCGAGCCCGTGAATCCGGTCTACCCGCCGACGATGGCAGAGTGGGGAGAGTACTTCGGGCGGGCCAACGCGGCCGAGTTCGATCGGCGCCGCTGGCTCTACTACACCGAGCAGACCTACGACCTCTTCTACCCCGGCTACGGGGACAGCTGGTCGAGCCTCACGGGTGCGGTGGGCATGACCTACGAGCAGGCGGGTAGTCGCCGCGCCGGCCTCAGCGTTCGCAGGCCCGACGGATCGCTGCTGACGCTGGCGGAGCGGGTCGAGCATCACCGCGTGGCCGGCCTGACGACGCTTCGGGCCGCCGCCGCCCGCAAGACCCGGCTGCTGGAGGACTACGCCGCGTTCCACCGGGATGGTGGAGACGGGACGGACGTCCTGCTGGTTCCCGGGGAGAGCCCCGAGGCGGCCGATGATCTGGTCGCGCTGCTCCTCCAGCAGGGTGTGTCGGTGGAGCGCAGCGACCGCCCCGTGCGGGCGGCGGCGACGCCGTACGTCGGGTTCGAGGCACGAGCCGAGTTTCCCTCGGGAACGTACCGGGTGCCCGGCGTGCAGCCGCGCAGCCGACTGGCCCGCACGCTGCTCCAGCCGGAGACACCGTTCGCGTCGGCCGACGTGGAGTACAGCTACGACATCACGGCCTGGTCGCTCCCGTACGCGTTCGGAGTCGAGGCGCACTCGGCGACGGGGCTGGAACCCGCGGCCTTCGAGCCGGTGTCGCCACGGCCGTCGCCGGGCGGCGGCATGGAAGGGCCGTCGCCGCCGGCGTACGGCTACCTGGTGGCGTCCGGGTTCGCCGCCGCCGGTGCGCTCTACCGTTACGTGGCGCTGGGAGGGCGAGCCTACGCGCTGGAAGAGGAGTTGGAGGCCGCGGGACGCCATTGGCCCCCTGGCACGGTCTTCGTCCCGGCTGACGACCGGACGGCGACCCGGATGAGGGAGGCGGGACTCGAGGTCCTGGCGGTGCCGGTGCTCAGCGGACGGTCCGCTACCGGTCTCGATCTGGGCAGCGATCGTTCGCTGCCGCTGACGGCCGCGCGAATCGGCGTGCTGATGGGAGCCGGGATCGCGCCGCCGTCGTACGGGCAGGTCTGGTATGTGACCGAGCGTGCCCTCGGGATCCCCTTCGACGCCCTGCCCGCCTCGGAGATCACCGCTCACATGCTCGCGCGCTACGATGTTCTGGTGGCGCCGGAAGGGCGGCCCTCGGTGTATGAGGAACGTCGCGACATCCTGGCGGGCTGGGTGGAAAGGGGAGGGACGCTGGTGGCGTTCGGCGAGGCAGCTCGCTGGACGGCCGAGGCGCTGGCCGAAGTACGGGTGAGGGAGGCCGACACGACGGAGCTGACCGATGCGGAGCGGCTCCGTCGCGGGTTGCTCACGCGGCGACAGCGCCGGAGCGAGCGGTGGGAGGATGCGGTCACCGGTGTGATCCTGCCGGCGAAGATCGACCCGCATCATCCCCTCGCGTGGGGAGCGGCCACGGGGAACCGGGACGAGGCCTACTTCGTGCTTCACCGAGCCGATCTCTCCTTCGAGCCCGATGACCACACGGAGGCGGTGGTTCATTTTCCTCTCGACGTGAGCGAGGTGAGCGGGGTGATCAGTCCCCGGAAGCTCGACCAGGTCGCCGGCTCGTCCTGGCTCGCGGCCCGCCCGGTCGGTGAAGGCCGGGTCATCCTGTTCGCCGACGATCCCCTGTTTCGCCTCTTCTGGCGGTCCGCGTTCGCGACTTTCAGCAACTCGCTGCTCTACGGCGCCGCGCGTCGCTGACCCGCCTCCTGCCGTCATGGCAGCGGACGGCCAGCGGTGCGGCCGCTTCACGCCTGGTTGGCGGTCGGGTCGCCCGATCGGCAGGAATGGCGGCGTGTTGGGGGGCACGCCGCTTGCCCTCGACAGGGGTGGATCCCACGAGAGAAGAGAGGAGTCGAGGATGATGGACGACGAGCGCGAGGCGAGGCCCGAGGCCGAGGAAGCGGCCGAGGGCGATACCGGCCCGGCGGATGACGAGCGGGCCCGAAAGGAGGCGCCGCGAGATGTGTGGGAGAGGGGGTTCTCCGAGCTGCAGGATGTCGTGGGCGACATCATCGGCAGCTTCAGGAACCTCCCGCCGATCGGCGGCAGGTACCCGCGGCACGATCTCATTCAGGTGCCGGGCGAGGGGTACTGGGTGCTGATCGACCTTCCGGGGGTGGCGAAGTCCGATCTGGAGGTCACGATCGTGGGCGACGACCTGGCGGTGGCCGGCGCACGGCACCGACCCGAGCTTCCGGAGGGGAGCGAGGTGCTGGCGTCCGGGCGAGCCTACGGCCGTTTCCGACGGGAGGTGCGCATGCCGAGTGATGTGGATCATGGCCGGGTGCGTGCCAGGCTGGACAACGGGGTGCTGACGCTGGTGCTGCCGCGTCGGACGGAGACCGAGCGCCAACGGGTCGAGATCGAGGACTGAGCGAAGACAGATGATCCCTGCGGACCGATTGACCGTCAGGGCGGCCGAGGCGCTGCAGGATGCCGCGTCGCGCGCACGGGTCGCCGGCAACCCGGCCGTGGAAGACCTCCACCTCCTGGCGGCCTTGCTCGCCCAGGAGGGAGGCGTCGTCGGGCCCATCCTGGCCAAGACCGGTGTCGACCTCGGCAGCCTGGAAGCCGAGCTGCGGACACGTCTCGATCGGCTGCCGAAGCAGACCGGCGCCGCTCCCGTCGCGAGCCGCGAGCTCGGGCGCGTGCTCGACGAGGCGGACGCCGGCGCTCGGGCGATGGATGATCTCTACGTGTCCAGCGAGCACCTCCTGCTGGCGCTGGCGGCCAAGGCCGCAAGCAGCACTCGAGCGCTGCTGACCGAGCACGGGGCGACAGAGGAGGCGCTGCGACAGGCGATCGAGGACGTACGCGGTCCCCATAAGGTGACGGACCAGGATCCCGAGGGGAGGTATCAGGCTCTGGAGCGGTACGGCGTCGATCTCACCGATCAGGCGCGGAGCGGGAAGCTCGATCCGGTCATCGGGCGGGACGCCGAGATCCGTCGGGTCATGCAGGTGCTGTCGCGACGAACGAAGAACAACCCCGTGCTGATCGGCGATCCCGGCGTGGGGAAGACGGCGATCGCCGAGGGACTGGCGCAGCGCATGGTCGCCGGGGACGTGCCCGAGTCGCTGCGAGACAAGCGACTCATCCAGCTCGACACCGCCGCCATGGTCGCCGGTGCCAAGTACCGCGGCGAGTTCGAGGAGCGCCTGAAGGCGGCGTTGAAGGAGATCACGGAGTCGGGCGGAAAGTACGTGCTCTTCCTGGACGAGCTGCACACCATCGTCGGGGCGGGTGCGGCGGAGGGCGCGGTCGACGCCGGGAACATGCTGAAGCCGGCGCTGGCGCGAGGTCAGCTCCGCATGATCGGAGCGACGACGCTCGATGAGTACCGACAGCACATCGAGAAGGATCCGGCTCTGGAGCGCCGCTTCCAGACCGTTTTCGTGGGCGAGCCGGGGGTCGAGGAGACGGTCGCCATCCTGAGGGGACTCAAGGAGCGCTACGAGGTGCATCACGGAGTCCGAATCACCGATCCGGCGCTCGTCTCCGCAGCCAGGCTCTCCGATCGCTACATCGGAGACCGCTTTCTTCCCGACAAGGCGATCGATCTCATCGACGAAGCGGCCTCTCGCCTCCGGATCGAGATCGATTCGATGCCCGAGGAGATCGACGGCGTCGAGCGCCGCGTCACGCAGCTGGAGATCGAGCGCGAGGCCCTCCGCGAGGAGACCGACGTGCGCAGCCGCGAGCGTCTGGAACTGCTGGAGGAGGAGCTCTCCGAGCTGCGGGAACGCCTGACCGGCATGAAGTCGAGGTGGATCACCGAGAAGGAAGCGATCGAGCGCGTGCAGCGGGTCAAGCGCAAGATCGAGGAGGCGAACCTCGCGGCCGAGCAGGCCACCCGGGCGGGCGACCTGGCGCGGGCCGCCGAGATCGCCTACGGGCAGGTGCCCAAGCTGAGAGAGGATCTGACGGACGCGGAGGCACGGCTGGCCGAGATGCAGGCACGTGGCAGCTACCTGAAGGAGGAGGTCACCGCGGAGGATGTGGCGGAGGTGGTGTCCTCATGGACCGGCATCCCGGTCTCCCGCATGCTGGCGGACGAAAGGGAGCGACTCACGCGGCTGGAGGAGCACCTCCACCGCCGGGTGGTCGATCAGGAAGAGGCGATCGAGGCGGTGGCCAACGCCGTTCGTCGCAGCCGCGCCGGCCTGCAGGATCCGAACCGGCCGATCGGCTCGTTCATCTTCCTCGGCCCCACCGGCGTCGGGAAGACGGAGACCGCCAGAGCCCTGGCCGAGTTCCTCTTCGATGATGAGGACGCCATGGTGCGCATCGACATGTCGGAGTACATGGAGCGCCACGCCGTGTCTCGCCTCATCGGCGCGCCTCCCGGATACGTCGGCTACGAGCAGGGTGGGCAGCTCACGGAGCAGGTTCGCCGTCGGCCCTACAGCGTGGTCCTGTTCGACGAGATCGAGAAGGCACACCCGGAGGTGTTCGATGTCCTGCTCCAGATCCTCGACGATGGACGCCTGACCGACGGCCAGGGCAGAACGGTGGACTTCCGCAACACCGTCCTGATCATGACGAGCAACATCGGCGGTGCCCGATTGCTCCAGCAGACGGCCACCGGTCGCGACTGGGCCGAGATCGACCGCGAGGTT
>CAZEBA010000027.1:14087-44190 GCA_964510615.1 uncultured Gemmatimonadota bacterium
AAGCCCGAGTTCCTCAACCGGATCGACGACGTGCTCGTCTACAAACCGCTGAGCCGCCAGGATCTGGCAAGGATCGTGGATCTGCAGCTTGCGCGCCTCCAGAAGAGGCTGGCGGAGCGCGACGTGCAGCTGGAGATCACCCCGGAGGCCCGCCGGCGGATCGCCGACGAAGGGTACGATCCCGCCTTCGGGGCCAGGCCGTTGAAGCGGGCGATCCAGCGCCTGGTGACGGACCCGCTGGCCATGGCCTTCCTGGAAGGGGTGTTCGAGGATGGCGACGCCGTGCGGGTCGATGCGAGGGCGGGGACAACGGCCCTGGTGCTCGAGCGGGGCCGGCAGGACAGCCCGTTGCCGTCCGATCTCGAGCCTCGGGACGCTTGACCTTCGGCCGTCGCCAGCCTATTTGCGGAGGGATGGAGACGAAGACGTTCACCACGGGGCGCAACGGCCGGACGTCGATGCCGGGGATCCTCTTGGCAGCGCTCGCACTCGCGATTCCCGGCTGCGCGTCTTCGACGGCCGGTTCCGGCGCGGCAGCGAGTCAGCCGGCGGGCGGCGATCCTTCCTTCGGAGCGGGCACCGCCGAGGCGGCGGTCCGCGAGTTTCTCGACGCGGCCCAGGCGCAGGAGTACAGCCGCATGCGCCGCCTGTTCGGTACCAGGGATGGTCCGGCCGAGAAGCAGTGGGGCGTGCAGGAGGTCGAGCAGCGCATGGTGGTCCTCTCCGGGCTGCTCCTGCATCAGTCGTACTCGCTGCGCCCGCTGGAGCTGGGATACATTCGCGACGACCAGCGAGGATTCGTGGCCACCATCCTCGGCACGCGCTACGGGAACGCCAATGTGCCGATCACGGTGGTGGTGTCCAACGGCCGCTGGTTCGTCGAGCAACTCGGCGTCGATTCCCTCGCCGGCGAGGGATGAGCGGCTACGGCTGCGGCGTCGCGCCGAGCTGATTGCGGCCGCCCGGCACGCCGGCCCGCCGGCGCGCCGCCTCAGGTCGAATCGCGCACCTCCGCCAGCTCGATCAGCACGCCTCCCGTCGTGCGGGGGTGCAGGAAGGCCACGCGTCGCCCTTCCGCTCCCGAGCGTATGCCGGGAGGCACCACGTGCACGCCCTCCGTTCGGGCCCGCTCGATCGCCTTTCCCAGATCCGCGACTCTCAGGCAGACATGGTGGAGGCCCGGCCCCCGGCGAGCGAGAAACACGGCGATCGGCGACTCCTCGCCCGTGGGTTCCAGGAGCTCGATCCGTCCCGCGCCGTGGCCGAAGAAGGCGACCCGAACGCCCTCGGCCGGAACCTCCTCCCGGCCGCCAGGGTTCTCTCCCAGCAAGGCGGCGTACAGCGGGATCGAGGTCTCGAGGGAGTTGACCGCGATTCCGAGGTGGTCGATTATGGGCACGCCTCCCTGCTCGGTTGCGGCGACCGGACGCGTGCGGAACCAGGTGTTACCGCCGACGCTCCCGGTGACACTCAAGGGAGACGCAAGCTACGTCGGACTACCGCGTTTTTCTACCGAGATGAGGACGGAAGGACATATGACAACGGACACGAAGTTGGTGACGGTAACGGACGACAACTTCTCGACCGAGATCGAGTCGCACGAGGGCCTGGCGCTCATCGACTTTTGGGCCGCCTGGTGTGGGCCCTGCCGCATGGTCGCCCCGATCGTCGAGCAGCTGGCCGAGGAGCACGCTGGCTCGGTCAAGGTCGGCAAGCTGGACGTAGACGAGAATCAGCGGACCGCCATGCGGTTCGCGGTACGGTCGATCCCCAGCATCCTGTTCTTCAAGGATGGCCGCCACGTCGACACGGTCGTGGGGGCGGTCCCCAAGGCCGTCCTCGAGCGGAAGATCCAACAGCACGGCTGAGGGCCCTCCCAGAGGGCCGTCGTCTTCCCGGATCGGGCGGCGCCTCGGCGCTAGCCCCCCGAGAGAGGTCAGCGCCTCCCTGTTCGCGATGGCGGAGCGGGAGGCGTTGTTGTAGGCACCGAAAGCGCTGCGGACATGGAAAGCGCCCTGTACGTGGTCAGCACTCCGATCGGCAACCGCGCCGACATGACGGAACGGGCACGCCAGGTGCTCTGTGCCGTCGCCGCGGTGTACGCCGAGGACACGCGGCGCACCGGGCGACTCCTCGCCTGGATCGGCGCACAGGTTCCGCTGCGCTCCCTCCACGAGCACAACGAGGCTTCACGAACGGCGGAGATCCTGGCTCGCCTCGAGAGGCTGGAGTCGTGCGCGCTCGTTTCGGATGCGGGTACGCCGCTCGTTTCGGATCCGGGAGCCCGGGTCGTGGAGGCGGCCCTCGCCGCCGGCTACCGGGTGATTCCGGTGCCAGGCGCGTCGGCGGTTCTCGCCGCCCTGGCCGCCTCCGGCTTTCCCGGCGATCAATTCGCCTTTCTGGGCTTTGCGCCTCGCCGAGCGTCGCAGCGAGCCGCCTGGATCGAGCTGCTCGCTCGGCTTCCGCTGACGATCGTAGCCTTCGAGTCACCCCGCCGAATCGGCGCGCTTCTCGGCGAGCTCGTCGACGCCGGGCTGGACGACCGCCCGTGCGCGGTGTGCCGCGAGCTGACGAAGCTTCACGAGTCGGTGCGACGCGGGACGGTGGCGGAACTCGCACCGCGGTTCGGGGGAGACATCAAGGGCGAGATCACGCTCGTGATCGCGGGTGCAGCGGAGGCTGGGTGGGAGGCACGGCGGGACGAGGCCGAGCGCGAGGCCGCCCGTCTGGGAAGGCGCGGGCTGAGCACGCGGGACATCGGTGAGAGGCTGGCCGATGCCTTCGACCTGCCGCGGAATGTCGCCTACGAGCTCGGCCTCCGCTTCGGGCGCAAGGAGGAAGGGAGGAGCTGAACACGTGAGCGAAGAGCGGGTCCGGCACGCCCTCCCGGCGTGCGTAGCCGAACGGGCTCCCGTCGGCCGCCGCACCGCGAACCGATCGACCCGGTTCTGAGCGCCGCTTGTCCTCCAGCTCCCGGCCTCCCTCCGAGGCGAAGCGTCCGGACGCGCCCGAATCGGGTGGCCGCACCCGACTCGCCGCGGCTGTGCCCCGGTCCGACCACTACCGCCGGGCCCTGCCGTGGGCGCTCGGAATCTCGGTCGTCGTTCACGCGGTGCTGATCGCCTTCCTCTCGAGGTGGCTCGTCATCAGCGAGCGGGGGGTGTTGGGAGAGCCGCCCGTGCTGGTTCCATTGCCCGAGGGCATCGCCGTCGTGGACGTGCCGACGCCGCAGCCTCTGCAGCCGCTCAGCGAGCCAGACCGGCCCGAAGTCCGTCCCGGCGAACAGGAGGTCATCCAGGTCGTCCCGGGCGAGCCGGAGGAGGGGGAGGGAGCGGAGGCGGAGCCCGCTCCCCCTCGGATGACGAACGCCGAGCGACTGCGACCCCAGTTCACGGATCCACGGCTCTGGGTGCCGTATCCGGACGAGCCGTTTTCCACCCGAGTGGCGGAGGCGTACGCCCGGGCCGACAGCGCCGTGCGCGCACTGCTCCGGACCTGGCTGGACAGCCTGAACCTGTCGGAGGAGGAGCGCCGCCGCGCGACCGAGTGGACCTTCGGCGAGGGAGACCAGAAGTGGGGCATCTCGGAGAAGGGCCTCCACCTGGGCGACATCACGATCCCGATACCCTTCGGCGCCTTGTTCGGGCAGAGCATGTCGCCGAACGCGCAAAAGGCGCGAGAGATGGTGCGGCAGTTCAACGAGATTCGGCAGCAGGACATCGAGACCGACATCCGGAAGGAGCGCGACGAGGCGCTGAAGGAGATGCGCCGCCGGACGGAGGAGGAGGTGAGACGGCGCCGGGCGGACACGACACGGGCCGCGCCGGCCGACACGACGGAGCCTTAGGGGCGGGCCTCCGGTTGGATTTCCGCATCGCGCCCGTTAAACTCTCCCCCGACCATCTCTGATCGACGAGCCGTTCCTGACAGCGACCGACCGTGAGCCAGACGCTCGACTCCAGATACGACCCGACCGGGATCGAAGCGCCCCTGTACCGCAGGTGGGAGGACGCCGGCCTCTTCCACGTGCCGGCGGAGAGGGTACGCCGCCCCTACGTGATCTCCATCCCACCGCCGAACGTCACGGGCGCGCTCCACATGGGCCACGGCCTGAATCACACGATCCAGGATGTCCTGATTCGCTGGCGCCGGATGCAGGCGTACGATGCCGTCTGGGTACCGGGCACCGATCACGCCGGGATCGCCACCCAGAACGTGGTGGAGCGCGAGCTGGCCAGGGATGGGCAGACCCGCTGGGACCTGGGACGGGAGGAGTTCGTCCGGCGGGTGTGGGAGTGGGTCCGTGAGTACGGAGGACAGATCCTGCAGCAGCAGCGCGCCATCGGCGATTCGTGCGACTGGTCCCGTACCCGGTTCACGCTCGATGAGGGGTTGTCGCGCGCGGTGCGCGAGGTGTTCGTCTGCCTGTACGAGAAGGGCCTGATCTACCGGGGCGAGTACATCATCAACTGGTGCCCGCGCTGTCGGACCGCCCTCGCCAACGAGGAGGTGGAGCACCGGGAGGAGGCCGGCAAGCTCTACCTGATCCGTTATCCGGCGGCGGCAAACGGGGAAGACGGCCTGGTCGTCGCCACCACGCGGCCCGAGACCATGCTCGGGGACACGGCGGTCGCGGTGCACCCGGCGGACCCGCGGCATGCCTCCCGCATCGGACACGATCTCGTGCTGCCGCTCGTCGGTCGTCCGCTGCCTGTGATCGCCGACGAGTACGTGGACCTGGAGTTCGGGACGGGCGCTCTCAAGGTGACCCCCGCTCACGATCCGAACGACTTCGAGATCGGGGAGCGACACGAGCTTCCGCGCGTGAACATCCTGTCGGCCGACGGCACGGTCTCGTCCGAGGCGCCGGAGGCCTACCGCGGCCTGGATCGGTTCGAGGCGCGCCGACGGGTCCTCGAGGATCTGGAGGCGGGTGGCTACCTGATCGGCACCGAGGACCACACCCATGCGGTGGGCCACTGTTACCGGTGTGACACGGTGGTCGAGCCCTGGCTGAGCGAGCAGTGGTTCGTCCGCATGGCTCCCCTGGCCGCGCCGGGGCTCGCAGCCTACCGGGAGGGCCGCCTCCGATTCCATCCGGAACACTTCGGGAAGAAGTACGAGCACTGGATGGCGAACATCCGCGACTGGTGCATCAGCCGTCAGCTCTGGTGGGGCCACAGGATTCCGGTCTGGTACTGCGAGGCCTGCGGCTCGGAGATCGTGGCGCGCGAGGACCCGGATGCATGCGGGAAGTGCGGGGGAGAGCTCGCGCAGGACCCCGATGTGCTGGACACCTGGTTCAGCTCGGCCCTGTGGCCGTTCAGCACCGTCGGCTGGCCGGACGACACGCCCGACCTCCGATCCCTGTATCCCACCGACACGTTGGTCACGGCCTCCGAGATCATCTTCTTCTGGGTCGCCCGGATGGTGATGATGGGCCTCGAGTTCATGGGCGAGCTTCCGTTTCGCGACGTCGTGATCAACGGCACGGTGCGTGACCACCTCGGCCGACGGATGGCGAAATCGCTGGGAAACGGAATCGACCCGCTGGAGGTGGTGGAGCGCTTCGGGGCCGACGCGATGCGCTTCACCCTCCTGAACGGCGCCGCGATGGGCACCGACATCCAGCTGAACTACCAGGATCTGGATGCGTCCTTCGCCGTGGGTCGCAATTTCGCCAACAAGATCTGGAACGCGGCGCGGTTCGCGCTTCCCTACCTCTGTCCGGAGGATCTGGCCGCGTCGCCGGAGGACCGGGGCCTGGAGCTCGCGGATCGGTGGATCCTCAGCCGCTTCCGCCGGGCGGCGGTCGAGACGACCGAAGCGCTGGAGGCCTTCCGGCTTCACGATGCGGCGGCCGCGGTCTACCAGTTCGGTTGGGGTGACCTGGCCGACTGGTACATCGAGCTGGTCAAGGCGCGGCTCGGAGGCGAAGCGGGCCAGGCGAGCCGGGGCGCGGCCGCGACGACGCTTGCCCACGTGATCGACGGGTGGATGCGCCTGCTGCATCCGATCATGCCGTTCATCACGGAGGCGATAGCCACCCGGTTGCCCGAACGCGGCCCGGAGGCGACGCTCGTGCTCGGCCCGTGGCCGGACCCGAGCGAGCAGTGGTTCGATCCAGAGACGGAGGGCGCGTTCGCGGGGCTCCAGGAGGTGGTCGGCCACGTCCGCAACCTGCGGGCCGAGTACGGGATCGATCCCGGCCGGCGCTTGCGCGTGCTGGTTCGCGGGGCCCCCCGCGGCTTGATGGCGGCGATGGACACCGAGGGGCGCGGGATCTCCCGGCTCGCTCGGGCGGACTTCGACCACGTCGAGGAGCTCCCCGACGAGCCCGGGGCTCACGCCGTGCTCGACTCCGGAGCCGAGCTGTTTCTGCCGCTGGCCGACGTGGTCGACCTCGAGCGGGAGCGCGAGCGGCTGGAGAAGGAGTCGAGCCGCCTCGATTCGATCCTCGCAGGCGCCCGGGCCCGGCTACAGAGCGAGGCATTCCTCGAGAAGGCGCCCCCTGACGTGGTGGCGCGCGAGCGCGAGAAGCTGGCCTCGGTGGAGGAGCGCCATCGGCGCCTGGAGGAGAAGAGACGCTCGCTCGGAAAGGGCTGAGTCCGCATTCCGTGCGCGACCCGTCGGCCTCCCGTTCGCTCCGCCTCGTTGTCGCCCTCGCCGCGGTGGCTCTCGGATCGTCCTGCGCCCGTGAAGAGCCGCCGCCCGGAGCGACCCCCGATCGCGTCCCGCCCTCGGTCCGGGAGCTCAAGCCGACCCTCTTCGCCGTCGTGCCCGGCTTCAGCGGGTCGGCGGAAGTCCGGTTCGACGAGCCGATAACGGGTACCAGCGCCCTTCAGCAGCAACTCGTCGCGTCGCCTGCGGGCCGCTACCGCGTGTCGGCCGGCTTCTCGAACCTGAAGATCGAACCCGAGGACGGGTGGAAGGATGGCGTCGTCTACTACTTCCAGCTCCCGGAAGGCATCGGCGATCTTCTCGGCAACCGGACCGACCTGCCGATCGATCTCGTCTTCTCCACCGGTCCGGAGATCTCATCCACCCTGGTCACTGGTGAGGTGAGAAGGCGGACCGATGACGTGGCTGTCTCACCCGGGAACGTGGTGTTCTACAACCTCGCCGGCGACTCGATTCCGTACGGTGCCCTGACGGACCGGGAGGGGGCGTTCGAGCTTCCGTACCTTCCGCCCGACCAGTACTGGTCGTTCGGCTTCCAGGACCTGAACCGGAACTATCAGCTCGATCGGCAGTTCGAGCCGTACGACAGCGCGCGCTTCGAGCTGGCGGTGGAGGGGACGGCTCGATTGTCGTTCCGTATCGTCGATCCCGACACGACGCCACCGGTTCTCGGCCGCATCGCCGTCGACGGCCAGCGGGTCGAGCTAGAATTCGACGACTTCCTGGATCCCGACCAGGACTTCTCGGCAGCGGGACTGGTGCTGCGGGACGTGGCCACCGGCAGCCGGCAGGAAGTGTCGGCTCTGGGCCTGCAACCGGAGCAGGCAGCCGGCCGCGGCGGGCGCCCGGACCGGCGCACGGAGCCCGATCGGGAGGAAGCCGGCGACCGGAGGGGAGCGCCGCCGGCCGACACCACGGGGGTGGAGGGGCCGCCGGCCGACACCACGGGGGTCGAGGGGATGCCGGCCGACACCACGGGGGTCGAGGGGATGCCGGCCGATACCTTCGCGGTCGCGGCGGTGGCGGATCGCGGGCAGGAGGCTCCGCCCGCCGGGGATCAGGAGGCAGGGGAGGAGGTCCTGCCGTCGCGTACGCTGCTGCTGGAGCTGGCCGCGCCGCTGCCGGAGGGAAGGCTGCGCCTGACGATCGACGCGGTCGTGAATCTGCGTGGCCTCCGGTCCGCGATCGATACGACGTTCGCCTACCCTCCTGAGGAAGGAGCGGCCGATACCCCGCCCAACGGGGGCGCCCCATCCAACGAGGGCGCCGCGTTCAACGAGGGCGCCGCGCCGGACGAGGCCGTCCCGCCGCCAGAGGAGGCCGAAGAGGCGGCAGAGCGCCCCGAGGGCGACGGACGCGGGGAGGACAGCGTCCTCGAGCGACGTGTTGGAGAAGACGGCCTGCGCGAGGAGAGACGGTGACCGATCCTCGTCGTCGCCTCCCATCCATCGACCGGCTGCTGGCGGATGAGCGGGCGGTCAGCTGGTCGGAGGAGTTCGGCCGGGAGGAAGTGAAGAGGGTGCTCCGCGGCGTGATGGCTGACGAGCGGGGCCGGGCGATCGAGGGCACCGGCATCGCGGATGAGGCCGGGATCCTCGAGGAGACGGCGGCCCGCCTTCGCGAACGGGCGGTCCCCGGCCTGCGGGCGGTACTGAACGGAACCGGCGTCGTCCTGCACACGAACCTGGGTCGGGCTCCGCTCGCACCGGCCGCCGTGGCCGCCATCGGGCCGGTAGCCGGCGGGTACAGCAACCTCGAATTCGACCTCGAAGCCGGCCGGAGAGGCGACCGCTACGACCATTGCAGCCAGCGGGTGAGCGAGCTGACGGGATCCGAGGCGGCCCTGGTGGTGAACAACAACGCCGCCGCGGTCGCGCTGGTGGTGAACTCGCTCTCCCTGGATCGCGAGGTCATCGTGTCGCGAGGCGAGCTGGTCGAGATCGGCGGCTCCTTCCGGATCCCCGAAATCGTCGAGCGCAGCGGCGGCCGATTGATCGAGGTCGGTACGACGAACCGCACGCGGGTCGAGGACTATCGGCGGGCCATCGGGGCCCGCACCGGCCTCATCCTCAAGGTTCACCCGTCGAACTACCGGATTCGGGGATTCGTCGAGGATGTGGCTCTGCCGGAGCTGGCGGCGCTGGGAACGGCCGCGGGAGTGCCGGTGGCGAACGATCTCGGCTCGGGTCTGCTGCTGCCCGAGGCGCTGCCGGGGCTTCCGCGGGAGCCCGGTCCGCGCGAAGCGGCCAGCGCGGGCGCGGCGGTCGTGACCTGGAGTGGGGACAAGCTCCTCGGCGGCCCCCAGGCCGGGATCATTCATGGCGACCGCGAGACGGTCGACCGCCTGCGACGGAACCCGCTGCTACGTGCGTTTCGCGTGGACAAGCTGACCCTGGCCGCGCTCGAGGCGACCCTCCGCCTCTATGCCGACCCCGGCGCGGCCGCGGAGCGGATCCCGGCCCTGGCGATGCTGCGCGAGGAGCCCGAGTCGGTGCGCGCGAGGGCGGAGGGCGCCCTGACCCATTGCACGCCCGCCGTCCGCAGGCTCGTCGGGATCCGATCCCTGCGCTCCGTCGTCGGCGGTGGCGCCTACCCCGAGGTCACCGTCGAGTCGAGCGGCTGGACCGTGGGTGGGCGGTCTCCGTCGGAGATCGAGCGGCGGTGTCGGTGTGCGGTCCCGCCGCTCGTCGGCCGAATCGAGGATGACGCCTTCTGCATCGACTTCCGGACCATCCTGCCCGGCCAGGAACCGGAGGTGGCGCGCATTATCTCCGAGGCGGTGCGCGAAGCGTGAACCGGGCGCTGCGGGTTGCGGTGCTCGCCTCCGGTTCGGGCAGCAACCTCCAGGCGCTGCTGGACCGCTTCAATCTGGGCGATGATCCGTCGGCGGCCGTCACCCTGGTGATCGGAAGTCGGCCGGGCATCCGGGCCCTCGATCGCGCCCGGGCGGCGGGGGTCCGCTCCGAGGTGTTGCCGGCGGTGGTGGGCGGGGAGAGAGCGGAAGGGGATGAGCCGTTTCTGCTGCGGCTGCTGTCGGAGGTTGGCGTCGAGCTGGTCGTGCTCGCCGGGTACCTGCGGCTGATCCCGGCTTCCGTGGTGCGTGCGTACTGGGGACGGATGATCAACATCCATCCGGCCCTGCTGCCATCCTTCGGCGGGCAGGGCATGTACGGGCGACGCGTGCACGAGGCCGTGCTGGCCCGGGGGTGCAGAGTGACGGGCGTCACCATCCACTTCGTCAGCGAGGAGTACGACCGCGGGCCGATCCTCGCCCAGTGGCCCGTTCCGGTGCTCGACGGGGATGACCCGGAATCGCTGGCCGCCCGCGTCCTGCAGACGGAGCATCGGCTGCTGCCGATCGTCGTCGCGGCGATTGCCCGCGACTGGCTTTCCTTGTCGCCGGATGGCCGGGTTCGCTGGTCACGTGTCCTCCACGCCGAAGATGCCTTCGGGGGCGGGGCGAACGGCCTCTCGTCGCTGGAATCGGCCCTCGCGATCGCGGACGCGAGCCCACCGCCTCCCGGCGGTCGGAGGCCGGTGAACGTGAAGGGGAGAACACCCAACCGGGAAGGAAGAGATTCCTGATGGCGGAGCCGAGAACGGCGCTCGTGAGCGTTTCCGACAAGACGGGCATTGTCGAGCTGGCCAGGGCCCTGATGGATCGAGGCTGGCGGATCGTCTCCACGGGGGGCACGGCGGCCGAGCTGGCCGCCGCCGGGATTCGTGTCCAGGCGGTCAGCGAGCTCACCGGGTTTCCCGAGATGCTGGCCGGTCGGGTCAAGAGCCTGCACCCGTCGATCCATGCCGGCATCCTGGCGCGCCGCTCGGTTCCGAAGGACATGGAGGCGCTCGACCGCGCGGGCTTCTCTCCTATCGATCTGGTGGCCGTCAACCTGTACCCGTTTCGCGAGACCGTGGCGAAACCGGACGTCACGCTGGCCGAGGCGATCGAGCAGATCGACATCGGCGGACCGACGCTGCTGAGGGCGGCGGCCAAGAACCACGAGGACGTGCTGGTTCTCTGCGACCCGGCCGACTACGAGGCGGCGATCGAGCTGCTGGACGATGAGGACGCGGGCAAGGAGCGAGTCGACCGCAGGCGACACCTCGCCGCGCGTGTCTACGCGCACACGGCCGCCTACGATGCGGCGGTGGCCAACTACCTCCGGTCGTTCGACGCCCGCGAGACCGGACCTCCGCCGGAGGCGATCGTGTCGCTCGTGCGTGTTCAGGAGCTGCGGTACGGAGAGAACCCGGATCAGGCGGCGTCGTTCTACCGCGAGGCCTCCAGCCGTCCCTGGGGGACGGCGGCCCTCCGCCAGGTGCACGGCAAGGAGCTGTCCTACAACAACCTCCTGGATGTGGACGGCGCTCTGGCCGCCATCGCACCCTTCCTGGCGGACACGCGGGCGGCGTGCGCGATCGTAAAGCACACGACGCCGTGCGGGCTGGCCGTCGGGCGATCGACGGCGGAGGCGTTCGAGCGCGCTCTGGCCTGTGATCCCGTCTCGGCCTTCGGCTCCACCGTCGCCTTCAACCAACCGCTAGCCGAGACGGTGGCCGAGGCGCTGTTCGAGCTCTTCGTGGAGTGTCTGATCGCTCCGGACTACGCGGAGGCCGCCCTTCGCATCCTTACGGGAAAGAAGAACCTGCGGATCCTGACGCCCGGCGACGGCGAGTTGCGGCCCTATCCGGGCCACCTATTGCCGGGCCTGGACGCGCGGGGCGTGCAGGGAGGTCTCCTGCTCCAGACCGCGCCCGTGCCGGCCGCCGCGGGCGGACTGGCGGAAGGCGAAGAGACCGTGGTGCGGACGGCGCGCGCCCCGTCCCCTGAAGAGTGGGATGACCTCGGCTTCGCGTGGGCCGCCGTCCAGGCCGTGAAATCCAACGCCATCCTGCTGGCGCGCGACGGAGCGACGGTGGGGATCGGTGCCGGTCAGATGAGTCGAGTGGACGCGGTCAGACTGGCCGGCTGGAAGGCGGCGCAGGCCGGGCACGCCACCGAAGGCGCGGTTCTCGCCTCGGACGCGTTCTTCCCCTTCCGCGATGGTGTCGATGCGGCCGCGGAGCTCGGCGTTCGCGCGATCGTGCAGCCGGGCGGCTCGATCCGCGATGATGAAGTCGTGGCGGCGGCCGACGAGCACGCGATCGCGATGGTGCTGACCGGCCGGCGCATGTTCCGCCACTGATCCCTCCGCTGTCCCCGCCCGACGCCCGAACGCCGGCGGGCAGGCAGAGGCCGCACGCCCCCGTGGAGCGACGACGCCGAATTCTTGACGTCCACCCGTATGCCCCATACTGTCCTCCCCTCGTGAATTCTTTCACATGAGATCCGACCGACAGCCTTCGATCAAGTCGACATGACCGACGGGCGCCCAACGGACCAGGGCTACCGACGCATCATCACGTTCGCCGTGCTCGCCCTGGCCGCGCTGGCAGGAGCGTGCGGCGGCGAGTTCCCTCAATCCTCCCTGCGCCCCGAATCCGACGTCGCCCGGGAGATCGACACGCTCTTTCGCGGCATCTTCTGGTGGGCGATGGGGGTGCTGGTGGTGGTGGAGGGCGCGCTGGTCGCGGCGATCGTGCGGTTTCGCGAGCGCCCTGGTGGCGCGAAGCCGAAGCCGGTGCACGGGAACACGATGCTGGAGATCGGCTGGACGCTCGCTCCGGCCATCATCCTGATCTTCATCGGCGTGCCGACGATGATCACGCTCTGGCGGATCGATCGTCCACCGCCCAGTTCCGACATCCGGGTCGAGGTCGTGGGACACCAGTGGTGGTGGGAGTTCCGCTACCCGGATCTAGGGATCACCACGGCCAACGAGATGCACGTCCCGGTGGAGAGGACCGTCGACCTGCGTCTGCGCTCCGCGGATGTCATGCACAGCTTCTGGTTTCCCCGCCTGGCGGGGAAGCGGGACCTGGTCCCCGGGCGGGAGAACCGGCTCTGGTTCACCCCGGACTCCATCGGCGTCTACCTGGGCCAGTGCGCGGAGTTCTGCGGCACCTCGCACGCCCTGATGGGCATGCGGCTCCACGTGGACAGCGCCGAGGAGTTCGAGCGCTGGGCGCGGCGGGAGAGAAGCGAGGCCGCCGACACCGTCGGGCCGCCAGCCGATCCGGCTGCCGCGGCGGGCCACGAGATCTTCTTCGGATCCGGCGGCTGTATCTCCTGCCACGCGATCCGCGGCACCGTAGCCGCCGGAATTCTCGGGCCCGATCTCACGCACATCGGCGGGCGGGGAACGATCGCGGCCGGGTTGCTGGAGAACACGCCCGAGAACCTGGCCCGCTGGATCGAGAATCCGCACGAGATGAAACCTGGCAACCTGATGTTGGACATGGGATTGACAAATGAACAGGCTCGCCAGGTGGCGGCCTATCTGCTGAGCCTGGAGTAGGCGCCATGGCCACGCAGGAAGCGGCCGTTGGCGCCGACGGGAAGGCCCGAGGCCTGTACGGCGGCGGCATCTGGAGCTGGATCACCACCGTCGACCACAAGCGGATCGGGGTCCTGTACTTCCTCTCCGGGCTCCTCTTCTTCCTCGTCGGCGGAGTCGAGGCGCTCCTGATCCGTCTCCAGCTCGCCGTGCCGGGAAACGACGTGTTGAGCGCCCAGGCCTACAACCAGCTCTTTACCATGCACGGCCTGACGATGGTCCTGTTCGCGGTCATGCCGATGGCCGCCGGCGCCTTCAACTACATCATGCCGTTGCAGATCGGAGCCCGTGACGTCGCGTTCCCGCGGCTCAACGCGCTCAGCTACTGGCTCTTCCTCTTCGGAGCGCTGCTCTTGAACGCGAGCTTCTTCCTGGGCGGCGCCCCGGATGCCGGCTGGTTCGCCTACGCGAACCTCACCTCGGCCCGTTTCTCGCCGGGGCACGGCATGGACTTCTACGTCCTCGGCCTGGCGCTCGCGGGTGCCGGCTCGATCGTGGCGGCGCTGAATTTCATCGTCACGATCATCAACCTGCGTGCCCCGGGGCTGACCTTCATGCGGCTGCCCCTGTTCACCTGGATGACCCTGGTCGTCTCGTTCCTGATCGTCCTCGCCTTTCCGCCGTTCACGATCGGCACGATCTTCCTGCTCTTCGACCGGATGTTCGGCACGCTGTTCTACGAGCCCGCCGGTGGCGGCGATCCGATCCTGTGGCAGCACCTGTTCTGGATCTTCGGCCACCCGGAGGTCTACATCCTGATCCTGCCGGCCTTCGGGATCATCTCCGACGTCATCCCGACGTTCTCCCGGAAGCCGCTGTTCGGCTACCCGGTGGTGGTTTACTCCGGCGTGCTGATCGCATTCCTCGGCTTCGGCGTATGGGCGCATCACATGTTCTCGGTCGGCCTGGGGCCGATCGCGAACTCGGCGTTCAGCGGCCTTACGATGCTGATCGCGATCCCCACCGGGGTGAAGATCTTCAACTGGATCGCGACCATGTGGGGCGGTTCGTTGCGCTTCCGGGCGCCGATGCTGTTCTCGGTCGGCCTGATCGCCATGTTCACGATCGGCGGGCTGAGCGGTGTGATGCACGCCTCCGCGCCGGCGGACCTCCAGCAGACCGACACCTACTTCGTGGTGGCTCACTTCCACTACGTGCTCTTCGGCGGCACGATCTTCGGACTGTTCGCCGGGGTCTACTACTGGTTCCCGAAGGTGACGGGCCGCTTCCTCGGCGAGCGTCTCGCCGCGGTGCACTTCTGGCTCATGTTCATCGGAATGAATCTGACCTTCTTCCCGATGCACTACGCCGGCCTGCACGGCATGCCGAGGCGTACGTTCACGTACCCGGAGGGCCTGGGGTTCGAGGCCTACAACATGACGTCCACGGTGGGGGCGGCCATCACCTTCCTGGCCGTCCTGATCTTCCTGATCAACTTCGTGCGCGGCCTTCGCGGCCCGGTGATCGCCGACGCGAATCCGTGGGGCGCGTCGACGCTCGAGTGGACGACCAGCTCGCCGCCGCCGGTGCACAACTTTGATCTGACGCCCGAGGTGAGGAGCCGCGATCCGCTCTGGCACGACGGGATCGCGCTGCCGACCGCGGAGGAGAAGTTCCACCTGCCGAACCCGTCCTTCTGGCCGCTGGTGGTGGCCGGCGGGATCCTGGTCGCGGCGGCAGGGGCGCTGGTCGGTTTGCCACTCGCGCTGCTCGGGGCGGCGATCGCTCTGGGCGGGATCTACGGCTGGTCCTTCGAGCCGGCCCATTGAGCGGGCTCGCCCCATGACTCGGACAGGCTCCTAACGTGGAACGAACGAGTACGGGGATTCCGAACGAGAAGATGCTCATGTGGGCCTTCATCGGCTCCGAGTGCATGTTGTTCGGATCGCTGATCGCCACCTTTCTGGCCTATCGTGGCCGCAGCCTGGTGGGACCGTACGAGGAGGAGCTCCTCAACATCCCGTTCATCACGGTCACCACTTTCGTGCTCCTGATGAGCAGCCTGATGATGGTTCTCGCGCTCTCGGCGGTTCAGCGCGGCGACAGAAGGGGAAGCCGGCTGTTCCTATTCCTGACCGCCCTGCTGGGAATGATCTTCCTGGGGGGGCAGGCATTCGAGTTCACCCACTTCGCGCATGAGGGCCTGGGCCTCGGCCGGAACCTGTTTTCTGGCACCTTCTTCCTGACGACCGGGTTTCACGGCGCCCACGTGACGGTCGGAGTGATCTGGCTGCTCACCCTCTGGACGCTCGCCCTTCTCGGCAGGCTCGGGCCGGAGAAGGCGCTGAAGGTGGAGGTCGCGGGGCTCTACTGGCACTTCGTGGACGTGGTGTGGATCGTCCTGTTCACGGTCATCTACCTGATGTCCGGCGCCAAGGGCGCCTGAGCAGCGACAGGCAAAGGAGCGGATCGGATGGCCAGCGAGATCGTCCATGGCGCGGGAGGGAGCGGGCTGGACGCCGTGACGAGCCACGAGGCGCACGGCGAGCCGCACGCTTCGAACCGGACCTACATCGCGATCGCGCTCGTGCTGGGGGTGCTTACCGCGCTCGAGGTGATGGTCTTCTACGTCGAGGCTCTCGCCCCGGTTCTCGTGCCGATCCTCATCGTGCTCTCAGGGGCGAAGTTCACGCTCGTCGTCAGCTTCTACATGCACCTCAAGTACGACACGAACGTCCTGCGCGGCTTGTTCGTCGGCCCGCTGACGATCGCGGTCGCGATCATCGTGGCGGTGATGGCATTGTACGGGTACTTCCTGTAGGAACCGGGCCCTCGCCGCCGAAACGTCTCAGCAGGTCTCGGCCAGCACCGCCAGCGCCGCGGTGAGAGCGGCCGAGAACAGAACCGCCTGAAACTGCCATTCCCCGCGGCGCTGCCGCTGCCGGCAGTGAGGGCAGCGGTGGGCGTGGTCCGGGATCAGCACGTCGCAGCTCCTGCACAGCTTCATCGGCTCGTCCTTCCGTTCCGCAGCGCTCCCAGCGGGCCGGACCAACCGGCGATCGGGTCGGTCGACCGCACCACGTGCATCCCCGCCGCGGCCGACCTGTCCAGCGCTTCCTCTGCCCGGGGAGTGAAATCGAAGAGCCAGCCCGTGGGCGTGTCCGGGTCGCGCACGCACACGGCCGACATGCAGTCCCCGAGGATGTACACCCTGTCGGCGAACGTCGGGTCCCGGTCGCGGATCTCGGCCAGCAGGCTCTCGAGCGTGCTTTTCACGCAGTGGCTTGCTGCCTGGCCGGCGACGATCAGGGCATCCGATGCGAGCAGCCTCTCCGTGTAGGCCGAATCCGGCTCGACGATCGGGGCGCCAGCGGGGCCTTCGCACACCTCGGGAGAGAGGGCGGAGTAGTGCTCCGTCAACGGGTGTTCCCCCTTGAGCTCCAGTCGGTTTCCGGCGGCCCGAACGAAGGCGTGGAACAGCCGCGCCTCGTGGATGATGCCTGCCAAGGCGTGGCCGGATCCTCCCAGGAGGCAGTGCGGCGGCCAGAGGTAGAGCGTGTACCTGCCTTCCCGGGCGAGCCGCTCGCAGTAGGAGAGCGCGTGACGGCACAACCAGGAGTAGTCGCCGCCGGCCAGCTCGTCGGCCAGGGCGGGGTTCGGCCTCAGCCGCCCGGCGCGCACGTCGTCCGCCGTGACCTCGCGATGCGGGGACGGAGGGTTCCCGTTCTCGTCCACCCAGAAGGCCGGAAAGAAGATCTGTTGGGGGTAGTGCGTGTCGAGCGTACAGGTGATCTCGGTGATCGCCGCCAGGTTCCGGTAGATGAAGCGCGCCACCCGGTCCGCGTCCTCGAGGGCGCCGCGTCCGCTGCGTCCGGCGACGAACAACGCGCCCTCGGGATGGCAGAAATCCCTCTGCAGGTCGACCAGCAGGAGGCGCACGACCGCGTCGTCTTCGCAGGACGGGGCGATGGAGAAGCGCTCCCGCCAGTCGGCGGCCGCCTCGAAGATCGCGCTCTCGTTCGGGCGGTAGTCCCAGCACTCCGCGTGGGCCGGATCGTAGAAAGCGGGAATCGGCAGCTGCTGCATCGCCTGCCCTCGAGCGCGGCATGAGAAGTTGGCACGCCGTCCACCCGCCCAGTAGGATACGGCGCACCCGAAGCTCGAAACCAGGCCCGCGAGGTGCCTGCCGTGAAGCGCTATCCCGCGTACGATCCGCCAGAATACGTCGAGTGGGTGCCGACTCCGGACCTGCTGGAACGGTTCCGGCGAACGCTCGAAGAGTCTCCCGAGCGATACCAGCTCGTGAGCGCGCTCTCCGCCGAGGACCTGCTCGCTCTCTACCGCGGCCTGCTCCGTTTCCGCCTGCACGACATCGCCCTTCAGCGCTGGGTCAAACAGGGGGTGATCTCGAAGGCCTGGCTCGGCACGGGGGAGGAGGCGGTGACCATCGGGGCCGTGCACGCTCTTCGGCGCCGGGGCGAGGACCGCGACGTCGTCGGTCCGATGATCCGCAACGCCGGCGCCTGCCACGAGATGGGGATGCCGATCGCCGCCATGCTCCGAGGGTATTTGGCCACGGCGGACTCGCCCACCCGCGGGCGGGACCTCCATGTGGGCGATCCCGACCTCGGGATCGTGGCGCCGATCAGCATGGTGGGGGCGCTGGCCACCGTCATCAACGGGTACGCGCTCGCCTTCAAACAGCGAGGCGAGGGGCGGGTGGCCCTCACCTGGATCGGCGATGGAGCCACGAAACACGGTGAGGTCCACGAGGCACTCAACCTCGCGGCGGTGCTAAAGCTCCCGGTGGTCTTCGTGCTCCAGAACAACCAGGTGGCGCTCGGTACCCCGGTCAGCGAGCACCAGCTGGCGGCGGATTTCTATGGTTGGGGTCGTGCGTACGGCGTCACGCTGCTCGAGGTTGACGGCAACCACGTGCTGGACGTCTATGCAGGCTGTCGACTGGCCGTCGACCGCTGCCGGCGCGGGGAAGGGCCCGTGTTCGTAGCAGCGGACACCTTCCGAATGGGCGGTCATGCCACGCACGATGTCCGGGAGGCGCGCCGGACCTTCGATGCATCCGTGTTCGAATCCTGGGGACGGCGGGATCCGATCGGCGTGTTCGAGGAGTGGTTGGCGACCGGGCCCGCTCTGTCTGCCGCTGAGGAGCCCGACCCGCGCAGGCGAGAGGCGCGCCATCGCGAGCTGCTCGCCAGGGTGGAGGAGGAGGTCGTGCGGGAGGTGGACGAAGCGGCGAAAGCCGCTCTGGCCAGTCGCGCCCGTGCCATGCCCGGACCCGCGGACATCGGGACCGATGTCTATGCGGCCGCGGGCGAGACACTACGCAAGGTCTGAGGCGAACGATGACGCGCTTCGAGGCGGAGGTCGGAACGTCGGAGGGCAGGCGGCGGGTGTCGGTGGCCTGGCGCGGCGAGGCGTCGGGCTTCGGGGTGTTGTACTTCTTTCCCCCCGAGCCGGCGGCCTCGGACCGGCTGGACCGCCGGGCGCTCCTTCCGGCCGAGACGAAGCTGGCCGAGCTCGACGCCGACCGGCTGGTCGAGATCTACGAGGCCGCCCGTCCGCTCACCGATACGGAGCGCCGGTTCACGGCTGGCGATGGCCGCCAGTGGCTTGCACAGAATCAGGGTCCCGTTTGGGCCGGCAAGGCAGCCGCCGAAGGCGGTACCGGCGTGATCTTCACCAGCCTCGAGCGTGAGCCCGAGTCGGTGACCGGCGCCGGCGGCCACGTCGGGGAGATGTCGAAGGAGGAACTCGTTTCGCTCTGGCGGGCGGCGAGCGCCCCGACGGAGGATCCGTCCTCCCCGGCCCCGAGGTCGGACCAGGGAGCGTGAGCCGCTCGCCGGGCACGGATCCCGTACCGGTCTTCGTCTACTTCGACTACTCCTGCCCCTACTCCTACCTAGCCTGCACCCTGCTCGATGCGGTGTCCTCGGCCACGCCGCTGCGCATCGTCTGGAGACCGCTGGAGGCCTGGCCCGGCGGTGATTCGGTCGGCGAGCGTGCGGGCCTCGAGGAGTACGACTGGGAGGCGCTGGCCGAGTCGGCCGCCGAGATCGGTGTCCCGCTGTATCGGCCCGCCCGACGCCCCGTTACCCGCCTCGCCCTCCAGGCGGGCGAGTTCGCCTACGATCTCGGCGAGGAGGCACACCAGAGGTTGCATCGGGCGATCTTTCGGGCGCACTTCGTCCGCGGGCTGGACATCGAGCGTCCAGAGCACCTCTTGCAGATCGCGGTCGAGGAGGGCCTCGATCGAGAGGCACTCGAGCTCGCGCTGGAAGACGGCAGGTACCAGGAGGAGCTGGCGCGCAGCGAGGTCGAGGCGGAGCGGTACGGAATCGCCCAGACGCCCACCATGCTCTTCGGTCGCTTCAAGGTCGTCGGTGCCGCGCCGCCCGATGTCCTGGAGGAGGCGGCCCGCCGGGCCTCCGAGGAGGCGAGGGCCCGGCCCTAGCGGCCTGACTGCCGACCGCCTAGGGAGCGGTGCCCAGCTTCTCGCGCGCCGATCGGACGACGGTCGTCAGCGTGTTGCCGTCGGTCGGGTAGGTCGAGATACCGAACCGTCCCCTTTCCGACCAGGCGCCGCGGCGGGCGAGGAGACCCACCAGCCGGTGGGTGATCAACCGGGCTCCCTCGGCCGATGTTTCCGGCAGCCCGACCGCGAACACGGTGTTCCCGTAACGGCCGACGAGGTCGAACTCCCTGAGGTTGCCGAGCAGCACGCGGCTCGCCTGCGGCTCGGCGTCCATTCCGACATCCAGGAGCAGAAGCGAGAAGGAGCGCTCGAAGCGGCGGCACCTCTTGAGCTCGGCCGCCGCGGCCACGTCGAACGTTTCACGCGGGAGCACGGCTTCGAGCGCGGCCGCCCGAGGCCGCCCGCTCCCGTCTTCGGCGGCCCGCCGCGCCTCGTCCGATGGAAGCTCCGGCGCGCCCGGGGACGGAGTCTGATGAGCCGGGGCTGCTGGGGGAGACGGCGGTGCGAGGGCCTCCTGAAGCGCGGCTTGCAGCGACTCGAGGAGGCGCGTGGCCTCGTCCAGCCGCTCCGGCGCCAGGGTCTCCGGTTGGCCGGGCCGAGGGGCGCCGCCCACACCGGCGGGTGGGCTCGGCTCGGCCGCGTAGACGGATCGGACCGCTCGCGGCTCGTGGCCGGCACCGGCCGGCTGCGGCTCCTCCTCGATTCCGGGGTTTCTGTCCGCCTCGAGAAGGAGCTCGAGCGACTCGATCTGGGCGAGGGTGGCCTCGAGGATTGCACGGAGGGCCGTGAGCCTGCCGGCGTCTCGGTCCGCCTGGAAGCGGTGCCACTCGGAGACGAGCCGCTGCAGGACCGTGTCGAAGAGCCCGCCGGGCTCGCTGAACTTCCGGACCAGGCCGGGAGATAGTTCGTGGAGCATGCGCCTCCGGGACTCCATGCCTTGAACGCGGGGCCGCACACCGCCCCGCCACCCATCTTCGAACCTACTTGGACGGGAGGGAGGCCGGAAAGATCCCGGGCGCTGCCGGACACCGACGGCGGCAGAGGGCGGGGGCGTGCTTGACCGCCCGGGTGGGGTGGGTAGGTTGCGCCGCTGGCGGCCGCACGAGGGCGGCCGCGGGATCGGGAGCAAAGGCCTTGCTGCGAGCGACCTTTCTGGGAACGGCGTCGGCGCGGCCGACGGTGCGAAGCAACGTGTCGGCGATTGCCGTGCAGCGTGAGGGGGATCTGTTCCTCTTCGACTGCGGGGAGGGTACCCAGCGGCAGATGATGCGCTTTGCGGTCGGCTTCAGCGTGCGGGCGATCTTCGTGACCCACCTGCACGCCGATCACTACCTCGGCATCACCGGCCTCCTGAGGACGATGACGCTGCAGGATCGGCAGGAGCCGCTCTCGATCTGGGGCCCGCCCGGATCCGCCGACACGCTCGACCTCCTCGTCGGTCTCGGAGGGGAGCGAGTCGGCTTCCCGGTCCGGACCGGCGAGCTCGAACCCGGCGGCCAGGTGCAGATGGATGGGTACGCGATCCGGGCGTTTCGCACCCGGCATACGTCGCGCTCCATCGGGCTCGCACTCATCGAGGAGGAGCGTCTCGGCCGCTTCGACGTGCAGCGCGCCCGTGAGCTCGGCGTGCCCGAGGGACCGCTGTTCGGGAGCCTGCATCGCGGAGAGCCGGTGAGGCTGGCCGACGGCCGCCTGGTCCGTCCGGAGGCGGTCGTGGGGCCTGGACGCCCCGGGAGGAAACTCGTCTACACCGGCGATACGTCGCCGGACAGGGGCGTGGTGCGAGCGGCCGCCGGGGCCGATCTGCTGATCCACGAGGCCACCTTCGGCCGGGACGAGAAGGAACGGGCGCGCCGGACGGGCCATTCGACGGCGGAGGAGGCCGCCCGCACGGCGACGCGAGCGGGCGTGCGGGAGCTCCTGCTCACGCATCTGAGCGCCCGCTACTCCGAGCAGCCCGAGCGGCTGGCGGCGCAGGCACGAGCCATCTTCGCGGCGAGCCGCGTGGCCTACGACGGATTGAGCGTCGAGGTTTCGTTTCCGCCCGAAGAGGGCGGCGGGGATCGAAAGGTGCGCGGGTGACGTTCTCGCTCGAGCCGCCCGGCGACAAGTCGATCTCGCACCGGGTTCTGATGCTCGCTCCGCTGGCGACGGGCGAATCGCGGGTGCGGGGCGTTCTCGCAGCCGACGATGTACGTGTCACCGAGAGTGCGATGTTGGCGTTGGGCGCCACGATCCGAACCGCTCCGGACGGCTGCACGCGAATCATCGGGCCGACCCGGTGGAGAGAGCCCGATGGGGAGATCGACTGCGCCAACAGCGGGACGTCGGCCCGCCTCCTGACTGGGCTGCTGGCCGGGCTCGGAATCCCGGCCATACTGCGGGGTGATGCCTCCCTCTCCGATCGGCCGATGGATCGGGTCGTTTATCCCCTGCAGGCGATGGGGGCTCGAATCCGCTATCTGGGAAGAGAGGGGAGGCTGCCCATACGACTGGAAGCTCGCCGCTCGGGCTCCCTTCGCCCGCTGCGGCACCGCCCACTCGTGGCCAGCGCTCAGGTGAAATCGGCCCTCCTGCTTGCCGGCCTGACCGCGCGGGTGCGCGTCGCAGTGTCCGAGCCGGGACCGAGCCGGGACCACACGGAACGGCTGCTCCAGGCGATGGGGGCCTGTGTGAGCGTGGAACGGACCGCTAGGGCGGGTCCCATCGTCACCCTGGAGCCGGCCGAGACGGCCTCCACGCTGTCGCCGCTCGACACCACCGTGCCGGGGGACTTCTCCTCTGCCTCCTTTCTCCTCGCCGCTGCCTGGCTCGGGGCCGGAGAGGTCCGAGTCGGCCGTGTGGGGTTGAATCCGACCCGAACGGGGCTGCTGGAGGTTGCCGGCGCGATGGGCGCTCGTTTCGAGGTCGCGGCGCAAGGGGCCGACGCCGGCGAGCCGTTCGGTGACGTGCGGGCGTTCTCCTCTCGTCTCACGGCGTTCGAGTTGGACTGTCGCTCGCTGCCGTCCGCGATCGACGAGGTTCCACTCCTGGCCGTCCTGGCGGCCCGGGCGAGCGGAACCTCCCGCTTTCGCGGCGCCGAGGAGCTGCGCGTGAAGGAGAGCGATCGGCTGGCGAACCTGGCCCGGAACCTCGCGGCGGTCGGGGTCCGGTGCCGCGAGCACGCCAACGGCCTCGAGGTCGAAGGCACCGGCGCCCCGCTGGCCGGCCGAGTCCGCCCGTCCGGGGATCACCGGATCGCGATGGCGTTCGGGGTTCTGGGAACCGCGGGCGACTGCGAGATCTCCGTGGACGATCGGGATTGCGTCTCCGTGTCCTATCCGTCGTTCTGGCGCGACCTGGAGGCCTTCACGAGAAAGGCGGCTCGGTGATCCGCGCCGTGATCGCTGTCGATGGCCCCGCTGCCTCGGGAAAGAGCACGACGGCCCGGGCGGTCGCGAGCCGCATGGGCTTCGTCCACGTCAACTCCGGCCTGTTCTACCGGGCGATCACCTGGGCGGCGTTGCGTGAGGGGTGGGCCGATCCCGCGGCCCTTCATCGCGGCGTGCGCGGGCTGGAGATCCAGCCGGTCGTCGGGTCCGGCTGGCTCGATGTCCGGGTGATGGGCCGGATGCCCGGCGCCGAGCTCCAGAGTCGCCGCGTGTCGGCGAAGGTGTCCGAGATCTCCGCCGACGGCGTCGTTCGCGACCGGGTGCTGCAGCTGCTGCGGGCCACGGCCGAGGAGATGGACGTGGTCTGCGACGGTCGCGACATCGGGTCGATCGTCTTCCCCGACGCGCCGCTCAAGATCTTCCTGGTCGCGGATGTGAGGGAGCGGGCCCGACGGCGTCTGCTCGACTACGGCTCCGACCCTTCCGAGGAGGCGGTCGACGCCGAGGCGGAGCGGCTGGCGGCGCGCGACAGAGCTGACAGCACGAGGACACGGGCGCCCCTGATCCGAGCTCCGGACGCCGTCGAGATCGACACCACCAACCTGCCGCCGGAGACCGTCGTCCAGCGGATCCTCGATCTCGCTCGGGAGCGCGGAATTCGGGCCCTGAACGGTTGACGCAACCCGACGGCGCACCTATCCTAAAGGGCTTTCGCAGGCGTGATTTGTCGGCTCGGTCGACATGGAAACCCTCAACCCACAGAGCGGCCCTTCATCGCGGCTGGGTGACGAGCGGACGGCTCGGTACCAGCCGATTGTTTTTGCGTCAGCCGGCGGGCCGCGGATGAAAACGGAACCAACCGCATGACAGAGGAACGCACCGACCAGAACGTCGCACCGGTCGCCGAGGTCGAGTTGGACACGGTGGAAGAAGCTGCCGGGGACCAGGTTGCCGAGGAGCCGGCCGCCGAGGAGCCAGCCGCCGAGGAGCCAGCTGCCGAGGAGCCAGCCGCCGAGGAGCCAGCCGCCGAGGAGCCAGCCGCCGAGGAGCCGACCACCCAGACGAGCCCCGCCGAGGAGCCGACGGCGGTGCCAGAGCCCGAAGCGGAATCGACGGGCGGCGTGCCGATCACCGGCCCGTCACGAGGTCTCGATGACGGCGAGTACTCTCCCGAGGAGTACGAGGAGATGCTCGCGATGTACGACGAGACGATGCGCGAGATCGCCGAGGGCGAGATCGTGCAGGCGACGATCGTCCGCGTCACCGATGGGGCGGCCATCCTCGACGTTGGCTTCAAGTCGGAGGGGTCCATCCCGCTCGATGAATTCCGCGATCCGGCTGCCCTCAAGGCCGGCGACAAGGTCGAAGTGTTCCTCGAGAGTCTGGAAGATGCCGAAGGGGTCGTCGTCCTGTCGAAGAAGAAGGCCGACTTCCTGCGGGTGTGGGAGAAGATCAAGACCGCTTTCGACGACAACCAGCCCGTTCCGGGAACGATCAAGCGGAAGATCAAGGGTGGCGCGACGGTCGACCTCATGGGCGTGGATGCCTTCCTGCCCGGATCGCAGATCGCGCTCCGGCGGGTCCACAACATCGAGGACCTGGTCGGCAAGGAGTACGAGTTCAAGATCCTCAAGCTGAACAAGCGGCGCCGGAACATCGTCGTCAGCCGGCGCGTGATTCTGGAGGAGGAGCGGGCCGGCAAGCGGGAGGAGCTCAAGGAGGAGCTCGAGGTCGGGCAGCTCCGCCGAGGGGTGGTGAAGAACATCACCGACTTCGGGGCGTTCATCGATCTCGGTGGAATGGATGGCCTGCTTCACATCACGGACATGTCGTGGGGCAGGGTCGGTCATCCCTCGGAGGTGTGCGACATCGGCCAGGAGATCGAGGTCAAGATCCTCGACATCGACTGGGACCGGGAGCGCATCTCGCTCGGCCTCAAGCAGCTGCAGCCGTATCCCTGGAAGGACGTTGCCGAGAAGTACCCCGTGGGCACGCGGGTGCGCGGCAAGGTGGTCTCGATCACCAACTACGGAGCCTTCGTCGAGCTCGAGAAGGGGGTCGAGGGCCTCGTCCACATCTCCGAGATGAGCTGGACCCGCAACGTGCGCCATCCGTCCCAACTGGTGGCGATCGGGGAAGAGATCGAGTGCGTCGTCCTCCGCGTGGATGAGGAGGATCAGAAGATCTCGCTCGGGATGAAGCAGACCGAGGAGGATCCCTGGCTCTCCCTGCCCAGCAAGTATCCTCCGGGCACGCGCATCAAGGGAGTGGTCCGGAATCTGACCTCGTTCGGCGCTTTCGTCGAAGTCGAGCCGGGCATCGATGGCCTCGTCCACATCTCGGACATGAGCTGGACGCGCCGGGTGCAGCACCCCTCGGAGGTGATGCGCAAGGGCGAAGAGGTCGAAGTGATGGTTCTCTCCATCGATCCGGAGCAGAAGCGGATCTCGCTCGGTCTGAAGCAGACGGAGGAGGATCCGTGGTACGAGCTGGCCCAGCGCTACGAGCCGGGCAAGGAGGTCACCGGCCAGGTGGCCCGCTTCGTGGACAAGGGGCTGGTCGTCGATCTGGGTGGAGACGTGGAGGGTTTCGTGCCCGCCAGTCAGCTCGGAACGGAGGAGACGATCGAGGATCCGTCCGAGCTGTTCGTCGAGGGTGAGCAGGTGGAGCTGAAGGTCCTCGAGTCCGATCCCGTGAATCGGCGGATCGTGTTGGCTGTGACGTCGGTTCCGGAGCGAAAGGTGCGGCCGGCGCCGGAAGCGGAGGCCGCCGAGCCGGAAGCGGAGGCCACAGAGCCGGAAGCCGAGGCCGCGGAGCCGGAAGCCGAGGCCACCGAGCCGGAAGCCGAGGCCACCGAGCCGGAAGCCGAAGCCACGGAGCCGGACGAGGAGCTCGAGGCGGAGGCGGAGGCCGCGGAGCCGGAAGCCGAGGCCACGGAGCCGGAGGCCGAAGCCACGGAGCCGGAAGCCGAAGCCACGGAGCCGGACGAGAAGCTCGAGGCGGAGGCGGAGGCCGCGGAGCCGGAAGCCGAGGCCGCCGAGCCGGAGGCCGAGGCCACGGAGCTGGGCGAGGAGCTCGAGGCGAAGGCGGAGGCCGACTCGGAGCTGGAGGCGGAGGTGCAGGAGCCTGCGGCCGAGGGCGGTGCGGAGACGGACGGGTCCGAGGAAGACGAGGACCGGTAGGGCCCACCGAGGTTCGATGAGAGAGCCGACTGCGGGGTCCGGTTGCCCGATGCCGGACCCCGTTTCATTGAGGGCACTGTCTCGGCGGGGACCGCGACCGCTCCTCGCCCTCCTCGCTGTGGCGCTGTCGGCCTCGTGCGCGTCCCGGTACGGTGGCGGCGCCGCGGAGCCTGCGGACGTCGACTCGGCGGCACGGGCGGCCCTTCGATCGCTCGATGCGCTGGTGGCGGAGGGCAGCTTCATGCGTGCCGCCGAGCTGGCCGATTCGCTCTTCGCCTCCTGGCGTTCCGCTCCCGACCGAGCCTCGGCTGCGAACCGGGCCCTGTTCGTCGGGGCGATCGCGCTACAGACCGCCGGCGAGTCCGAGGAGGCGGCTGCCCGCTTCGAGATCCTGGTCGGGCGGGCGTCGGGGTCGCTCCAGGAGCTGAGCGTCGCCCGCCTGGCCGCGATTCGTGTGGCCGGCGGCCAGGACGAGGCGGCTCTCGTACTTCTGCTCCAGCACCCCGAGGCTCTGGGCGAGGAGTCGCGGCGCGTGCTTCGCCAGGCCGCCGCCTCGGTGACCCTGGAGCAGCTGGAGGCGGCTGCCCGCAGCGCCGCCGCGGGGCCCGCCGGCGGCACCGTCCGTGCCGAGCTGGCGCGGGCGCTGGCGCTGGCCGGCCGCGAGGACTCCGCGCAGGTGGTGGCGAGCAGCGTCCTGGCGGCGGACGCGTGGCCCGAGGATCGCGAGCTGGCCCGCGAGATCCTCGCGGGTGGCTACCGCGATCGGGCTCGGGTGCGGATCGGTGTTCTGATCCCGCGCTCGGGTCCGTTCGCGGCCGCCGGGGAGTTGGTAGAGGAGGGGGCTCGTCTGGCGCTGAGGGAATACGAGCGCACGGCTGGCGGGCTGCCGGTCGAGCTGATCGTCGAAAACGAGGGTTCGGATGAGGTCGATGCGGGCGAACTCGTTCGGAGGCTCGAGCGACAGGGAGTCGTCGCGGTCATCGGTCCGATGCGGTCGGAGGCGTTCGCCGCCGCAGCGGGCGCCCGGCAGGACGCGCGGTTGCTTCTCATCAGCCCGACCGCGACGGAGGTGCAGGATCCCGCGGACAACGCCTTCACCCTCTGGGACCGGGAGCGGCGGCACTCGGACGTCGCTCGCGATCTGGCCCGGTTTCTGGGAGGAGATGCGGGTCTCACGAGGCTGGGCGTGCTGTATCCGCTCGGACCGCTGGGCCAGAGCTCGTATCGCTCCTTCGACGAGGCGGCGCGCCTGACCGGTGCCACCGTTGTCGTGGCGAGCGGATACCGCCCGGATACGACCACGTTCGAGGAGCCGATCGCCCGTCTCGCGCAGGCAAGGCCGGAGGCCGTGTTCGTCGACGCCGATGCCGTGCCGACCGTCCTCCAGCTCACGCCGCAGATCCCCTACTACGGCGTCGAAGGTTCGATCGTGGCCGTGAGCGCGCTGTGGGGAGAACCGGAGGCTCTTCGCCGTCTCGAGGGCACGCTCGGCAATGCCTGGATTGTCGGCGCCTTTGTCGATCGGACGGCGGAGGCGTCTCCCTGGGCCACGTTCAAGGACCAGTATGAGCAGGAGTATCGCAAGTCGCTAAGAGATAACATGTTACCTGCGCTCGGACACGATGCCATGCGCCTCGTGCTCTCAGCGATCGCGCGCTCGGGCACCCCCGATGCCGCCCGTATCGCGCGGGCGGCGGCGGAACTCGAAGTCGCCGGAGCGACCGGCCTCCTGAGTCTTCAGCCCGGCACATCGACCGTGATGCGCCGAACCCTGATCCGAGCCCTGCAGGACGGGACGCTTCGCCCGCTCGATGTCGCGTCGCTGCTCGCATGGCGGGATGTCGAGGCGGAGGAGGCGGCCCGTCGGGCTGCGGCCAAGGGGAAGGAGGACGGGTGAGCGCGAACGTCGGGCCAAGGGGATGAGCCGATGACGATGCGCGAGAAGCTGCACGAGCTCGAGGAGCAGAGGCGCCGGAGCCAGGAGGGAGGTGGGGCCGCCCGACTCGCGCACCAGCACGAGAAGGGAAAGCTCAGCGCGAGGGAGCGGCTCGACGTGCTGCTGGACCCGGGGTCGTTCGTCGAGCTGGACCGATTCGTCGAGCATCGCTGCACGGACTTCGGCCTCGACTCGCAAAGGATCCCCGGGGATGGCGTCGTGACCGGCTACGGCATGATCGACGGCCGTACCGTCTACGTGTTCAGCCAGGACTTCACGGTCTTCGGCGGGTCGCTATCAGAGGCGCACGCCGAGAAGATCGTGAAGGTGATGGAGAGCGCGCTGAAGGCCGGGGCCCAGGTCGTCGGGCTCAACGACTCGGGCGGAGCGCGCATTCAGGAAGGGGTCGTGTCGTTGGGCGGCTACGCGGACATCTTCCTGCGCAACACGCTGGCCTCCGGCGTGATTCCGCAGATCAGCGCGATCCTCGGCCCCTGCGCCGGCGGCGCGGTGTACTCGCCGGCCATCACCGACTTCATCTTCATGGTTGAGGGCATCAGTCACATGTTCGTGACGGGGCCCAACGTCGTGAAGACCGTGACGCACGAGGAGGTGAGCTTCGACGAGCTCGGCGGGGCGGCGACCCACGCGCGGACGTCCGGGGTGGCGCACTTCTCGTATGCGGATGAGGTGTCTGCCCTGCGGGGAGTCCGTACCCTGCTCGGCTACCTGCCCGCCAACAACAGCGAGGTCCCGCCGGATGCCGACCCGGTCGAGCCGCCCGAGCGAGCGGGCGAGGAGCTTCTCGACGTGGTGCCGGACCAGCCCAACAAGCCGTACGACATGCACGATGTGATCGGCCGCATCGTCGACGGCGGCAAGTTCTTCGAGGTGCACGCTCAGTACGCGCAGAACCTCATCGTCGGGTTTGCCCGCCTGGGCGGCCGGTCGGTGGGCGTCGTCGGCAACCAGCCGGCGGTGTTGGCCGGCGTCCTCGACATCGACGCCAGCCTGAAGGGCGCCCGATTCGTCCGCTTCTGCGATGCGTTCAACATCCCGATCGTGACCTTCGAAGATGTCCCGGGATTCCTCCCCGGCGTGAGCCAGGAGCATGGCGGCATTATCAAGCACGGCGCCAAACTGCTCTACGCCTACTGCGAGGCGACGGTGCCGAAGATCACGGTCATCACGCGCAAGGCCTACGGAGGCGCCTACGACGTGATGTCCTCCAAGCACATTCGTGGCGATCTGAACTTTGCCTGGCCGACGGCGGAGATCGCCGTCATGGGGCCCAAGGGCGCCGTCGAGATCCTCTACCGCAAGGAGATCGGCGCGGCCGACGACCCCGAGGCGAAGACGGGGGAGCTGGAGGGCGACTTCCGGGCCAAGTTCGCCAACCCCTATCAGGCCGCGGCCCGCGGGTACGTGGACGACGTGATCGATCCCCGTCACACGCGGCGGCACCTGATCTCCGGTCTCGGCGTGCTCGGAAACAAGCGGGACCACAACCCGCCCAAGAAGCACGGCAACATCCCGCTTTGAGCAAGCCGCCGTTCACCCGGATCCTGGTTGCCAACCGGGGTGAGATCGCCGTGCGCGTCATCCGTGCGTGCCGTGAGATGGGCATCGAGTCCGTCGCCGTGTACTCGGAGCCGGACCGTCTCTCTCCCCACGTTCTGCTGGCGGATCTCTCCGTTCCGATCGGACCGGCCCGGGCGAGCGAGAGCTACCTCGCCGTCGACCGCCTGCTCGAGGCGGCAGACCGGACGAGCGCCGAGGCGGTCCATCCGGGATACGGTTTCCTGGCGGAGAGCCCCCACTTCGCCCGCGCGGTCGAGGAGGCCGGTTTGGTCTTCGTCGGCCCGCCGGCGGATGCGATCGAGGCCATGGGTGACAAGACGCGCGCCCGCGAGCTGATGTGCGGCGCCGGCGTGCCGGTCGTTCCGGGCTCGCCGGTTCTCGGTGACCGGGAGGAGGCAGCGACCGCGGCCCTCGAGGTCGGCTATCCCTTGATGTTGAAGGCCGCGGCGGGCGGCGGCGGCAAGGGCATGCGGCTGGTC
>CAZEBA010000027.1:44200-46023 GCA_964510615.1 uncultured Gemmatimonadota bacterium
CGCGTCGTGCGGCGTCCCGAGGAGCTGGACGCCGCCGTCCAGCGGGCGCGCAGCGAGGCAGCGCAGGCGTTCGGGGACCCGAGGGTCTACGTGGAGCGGTATCTGGAGCGGCCGCGGCATATCGAGATCCAGGTCCTCGCGGACCGCCACGGCACGGTCGTGCACCTCGGCGAGCGCGAGTGCTCGATACAGCGACGGCACCAGAAGGTGATCGAGGAGGCGCCCTCGCCGATGGTCGATCGGGAGCTGAGGGATCGGATGGGGAGCGTGGCCGTGGATGCAGCGAGCGCGGTCGGCTACGAGGGAGCGGGAACCGTCGAGTTCCTGTACGCGGACGGCGAGTTCCACTTCCTCGAGATGAACACGCGCATCCAGGTGGAGCACCCGGTGACCGAGCTGGTGACCGGCGTGGATCTCGTGCAGGAGCAGATCTGGTCGGCGGCGGGGCGGCCGCTGGGCTGGAGGCCGGATCCCTCGTGGCCCCACGGCCACGCGATCGAGTGCCGCATCGGCGGCGAGGATCCCTTCCAGGGCTTCTTCCCGTCCGCCGGACGCATCTCGGAGCTGGACGTGCCGGGCGGGCCGGGTGTGCGCTGGGACGCCGGCATCGCCGCCGGGTTCGAGGTGGGACTTCACTACGATCCCTTGCTCGCCAAGCTCATCGTGCACGCCGCCGACCGCCCGCAGGCGATCCGCCGGATGAGGCGGGCGCTCACAGAGCTCCACATCTCGGGCCTCGCCACGACGCAGGCGTTTCATCTGGCGGTCATGGACGAGCCCGACTTCCGCGCCGGCCGGCTGTCGATCCGATACATGGAGGAGCATCCGGATCTGTTGAACGCCGCCGAGGCCGACGCGCTGGAGACGGCGGCCATCGCCGCCGTCCTGCTCGAAGAGGAGCGCCGCGATGCGCCCATCGCCCCGCCCGGCCGCACGGACGGCCGCCGCCCGCACCGGGAGCTTACGGGCTGGCAGAGGGCCGTCGGGCTGCTGGGCCGCGGCTGGGGCGTGCGCTCGTGAGGTACTTTGTGGAGTGCGACGGTCAGCGGCTCGAGATCGAGGCCACCGAGACGGGCGTTCGGGTGGGGAGCCTTGAGGCGGACGCGCACATCGACACCGTGCCGGGGAGCGAGCGTCGACACCTGAGGATCGGGCAGGCGGGGATCGCGCTGTCGGCGCGTCCGACGGCGGATGGGTGGACAATCGAGATCGGCGGCCGACCGATATGCCTGGCAGTGGAGGACGAGCGCACCCACTCGATACGGGCGCTTGCACCGGTACCTCGCGGGGCGCCTCGGCGCGAGGTTCGCGCCCCGATGGCGGGTCTGGTCCTGCGGCTGGAGGTGACGGAGGGACAGCCTGTGGCCGCCGGCAGCGGCCTGTTGGTGATCGAGGCGATGAAGATGGAGAACGAGCTCAGGGCCGAGGCCCCGGGCGTGGTAGCGTCGATCGCGGTGCAGGAGGGCGCGACGGTGAACCCCGGCGATCTGCTGCTCTCGTTCGCGGAGGAGGTGGGGTGAGCGGGGCGCGGACCGGCCGGGACGCTCTCCCGGATCCCGCCCGCCGCCAACGGTGGGAGACCCACACCCTCGCCCCGCAGCTCGAGCGCTCTCCCGAGCGGCGGAACCGGTTCACGACCTCCTCCGGAGTGGATCTCGACCGCCTCTACGGCCCGGACGAGGCACCAGTCGACTACGATCACGACCTCGGCTACCCGGGCGAGCCGCCGTTCACGCGTGGCGTGCAGGCGACGATGTATCGCGGACGGCTCTGGACCATGCGGCAGTACGCCGGCTTCGGGACCGCCCAGGAGACGAACGAGC
>CAZEBA010000028.1:0-26294 GCA_964510615.1 uncultured Gemmatimonadota bacterium
AGAGCTGGAGCAGTCCCTTGTCGATGATGTTGTTGTGGAGCTCCTCCTGCTCCTCAAACTTGAACACCCGGGATGCCTGAACCGAGAGCACGTCCTTGATGTTGTGGAAGACGGCGTGGTGGTACTCGACGTCGAAGGCGCTGCAGACGAACAGCTTCGCCCCCATCTCCCGGGCCAGCTCGAGCGCCTTCCGCATCGCCCTGTAGCTGTACGCCGACCCATCGACGCAGACCAGCCAACGTCCGCCCGCGAGCGGGCGCTCGTCGCGCACCAGCAGGAGGTCCTTCTCGACGCCGCGCGCTACCCGCGACGCGACGCCGCCCAGCTGGGAGAGCGGCTGCATGCCGATGCCGTGCGCGCCCATGACGAGCAGGTCGTAGGCTCGATCCGACGTGCCTGCCAGCCGATCCTCTCCCTCTTCATCCTCGGCGATCAGACGGCCGTTCTCCCCCACCCGCACGTCCCCTCTCGCCTTCGTGCCGCCATCGTAGCGGACCGCGATGTTGGGATCGAAGCCGATGAGGCTCGGCAGCCGGCCGCCACCCTCGTTCGCCTCGCGCACGACCTCCTCGTGGTTGATGCCCTCGAGCAGCTGCCGCGTCATCGGGACCGCGGCCCGCTCGCACCGTAACGCCACTTGATCCAGGAAGCTGTCGGAGATGAGCTGAAGTCCCTTCTCGATCAGCTTGTCGTGGATCTTGCGCTGCCGCTTGATCTCGTCGGACGTCTGGAAGCGGGCTGGAAGACCGGTCTCGAGTTGACGGAAGCGGACGTCGTGGAGGCGGGCGGCGTAGACGTGGTTGGCGGTGAGGTGACCCTGCGAAGCGCGACACATCTCGATGGCCCGGTCGACCGCCCACATCGCATGCCGCGAGTTGTCGACCGGTACGAGAAGCTCTCGATACAAACGCCGCTCCAGTCGCAGTGGGTGTCGGCTGACTTCCCCGCCCGAGATGCACCGCCCGGCGTGCAGATCGCGGACTATATAGCGGGGGCGAGGATTGAAGTCAAAACGGGTCAGGGAACGACCGGACGGCCCTCTTCGTCCAGCACGCGGATCGCGTCGACCGGGCAGGCGGCACAGGCGGCGAGCAGGCGGGAGGGCTCCGTCTGCTCGGGCATCGCGAAGGTCGCGATCCCCTCCTCGTCGAGGCGGAAGGCGCCGGGCGCCTCCCCGAGGCAGTCCTCGAACCCGACGCAGATCCGCCGGTCGATGCAGACCAGGTAGCCGTGCACCCGCCGCCGTTCCTCTCCGACCGTCTGCCCCGAGCTGGTGCCGTCGCCCTCGCCGAGGCTCACATTCCCTCCAGGCCGAGATCGGTCCGCGCCCGGTCCATCACCTCCGGCGTGATCTCGGCGATCCCGCGCTCCTTCGCGTACTCCGTGTAGATCCGCTTCACCATCCCGCGCACGAAGGAGGGCACGGCACCGAGGCGTTGGTGGGCGGCGTCGCTCCAGCGTATCGTCGGCCGAGACGGCCTCGCGCCGTGAGCCGGCTCAGCGGAGGGGGGCTCCCCGGACGGAGCACTCCCGGACGCAGGCCCCCCGGACGGAGCTCCCTCGAACGCCTCCGGGCGGCCGCCCGCCAGGGAGGTGCGCATCAGCTCCAGCGGCTGCTCCGGCACCTCGCGACCACCGATCCTGATCCCGAGCGAGGAGACGACCTGTGTCTCCATCGGGTTCGTCAGCATGGCGACCTCGCGCCCGCAGCCCGGACAGCGAAACACCGCCGCCAGCGTGCCGTCGCCCGGAAGCTGCCGCTCCTCGAAGCCCATCTGCTCATCGCAGTCGACGCAGAGGAATTTCACCCGCCGCTCCGTCCGCCCGGGCCCTCGCTCAGACGCTCGGCCAGGGCGGCGATCTCCCGACCCGCCAGGGTGGCCAGAAGCCCCTCCATGTCACCCGCCTCGGCCCGGGCCGCGGCCTCGGGGTCGAACGGGATGCGCGCCAGGAGGGGCAGGCCGAGCTCGCGCGCCAGGGCATCGCCGGCGGTCCCGGGATGGAGGGGGGTGGCGGCTCCGCAGGCCCCGCAAACGTGGCCCGACATGTTCTCCACCACGCCGGCGACGGGGAGCTCCCGCTCCAGCGCGGTCCGAAGCGAGCGTCCTGCCGCGGCCCGTGACGCCGCGGAGGGGATGGTCACGCCGAGCATCCTCGTCCGGTCCGGGACGAGCTCCGCGAGCTCGATGAGGCGGTGCGCCCCGGGCGGAAGGTCTACCACCAGCACGTCGAGATCGCCCCAGGCCACATCCGCCAGGAACTCCCGGAAGACACCCCGCTCGAGCGAGCCGCGCCAGACAAAGCTCTCCGAGACAGGCTCCTGCCATCGCAGCGGCTCCCCGTCGGCCAGCACCAGATCGGTCGAGAAGACGCGGACGCCGGCGCCGTCGCGCGGCGGGACCACGCCTTCCTCCGTGACCGAGAGGGACCGCCGGGCGACGCCCAGGAGCGCCGGAGCGGTGGGTCCGGCGAGATCGCCATCCAGGAGCCCGGCCCTCCGCCCCCCGCGGGCAAAGGCGGAGGCGAGCGCCGCCGCGATGAAGCTCTTGCCCACCCCTCCCTTCCCGCTCGCCACCGCGAGCACATCGCGGACGCCCTCCATGCGGCGGCGGACACGCTCGTTCTGAGCGGCGACCTGCTCGCCGAGGCCCGATCCGTCCGGACCCGGAAGCTCGGCCCAGGTCCGAATCCTTCGTGCTCCGGTCATACCTCGCACTTCCGGCGATGGCGAGGATGCCGAAGCGAGATGCGAGCGGCGGCCCGCCGGCTCACAGGTCCCACCCGGCGCGCGCCAGCATCCAGAGGTTGACGAGCACGACGACGAGGGCGGTGAGGTAGAACGCGGGCGGCAGGGCTTTCGTCTGCGCGACGAACGCCCCTTCGATGAGCGGCGGCAGCCGCAGGGCGTGCAGCGCCCAGATCGCGCGCGCGAACCAGACGTTCTGCCAGCGCCACAGTCCCCAGACGACCACGGCGAGGATCGCGGCCCCGATCGCCAGCCAGAGCCAGAGGGGACCGCGGCCGGCGGGCAGGTGGCCCGTGCGGCCGAGGGTGAAGACCGCGGCCTCGTAGAGCAGCCCGACATGCAGATAGGCGAAGGCCGCCTGACGGAACTTCGCGGCTCGCTCGGGAGGGTGGGCGGATCGCATGACTCAAGCTGGCGAGCGGCTCGGCGGCCTCGCAACGGCCTCCGTGGCGGCGTATCTTGCATGCGAGATGTCGCTCATCGCGTTCCACAAGCTGCTCATCGCCACCGCGATCCTCTTCTGTGCGATGTTCGCGGCCTGGCAGGGGGTCGTGTTCGTGCGCACCGGCTCCTTGCTCGGCATCGTCCTGGCGATCGCCTTCGCCCTCGCGGCCGCGGCGCTCGCCTACTATCTGGCGAACCTGCGACGCTTCCTGAAGCGGGACGTCTAGAACCTCTCCGACATCCAGACCCGCTCCGACGTCCAGGCCCGCTTCGAGCCGGGCGTTCCCGGCGCCGGCGAAGCGGTCAGGCCCCGCCCTCGACGCCCAGCAGCTCGTCCGCCCCGCGCGCCCGCAACTCTTCGGCGACCAGACGCCCCAGCCCGGCCGGGTCGTCCGCGGGCCCGCGAGTCGACGCACGCACCGCAGTGCCGCCGTCCGGCGAGAACACCGCGGCATCGAGCGTGAGGCGGTTCCCCTCGAGGCGGGCGAGCGCGCCTATCGGCACCTGACAGCCGCCGCCGAGCGCGGCCAGGAGCGCACGCTCGCAAACGGTCTCGGCCCGCGCCGCGGGGTCATCGATCGCATCCAGCAGGCCGCGGACCCGCTCGTCATCCGCCCGTCCCTCGATCCCGAGGGCCCCCTGGCCGGCGGCCGGCAGCCAGCGCGGGACCTCCAGCACGCTGCGCATCCCGGCCACGGGCGCACCGAGTCGCTCGAGACCCGCGGCGGCCAGGATCAGCGCCTCGTACTCCCCGCGCTCCAGCTTGGCGAGGCGGGTCTCCACGTTGCCGCGCACATCGAGCGGTCGGCAGTCGGGGCGCGCCTCGAGCAGCTGGGCCCGGCGGCGGAGCGAAGAGGTGCCCACCCGGGCCCCGTCGGCCAGTTCGCCGAGATCACACCCCGCGGCCGTCACCAGCACGTCGCGCGGATCCACCCGCTCCGGTACCGCCAGCAGGTCGAGGCCGGCGGGCACGTCGGTCGGCAGGTCCTTCAGCGAGTGGACCGCGATATCGATCCCGCCGTCCAGGATCGCCGACTCCAGCTCGGCGGTGAACAGGCCCTTGCCTCCGATCTCCGGCAAAGGCACGTCCCGCCGCCGATCGCCTTCCGTCTCCCACCAGTGGCAGCTGACCTCCAACTCGGGCCAGGCCGAGCGCACGACCCTGGCGACCCACTCCGCCTGTGCGCGCGCCAGCCGAGATCTTCGGGCTCCGATGAGGAGCGTCTCGCGCATTCGGGCGCGTCCCTACCCGGTGTGCCCGGCGGCGGATCGCCGCTCGACCGAGTCGCCCGCCTCCTGGGGCGGGTCCCCGGCTCGCCGCAGCAGCGGCTTGAGCACGGGTGGAACCATGAACGTCGAGAGCATGACCATGATGAGGACGGCGCTGTACACCGCGTTCGACAGGATGCCCTCCCGCAGACCGATGGCGGCGAAGATCAGCCCCACCTCGCCGCGGGGCACCATGCCGACGCCGACCGCGGGCCGGTTGATGCCCGGGGTGCGGACCACGAACCCGGCCATGACCTTTCCGATGACCGCGATCACGGTGAGGATGAGGCCGACGCTGAGGACCGCGACCGAGAAGTCCTCGCTGCCCGGGATGAAGAGCCGGACGTTCACGGGCGCGCCGACGACGACGAAGAAGATCGGCGTGAACACATCCGCCACGGGCTCGATCCGCTCCACCACGGCGTCGAACTGGTTCGTGGACGAGAGGACGATGCCGGCGGCGAACGCGCCGATGATCATGGCGGATCCGGAGAGATCGGCCAGTGCCGCCAGCAGGAGCGCAAAGCAGACCGCGGTCACCAGCAGGACGCCGCGCACGCGCATGCGATCGACGATGTTGAACAGGTAGGGGGCCGCGCGGTTGCCGATCACCACGGCGAGAACGAGGAAGCCGACCGCGAAGGCGAGAATCCTGCCGATCGCGAGGGCCCCGACGGCGGCGCCACCCGCCAATCCCGCCACCACCGCCAGGATCACGATGCCCAGCACATCGTCGATGACGGCGGCGCCGATGATGATGCGCGCTTCCGAGGTGTGCATCTTCCGCAGATCCGACAGGACGCGAGCGGTGATGCCCACCGAGGTGGCGGTCAGCGTCGCACCGACGAAAATCGCCACGACCCAGAACTCGATCCCCGCCGGGTGCACGCCGATCGAGGGGTTGGCCGAATACCAGTAGAGGAAGCCGAGGCCGAACGGCAGGACGACGCCAACGAGCGCCACGGCGGCCGCCTCCTTGCCGACCCGGAACATCTCCTTCAGATCGGTCTCCAGGCCGATCTCGAACAGGAGGATGGAGACGCCGATCTCGGCGAAGACGTGAATGACCTCGCCGAGCGGGGTGTTCGACGGCGGGATGACGCCCAGCATGCTGCCGCCTAGCAGCACGCCGGCGACGAGCTCGCCGAGAACGGCGGGCTGTCCCATCCGCTCGGCCCCCTCGCCGAACAGCTTGCCGACCAGGAGAATCGCGATCAGGACCAGGAAGACGTGCGAGATCTCCGGCCCCTCGTGCCGTTCGGCCGCCACGTCTTCGGCCCGGACGGCGTCGCTCGCCTCGGCCTGGTCGTGGGCTCCCGCCCGGGCTTGGCTGGCGTCGCCCGCCTCGGCCTGGTCGTGGCCGCTGGCCTGAGATCCGTCGTCGGTCGACTGAGCCCCGTCGGCCGGCAGGCCATCGGCCCGGGAAGCCGGCGGAGCGACCGCGACGAGGGCGGTACCGCCGCGTCCAGCGCCGCCGTCGACCGCGTCTCCGCCCAGCAGGCGGCGCGGGAGGTCCGCCACGGAGGAGCCGAACACGATCCACAGGCCGGCGAGGATCGCGGCGGGACGACGAAGGCGGCGCCAGCCTTCGCTCATGAGGTCTCGGCCTCGATCCGGCGCGGGATCACCCGTCTCCAGGTCAGGATCGGCAGCGTGTCGGCGTAGGTCACCCTCACCAGGAACCGTCGGCTGGAGCCCGGGATGGGGCTCACCGCGATCCGCTCGGCAGCCCGGGGCAGCCCGAGCGTGCGGATGACCTGGACGAGCTCATCGGCCGCCTCCGCCGACCTCTCGATGCTGAGCTGCTCGATCTCGGCGCGAAGCCGATCCTCCGCCGACCGGAACTCGAGCTCGGCACGGACGAACGGAACGGCTGCGTAGCCCACCCCGCCGACGAGCAGCAGGGCGACGACGCAACCCAGCCGGCCGCTACCGCTCCCTCCGACGCCCGCCGACGGGCCTACCAATCCGACTGCGCCCCGTCCACGATCTTCTGTACCAGGTTCTCGAGGGCGATCGTCTCGCCCACCTCCTCCTGCTCGACCTCCGGCTGGTACTCGCCGGTTCCCGCCACCGAACGCGAGCTCCAGTACATCTCCTCCAGCTGTCGATCGTAGATGTCCACGGCGGCGGTGATCGTGATCCGGCGCTGGAACACCTGGGTCGTCTCCCCCTGCCGGGCGTCGAAGTTCAAGGCCACGTCCGAGTAGCCGGTGATCCGGGCGGTGACGATCAGGTCCGCCTCGGTCTCCGCCGCGAGCTGCAGGCCGAGCTTGCTGCGCACGGCGTCCAGCAGCGACTGGGTCATCCGTTCGGTGAGCGTGAACCGTGGTGTCTCGTTCTCGACCGGCGGCACGAAGGCCGTGTTCATGTGGGACGGAAGCCCGCCGCCGCCGGAGAAACCGTAGCACGCGGCGACCAGGGAGGCGGCCAGCAGCCCGCCGGCCAGGCTACATGCGGTGCGGAAGGTCGTAGATCTCGGAGGCATGTCTCGTCAGCACCTCGGTGGCGTCGGTGAGTTCCCAGCGGACGCGTCGTGATTCTACAAAATCGCGGTACTCGGCGCTCCGCGGCCACTCCGGTTCCTGGCCCCACTCCACCTCGATGCGGCGCTGCACCCGACGGCCCCGGCGTTCCTCCAGCCGGAGGATCCGCGTACCCTGCACGAAGGCGAACAGCGAATCGACGCCCGCGCCGAAGACGAGGACCTGCGAGCTGTCGGCCCGGAACCCGCGGCCTGGGTAGCCGCCCGGCCGGAAGATCCCGGCCATCGCGTACAGGAACACCGGGCCGGGCAGCTGGACATCGTCGATCTCGCCCAGGGTGGAGAGGCCGCCGGGCGTGAGCGCCACGCCCATCGAGGCGTCGCCCGGCGCGAACAGGTCGAGTCGCAGCGAGTCGGTCGGGTTGTAGCGCGCCACCCCTTCGCCTGCCAGCTGGCCCTTCTCGTCCGCATATTGCCAGTCGAACCGCAAGCGGTAGAACCGCCCGGGTCCGGTCGCCGCGTGCACGCGGGCCGCCACGGCGCCAGCATCGGCGAGCGGTGGGCCCGTACTCACCTGCGTCGAGCACGCGGAGGCCGTGCCCAGCGCGAGCACGACCGCTCCGCGCCACGACGATCCCCGACGCGGCCCTTCTCTCGAACTCAAGCGCCCGCCGCAGCCAGGAGCGCTTGCCTGACCTCCGCGGGGATCCGGCGCGTGCGCCCCTCCCGGTCGGCGCAGGTCAGGTCCGTGCGCGCACGGGCCAGCAACCGCGCACCGGGACCATAGATCTCGTACACGAACGAGACAGAGCGGCTCCGGACGGCGGCCACCCGGGTGTCGATGCGCACCGTCTCCTCATAGTAGGCCGCCGCACGGTACTCGACCTCGACCCGAACGACCGGCAGGAGGATGCCGCTACGCTCCATCTCTGCGTAGGAGACGCCGTGCGCACGCATCATCGACGTGCGCCCGAGCTCGCACCACACCACGTAGATGCCGTGGTGGGCGCGCCCCATCTGATCGGTCTCCGCGTACCGCACCACCGTCTCGACGGAGTGAGGCGTCGCGTTCCGCCCGCTCGTTTCGTCCCGCCCGCTCGTTTCGTCCCTCCCGTGGGCGGTTCTATCTTTTCGCATGGCCGCTCGACCCACCATCGTGGTCTCCGATGTTCACCTCGGCGCGATCCCGCCGCCCGGTGAACGCTCGTTCCTCGACTTTCTCCGCTCCCTGCCCGGCACGATCGACGAGCTGCTCATCAACGGCGACCTGTTCGACTTCTGGTTCGAGTACCGCCACGTCGTCCTGCGACGCCACTTCGCGGTGCTTCGCCGTTTGGCCGACCTGGTCGATGCCGGCGTGCGAGTACGGCTCGTAGGCGGCAATCATGATGCGTGGACCGGAAGCTTCCTCGGGGCGGACCTCGGCATCGAGCTGCTCGATGGACCCGTAACGACCGAGCTCGCGGGCCGGAACGCCTACATCGCTCACGGCGACGGGCTCCTGGACGGAGAGGCCGCGTATCGAGCCTTCGCGAGCCTGACCCGCAGTCGAGCGTTCCGGGCGCTGTTCCGGCTGGCGCCGCCCGACCTCAGCCTGCCGCTGGCGCGCCGCTTCAGCTCCACGCCGGCCAGGCTCGGCGGCGACCCCGTCCCGGACCCCGCGCTGGCCGACGCGCTGAGCGCCCACGCGCTCTCGCTGCTCGGCGAACGTCCCGAGCTCGACCTGATCGTCTTCGGCCACGCCCATCGGCCGGAACTGCTCGAAGTGGCGCCGGGCCGTGCCTACCTCAACCCGGGAGACTGGATTCACCACCGCAGCTACGCGCTCCTGGGCCCGGATTCCATCGAGATCAGGAGCTGGAGCCGAGGCTGACCCACTCGAGGCTCCCAACCGGCTCGCCGAGGAAGCGTTGCGCGACCGTGCCGAACTGCCGGGCATCGTCCGTCACGAAGTAGCGAGCGGTGACCGGACCGTCGCCGTCTTCTGCCGCCAGCCCGAGTTCATCCAGCAGGCGGGCGACGGCGGATGCCGTCGCGTCGGCGGAGTCGATCAGCTCCACCCCGGCAGCCACCTCCGCCAGCAACGGCTTGAGGAGCGGGTAATGGGTGCAGCCGAGCACGAGCGTGTCGATCCGCTTGCGCAACAGCGGCTCCAGGTACGTCTCCGCCGTCCGCCGTGCGATCTCGCCCTCCGTCCAGCCCTCCTCCGCCAGTGCGACGAACAGGGGACAGGCGGCGCTCTCGACGATCGCGTCGGGCCGGAGCTTCTTGATCTGCCGCTCGTAGCTCCCGCTCTCGATGGTCCCCCGCGTGCCGATCACCCCGATCCGCCCGCTGCGGGATCTCCGAACCGCTTCGGCGGCGCCCGGCTCGATCACGCCCACCACGGGAACCGCTACCCGTGAGGCGACGTCGTCGGCTGCCCTGGCGGTCGCCGTGTTGCACGCGATGACGATCAGCTTCACGTCCCGGGCGAGGAGAAAGTCGGCCGCCTCGGTCGCGTAGCGGCGGACGGTGGCCGGTGATTTGGGTCCGTAGGGCACCCGCGCCGTGTCCCCCAGATACACGATCGATTCGAACGGAAGACGCTCCCGCACGGCGTGCACGACGGTCAGCCCCCCGACGCCCGAGTCGAAGATCCCGATCGGCGCCCGGGTGGAATTCGGGCGGGAGCGCACCATCAGCTCAGAACAGCTTCACCGGAACGCTGAACTCGACCCCGGGGGATCCGTCCTGTGGCGGACGCACCGCTCCCTCGAATCCGGCGAACTGAGCGGATACCCAGGCGTCCACCCCGCTGACGAGCGCCCACAGGCCGGTGAACAGGATCCAGTTCTCCCGGGCCTGCTTGCGGCTGTCGATCAGGTCTGCGTCCTCGCCGCGTTCGGCCGCGTTCACATCGGCGTTCGTCTTCAGGATCATGTAGACACCGCCTGTCCAGACGGTAAAGTAGATGGCGCCCCGCGCGGGCTGGCGGGCAGCGGTCTGTCCCCAGCCGGGCACGATGATGGAGCGGAGCATCGCGCCGGTGGGGCTGACGGGACCGCGTTCTCGCGGAGGCTGGCCGCCACCGCCGGCCTCGCGCAGGCTGTCGGGCCGCGCCGGCAGGCTGTCCGCTCGAGCCGGCAGGCTGTCCGCCGGCGCCGGCAGGCTGTCCGCTCGCGCCGGTAGGCTGTCCGCCGGCGTCGGCAGGCTGTCCGTTGGCGTCGGCAGGCTGTCCGTTGGCGCCGGCAGGCTGTCCGTTGGCGCCGGCGGCACATCGCGCTCCTGCGCCCGCAGCTCGGAGGATACGAGCAGGCTGGCCGCCACCGCTACCAGGATCCACGCCGCCCGCGCACGCGGTGCGGTTCCGGCGGCGCGCGACCGGGCCCGAGTGGCGGGAGCGTCTGGGAATCGAACCCAGCCGACGGCCTGCGCGGCCGTCGTGTCGGTTTTGAAGACCGCAGGAGACACCAGTCCTCCATCCGCCCCCGCGAGCCCGCACGCAGGCGATGCGGCGGGCCGGTTCGCTCTCGTCACTCTCGGCGGGCCACGATGTCCACCTCGATTCGCGCCCCCTTCGGCAGACCGCCCGCCTGCACGGTCGAACGGGCCGGATACGGCTCGGTGAAGTACGCCGCGTAGATCGAGTTCACCGTGGCGAAGTCCTCCATGTCGGCCAGGAAGATCGTCGTCTTCACCACATCGGCGAAGTCGAGCCCGGCGGCCGAGAGCACCGCCCGCAGGTTGCGCATGACCTGATGGACCTGGGCCTCGACGCCCTCGACGAGCTCCCCGGACGCCGGATCCAGTCCGATCTGGCCGGACGAGTACACCAGCCCGGCGCTTTCGATCGCCTGTGAGTACGGTCCGATGGCTTCCGGCTCCTCGCCGGAACGAATCGCCTTCATCCCTCCGTCTCCTCCTCGTGTCGGCGGCGGAACCTTCCTCGGGCCGGCCTCTGAAACCTGTGAGCCCGGGACGTGGTTGGCCAGCGGTTGCGTGCCGTTGTCGCCGCATCTAACCTGCCGCCGAATGCCGTCTTCCCCGATCTCTCCCATCCGGTGGCTCAACGACGCCCTCAAGGCCACGGCCGAGCGCGTCCAGACGTACTTCGACCTGCTGGGGCGCGTGCTGGCGTCGGCCGTCACCCGGCCGTTCTACTGGCGCGACCTCACGCAGCAGATGGACACGATCGGCGTCTCATCGCTCGGGATCGTCGCACTGACCGGACTGTTCACCGGCATGGTGCTGGCGCTCCAGGCATCGGTCGAGATGCGTCAGTTCGGAGCCACCATCTACATCGGGCGCCTGGTCGGGGCCAGCGCCGTCCGCGAGCTCGGCCCCGTGCTTACCGCCCTCATGGTGACGGGTCGGGCCGGCTCGGGCATGGCGGCCCAGCTCGGATCGATGAAGATCACCGAACAGATCGACGCCCTGAACACGCTGGGCGTGGACCCGATCCGGAAGCTGGTCACGCCCCGCTTCATCGCCGGTCTGATCATGCTTCCGCTGCTGACCGTGATGGCCGACGTGATCGCCGTGCTCGGCGGGCTGCTGATCGCGGTCGTCAAGCTCGATCTCACCGCCACCCTGTACATGCGGTCGGTCTATCAGGCCCTGGCGGACACCGGCTTCATATTGCGTTACGTGCCGATCGACATCTTCGAGGGCCTCCTGAAGCCGTTCGTGTTCGGCGGGATCATGGCGCTCACATCCTGCTACTATGGGCTGAACACGCGCGGCGGCACGGAGGGCGTGGGCCGCGCGACCACGCACGCGGTGGTGAGCTCGTCGGTACTGATCCTCGCCTCCGACTACTTCCTCACCCAGCTGCTCATCGCGCTGCTGATCGAATGACGGAACGAGCCGATGCGGAGCGCGGTTCGACCGCCGCGGTGTCCGACGACGCGTCGCCCGCGGTGGTCGAGTTGCGCGACGTCTATCTGAGGTACGGAAGCCACACGGTTCTCGACGGGATCAGCTTCACGGTCCGGCGAGGTGAGACGATGTGCGTGCTCGGCGGGTCGGGGGTGGGCAAGAGCACGATCCTCAAGCTGATTCTGGCCCTCGAGGAGCCCGACGCCGGGCACGTCGAGGTGTTGGGCCACGACATCGAGACCGCGCCGCGCGCGGAGATCTTCGAGGTCCGACAGCGCATGGGCATGGTCTTTCAGGGTTCGGCCCTGTTCGACTCGCTGCCCGTGTTCGACAACGTGGCCTTCCCGCTCCTGGAGCACACCGATCTGCCGTTGGCGGAGATCCGTCACCTGGTTCGGGAGGCGCTGTCGTTCGTCGACCTGGACTACGACCGGATCCACGGCTTTCTGCCATCCGAGCTGAGCGGCGGCATGAAGAAGCGGGTGGCGATCGCCCGGGCGATCGTCCACCGACCCGAGATCTTCCTGTTCGATGAGCCCACCAGCGGCCTCGACCCGATCACGACCCGCACGATCGACGACCTGATCGTCAAGCTGAGGCGCGAGCTGCACGTCAGCTCCATCGTCGTCACGCACGATACCCGCTCGGCCTGCCGGATCGCGAACCGCGTGGCGCTGCTGCAGAGCGGACGGATTATCTTCATCGGAACGCCGGACGAGATGCTTTCGGCCGAAGACGCGTACGTTCGCGACTACCTCGAGTAGATCCTGTGACGCTTCAGCGCGAGACGAGATGAGAAGGTCGAGGGCGGTCACCTGGGAGGAGGTCAAGGTGGGAGCGGTCCTCATCGCTGCTCTCGTCCTGCTGGCCGGCGGGATCTTCTTCGTCGGCAACACGGGTGCCGTCTTCGGCGATCGGTACGAGATCGTCACCCTCATGCGGTCGGCTGCCGGGCTGGTGCCGGGCGCCGCCGTGCAGCTGGCCGGCCAGCCCGTTGGGCAGGTGGCCCGCATCACGTTCATCGAGCCGGAGAGCCGCCCTCCCGGCGGAGAGGGGTTGGCGGTCTGGTTGGCCATCAACCGGCACGTGCAGCAGCAGATCCGGGCGGACTCCCGGGCGCGGGTGCGGACCCTCGGCCTGCTCGGCGACCGGATCATCGACATCGAGCCCGGCACCCCGGAGGCGGCCGTCCTCCAGCCCGGCGACACCCTGTCGGCAGCCGAGGTGCTCGACTACGCACAACTGCTCGACGACGCCTCCTCTGCCGTCGCCGGCCTCTCCCGGTTGGTGCGCTCGCTGGATGAGCTCACGCGCGACCTGCTGGCCGGTGAGGGCACCGTGGGCCAGCTGCTGGTGAACCCCGAACTCTACGACCGCCTGTCGCGATTGAGCGGAGATCTCTCCCGCCTGCTCTCCTCGTTGAACGAGGGCGAAGGAGCGCTCGGCCAGCTGGTCACCGACGACGAGCTGTACGATCGGCTGGTCGCCGCGGTGGCATCTCTCGACACCGTGACCGGACGGCTCGCGAGGGGCGAGGGTTCGCTGGGGCGGCTGCTCGGATCCGACTCCCTGTACGAGTCGCTGGCCGGCGCCGCCGGCCGAACCGATTCGCTGCTGGCGGATCTGCGTGCCGGCGAGGGCTCGATCGGCCAGTTGATGGTGGATGAGGCGCTGTACGAGGAGCTGCTCCGCATGGTGGTGGAGCTGAACAACATCCTGTCGGACCTGCGGGCTCAGCCCGAGAAGTACATCCCGCCGATCAAGGTGTTCTAGCGTCCGCGCCCGGACGCATCTCGAGCGACGCTGCGGCCCGACCCGGCGCGACGGCGGCGGCCGCCGTCACTCCCTCATGCCGAATCCTCCCACCCTCCCGGCCGGCGGCCACAGCCAGCCCGGCAGCCGCTAGCCCCAGAACGACGAGACCGGCCGAGACGAGCCCGCCCCTCCTGCCGGTCAGCCAGGCGGCGCCGACCACCCCGGCAGCGACGAGAGCGAGGGTAGCCGCCAGGCCGAGGGTGCCGTGCGCGTCGACCGCGGCGAGCAGCCCCCCGGTCGCGGATCCCTCCGAGGTGACCCGAGCCACGAGCTCGTTGGCCGCCAACCGACCGGAGAGGTAGCTGAACGGTGCGGCCGCGCCGGCCAGCGCCAGCGAGAGCGCTCCATAGTATTCGACGGCGTGCCGCCGGAGCAGGAGTCCCAGCGGGAGGGCCAGAGCGCCAGCCAACGACAGGACGACGGGGATGTGGTGGACGAGGAGATGGAGACGCGTCGCGTCCATTCTCAGCCGTCGTCCAGGCCTGCCATGTCGTGGATGCTCCGGAAGTCGACGATCTCGTACCGAACGGTAGCCCGGGGCAGGACGACGCTGACCTCCTCCCCGGGTTGGCGGCCCAGGAGAGCCTTCCCGATCGGCGAGGCCATCGAGATCTCGTCCTTCTCGAAGTCGATGTGCTCGCCGAATGCGAGCGTGTAGACGTCGGTGGCGCCGTCCTCCACGTCCCTCACCGTGACGCGGGACCCGAAGCCGATCCGATCGTGCGGGATCGTCTCCATGTCGATGTCCGCCAGCTCCGCCAGGCGCCTGCGGATGTAGTCCAGCCGGGCGTGAACGAAACCCTGCCGGTCGAGCGCCGCGTGGTACTCGGCGTTCTCCCGCAGGTCACCCATCTCGAGGGCGTGCTGGATGGCCCGGGGGAGGACGACCTCGAGCTCGTGGAGGAGGCGCTCGGTCTCCTCGCTCAGCCGCTCGCGAACCTCGTCAAGCATCGCTCCCGTCCTTCCGTTTCGCCCGAGCCTCGGCCGGGACCGAGCCTCGGCCGGGACAAAAAAGGCCGGGCGCCGAGTCTCCGGTGGAGATTCGGCGCCCCGATCCAGCGCTGATGGAGGCGGCGGGAATCGAACCCGCGTCCGCGAGGCCTTCGCCCGCAGCTTCTACGTGCGTAGTCTACGCTTGGATTCTCGCCGAGCTCGGGTCCGTAGACGACCCTCGCCCAGCCAGCCGCTAGCGGCTTTCGCCGTTCTCGACGGGACCCCCTGCGGCCTGGGGCCCTCGCCCAGCCCGATACATCGTCGCCTCACGCCCCGCCTCGGGCCGGGCCGAGCGTGAGACGGACCGCGTAGGTTACGCGGCCAGAGCCAAGTTATCGTTGGCAGTTGTTGTTTTTTCCCGGTGTTTTACGAGGGTCCGAGACCTCGGCACGCTACCACGGTTTCGGGCGCACACGTCGAAACCTGATCGCCCCCGCGCGTTCCTGTTACACGGGTCCCATCGGGTAGGGTCCTCCATCATTCTCCGCAACCTGCCGGAGGATCTCAGCCGACGCCTTCCCAGGGAGCGATCGCACGCAGGTGTTGTACCGCGGCTTCGATCGCCGATCTCCCGTTGACGCCGGGAGCCCCCGCGAACGAGATGCACACGAGCCGACCCCACTCGCCGACGGGCGCCACCAGGGACCACTCGCGCTCCGGCGAGCTCTTGAACAGCTCCGACGACAGCACCTGGAGGGTCAGGTTCTCGCGAGCCGCCCAGGTGAACGGATGGCCGTCCGGCGCCAGCGGCCCGCCGGGGAAGGTTCCCCCCGCCGTCGCCTCGTCCTCGACCACCCATCCCTCCCCGCTACCGTCCAACCGCCACAGCACGGCGCGCCGTGCTCCCATCGAGTGAAGGAGCACCTCGAGAAAGGTGCGGACCTGCCAGTAACTGAACCCCGCCATCGGCCTACATTTCGGTTTCGTCGTTGCGACAGCTTTTCGCGCGCACGAATATAGTGCTCGCGGGCAACATCATGCCTCTTCCGGAGGATACGATAGATGCAACTCAGAGACTTCTTCTCACCCGATACGATCGATCTCGATCTTACGACCCAGACGAAGGATGAGACTCTGCGGGAACTCGTCTCCCTGTTTCACCTCGACGAGAAGTCCGAGGGCATCCTGTTCAAGATGCTGAAACGACGCGAGAACCTCGGATCCACCGGGATCGGGAGGGGAATCGCCATCCCGCACTGCCGATCGCTGGTCGTGAACCGACTTCGCGTCGCCTTCGGACGGCACGCTGCCGGACTGGACTTCAAGGCGATCGACGAGAAGCCCGTCCATTACATCTTCCTCATCGTGGCGCCGCCGCTCGAGGTCTCCAACCAGTACCTCCCCGTTCTCGGCAAGATCGCGCAGTTCAGCAAGGAGGCCGACGTACCGGAGCGCCTGGCCGCGGTGGGCGGCGCCGACGAGTTCCTCGGGCTTCTGGAGGAGAAGGGCGTGTAGAGATGCACGAACAGCTCGAGACGCTTCTCGAGATGCAGGACCTGCACATGCAGCACAAGGCGCTGGAGGCGGGCGAGGTCCGCGAGCTCGAGTCGGGAGTGTTCGAGATGAGCGTCGAGGAGGCGCTCGAGGCACTGCAGGAGAAGCTACGCGAGCTGGAGGAGCGGCTGGGCAGGGGCGTTCAGGAGCGGTACCGGCGCCTGATCGGCGCCCGCCACCGGGCGGTCGTTCCCGTCCTCGGCGGTGTCTGCTACGGCTGCTTCATGGCCGTCCCGACCTCCTGGGCCGCAGACGCCGATCCGAACGACAAGCTGAACATCTGCGAGAACTGCGGATACTTCCAGTACTACCCGACCTGATCATCAGCGGATCAGCAGAATCTTCCTCACCTGGCTCCGCTCCCCGACTCTGAGCTCCACGAAGTACGGACCTGCGGTGGCGGGGTGCCCGTCCAGGTCCAATCCGTCCCAGTACGCCACGTACGTCCCAGGCCGAACGAACGCGAGCTCATCCAGTGGGTCGCCGTCGAAGCCTCCACCCTGAACCAGGACCGGCACCGCGACCAGCTGACGGAGGATGTTGAAGACGCGGAGGGAGACACGTACCGGCTCCTCCCTCGCCAGCAGCTCGGGCTGAAGACGAAAGCTGATCCGGGTCTCTCCGGGGAACGGGTTCGGGGAGACCGACTCGAGCGAGAATCCCGGCTCGTCGGTTTCGGCCTGAACGGCCGGCTCCTCGTCCGGCTGCTGGGCCGATGCCTCGCGGGCGATGCAGGCGACCGAGGCAGCTAGAAAAGCTATATGTGCCGTTATTACATGTTTTTGCACAGTATGATATGATCCGCCTTCTAGATCACCCGAGCCAGACCCGACCCTCCTCGGTACGCCGAGTGACCTGGACGCGATCCAGGTGCTCGAGCAACGGGATCAGGTATTTCCGCGTCACCCCGAACTCCTGCTTGAAATCCGTCGGCACGGCGACGCTGCGACGGGCAAACACCCGCTCGGCCGCTTTCCTGAGACGGTCGGCGTTCCTCGCCGACAGATAGATATCCGGGCTGACTCCCTCCACCTCGCCCGATCGCGTCAGCAGGCGGAGAAGATCGTGCATCAGGTCCTGGGGAACGTTCAGTCGGGCGCCCAGCTCGGCCACCGAGGGCGGCTCCAGGCCCCCGGCGTCGATCTCCTCCAGCAGGCGCTGTCGGACCTTCACTTCCGCCGGAGTCAGACTTGGATCGTGCCCCCGGAGCCGCAGCTCCGGTCCACTGGCCACGACGGCTCCCGCCAGCCGGAGCCTCTCGATGGCCGACTCCACCAGCTCCGGAGCGAGGGCGCCGATCAGCTGGCTGCGAACCTCCTCGCGGGAGACGCCGGGCGCCCTTCGGCGGGCCTCGTGCAGCCGACGGAGCAGACCCACCACCGCCTCGTCGGCGCTGCTCGCCCACCCGGCGGAGAACCAGCGGCCGCCGACCTGAACGACATCGCCGGCCAGCGCTTCGCTCAGCAGGTGCAGCCGCGCGGGTGAGAGCCCGGTGGCCAGCGGGAGATCGCCCTCCGCGGCGCCCCTGCCTGCCGCCAGTCCGACCGCCGCCCGCAGGCAGGCCTCGTCGGAGACCGAGAGGATCTCCTCCCACTGCGCCGTCCGGTCCACCCAACGGGACGGCGGCACAAGCTCGGCCACCGCGCCCCCACCGATCGTCGTGACGGGCGAATAAAACCGAACCACGAAGCGATCGCGGGCGCGCGCCACCAGACCCTCCTCCAGCTCCAGGACCGCCCAACCCTCCTCCGCGGGCTCGACGCCGTCCACGCCCCGCGCCCCGGCCCGGGTCCGGACGCGCGCCAGCACCTCGCGTGTTCCGAGGTAGATCCGCACCCGCTGCCCGCTGCGGATCGGACGGGACGCGTGGGCCAGCACCGAGAGCCGGACGCCGAGCCGATGGACCGGGCTCCAGCCGGCTCGCGCCACCACGACCGAGCCCCGTTGCACCTCGGCGGTCTCGACGCCCACCAGCGAGAGGGCACATCGTCGGCGGGGGCCGACCGCTTCCCGCCCCTCGGAGTGGACCTGGAGAGAGCGCACCCGGGCGGTGCGGCCGGCAGGAAGCACCCGCACCTCGTCGCCGACCCGCACGCTTCCGCTCCAAACCGTTCCCGTCACCACCGTGCCCGCGCCGGCCACGCTGAAGGAGCGGTCGACCGGCAGCCGGAAGAGGTCGGCCGGATCGGACTGGCCGAGCGAGGCCGCCCCGGCGGCGATGGCGGCTCGGAGCGGGGCGAGCCCCGTGCCCGCGACGGCGCTGACCGGGAGGATCGGCCACTCGGCATGGCCGAGAATCCGCTCCAGCTCCTCGCCAACGGCCGTCCGGCAGAGTTCCAGCCAGTCGGCCTCCACCCGGTCGGACTTGGTGAGGGCCACGACGCCCTGCCGGACGCCCAGCAACCGGGCGATCGACAGGTGCTCGCGGGTTTGCGGCATCGGACCCTCGTCGGCCGCCACCACCAGCAGGAGCAGGTCGATCCCGGTGGCTCCGGCGAGCATGTTCTTGACGAAGTCCTCGTGACCCGGCACGTCCACGATGCTGGCTTCCGCGCCCTCCTCCAGCGCCAGCCGGGCGAAGCCGAGATCGATCGTGAGGCCCCGCTCGCGTTCCTCCTTCCACCGGTCCGTCTCGACGCCCGTGAGCGCGCGCACGAGGGCCGTCTTCCCGTGATCCACGTGACCGGCCATGCCGACGACGAACGCCCTCAACGACCGCCTCGCGACAGGAACTCCAGGGAGCGAATCCGCACGCCCTCCGAGAGGTGGTAGCGAATGAAGTCGACCAGGATGCGGCGCTGGACCCCGTCGGGCGCAGGAGGGCGCTGCGGGCTCCGCGCGAGAGCGCGCAGGGCATCCAGCTGGGCGGCCGAGACGGGCTCTCCCGGTCCGTCGCAGCGACGGCAGCGGAGCCCTCCGGATGAGGCATCGAAACGCGCCGCTTCCCCGCCCTCGATCCCTCTCCCGCAGGTCACGCAGTGGGAGAGATGCGGCTCGAAACCGAGGATGGCGACCAGCGACCACAGCAGCCCGAGCGCCGTTCCCTCCACCTCCTCGACGGGCACATCGAGCAGCGCATCGAGCCCGGCGACGAGGGCATCGAACAGTCGGTCATCCCGATGCTCGGGCGCGAGCCGCATCACCAGCTCGCAGATCACGGAGGCCCCGGCGAAGCGGGCCAGGTCCGCCGCGAGCCCCTGACGCTCCCGTACCAGATCGAAGCCGGAGAGCGTGTCGAGATCCCGGTTCTCCTTCATGTACAGGGTCGCCTCTCCCTCGGCGAACGGCTCGATGAGCCCCCCGAAGCGGCTGCGCGGGCGGAGCGCACCCCGGGCGATGGCGGAGCGCGGCCCCCTCTCCCGGGTCATGAGCCGCAGGATCTTGCTGGTCTCGCTGTAGCTGTAGGTCTGCAGGATCACGCAGCGCGTGGTAACGATCGGCACGCCCCCTCCCGCGGAGCTGCAAAGGCTGTCCGCGTGATCCTACCCTCAGGGCGTCACGATCTCCAGATCGGTGGTCCCGAACCCGCCCTCGACCGAGCCGAGGAAGCCCCCGTCGTCAGCCAGCAGGAAGAGCCGACCCGCCTCCTCGAAGCGGAACGTGGCGCAGACGAGACGTCCGTCCGTCAGCGCGCTGGTGACCCAGCAGGGGATGTCGGCCCCGGACGCGTCACGGGTGGCCACCGGATCCTGCGGGCCGTTGATGAAGCGAGCCCCGGACGCGTCGAACCGGAGGGTGCGAAGCTCGATGAAATCGGAGGTCACGGTGACGTACACCCGCCCGTCCGCCCCATCCTCGAGAGAGACGCCGTTGCCCTGCAGCGGAAACGGGCCCGAGACTTCCAGGGTCGCCGGATCGATGATCGCGAGGTTCCCGTTGCCCTCCGGGGCGAACGAGGGGGTGAGCGTGCCCGCATTGAGGACGACGATGAGCCCGCCGGAGACCACGGCATCCGTCGCCTGGAAGCCGGACGGCATCTCCAGCGCGGCCAGCCGCTCTCCCGAGAGATCGTAGACCACGACGCGGCTCGGCCCCAGAGGCTCGAACGTTCCGCCCGCATCATCGATGTTGGAGTCGATCGCGAACAGCCGGTTGCCGGACACGACCACCTTCTCGATGAACTCGCCCACGTCGCGCGCGAACACGGCCGGCGGCGATGCCGTGAGGCCGAGCTCCACCTCGTAGAGGGAGTTCGTGGCGCGACCACCGACGAAGGCGCTCGAGCGGGTCGGGACGATGGTCGGCTTCGACGGGTTCACATCCTCCTCCGCGAAACCGATCGCGCGCGCGGACGCCGCCAGCACATCCACCACCAGCACGCGATCGCCGCCGAAGTCGCTCTCCGTCGTCACCGCGATGAAGTCGACCAGGTCCATGCCGTTCCCGTCGAACAGCGGACCGAGGTCGATCGGCAGGCCGGAGGGCTCGATCGCCTCTCCCACCTCGTACGCCCGCATCGTCTGGCCTACCGAGTTGAGCACGAGCACGCCGGTGATGGACGGCCCGACCGGCCCCGTTGGCCCGTCGGACGACGCACAGCCGGGAATCGCACCGAGCGTGACCGCCAGCCCCGTCACCACGACGGCCGCCCGCCCGATCTCCGCGACGGCCGCCCGCCAGCTTCCCCTTCCTCTCATCGGGTTCTCTCCTTCGGGTTCAAGGGTCGCTACCTGCGCACCTCGAGCCGGAACAGCAGGCTGCGACCCGGCTCGGGGAAGAGCTCGATCTGCTCGTACCGCGCGTCGAGGAGGTTGTCGATCGCCAGCGCCGCCTCGACTTCGACGGCGCCGAGGCGGAAGCCGCGACTCGCGTCCAGGCGCGCCAGGGCATACGCCGGGAGCCGGCGGACGGCTGCGAGGCTGGTCGTCCGGCTCCCCTCGACCTGGACGGCTCCCCGCAGCCAGAAGCCGGCCACGGTCCCCCCCACGTAGAGATCGCCGGCCACGTCCGGCTGATACGGCATCGGGTTCGTGTTGTCGCCGAACCCCAGGCGGCTCCGCTGCAGGGTGACCGATCCTCCGGCTCTGGGACCCGAAGCTCCGAGAGCGACGTCCGCCCGCAGCTCGATCCCGGCCGCGGTCAGTCGGTCCAGGTTCTGTGGGCTCCATAGCGCCACCGAGCTCGCCACCCAGACGATCGGATCGTCCGTTCGCCGGAAGAACGCGGTCGCCTGCACCTCCCAGCCCGCGAGCCCAGCTGCGTCGGTTCCGTCGCCCCGGCCGCTGACCGGACTCCAGCTCGCACCCGCTTCCAGATCGAGCTCCACGCGCTCGGGCTGCAGATCCGGGTTGGCCTGGATGCCCCGCGCGGAAGGGGCATACAGATCGGCGAAGGTGGGAAGCCGGTAGGCGCGACCCGCACGTCCCCACAACCGCCAGTCGGGCCCGAGCTGGGCGGCCAGCGCCACCTCCGGGTTGAGGGCGTTCCCATCCGTGGACAGGTCGGTCGCCAGCCCGGGCTGAACCGCGACCCGCCCGGCGTGGAAGGTGCGGCCCATCCACACGCCTCCGCTCCAGCGCGTCGCGTCGGCCGTCTCGCTTCCCACCACCGATTCGCGCGTCAGATAACCCGACACCTCGAGGGCGATGCGGGGAATCCAGCTAGATCCGGCCAGGCGGAGGCCGGTGAGCGACTGTCGCGACTCGAGCCGGCGCCTCGGATCCCGGTAGACCAGGTCCCGCCGCAGCACCGAGACGCCGGCGCGACCGACCGCGGACCCCCAACCGACCAGGCCCCGCAACGAGCGATCGCCGTAGCGGGCATCGTTGAAGATGCGCGTGCCCATGCGCCCCGGTGCTCCCCGCTCGACGTCGTCGTAGCGGAGCTGCGCGAACACCGGCACCGCCGACGGCGCTCCCGAGAGCCAGAGGTGGAGCCCCTCCTCGTCGGCGTTCTCTCTCACCTCGACGGGCGCCTCGGGCAGTACGCGATTGGCGTACTCGAAGTCGTTGTCGATCCCCTCCGCCCGGAAGCCGATGGCAACCGTTCCCGTCTCCCCGCCGACGGAGACGTATCCATCCGCGGCCAGGCGCCCATAGGAGCCGACTTCCGCCCCGCCGGCGGCGCTCGTACCGGCGGCGCGCTTCGACTCGAGCAGCAGGACGCCCGCGATCGCCCCCGCGCCGAAGCGTGGCGATGCCCCTCGGACCAGCACCGCATCCGAGAGGGTGGCCACCGGAATCCGGGAGAGATCGGCCGAGCCGCTGAGCGGGTCGTTGATCGGCATCCCGTCCAGCAGCACGAGCAGGCCGTCGGGCCGGCTCCCCCGCACCGCCCCCACCTGCCGGCCACCCGCCGTACGCCTCACCTGCACGCCCGGCTCCTCCGCCAGTCGATCCGCCAGGGTCCGCGGACCGCCGTCCAGGGGGATCCGGCTGGTGGCATGTCCGGGAATCAGCGTCCCGTCCCCGGCGCCCACAGCCGCGACGAGGTCCGCCACCGGAAGGGGGCGCACCCGCATCACCGCCTCGATCGAGACGGCGCCCTGCCCCACCTCCAGCTCGCGCTCGTCCGGCTCGTAGCCGAGCGCCCGGACCGTGAGCCGGTAGCGCCCCGGCGGAACAGCCGCGATCTCGTAACGGCCCGCAGCCACCTCGACGACCGCGAGCTCGGGGGCGGAAGGAGCGAACGCGTCGGCAGCACCGAACGCATCGGCAGCACCGAACGCATCGACAGCAGCGGACGAGTCGGCCGGCTCGAGCCGGATCTCCGCCTCGCGAACCGGCTCGCCGGACTCGGATCGCACCCGCACCGTCAGAGCGGCCGCGGGGCTCTCGCGCCCCGCCGAGGGCCGCCTCTCCTCCTGCGCGAGGCCGGGCGACGCAGGCCACGCGAGGGCGCACATCCACGCGAGCGCCGAAATCCCCGCCGCGCGTCCGGTCGGGATGCCGAGCGGGAGGCCGGCACGCAGGCCGCTCATCGATCCTCCGCCCGGCTCGGGCGTCGCCCGGAGTCCAGGGCCAGGACATGCAGGCCCTCGAGGCCTTCGCCCTCGAGCCGGACGACCTCGATCGGCCAGCCGAAGACCGGGCTGAGGAGGTCAGCGCGGAGCACCTCCTCGGGAGCGCCCTGTGCGCGGAGACGGCCCCCGGCGACGAGGCAGAGCTGATCCGCGAACCGGCCGGCCAGGTGGAGGCTGTGCGTGATCGTGACCGCCGATCCGCCTGCATCCACGAAGCCGCGCACGAGGCGGAAGATCTCCATCTCGTGCGCGACATCCAGATGGGCGGTCGGCTCGTCGAGGAGGAGCACGGCAGGATCCTGCGCGAACGCCCGGGCCAGCTTCGCCCGCTGTACCTCACCGCCGCTCAGCTCGGTGACCGGCCGATCCGCCAGCTCCAGCAGGTCGACCCGGAGCAGGGCGCTCTGCACATGCTCGCGATCCGCCGTTCCGAGCCCGGCCCAGGGACGCACATAGGGGTTGCGGCCCAGCTCGACGAACTCGGTGACGGAGACCGGCAGGCTCGGAGGGGCATCCTGGGCGACGACGCCCACGTGGCGGGCCATCTCCCGCCGGGGCCAATCGGCCGAAGGTCGGCCCTCGAACATCACCTCGCCCCGAATCGGGCGCACGAGTCCGAGGAGCAGGCGGGCCAGCGTCGTTTTGCCGGCGCCGTTCGGACCGACAACGGCCGTGTGCGAGCCGGCCGGGATCTCGAGGCTGATCTCGCGCAGGGCGGGGTCGGCCGAGCGCGGATACCGGTACCAGGCGTTGCGCAGCGCGAACGTCACAGGGCGCTCCGCGCCTGGCCGCGACGAAGAAGGAGAAGAAAGAACGGGACACCGACGAGGGCGGTCACGACGCCGACCGGAACCTCGAGCGGGCTGGCGACGGTCCGGGCGGCCGCGTCGGCCAGCGTCAGGAGGGCGGCTCCCGCCAGGAAGGACATCGGGAGGAGGTAGCGGTGGTCCACGCCCCAGAGGATCCGCACGGCGTGCGGCACCACCAGCCCGACGAAGCCGATCACGCCGCCCACGCTCACCGCGGCGGCGGCCAGCAGCGAGGCGAGCAGATAGCAGACCCGCTTGATCCGCTCCACCTCGGTGCCGAGGTGGGCGGCGCTCTCCTCCCCGAGCGCCAGCGCGTTGAGGTGGCGGCTGAGGCCGATAGCCACCAGCGTCGCCGGAACGCCGTAGGCCGCGAGGGCGGCGTTCATGCCCCACGATACCTGCCCGAAGCCGCCCATCGTCCACAGGAGCGCCGACCGCACCGTACGTCCTTCGGTCAGGGTCATGAGCAGCATCACCCCCGCGCCGAAGAACGACGCCACCACCACCCCGGCCAGGATGAGGACCCTGGTGTCCATTCGCCCAGCGGCATACGCGACCCGGAATACCGTCGCGATCGCCACCAGGGCACCGGCCAGGGCGGCGAGTGCCACCCCCATCGGCCCCACCACCCATCCGAGCGAGAGCACGGCCACGGCGCCGAGGGCGGCACCGCTGGACACGCCCAGGAGATAGGGTTCGGCGAGTGGGTTGCGCAGCAGGGCCTGGAAGAGCACCCCCGAGACGGCCAGGGCGCCCCCCGCCAGACCGGCCGCCGCCACCCGGGGAAGGCGCACGACCAGCAGGATCGCGCGCGCCGGCGAATCCGGCGCCCCGGGCTGCACGGCGTTCCACATCTCCCCCGTCGTCAGCCCGGCCGGCCCCACCACGAGCCCGACTAGGATGGAGACGGCCGCCGCCAGCGCCAGCCACGCCAGCCCGGCCTTCCGGTTTCGCCTCGGACTCACGGCACGCCCCCGTCGCCCACCGCGGGCCCATCGCCGAAGGCCTCCGGATGAATGGCCGCCGCCAGCGCCGCTGCGGCGTCACCCACCCGCGGCCCCAGGCGGACGACGACCTCGCCATCGAACACGCGGATCCTCCCCTGCCGTACCGCCGACAGCACCTCCCAGCCCGGCCTGTCGGAGATCGGCGCGCGCTCGAGAGAGCCTTCGTGCACCGGGTAGAGGATGATCTCGGGGTCCCTCGCCGCTATCGCTTCCAGACTCACCTGCGGCGACGGGGCGGCCAGGTCGCCGAAGACGTTCCGCCCACCGACGAGCGTGATGAGGGAGTCCAGGTAGCTGCCCGCCCCGATGGTGATCGGTGGGTGCCACCAGGCATCGTAGTAGACGGATCGCTGCGGGAGGTCGCGGGTCGCGAGTCGGATCCGATCCATCGCGTCCCGAATCTCCTCCAGGAGTCGGTCCGCGACCCCCTGTCGTCCGGTGATTCGGCCCAGACGCCGGATGTTGAGGCGAAGGTCGGCCAGCGTGTTGTGGCGCAGCGCCAGCACCGGAACGCCGATCCGCCGCAGGGCGTCGCTCGCGGCTCGGGAGTCCGGCCCGGCGAACAGGATGACGAGGTCGGGCCGGCGCGAGAGGATCACCTCGACCGAGGGACGAACTCCATCGCCCACGCTCGGCACCCGCAGCGCCTCCGGCGGCTGGTTGTCGAACCGGGTGCGACCGGCCAGGTCCCCGCCCGCGCCGAGGGCGAACAGGAGCTCGGTGGCCGCCGGAACCAGCGACACGATCCGCCGGGGAGGTGAGGTGATCCGGAGCTCGCCGCCTTCGTCGTCGATCAGCGAGACCGTGTCAGCGACCGGGCGGGACGCCGGCGCTCGCTGGAGACCGTCGGCGGTGAGCCGGGGAACGCTGGGCCGGAGTGCGACGACGCCGAGAAGAACGGCCGGGACGGCGAATCGGCAGGCGGCTCCGAACCCCCCTCGCTTGCAGGCCACGCGCGACGATCCTTTCCAGGAACGGCGTGACCGGGGCTCGAAGACCGGAACCCGCCCACGCCCTTCCCGCGAAGAGCTTCTCGTGGGCATGGACGGGGTCGTCTCCTGGCTCGAGGCTCCCTCGGTCGCCTTCCCGAAACCGGCTCGGTGGCCGTTGACCGGGGTTCCGGCGCTGCACGCGCCGGGCCTCACACAGTGGCGGGGCCGCGTCGGCTCGTCCGACTTCCGTTACCGCCAGTCCATGTACGAGGTACGAGCGAAGGGTAAGGGGTGCCTGGGACGCGTCGCAAGGCCGGCGGCGGTTCGAGGTCCGCCACCGCGCACTTCGCCTCCTCTACCTGCCCACCTGTACAGGTAGAGGTCGGTCAGGGCTCAGGAGCGAGCGCCGTTTCGGCGGCCGGCCGGGCTGCCCTAGGGCTGGAAGCGGCCGAAGTCCTCGGGGTTCAGTCTCTTCAGGT
>CAZEBA010000028.1:26394-45747 GCA_964510615.1 uncultured Gemmatimonadota bacterium
GGGCTGCCCTAGGGCTGGAAGCGGCCGAAGTCCTCGGGGTTCAGTCTCTTCAGGTAGTCTCGCAGCTGCTCCCCGTCCCCTGCCTCCTCGGAATCGGGCGCCGTGCCTTCGGCGCCGGGGACGCTCTCGGAGCTCTCGAACGCCGACTCGTCGAAGCCGGCCTCCTCGATCTCCATGCTCGTGAGCTCGAGCAGTTCGTCGTCGGCGAAGATCGGCGCCCGCGAACGGAGCGCCAGCGCGATGCTGTCGCTCGGCCTCGAGTCGACCGAGAGGAACTCGCCGTCACGCCGCAGGATGAGCGAGGCGTAGTAGGTGTTCTCCACCACTTTGGTGATGACCACGCGCACCAGCTCGCTGCCGAGGCCGCGGACAATGGTCGTGAGCAGGTCGTGCGTCAGCGGGCGGGAGAACCGGATCCCGGCCAGCTCCATGGCGATCGCGCTGGCCTCACCCGGGCCGATCCAGATCGGGAGCAGTCGCTCGCCGCCGTTCTCTCGGAGAATCACGACCGGGGTGTTCGACGATTTGTCGAGCCCGAGGCTCGCCACCGTCACTTCGATCATCCCGTCAGCGTCGGCCATCTCTCCTCAGGTCCCCATCTCCCAGGAAGAGAGGTACCGGTCCTGCTCCTCGGTGAGCGTGTCGATCTCCACGTTCATGGCAGCCAGTTTCAGCCGCGCGATCTCCCGGTCGAGATCGACCGGAATGCGATGCACCGCAGCGGTGAGCTCCCCGCCCTTTCGCAGTAGATACTCCGCCGCCAGGGCCTGGTTCGCGAACGACATGTCCATGACGCTGGCCGGGTGTCCCTCGGCGCTGGCCAGGTTGATCAGGCGCCCGCGACCGAGCAGGACGATTCTCTTGCCGCCGACCACGTACTCCTCCACGTACGGGCGAAGCTCCTTCGGACCGGCTTCCGCCGCCTCCTCGAGAGCCGGGATGTCGATCTCCACATCGAAGTGCCCCGAGTTGGCGACGATCGCCCCGTCCCGCATCGCATCGAAGTGCTCCTTGCGGATCACCGCGATGTCGCCGGTCAGGGTAATGAACAGATCTCCCTGAGGTGCGGCCTCGCTCATCGGCATCACCTGAAAGCCGTCCATCGTCGCCTCCAGGGCCCGCAGCGGATCCACCTCCGTCACGATGACCTTGGCGCCGGCGCCTCTGGCCCGCGTGGCCACGCCGCGGCCGCACCATCCGTAGCCCGCCACCACCACCGTGGATCCGGCCAGGAGAAGGTTGGTGGCGCGCAGGATCCCGTCCAGCGTCGACTGCCCCGTTCCGTACCGGTTGTCGAACAGGTGTTTCGTGTAGCTGTCGTTTACGGCGATCACCGGGAAGCGGAGGACTCCGGCGGCCGCCATCGCCCGAAGCCGGATGATCCCGGTGGTCGTCTCCTCCGTCGACCCGATCACGCCTTGCAGGATCTCGTCCCGCTCGCCGTCCGACAGCCCCGTGCTCCACTGCCGGATGGCCGGGGCCAGGTCGTCGTAGCGGCCGAGGGCCAGCATGTGGAGGGATCCGACCAGATCGGCGCCGTCGTCCATCGTAATGCGGGGCCGGTGCATCAGCGCCGCCCGGATGTGATCGTAGTACCGGTCGTTGTCCTCGCCCTTCACGGCGAACACGCGAATGCCCCGGGTGACGAGGTACGCCGCGACCGGATCCTGCGTGGAGAGCGGGTTCGAGGCGCAGAGCAGCAAGTCGGCACCGCCGGCCTGCAACGTCAACGCCAGGTTGGCGGTCTCGGTGGTGACGTGGAGGCAGGCCGACACGCGCAGCCCCTCCAGCGGCCGCTCCGCCGCGAAGCGCTCCCGGATCTGTCGGAGAACCGGCATGAAGCGCTCCGCCCACTCGACCCGCAGTCGGCCCGCCTCGGCCAGGCCCAGATCGGCCACATCGTGCTCTATCGTTACTGTCTTGTTCATGTCGATCCCCTGCTCAGATGCATCCCTTCAGGTCATCCACGCGGTCGGTCCGCTCCCAGCTGAACGCACCACCCTCCTGCGGCGTGCGCCCGAAGTGACCATACGCCGCGGTCCGCCGGAAGATCGGCCGGCGCAGGCCCAGGCACTCGATGATGCGCCGCGGCTGGAGGTCGAAGACCTTCCCCACGGCGCGCTCCAGCTCCTCGTCCGGGACCACTCCCGTGCCGAAGGAGTTCAGCATGATCGAGACCGGCTCGGCCACGCCAATCGCGTAGGCCAGCTGGATCTCCGCCCGGCGAGCCAGTCCCGCCGCCACGATATTCTTGGCGACCCAGCGGGCCGCGTAGCTGGCGGACCGATCCACCTTGGTGGGGTCCTTGCCGCTGAAGGCACCGCCCCCGTGGCTGCCCACGCCGCCGTACGTGTCCACGATCACCTTGCGGCCGGTCACTCCCGCATCGCCCTGCGGCCCTCCGATCACGAAGCGACCCGTCGGGTTGATGTAACAGCGGAGGGCATCGCGATCGCACAACTCGGGCGGCAGGACGTGATCGATCACCTCCTGGCGGATTCCGGCTTCCAGTTCCTTGCGGGTGATCTCCGGGTCGTGCTGAGCGCTGATCACGACCGTGGTGACCCGACGCGGTGTCCCATTCTCGTACTCGACCGTCACCTGCGACTTTCCGTCCGGTCGCAGCCAGGCGAGGAGGCCGCTCCGGCGAGCCTCCGCCAGCCGGAAGGTGAGGCGGTGCGCGAGCGAGATCGGCAGCGGCATCAGGGTCTCGGTCTCATCCGTCGCGTAACCGAACATCATGCCCTGGTCGCCGGCCCCGCCCGAGTCCACCCCCATGGCGATGTCGGTGGACTGCTTGTCCATCGACACGAGGACGGCACAGCTCTCGCAATCGAAGCCGAGCGCCGGATCGTCGTACCCGATCTGCCGGATCGTCTCCCTAACCACATCCGGCAGATGGACGGACGCCTTACTCGTTACCTCGCCCGCCACCAGCGCGAGACCGGTCGTGACCAGGGTTTCGCAGGCGACCCTGGACATCTCGTCCTGCTCCAGCATCGCGTCCAGGACGGCATCGGAGATCTGATCCGCGACCTTGTCGGGATGACCCTCCGTAACCGATTCGGAGGTGAAGAGATGTATGCGTGGCGTCATGTCGATTCTTCGAGGTGTCTCGGGCTCCAGCCGGCTGCCTTGCTCCAGCCGGCTGCCTTGCTCCAGGAAACGCGCGTGAAGGTACCCGACGGCTATTCGACTGACAAGCGATCCACCAGCTCGTCTGCGCCGGGCAGTACCTCCTCGAGATACCGCCGAAACGGACGCCTGATGTCGCGGGGCCGATCGCCATCGTCCACCTCGGCCGCGATCCGCGCGAGCTCCGCAGCCGACACCGCCAGAACGACCTCCTTCACTGCCGGATGGTAGGGCACCGCCAGGCTGAAGTTGCGGAACCCGAGGGCCAGCAGGACGGACACTCCCACCGGGTCCTCGGCCAGGTCTCCGCACACGCTTACCTCGATGTTCTCCCGGCGCGCCGACTCGGCAAGCCGGCGATACATGCGGAACAGGGCGGGGTGGAGCGGATCGAACAGGTCCACCAGGCGGGCGTTGCCGCGGTCCACCGCCAGGGCGTACTGGGTGAGGTCGTTGGTGCCGAGACTCAGAAAGTCCACCAGAGGCGCCAGCCGGTCGATCGTCTCCAGGGCGGCAGGAGTCTCGATCATGATCCCCAGCGACACCTCGGGAGCCGAGTCGCCGTCCAGCGACGAGGCCACTTCATCCAGGATCTCCCGCGTGCGGCGGATCTCCTCCCGTGAAACGATGAACGGTAACAGGATGCGGACCCGTCCGTGCGCGGCGGCCCGCACCGCGGCGCGAAGCTGGTTCCGGAACAAGTCCGGCAGATCGAGACAGACGCGAATGGCCCGCCAGCCAAGGTACGGGTTCTCCTCCATCGGCATCGGGAGAAAGATCGGGAACTTGTCGCCCCCGATGTCGAACGTGCGGACGGTGACGCCCTGTTCGGGAAAGGCTTCCACGACGCGACGGTAGGCGTCGTACTGCTCGTCCTCGCTCGGTATCGTCCGTCTTCCGATCACGAGAAACTCCGACCGGAACAGGCCGATTCCCTCCGCCCCCACGCGGACGGCGGCGGCCACGTCGTCGGGTTGGTCCAGGTTCGCCTGCAGGACGACTCGCTCGCCATCGCTCGTCCGGGTGGGCCAGCAGGCGAGCTCCTCCAGCCGCCGCTCCCGCTCGCTGGTGTGCAGAGCCGAGCGTCGATAGCTGGCCACCTCCGCCTCGGTCGGATCCGCGATCACCCGCCCGCTTCCACCGTCCACGATCACCTTCAGCCCGTCCGGCAGGTCGGCGAGGGCCTGCCCGATCGCCACGACGCAAGGGATGGCGAGGGACCGCGCGATCACCGCCGAGTGTGACGCTCGTGAACCGGTCGCGGTCAGAAAGCCGAGCACGGGGTGGCGACCCAGCCGAACCGCCAGGCTGGGCGTAAGCTCATCGAAGACCAGGATCGCTCCGTCAGCGGGCAGTTGCGAAACGAAGTCGCGCTCCTCGAGCCCGAGCAGGCGCGAGAGCACGCGGTGGCGGATGTCCCGCAGATCCGCCAGTCGGTCGAGCGCCATGACGTGGGCCGTGTCGGCGAGGCGCGAGCGGAGCTCGAGCAGGCGCCAGTCGAAGGCCCGCTCCGCCGGCAGGTAGTTGTCGCGGATATAGGCGGTCGTCCCGGCGATCAGGTCCGGATCATCGAGCATCATCGCCTGCGCCTCGAAGATCTTGCCCTCTACCGCCCCGATCTGCTCGCTCGTCTCCTCCTGGAGCTCGAGGATCCGGTCGCGGGCCCAGGCCCTCGCCTCCTCGAAGCGACGAACCTCGGCATCGACGATGTCGGCCGCTATCGTGCGGTGTGGCACATAGGGGACGTCCCAGGCAGCGCGCATCGCTGGCCCGAGCGCCCTCCCGGGCGAAGCGCCGATACCATGCAGCATCCAGCTCATGCCTTCTCGCTTCCCTCCTCCTCGGCCAGGTCCTCGGGCTCCCTTTGCTCCGCCAGGCCGTGCTCTATCAGGTGAGCCAGCGCCTCGAGCGCCTCTTCCGCGTCGTCGCCAACCGTCCGCAGCCGCAGGGTGGAGCCGGTCTCCGCGGCGAGCATGAGGACGCCCATGATGCTCTTGCCGTTGACCTCGAGCCCATCCTTCTCGACCCACACCTCCGAGCGGAAGCGCGAGGCGAGCTTCACGAACTCCGCCGCCGGGCGCGCGTGCAGTCCGTAGCGGTTTCGCACGCTCACGTGCCGCGTGACCTCGACGCCGTCCATAGAGCTTCCGCCTGTGAGCCTAGCCGCTGAGCAAGGCCAGCGCGATCGGAGCGACCACGACCAGGGCCGCGGCCAGGCGCTCGCCGAGGGCCGGGCGCGCGTACCCGAGGAGAAGGGCCCCCGCCAGCGCCGGCGCGGCCACCCAGCGTGCCACCAGCGCGGGCGCCGCCATCCAGGCGACGAGCCCCACCACCGCACCGGCCAGCAGGAGGCCGAGCTCGCCGAGGCGCGGAACGACGCGACCCCAGGGCGGCGCTCCGAGCTCCTCCCCCACGGAGAGCCCGGCGATCCAGCCCCGGCGGAAGGCCCAGGCCCGCAGAGCGAGATGTCCGGCGTTGTAGAGCAGGAGAAACAGCCCGATCGCGAGCCACGGCCGGCGGTCGATCCAGAACAGGGCGATGGCGAGCAGGGCGCAGACCGGCCGCCACGTCGCCCAGACGAGCTCGTCACCCAGGGCGCCGAGGGGGGCCCGCAGGGCCGTCCGGAAGCGGTCGATCTTCTCGGCAGGCACTCCCTCGTGCTCCAGCCGCGCCAGCGATGTCACGGCCATCGGCAGGAGGTATGGATGGCCGTTGAACGGCTCCAGGTGTCGCTCCACCGCCGCCCGCAGGCCGGCGGGGTCTCCGGCGTACACCCGCCTCAGCAGCGGAAGCATCGCGTTCGCGAGGCCGCCGGCCACGAGTGACCGGTAGTTCCAGGACCCCTGGACGGCGAAGCAGCGCAGGAAGGAAGAGACTCGGTCCGACCTGGTGGGCAGCATGGCTCCCTCAGCCTGTGCTGGCCAACAGCCCGACGGCCAGCGCCGCTCCGGCGAGGAGCAGGAACGCCGCGCCCCGGTGGGGCCGCATGACGCGGGCGCCGACGCCGCCGGAGACGGCCATGGCTGCCAGCAGCAGCGCAGCCGCGGCCACCGGGCCCGGACCCGCCGGCGCGCGCCCGGCCAGCCCCGTGATCCACATTACGGGCACGACGAACGCCGCGGTGATGGCACCGGCCCTGGCCGCATCGAGGAGGATGGCCAGCCGGTGTCGATGCTCGAGGCGCCTCGGCGGCATGGCCAGCCGCCGGGACGCCAGCAGGCTTTCGTTGATTCTACGTTGCACCCGTACCGACACCGATCCGATCCAACCGATCAGCCAGCCGGTCGCCGCAGCGACGACGAGCGGCGCCAGCGAGGCCCCACCAGAAGCCGCCAGGCCGGCACCGGCCACGAGTCCCGCCGGTCCCGTCTCGGGATAGGCGACCGCCCCATAGGGCCTGTGACCGAGACCCAGGAGCTCGAGCACTGCCCCCACCAGAAAGCCCGAAGCCGCGTCGCCCAGCAGCGCTCCCCCCACGGTAGCCGAAACGATCGGCCGGGAGATCATGACCTGCGGCCAGGAAACCGCGTCCAGGCCGAGCACGGCACCGCAACCGACAAGCCCCACCCAGAGGGCCAGGCTAACGTCGAGCTCGCTCAAACGTCCTCAACAGTCGATGGGCGTCGACCTCGGGTGACCCGGGGAGCTCGCGAGCCGAGACCGCGCCGGCCAGCTGGCCCAGCGCCTGGACGTCATCGAGTTCCTCCGAGGAGAGAAACACGTAGTCGAGCACCCGTCGGCGGCCGGGAGCCGCGTGGAGCCCGCCGATAGTGACATCGCACTCGGCCAGCAGGCCGGCTTCTCCGAGCCGCCGCATCGGCGCCGTCCCGGCGGTCAGCAGCATGCCGAGGTCCCTACGCGCCTGGAGAAGGGGAAGTCGCCGGATCGCCTCGTCAGCGGTGAGGAAGATGGCCTCGGTCCGCTCCGGCAGGGCGCTGGCATAGAGACTCTTCTCCCACTCGCTCGTCGCGATCCCGTCATCGACGACGACGTAGAAGGAGAGCCCGAGGCGCCGGCCCCAACCCACGACGACCTGCCCGTGCAGCAGGCGTTCGTCGATCCGGTAGGCCACGATCGGCATCGCTCGTCGGCTCGATCCTAGAAGTCCGCTCGCGTCACGGTGCGAATCCTACCGCACCCGCGCCGGTCCGGAGGGCTCCGTGCTGGCTCCCGCCCGTCCCTTCTCCACCACCCGCTCGGCCAGCGCACGGAGGTCCATCTCGGTGTGGAACACGAAGTCGAGCAGCATCGGAAGGTTGACGCCAGAAACGACCGCAACCCGCTCGGTCGCGGCCAGCCGACGACCGACGAAGCCGCAGCTGCCGCTCGCCATGTCGACGAACACCACCGCCGGTCCGGGTCCGACCGCCTCCGCCACCCGCTTCGTCAGCTCCTCCGGCGAGCACCCCTCGTTGGTAACCGGCGTGAGCGCGCCCTGAACGCCGGATATCCGCTCGACCACCCGCACGAGCGCCCCGGCGAGGTCCCCATGGGCAACGATGACACCCCGCGCCTCACTCATAGTCCTCCTCGAGGTACTCGCGAACGGGCTGCATGCGCCGACGCAGGCTCCGGTGGAACTCGAGCGCGCTGTCGATGCCGGAGTACTTGAGCAGATGGCGCATCGACACCACCTCGGCTATGACCGTGATGTTCTTGCCCGGGTTGAGGGGAATGACGACCACGGGGAGGTCGACATCGAGGATGGATGTGACCTCCTGGTCGAGGCCAGTGCGATCGTAGGCGGCCGCGTCGCTCCAATCCTCGAGCCGCACGACGACCTCGATCCGTTTCTGCTGCCGTGTCGCGTGGATGCCGAACAGCGCCCGGACGTCGATGATGCCGATGCCGCGGATCTCCATGTGGTGCTGCTGCTCCTCCAGCCCGCGCCCGATGAGCACGTCATGCCCGCGGCGGGTGACCGTGACGACGTCGTCGGCCACCAGCCGGTGTCCTCTCTCGACCAGATCGAGCACGCATTCGCTCTTCCCGATGCCGCTGCGGCCGATGAACAGCAGGCCGACGCCGTATACGTCGGCCAGCGAACCGTGCATGACCGTCGTCGGAGCGAACTCGTCATCGAGGAAAGGCTTGACGCGGCGGTAGAACTCTCCCGTCTTCAGTTGAGTCTGGAGGAGAGGGATTCCGTGCCGGTCGGCCGCCTCGACCAGCGTGCGCGGAGGATCCATCCCCTTGGTCACAAACAGGCATGGCACGTCGGCGTTCACCACGAACTCGGCCGCCGTGCGCTGAGCCTCCTCGTCGAGGGACCGCAGGAATGCGATCTCGGTCTCGCCGAACACCTGGATGCGACCGCTGGGAAACCGCTCCGTGAAGCCGGTCAGGGCGATGCCCGGGCTCGAGACGTCGGCGCGCACGATCTCCCGGTCGAGCCCCTGCTCCCCTGCGAGCACCCGTAGGGCGAGGCTCCGCGCCTTGCGTTCGACCAGCTCGCCTACCTTGAGCGCCTTCAACCGGATGTCTCCTCCGTGGCCAGTCGATGTTCCTTGTTGGCGTTGTGGTCCTTGTATCTGGAGCGTCCCTTCTTGAGCTGGCGGGCCAGCTTCGCCACCACCTGGTCCAGGGCGGTGCGAAAGTCCGGTGCCTCGGCGTGCGCGTGCACGCTCCCGCGACCGTCGATGCTCAGGTCCCCTTCCACTTCGTACCGGTTCTTCTCTTCCAGCAGCGTCACTTCCACGCGGCCGATCCGCTCCTCGAACCTCTCCAACCGGGAGAACCGCTCTTCCACCAGCTGCCGGAGTCCTTCGGAGACGTCGAAGTGCCGCGCGGATATGATCACCTGCATGTCGTCCCTCCTTCCTGACCCTGATATACGTGGCCCGCCAGTGCGGAATTCAGCCAGCTCTCCGTTTCGTCGGCTGCTCGATCCCACGAGAACCGATCCGCGTGCCGGATCGCGCCGCTGCCGAGTCGGTCGCGGAGATCCGGCTGCTCGCTGATCTCCCGCATGCGGGCGGCCCACTCGGCCGGACAGCCATGACGCACCAGAAAGCCCGATCGTTCGTGAACCACCGATTCGCGCAAGCCCGGCGAGTCGCTGGCGATCGCCGCGGTCCCGCAGGCCGCGGCCTCGATGTTGGCCAGCCCCCATCCCTCCTTGGGTGAAGGATACAGGGTTGCCCACGCCCGCCGCAGCAGCTCGAGTTTTCGCTCCCTGTCCGCGAAACCTACGAACTCCACGGACCCACCGAGACCCTGCCGGGAGGCCAGCCGCCTGAGCCGCGACTCGTCGTCGCCCCGGCCGGCCAGCAGGAGCCGGCCTGGCCAGCCCGATCTGGCGAGTTCGGCCGCCGCGCTCAACAGCACCTCGAGTCCCTTGTATCGCTTCAGCCTTCCCAGGTACACGAACGTGGGCCGCTCGAACCGTGCCACGCTGGCATCCGGACGGTACGCGTCGTGGTCGACCCCGGGATGTATCACCCGGATCCGATCGGCCGCGAACCCTCGGGCCACCAGGTCATCCCGGGTGCTGTGCGATATCGCCTGGATCGGCACCCGGGAATACGTCGGCAACATGCGCTTCTCTGCCGCCCACACGGCGGTCGCCACCGGAATCCAGGCCTCGCGAAACGCTGTGGTTCCGAACAGGTGCGGTACCAGGAGTGCGACCGGCACTTCGCTCCACCGGGGCGTGAACAGCGGCGCCTTGTTGACGTCTTCGACGATGAGGTCGAACTGGCCGCCGTCCAACCGACGAAAGGCACGGCGGGCGTGAAGCGGAAAGGTGTACCTGCTTCCGACCCTGAAGATCTCGATCCCATCCAGCCGCTCCGTCGGCGGACAACCGCGCCAACCGGAGGCGAGCAGGGTGAGGGTATGGCCGCGGGCGGCGAGGCGGCCGAAGATCTCGTGCAGGTGGAACTCGGCACCACCCGCCTGCGGGTTGCGGCGGTCCAGCCAGTTGACGACGAGAATCCGCGCTCGTGAGGACGTGGCTTCAACCGGCGACGGCGGCGTCCCGGAACACGGAATCGAGCACTCCGTTCACGAACGCGCCGCTGTCGTCGGTCCCGTATCGCTCCGCGAGGCGGATCGCCTCCGTGATCGCCACCTTTCCCGGGATCTCCTCCTCGTAGCGGAGCTCGGCCACGCCAAGTCGAAGGATGTTCCGGTCGATCGCCGCCAGGCGCTCGATCCGCCAGTTGGAGATGTGATCCTGGAGGAGGGCGTCGATCTCGTCGAGGTGCTCATCGAGCAGGGAGACGAGGCGCTCCATGTAGGGGCGGTAGTGCGGCGATACGAGGCGATGCCGGAGCGCGGAGGCCACGAACTCGGACAGGGAGAGATGCCCGCTGATCTCCCACGCGTACAGCAATTGCAGGACCCAGGCGCGAGCCCGGCTCCGCTCCCGGTGTGGCCTCACAGCACGGACCGCGTCATCTGCTCCAGCACGTCGCACATCTCGAGGGCGGCGATGGCGGCCTCCTCGCCCTTGTGCCCATGCCGTCCACCGGCGCGTTCCCTGGCCTGCTCCATCGTGTCGGCCGTGATCAGACCGAACGTGACGGGCGTGTCCTCCGTCGCGGCGATTCGGGCCAACGCGAAGGTCGTGCCCTGACAGATGTAGTCGAAGTGCGGTGTCTCTCCGCGTACCACGCAGCCGAGGGCTACCACCGCGTCGTAGGTACGGCGGCAGGCGCAGCGCACGGCGGCCGGGAGCTCCCAGGCCCCCGGAACGCGGACGATGTCGACGTCCGCTTCCCGCGCGCCGTGCCGCACGAGGGCCGCTCGCGCGCCGTCGGCGAGACGCTCGGTCACGACCCGGTTGTAGCGACTGACGACGAGGCAGAAGCGCCGGCCGGTCGCCGCGTGGCCACCGGAGTATTCGCTCATGGAAGTCCGAGCAGGTGTCCGAGCTTGTCCTGTTTGGTCGCGAGGTACGCGCGGTTGGCGCCGGTGGCCGTCGTGACCAGCGGGACGCGGCCGGTGATCTTGAGCCCGAAGCCCTCGAGCCCCGCCAGCTTCTTCGGGTTGTTGGTCATGATGCGAATCGAGTGCAGGCCGAGATCGACCAGGATCTGCGCGCCGATGCCGTAGTTCCGCAGGTCCGGGGGAAAACCGAGCGCCTTGTTCGCTTCGACCGTATCATGCCCCGAATCCTGCAGCTCGTACGCCCTGAGCTTGTTCAACAGCCCGATGCCACGGCCCTCCTGATCCAGGTAGACGATCACGCCGGCGCCCGTTTCCACCACCTGCCGCATCGCCGCGTGAAGCTGTGCCCCGCAGTCGCAACGACCGGAGCCGAACACGTCGCCCGTCAGGCACTTGGAGTGGACCCGAACGAGCACGTCCTCCCGTCCCTCGACGTCTCCGTGCACGAGGGCCACGTGCTCGCGCTCGTTCACGTCGTTGCGGTAGCCGATGATCCTGAACTCGCCCTCCGGCGTGGGCAGGCATGCCTCGGCGACCCGATGCACGAGCCGCTCGTTGCGAAGCCGATACGCCACGATCTGGCCGACGGTCACGAACGGAAGGCGGTGTTCGTCCCGGAATCGCTCGAGATCCTCGCGGCGGGCCATGGAACCGTCCGGATTGAGGATCTCGCAGATCACTCCCGCCGGCTGCAACCCGGCCATCCGCGCCAGGTCCACGGATGCCTCGGTCTGCCCGACCCGCTGGAGGACGCCGCCCGGCTTCGCCCGCAGCGGGAAGACGTGGCCCGGGCGCAGAAGGTCGGACGGGCGCGAGCGGGGATCCACGGCGACCTGGATCGTGCGGGCCCGGTCGTGGGCGCTGATCCCCGTCGTCACGCCGTACTCCCGCCGTGCGTCGATGCTGACCGTGAACGCCGTCCGCATGGCGTCCGGTTCACGCCCATCGGACATCAGCGTCAGATCCATGCGATCCGCAATCTCGGGCGGCAGGGCCAGGCAGATGAGACCGCGACCGTGGAGGGTCATGAAATTGATCACCTCCGGCGTCACCCGGTCGGCCGCGCAGATAAGGTCGCCCTCGTTCTCGCGGTCCACGTCGTCCGCCACGATGACCAGCTCGCCGTCCGCGACGGCAGCGATCGCTTCCTCGACCGTATCGAAACGCGTGCGCTCGTCCTTCATGTCGCCCCGCTCCGCTTCCGTGTCGCCTCTCAGGGCCGCATGTCCGAGTACGGCGACAGGAGCCGCTCGACATACTTGCCGATCAGATCGGCTTCCAGGTTTACCCGGTCGCCGACCTCCAGCCGGTCCAACGCCGTATGCGTCCATGTATACGGGATCAGGGCGATCTCCGCGACCTCGGCCGCCAGCTCGGCCACCGTGAGGCTCACGCCATCCACCGCGAGCGAGCCTCGGGGCACGGTGAGAGCCGCGATCTCGCTCGGCAGCGCGATCCGCACGAGCACCGTCTCGCCCTGCCGCTCCACACCCGTCACTTCCCCCACTCCATCCACGTGCCCCTGCACCATGTGGCCGCCGAGAGGTTCTCCGGCGCGCAGCGCCCGCTCCAGATTCACCCGTCGACCGACCTCCATCGCACCGAAGGTGGTTCGCTCGAGCGTCGTGAGCACCGAGGTGAACCGGAACGCTCCGTCCTCCACTCCGGTGACGGTGAAGCAGACGCCGTCCACGGCGACGCTCTCCCCCTCGCAGAGTTCGTCGGCGAACTCCTCCGCCCGCACGGCGAACTCCACCGCTCCCTCGAGCGATCTGCGCTCGACCACCGTGCCGACCGCAACCACGATCCCGGTGAACATCAGGTCAGGCGGTCCAGCGCCGGCCGGTTCTCGAGCACGATGAGCGTGTCCCGCCCCAGGGCCAGTCGCTCCGACACCTCCCACTCCCCGGCCGAGGTGGGTGGGACGCCCGTCAGGCCGGCCACCCCATCGGCACCCAGCACGATCGGAGCGATGAGCAGATAGAAGCGGTGGACGAGCTGCTGGCGCAGGAGGGCGGATGCCAGTCTTCCGCCGCCCTCGGCGAGCACCGTGCCGATGCCGGCCCGCTTGAGGGCGCGCAGCGCCGCTCCCAGATCCACCATCCCCTGGTCGGACTCGACCTCGAGCACCCGTACGCCGGCACGCTCCAGGCGAGCGCGGCGGCGCGGCGCTGCTCCGTGCAGCCCGACCACCCATACCGGTGCCTCCTCGACCGAGGCGACGAGGCGGCTCGAGTCGCGCAGGCGGAGGCTCGAGTCCACAACGACCCGTACCGGAGGAACCCGGGGCACGAGGCGCCCCCGAACGGTCAGCAGCGGATCGTCGATCTCGGCGGTGCCCCGGCCGACCAGGATCGCGTCGTAGCCTGCCCGGAGGCGATGAACTTCCTCGGCAGCCGCCGGCCCGCTCACCGCCGTGCGCTCCCCCTCCCGTACGGCGATCCGGCCGTCGAGCGAGACCGCGAGCTTCAAGGCGACGTACGGCGTTTCCTCGTTCAGCTGCCAGAAGAACGGGGCGTTCAGCCGGCGCGCCTCGTCCTCCGCCGGGCCGAGGCGAACGCGCACGCCAGCGGCGCGGAGCCGCTCCAGGCCGCCGGCGGCGAGCGGGTTGGGGTCCCGGCAGGCGACGACGACCTCGCGAACGCCAGCCTGCCCGATCATCGGAGCACAAGCCGCCGTTTTCCCGTCGTGCGCGCACGGCTCCAGGTTCACGTAGAGCGTGGAGCCGGCGGCGCGTGCGCCGGCCATCCGAAGGGCGGCGATCTCGGCGTGGTCCTCCCCGAAGCGTGCATGGAAGCCCTCCCCCACCACGGTTCCATCGGAAACGACGACGGCACCGACCATCGGGTTGGGGGCCACCTGGCCCCAGCCGTGACGCGCCAGCTCGATGGCCCGACGCATGTGCCGCTCGTGCTCGTTCATCCCGAGCCCTGCTCGAGGCCGACGAGCCGGACTTCGCCGAAACCCTCCCTCAGCTGGCCGCAGCGGACGGTGGCGCAACCGGCCGCCCGAACGCCCGTCTCCACCTCCTCGAGGTCCTCCGGTGACACCACGGCGATCATGCCGAGGCCCATGTTGAACACCCGGTACAGCTCGGCCGGTGATGCGCCGCTCTCGCGCCCCAGGAAGATGAACTCCGGAAGCGGCGTCCAGCTCGACGTCTGCACGACGGCGTCGAGGTCGGCGGGCAGGACCCTCCGCAGATTTCCCGGAATCCCGCCGCCGGTGATGTGGGCGAGGGCACGTATTCGGCCCCGCGCGCAGGCGGCCTGCAGGGGTTCGAGATAGGAGCGGTGGACCCGCAGCAGCACGTCCGCGACGGAGGCGCCGAGACCGGGCCACGGATCGGTCACCGCGAGGCCGAGGCGCTCGAACAGAACCTCTCGCGCGAAGCTGAAGCCGTTCGTGTGCAGGCCGCCGGCCTCGAGGCCCAGCAGGCGGTCACCCGCTCGGACCTCGCGCGCCGCCACCTCGGCGAACTCCAGCCGGCCGAGGATGAACCCGGCCAGATCGTATCGGCCGGGCGGGTAGAAACCCGGCATCTCGGCCGTCTCGCCGCCGAGGAGGGCGCAGCGGTTAAGCCGGCAGCCGCGCGCCACTCCGCGCACGACTTCGACCGTTACCTCAGGGTCCAGCTCGCCACAAGCGAAGTAATCGAGAAACGCCAGCGGCGTCGCGCCCTCGGCGAGGATGTCGTTCACACAATGGTTGACCAGATCCTCGCCGATCGTGTCGTGGCGACCCGCCCGGATCGCGACCTCCAGCTTCGTGCCGACGCCGTCGGTGCTCGCGACCAGCTCCTCGCCCCCAGCCGCCAACCGGCCGCCGAACGACCCGAAGCCGGCCTGCACCGCCTCCGTCCGGGTCGACTCGACCAGCTCGCGCAGGCGAAGCTTCGTGGCCTCGGCGGCCTCCAGGTCCACGCCTGCCGCGCGGTAGGTGAGGGGCTCCCGGACGGTCATGGCTGCACGACCAGCGACTCGAAGCGGGTCATCTCATGGAACGACCACACCCGCTCGGCGACCTCCGCCGCTGCCAGGCCCATCAACCGATCCGGTCCGAAGGCCTCGCAGGCGAACGAGCCCATCGCGCAGCCGAAGACCACCGATCGCCTCAGCTCCTCCGAATCCAGCCGATCCGCCCGCGCCAGGTGCCCGAGCAGGCCGCCCGCGAACGCATCGCCGGCTCCGGTCGGGTCGAAGATCTCCTCCAACGGGTATCCGGGCGCGAAGAAGACCTCGCTCGGCCCGAACAGGATCGCTCCGTGTTCGCCCTTCTTGACGACGACGTACTCGGGCCCGCGATCCCGAATCCAGCCGGCCGCCCGGGCGAGGTTGTAGTCGCCCGACAGCTCACGGGCCTCGGCATCGTTGACGAGCAGCATGTTCACGTGGCCGAGGAGCTCGAGCAGCTCCTGGCGGCTCCCTTCGATCCAGTAGTTCATCGTGTCGCAGAGGACGAACGTCGGCTCGTCGACCTGGGACAGCACGTCGAGCTGGAGCGTCGGATCTATGTTGCCAAGGAATACCCAGCGTGCGCCGCGGTAGGCCTCCGGGATCGTCGGCTCGAAGTCGGCGAACACTCCGAGCTCGGTTCGGAGCGTTTCGCGACTGTTGAGATCGTAGTCGTACGCCCCGGCCCAGCGGAAGCTGCTCCCGTCGCGCACCTCCAGGCCGTCCAGGCTCACGTTGCGCCCCTCCAGCGCCCGGAGGCGCTCGAGCGGGTAGTCGGATCCGACGACGCCGACGACGCCGACCGAGGCGAAGGCCGAGGCGGCCGCGCTGAAGTACACTGCCGAGCCCCCGAGCGCATCGCGGGCGCGGCCGAACGGCGTGTCGATGTCGTCGAGGGCCACGCTGCCTACGACCAGGATATCGATCATCCGACCGGCGTCCTTTCCGGTTTTTGCTCCCTCACCATCTTCCGCGGAGCCGAGACCCCTAGGATCTCGAGACCGTTGCGAAGCGTCACCTGAACGGCGCGCGCCAGCGCGAGCCGGCCCGGCCGGGCGGGGCTTTCCGCGATCACGCGGAGCGACGGGTCCAGGTTGCCCTCGTGGTACCAGGCGTTCACCTGGCCGGCCAGCTCCTCGAGGTAGGAGCAGATCTGGTAGGGGGCGCGCGCCTGGGCGGCGCCAAGCACGAGCTCGGGGAACCGAAGCAGGGTCTTGGCCAGCTCGCGCTCGCTCTCCCGACCGAGCTCGGCCAGCTCCTCCTCGGAGGCATCGATCGACGCGGGCCGGACCCCAGCCTTCTCGAACACGCTACACATGCGGGCGTGCGCGTACTGCACCTTGTAGACAGGGTTCGCCTCGGACGTGTCGAGCGCGAGGTCGAGATCGAAGCTCATGGGCACCTCGGCCCGGCGCATGAGGAAGAAGTAGCGGGCCACATCGGCGCCGGTCTCCTCGAACAGCTCGCGCAGCGTGACGAACTGCCCGGCCCGCTTGCTCATCCGGACCTCCTCCCCGCCACGCAGCACCGTCACCAGCTGGATGATCAGCACCTCGAGAAACCCGTCGGGCAACCCGAGGGCGGCCAGCGCGGCGTTCATGCGCGCGATGTGCCCGTGGTGATCGGCCCCCCACACATCGATCGCGAGATCGAATCCCCTCGATCGCTTGTCGAGGTGATAGGCGATGTCGGGAAGCAGGTAGGTGTGCGATCCGTCGCTCTTGACCAGCACCCGGTCCTTGTCGTCCCCGAACCGGGTCGAGCGCAGCCAGACGGCGCCCTCTTCCTCGTAGGTCATGTCCGCGTTCCCCAACCGGGCCAGCGCACCCTCGACCTCGCCCCGATCGGTGAGTCCGCTCTCCTCGCGGAACACATCCATGTGCACGGCGAGGTCCTCCAGGTCCCGCTCCTGCTCCTGCCGCAGCCACCGGATCGAGAGCTCCCTCAGGAGGGCCAGCCGGTCGTCGCCCTCCATCGCGGCCAGCCGGTCGCGTCCCACTTCCGAGGCGGCCCGCTCGGCCAGCTCACGAACGTACTCGCCCCGATAGCCGTCCGCCGGCACCTCCGCCGTCTCGCCCAGGAGCTGCCGGAAGCGGGCCTCGACCGAGGCCGCCAGCAGATCGATCTGCCGCCCCGCGTCGTTCACGTAGAACTCCCGCACTACGGCGTGGCCCGCCCATTCGAGGAGGGAGGCCACGGCGTCGCCGATCGCCGCTCCGCGGCCGTGGGCAACGTGCAGGGGACCGGTGGGATTGGCGGACACGAACTCGACGTTGATGCGGCGCGGCTCGGCCACACCCTGCCGTCCGTAGGAACGGTCCGCCGCGAGGATCCGGCGCAGCCCTCGCCAGAAGGCGGTGTCGCCGAGGCGGAAGTTGATGAAGCCCGGGCCGGCTATGCTCAGCTCGGAGATCCCGGCCGCCTCCCGGTCGATGGCAGCGGCTATCCGCTCGGCCAGCTTCCGGGGAGGTTCCCCCAGCTGCCCAGCCAGCACGAGCGCCGCGTTGGTCGCGTAGTCCCCGTGGCGGGCCTCCCTGGGCCGCTCGAGCTCGGGCTCGAAGTCGTCCGGAGCCCCGGCCTCGCGTGTGGCACGCGTCAACTCGGCGGTCAGCGCCGCCGCCGGCTCAGGCAACACGCCCCGAGCCTCCACCGCGCCCGCGCGGGGCGGCATCACTCATCCGAGCCGCTCGACTTCTTCGCGCCGGAGCCGCCGCCGGACCCCGGCTTGGCCTCCGACTTCGCCTCCTTCTTCTCGCCCTTCTCGCCGGGTGACGGCTTCCGGTAGTCGGTGGCGTAGAATCCGGGCCCCCTGAAGAGCACGCCCCCGCCGGCCGAGATCCGTCGTCGCGCATCGGGACGACCGCAATTCGGGCAATCGCGAAGCGGATCATCGGTCATCTTCTGAAATCGCTCGAACTCGTGCCCGCAGCTCCGGCACCGGTACTCGTAGGTTGGCATCGACCTTCGTCCTTTCGGAGCTTCACCCCTGGGCGTAGCTGCCCCAGACCTCGCGCAGCTCGGCCGAGACCTCCCCGAGCGTGACGCCGGCACGGACCGCCGCGATCAGTTTCGGCATCAGGTTCGCCTCCGACTCGGCGGCCGCCCGCACGTCCGCGAGCGCAGCACCAACGCCCTCGTGGTCGCGGCGCTCCTTCCAGTCCCTCAGCCGGGCCCGCTGCCGCTCGGCCAGGGCCGCGTAGTCCGGCGCATCGAGCCGAAGCGGGGGTTCCTCGTCGTGCAGCACGTTGACTCCGACCACCTCGACCTCCCCCGCCTCGAGCGCTTGCTGGTGTGCATAGGCGGAGCGATGGATCTCCTCCTCCATGAAGCCGATCGACCGGCTGGCGCCGCCGAGCTCGTCGATCCGTTGCAGGTACTCCTCGGCCAGGGACTCGAGGGCGTCGGTCAGCGCCTCGATCGCGTACGAGCCGCCGAGCGGGTCCACGGTGTCGGCGGCTCCGCTCTCGGATGCGAGGATCTGCTGGGTGCGAAGTGCGAGGCGGGCCGCCTCCCGGGACGGAAGTGCCAGCGCCTCATCGTAGCTGTTCGTATGCAGCGACTGGGTGCCGCCCAGCACCGCCGCCAGCGCCTGTACCGTCACGCGAACAATGTTGTTGTACGGCTGCTGCGCCGTCAGGGTCGATCCCCCGGTCTGGGTGTGGAACCGCAGCCGTCGACTCGATTCGGAGCCCCCCATCTCCTCCACGATCCGAGCCCACAGCCGCCGGGCGGCGCGAAACTTGGCGATCTCCTCCAGAAAGTGGTTGTGCGCCGCGAAGAAGAAGCTGAGCCGGGGAGCGAAGTCGTCGAGCGCCAGGCCGGCCGAGGTCGCGCGTCGCACGTACTCGATCCCGTTCGCCAGCGTGAACGCGATCTCCTGGGCCGCCGTCGCCCCGGCCTCCCGCATGTGGTAGCCGCTGATCGAGATCGGATTCCACTTCGGCGTCTGGTCGGCACAGAACGAGAACAGGTCCGTCACCAGCCGCAGGCTGGCATCGACCGGATAGATGTACGTGCCGCGGGCGACGAACTCCTTGAGGATGTCGTTCTGGACGGTCCCCCGTAGCGCGCCCCTGGGCGTCCCGCGCTCGTCCGCGAGGGCGACGTAGAGGGAGAGGAGGATCGGCGCGGTGGCGTTGATGGTCATCGACGTCGAGACGCGGTCGAGCGGAATCCCGTCCAGCAGCCGCCGCATGTCGTCGAGCGTGTCGATGGCCACGCCGACCCGGCCCACTTCACCCTCCGCCATCGGGTCGTCGGAGTCGTAGCCCATCTGTGTCGGCAGGTCGAAGGCGACCGAGAGCCCCGTCTGGCCCGATTCCAGCAGATAGCGGAAGCGCGCGTTGGTCTCTTCGGCCGTCCCGAAGCCGGC